>JBATUQ010000063.1:0-72040 GCA_049671285.1 Leeuwenhoekiella sp. | reverse complement strand
GGATATGGCTGATGCCAGTACCGCCCGCGGACTCAATCCCGGTTATGCGATGGGAGAGCTCGTTGTCATCAGCGGCAATCCAGATGGGGTAGAGGTGAGCAATAATAAGATTTATGTCTTTAAACGTCCACCCTCAGACCTCAAGCCTGTAGCTGGCATTGCAACCGTTGACGAGGGTAATTTGGTCAGCCATGTGCAACTGCTGGCTAGGAATTTAGGTATTCCCAACGCTGCGCTGACAGACAGCCAACTGGAAGCCTTGGAGTCTCAAAATGGAAAGGAAGTGTTCTACGCAGTGTCAAACAGTGGTACGGTAATTCTTAAGCCAGCTGCTCAAATGACCGATGCAGAACAAAAACTGTTTTCAGTGGAAGAACGGCAGCGTACCAAAATTGCCGTGCCCATCGATCAGATACGCTTAGACCAGAACAAAATTATCAATATGCGGAACATTGATGCTTCCGAAAGTGGAAAGCTGGCCGGGCCAAAAGCAGCCAACTTGGGCCAGCTGAAAAAGATGTTTCCGGAGGAGGTGGTGGAAGGTCTGGTGATCCCTTTTGGAATTTTTCGGGACCATATGGATTTACCGATGCCCGGTCAATCAGTTTCTTACTGGCAGTTTTTGACCAAAATGTTTCAGGATGCGGAATCTATGAGAAACAACGGTACCGCCGAAAATGAGGTGGAAGCTTTTCAGCTTAAAAAACTGGAAACGTTGCGGGAGGCGATAAAGGAAATGAAACTTAAAACCGATTTTGTACAGTCGCTGGAAAGTTCATTTCAATCAATTTTTGGTAATCCAATAGGTGAAGTTCCCGTCTTTCTAAGAAGCGACACCAATATGGAAGATTTAAAAGAATTTACCGGTGCCGGGCTAAACCTGACCCTTTTTAACGTAGTTGAAAAACAGAAAATCCTAAATGGTATAAAGTCGGTCTGGGCATCCCCTTACACAGAACGTAGCTTTAAATGGCGGCAACAATACCTGTCAAATCCAGAAAATGTGTTTCCGTCAATCTTGGTGATTCCCAGTGTGGATGTAGATTATTCCGGAGTGATGATTACCAAAGGGATCAACGAGGGTAGCGAAGATGACCTTACGGTAGCGTTTAGCCGGGGAGCTGGTGGCGCTGTTGATGGCCAAGCCGCCGAAACAAGATTGGTCACCGCAAAGGGTTCTAAACTTTTGGCCCCGGCGCGACAGTCGAGTTACATCCGTTTGCCGGCTATCGGTGGTGTTCAGGATTATGATACCGGTTTTGGCCAACCTATTCTTAGTGAAAATAACATCGCCGATTTGCGTGAGGTGGCAAAAGCGGCACGTACCAAGATTCCGCAGGCAACAGATTCTGATTATGACGGCGCGTATGATATTGAACTCGGTTTTAAGGATGATAAGCTGTACCTTTTTCAGATTCGGCCTTTCGTTGAAAACAAAAACGCGCTGAGTTCTGAGTATTTAGAATCCATTTCTCCAAAAATAGACACCGACCGTTACATCGACCTCGATCAATCATTAGACTAAAATCAAAATGAAAAAATTATATTTCTTTTTCCCCATACTTTTTATTGCCGGCTTTTTTTCAGGAACCGAAGATTATCCCATTGACGGTTACGAGCGCACCGGCATCGCCAGGTTGGCCCAATTGCAGAAAATCGTACGTGATAGTATTCCGTATAACCGCATCCCGAAAGGTGCCTACTGGTCAATAGATGATATTAAACTTCGGCTTACCAATAAGGAAGACAGCGCCAGCACCTATATGACTGACGATCCTGTTTTGCAGAAAAAGATCAACAGTCTTTTTGGGGGCTTAAGTTCGAGCTATTCCATTTCGGTGCTTGATATGAGTGATCCTGAAAACCTGCTTTACGCTTCGCGAAATGAAACCAGGGGATATCAACCGGGCAGTGTTGGTAAATTGGCAATTCTCATCGCAATTTTTGACCAGTTGGAAAAACTGTGCCCTGACGATTGGGGCGCACGTATCAATTTATTGAAATATAAAAAGGTGCGGGGCGGTCCATTTGCGGTCTATGACCATCACACCATTCCCGTTTACGATATAGAAAACGAAAAACTTACCCGAAGAAAAGCGGGCACCGAAGATATTTTCTCCCTGTTTGAATGGATCGATCATATGACCGCCGTAAGCAACAATGGTGCTGCAAGTGTGGTAATGCGGGAGGCGATGTTGATGGCTGCTTTTGGCCAGGAATATTTTGACCTGACCGAAGAACAGGCGATGCAATGGTTAAAGGAATCCGACCGTGGAGAGGTGACCGATCTGTCCATCGAAGTGGTGAACCAACCTTTACGGAAGATGGGCATCACCGAGGATGAATGGCGACTGGGCGGTTTTTTCACCAATGGTGCTGAACGTTACGTAGGCCGAAAAGGAGGAAGCATTGGTTCACCGCGAGGCTTGATGAAGTTCTTGATAAATCTGGAACAAGGTAAAGCGATAGATTCTTTATCCTCGCTGGAAATGAAGCGTTTGCTATACCAGACCGAGCGCCGTATACGATATGCACAATCGCCAAGGCTTAAGGATGCAGCGGTCTATTTTAAATCGGGCAGCTTTTATAAATGCGACAGGTCAAAAGGGCCTTGCGGGGATTATGCTGGCAATGTGTTCAATTATATGAACAGCGTGATTACCGTTGAGCATCCAGACAATGGGGCTAAATATATGGTCTGTTTGATGACCAATGTACTTCAGAAAAACTCCGCCAGTGATCATATGTACTTGGCTTCGAGTATTGACAAAATCCTAAACCCGGACACCACTCCGTGATGAATTGATTGCCTGTGTCTTGCGCAGGGCAACTTCCGTAAAGGAACGAACTTCCTTGTTTTTTGCGGTTTTCATCAAGTGCGTCAACTGCGGAATGAAATCCGTATCACCGAGGTATTGTATTAGGTAGAGGGCAGGTAGCCGCACTTTGGCATCGCCATTTTTTAAGAGATAGAGTAGGGCATCATTGAAGCGATATTCGGCTTTGCCAAAGTATTCCAGGTTCTCATCGGCCCGCTGCGCCACGGAAGCTTCCAACAGCGGCAACAACCGTGTCTTGAGTTTGGGGCTAAGAATATTGTCCAAAAATTCAATGGTATTGGCCTTGGTGTTGGCATCCTGACTTTTATAGGCCACGTACGCTATGCCTATGTCCTTTCTGTTATAGAGTACCGCGAGGAGTTTGAAAACCGTTTCCAGGCGTTCCTCGATTTGTTCGCCGATGGCCTCCCTTAGTGCGTTTCGGGCAATATCGATCTCCACAATATCGTCCTCCGAAGTGTTCGTCATATTCTCAAAGCTTTTATTATAGACAGCACTCTCCACACCTAGAATTTGATAAAGTTCCTTCATCTGGACCATCAGAAAGCGCTGTACGGTTTTCAGTCTAAAATTAAGGTTGGATGCTTTCCCTTTCATAATACTCAAGGACCGTGCTGCCGCCAAACGGATGGTCACGTCACTGCTGCGTAAAAACTGTAGTAGCACACCAACGGCATTTTGAGTTTCAAATTTTTGAATCACCGTGGGTACGTGACGTTTACTGCTGTTTTTCAGCATTTTTTCACGATCACGGTTCAACAGCTCTTTTGAAATGAAATCACCATAGTTGCGCAAAGCTTTTTGGGCAGCTTTCCGAAAGGTTTTGGTTTCCAAGAAATCGATGAGCGCATCAATAAAAACAGGATTCTGGGATATTCCGGCAGCATCAATGGCAGCCTGTACCACCTTCACGTTTCGGTTATTGAAGTTGACCGATATGAACGAATAAAACTTTGAAAGTCCAGCATATCCTATCGTTGTGAGCAGGGCTCTATATTCCTCGGTCTGGTGCTGGCTGTCGGGCAAGTCCATTTCTGCAAGCCAAAGCTCCAGCCGCAGCTCCAGATTAAAGCGCCCGGCCAGGGAACGGTCCTTTTGGGATTCGCGGGACAGGCACAAAAGTGCTGCGTGCGCAATATAAGGACTGCTGTGGTTGAGGTAAGAATCAAAAATGCGGTTGTCGCTGCTGCTGGTATGTACAATGAGATAATTGAGCGCTTCCTGTACGAGAAGTTCATTTTTTGTGTAAACTAAATTCCTAACTCTCTGTCGCTCGGTATTGGGTGGGTAAAAATAAAGTTGTTTGATTGCGGCTTGTTGCACTTCGGGATTGCTGTGATCCAGTAAGCTTACGATTTCGGCTTTGAGGCGTTTTGCATTCTGTTTGTTGAGGTTGTCCAGAAATATCAAAATTTCTTCTGGCGTTCCTTCCTGTAGGATACTTCGCGACACTTGAAGGTTGGTCTTTCTACTCCTTACGGGAAGTTTCCGTTGATCAGACACCGCACTTTTTAAGCTTTCGCGGAAGCTTTTGAAATAAGTGTCCCGAACCTTGAAAATCCCTACCAGCCAGATAAACAGCAAAAGCAGAATTATAACAGTCACGTAATTTGTGGAAAGCGATAGCCCTTTAATTACAAAAATGAGCAGGCATCCCGCAATACCTGTCGCTGCGCTGTCTACAACCACATCGATAAAGGATTTTGCCGTATTCTTTACCGCCAATGGGACAGGTACCATCACCAGTTCCATCCCCGCTTTGTTGACCGATTGTTTGAAGCTTCCGTCAATACCCTTTATGAGGATCAGTACCCAAAGCTCAGGGACCGTCAGAAATAATAGGGAACCCAAAGCGATACCGAGGGGCAGGATCAATAAGGAGCTATTCACGCCCAACCAGTTGACCAGCCTATTCGTTAAAAACAGTTGGATGGCCAGAGAAACCAGGTTAAACGTGGAAAACCAAAAGCCGAAAAACGAAGCCAGATCGTCAGGATCGGGGATTTTTCGGCTTGCAAAATCACTGAACTGAAAATCGACCAACTTCGCTACGATCACGCTTATGCCCAAAATAATGGCGACGTAGGTCAGGTGTTTTGATTTGAGGATTGTACGCAAAGCAGGTTCTTCGTTGGATTTTTCTGCAGTATTTGGATATCGGTGCGCTGCGCCATTAAGTTTACCGCGTTGATAAATCTTGAGCATTATGGGAATACACATCAACAAAATCCCGCCTGCCAGTAGTAGCAGGGAAGCATTACCAATATTAGTAGCAAGAATGTTTGTAAGGTAGCCTCCAAAAATTCCACCGGCAATTGCCCCAGAACCTATAAACCCAAAAAGCCTCTTGGCCTCACGGGCGTTAAAAACCATATTGGCTACCAGCCAAAATTGGCTCGTCGTTAGTACGGCAAAAATACCGGCGATAACGTAGAAGATGTAAAGCGTTACGGTGCCAACGTCCTCAAAAATCAACAGACCTCCTAAAATGGCAAAAGAGAGGGCAAAGCTCAAGATCGTTGCAATAATGATACGCTTGAGGGAGAACCGTCTCACCGCCTGATTGTAAAAATAATTGCTTAAAATCGCGCTGATGGCAATAAACAAAAAAGCATAGGCGAGACTGGAAGCGCCAAGTTTGTTAATGAAGAGCGCATTAATGGTGGGCTTTACAATTAGCAGTACGGTGATTATTAAGAACACGTACAACTGCATATAAAAAGAGATGGCCAGCTCGCCATCTCTTATATTAAATGTTTTATTTAGAAATTTTTCAATCACCTAGTTTTGTCGCGTTTTGCACAGCAACCAAGGTACGGGATTTTTGCAAGGCCTTCTCAGCCGAAAATACTAAATTTCTTATAATTTGCTCGCCGTTGGGATCTTCTACCAAGGCTACGAGAATGTATTTTCTTCCGTTGTCGTCCCAAACCAAAATAGAGTCTGAGTGATAATTCCTCCAAGAACCTGATTTTCTGAACAACCGTGCATTAGGAGCGATACGCTCTAAAGTGTTCACAAATTTGTGATGTAGCGAAGGGTTTTCCATGATGGCAAGCATTTGTTTGCTGCGCTCTTCTGTCACCAGTTTGCCGGTAACCAACTTATAATAGAAACGGGCAACCTGTTCTGCAGTTGCAGCGTGGCTAAGTCCCTTAATAGGATCTGGACGTCGTTCACCTGCCGCTGCATAACGTTTACCTACCCATAGGCCACCGCCTCTTTTTGGATCATAAAGTTTGTTTTCCTGACTAGTAAGTACACTTGTGATTTTATCATAGCCCAAGCGGTCGATCATACGGGTACTCGCCTGGTTGTTTGACTTGCTGATCATCAACCACATATCAGTCTTTACTTCTTTTGTTTCTTTTAACTCACCTTTTTCGATGGCATCCATAGCGGCAAGAAGTATAGCAATTTTGGGAAGGCTGGCCGCGTACATCATTTCGCCACCATTAATGCTGGCGTATTTTACGTGATCTATATCATCTAAACTGACCAGGCTTACCGCCATTTTTTTGTTGCGGATGAGTTGGGTCAATTTTGGTGATCTTGTTATTTCCCGCAACAACTCTTTGCTTAGGACCTGGTCATCAAAACTTGCAAGTGGGGCATCAACGCAATCGGTCAGGGGAAGTTGCTGGGCTTTAACAGCATATGAGAAAAGAAAAATTGCAATTAGGGAGATAAGTTGGGTGCTAGTCATAGTATTTTTTGGTTTGACAGTTAGAACTCCTTCTAGTTCCAATTAGTGTTCGTTAAGATACTAAAAAGAACTTTGTTCAGTAAACTTTAACATACTTCGCCAAAAAATTTGCAAACCCCGTGCCATTACTTGACATTCAAAGAAAAATCCTTCAATTGAAATGTTAATATTCCCAGCGCCGCGTCTCGTTCAGTTTTTCCTCGGCTTCCAGTTCGTCCTGCGGAATGACCCTTAAGAAGGAAGGATGCTGCTCGATTGCATATTCCAATTGTTCGACGATTTTCTCGATGCTGTCATTTTCGTAGTCAATATCAAGAGGCTGTTTGATTTCCATGCTTTGGAGTATGCCCCGTTTTTTTACACGGATACCTTTTTTGTCAAAGGACCTTCTAAAACCATCGATGACAATGGGCACGACCACCGGTTTGTAGTTTTTGATGATGTGAGCGGTACCTTTGCGTATGGGTTTCCAAGGTTTTGTCGTTCCCTGTGGAAAGGTGATTACCCAACCATCCTTTAAGGCTTTGCCAATGTTTTCGGTATCGTTAAAGTTTACCGGCCTATCTACTTCTTTCCCCTTTTCACGCCAGGTTCGGCTTACGGTTACCGCACCGGCATAGGCGAGGATGCGTGGCAGGAGGCCAGACTTCATGGTTTCGCCGGCTGCGACATAATAAACGTTCAATTTTGGCTGCCAGAGATAGCCTACATTCTTTATGGAATCTACACGGCCGCTCAAGCTGGCATTAAACACGTGAAACATTGCCACCACATCGGCAAAATAGGTTTGGTGATTGGAAACAAAAAGTATATTACTGTCCGGAAGGTCCTTAATAATCTCAGAGCCATCGATTTGTAGGGCATTAAACCCGCGGTACCGGCGGTGGGTCATTGCGCCCAGAATGCGAATGAGCCATTTTTTTAAAAACAGATAATGCCCAAAAGGATTTTTTTTAAATAACGCCATCTATCAAACTCTTTTAGTCTTGTCTGTTTTCTATATTGCTTTCGACGCAAAAAACCAAAGCAGCAAAAGTACTTAAATTATGGAAGTATTCAGCAACTGCTGTATCTCGGCGAGCATCATCGCGGTAGCTCCCCAAACGGTAAATCCCTGTAAGTTGTAAGCGGGCACCTCTATATTGACCGCGTATGAGGTGGTGATTCTTTTGGTAATTCGATTTTTTGGGTCCAAAAATTGTTTGAGAGGAACGGGGATGAGCGCCTCTACTTCAGCATCTTCTTTAATAAAGGAAGGTTTTTTGTCAAGATATCCCAAAAATGACTGAACCCAGAAATTACTGGGCGGAATATACAGGGGCGTCATTTTTTTGACAATGTTAATCCTTTCTCTCGGCACGCCCACCTCTTCCTCACATTCCCTCACAGCAGTGGCTTGAAGGTCCTTGTCTTCTGGTTCTGTCTTGCCACCTGGAAAGCCAACTTGATTGCTGTGTACGCCTTTGTAGGTCTTCCTATGTATGAGCATCAGCGTGGTTTGTCCATTAGTTTCAGGATAGAAGAGGGCGACCACCCCCGCCCATCTGGGCTTTCGGGATTCAATATTCAGGTTTTTTAATTCTTCCAAGCGTTGTACCGGTGCGAGTTCTGCGTGCGACTCCCTGCCGGGCAAATCTGATTTGCTTATTTTTGGAAGGTGATCTAAAAAATCTTTAAATAGCATGAAGCGAAAGATTATAGGTGCGATGGTATTGCTTGCCCTTTTTGCAAATGTAAACTGTCAGGATAAAAAATCCTCAAATAAGGGCACAGAACCCGAAGCTACCTCTAAGGTGAAAACGTCAGATTCTACGGATGCTGAAAGGCGCGCTGCTGAAAATGAAAAGTTGAAGAAAAAACTGGGGCCCATCATACAATCGCAGGCAGAACTCATTCCCTTTCTGACGGAATACGGCAAGAACAATCCGGAGCAACGTGTACGGCTGAAAACGACGATGGGGAATATCGAACTGTACCTGTATAACGACACCCCTTTGCACCGCGCCAATTTTATTATGCTTGTCAAACAGGATTATTTCAACAACACATTAATGCACCGTGTGGCCGAAGGATTTGTGATACAGGGCGGTGACGCAGACGGTTACGAGACCCCTCGTAAGCGTTTCAAGATTGGGGATTACTTGATTCCCAACGAGGCCAAGGATAAATATCCGCACGTTCGGGGAGTACTTTCTGCGGCAAAATTCAGTGAGCAGAACGTCAGCGCTGCCTCTTCTCCCTTTGAGTTTTTTATAGTACAGGCGGGACGTGGCGCCCATCATCTGGATGGTAAGCATACCGTTTTTGGCAAAGTGACCAAAGGTCTGGACGTGGTCGATAATATCAACAAGGTAGCTGTTGATCAAAGTGAGTGGCCCATCAAGAATATTTATATCGACATGGAGTTGATGGAGTAGTTTCCCTGCATAGGTATACTCAGTTGCTAAGCATATTTTATGATTTAATTCGGTCGGTATAAATAGCTATCCTTTCCTTGAATTAAGTATCTTGTCATTTCAGACAAATTCTCATATTATAACATCGTTAAATGATGCAATGAATTCAGACGAAAACCCTTCGTGGACAATAGAAGTCACACCAAGAAATACGCTGTTCAACTTCAATCTAAAAGAAATCTGGAGGTACCGCGACCTTTTGATGCTCTTCTTTAAAAGAGATGTGGTCACGGTGTACAAACAGACCATTTTGGGACCACTTTGGTTTATAGTACAGCCCGTGCTCACCACCGTGGTTTTCACAGTGATTTTTGGCAACATCGCAAAAATCTCAACTGATGGCCTGCCGCCCGCGCTATTTTATCTTAGTGGGATAATCGTCTGGAACTTTTTTGCCGAATGCATTCGTACCACAGCGAATTCCTTTAAACAAAATGAAAACATATTCGGAAAGGTTTATTTTCCGCGGGTTATTGTGCCGCTGTCAACCATATTGTCCAATGGCATGAAATTTGGAATTCAGTTTTTGCTCTTTTTGGCAATACTCGTTTATTTTTCGTTTCAAATAGACATCTCGATCAATTCTACTTTACTGTTTCTTCCGCTGTTGATCCTAATGACTGGAGGGTTGAGTTTGGGGATAGGTATGGTTATTTCTTCGCTTACCACAAAATACAGGGATCTAACTTTTCTTATTGCTTTTGGCATTCAGCTTGCGATGTACGCCACTCCTGTCATTTACCCACTAGATGAAGCCCCGGAAGAATACCGCATATTCATTCTGGCCAATCCCATGAGCAGCATCATAGAAACCTTTAGGCATATATTTCTGGGCACGGGAACTTTAGATTTTGGTGCTTTACTCTACAGCTTTTTGTTTACCATCTTAGTTTTGTTTTTTGGCCTTATGGTCTTTAATAAAACCGAAAAAACATTTATGGACACGGTATGAGCAGGACCAGTATTAAAGTTGAAAATCTTAGCAAGCAATACCGCCTGGGCGTGGTGGGTACAGGAACGTTATCACATGATCTCAACCGGTGGTGGCATACGGTACGGGGTCGCCCCGATCCTTATTTGAAAATAACGGAAGCCAACGACCAAAACAAGGTTAGCAAAAGTGGCTACGTATGGGCGCTTCAGGATATAAATTTTGAGGTCGAAAAAGGCGAAGTGCTGGGAATTATAGGTAGCAACGGTGCCGGTAAATCCACACTTCTAAAAATACTTTCTCAAGTTACCGCGCCTACCACGGGCGGATTTAAGGCTCGGGGTCGTATTGCCAGCCTGCTCGAGGTAGGAACCGGCTTTCATCCAGAATTGACCGGTGTTGAAAATGTATTTCTCAACGGTGCCATTCTGGGAATGACCAAAAAAGAAATCAAAAGTAAACTTGAGGAGATTATCGCTTTTTCAGGAATGGAAAAATATGCCGATACTCCTGTTAAGCGCTATTCATCTGGGATGAAAGTGCGGTTAGCTTTTGCCGTCGCGGCACATTTAGAACCTGAAATTCTTATTGTTGATGAAGTTCTGGCCGTAGGTGATGCAGCATTTCAAAAAAAGGCGATAGGAAAAATGCAGGACGTAAGTAAAGGAGGTGAGCGTACGGTTTTGTTTGTGAGTCATAATATGGGTGCGGTGTCTAACCTTTGCACCCGCGGCTTGGTCCTCAAGCAAGGATCTGTGTATTACGATGGTAAGACCGATGCTGCGATCAAGGCGTATACCGAAAGCAATCTATCCAGTGATAAATCGAGCCTCAAAGCCCGGATTGACCGCAAAGGTCTGGGGGAATTTATTTTCTCTGAAATACAGATTTTCAATGAACAGGGATATGAGACAGATCAAGTCAAAACGGGAGCAGATACTAAAATCACTGTAAAAGTAGCTTCCACCGGAAATGTGGAGCGCAAAGAAGTATATGCGGCGATTTGTTTTCGAGACGCGCTTGAGAATCGCTTATTTACACTGTCCACATCTTTCTTCGGAAAACGAGTGGTTTTAGAAAACGAAACCCAACTCACTTTTGAAATTTCAAAAATGCCACTTTCAGAAGGGAATTATCTCCTCGATTTGTATATGGCGGAAGGACGTGGGGACACTTTGGTGCAGGATCATTTAAAGAGTGCCATTAGTCTGAAGGTTTTTGGTAATGACTATTTCAAAACCGGCGACCCACAACCTGTGGGACTTGACCAGTTTTATACAGATTTTAAGATCGTAAAAAATGATTCAGAAATTATTACGAAAGGCTAAATTATGTCCGAAAAACTAAAATTCGTCGTCGTTGGCTGCGGTCACATTGGTAAGCGGCACGTCAAGGTTATCCAGCAAAATGAGAATGCGCAATTGGTTGCTATCTGCGATATCAGCGAAGGTCAAATGGATAGCCTGAATGATATCCCGCAAAGCGTAGCGCGTTTTGAAAGTTATGAAGATATGCTGGCGACGACAGCTTTTGATGTGGTTTGTATCTGTACGCCTCACGCCCTGCACGCCGAAATGAGTATTCTGGCTGCAAAATCAAACAAACATATTCTGGTCGAAAAGCCCATGGCTCTCAGCAGCGCTGCCTCTGCTAAAATGATTGAAGAGGCAAAAAATCACGGGGTCAAACTTTACGTGGTGAAGCAAAATAGGTACAACACTCCAATTTACTTGACCACCGAAGCCATTAAAAAAGGCAAGCTGGGCCGGGTTTTTATGGTGCAGTGCAACGTGATGTGGAACAGGAACAACGCCTATTACGAGCAATCTTCCTGGCGCGGAAAAAAACAATCTGAGGGTGGTGCGCTTTTTACGCAAGTAAGCCATTTTTTAGATCTGTTGGTGTGGTGGTTTGGCTCGATTGAGGAGGCTAAGACCATTCTCGACACCTTGAATCACGATATTGAAATAGAAGACTGCGGCAGTTCGTCACTCCGGTTTGAGTCTGGGGTTATAGGTTCGCTACTTTGGACCAATTGTGTTTACAATGCCAACTATGAGGGAAGTATTACCATTGTCGCGGAGAAAGGAACCATTAAGATTGGCGGAAAATATTTAAACGAAATTGAGCATTGGGATGTGGAATCCTATCCCATTCCGCACGATGTTGAATTTGATGACGAACCCAATTCCTACGGAAGCTACAAAGGCTCCAGTTCCAATCACGACAAACTGATGGACGAGTTGGTCATACAGATTATTGAAGACAGAAAGGGGGTAGTGGAAGGTGAAGAAGGTATCAAAAGCATCCAGGCCATCGAGAAGATTTATGAGGAAACCAAAATGAAATGACCAACGGCAACATCATCATTGAGCAACCTTCCGCAGAATTTCTGGAGCTACACGGAAACTTCCTTTTTCATTCCCAAGAGTGGTTGGATGTTCTAAAGGGCTGTTATGATTTTGATTTCTATGTGGTTCGCCAGAAGGTCAGTAACCAGTATTTGATTTTCGCATTGATAAAGAACTCTTTCGAACAAAAACTGGTAAGCCTTCCATTCTCGGATTATGCGGGGGAGACAAATTTGAAAAGTTCTGTTGTTTTTGATTTATTAGCAGCGTTAAGAGCTCAATTTCCAAAAATCCCTATAATTTTTAAAAGCAGGATGACGACAATAGATGATTGCAAGCTTCCGTTGGAAAATATAAAACAAGGGTTTTACCATCGTATTAATCTTAAAGCCAAAGGGATTACGAAACCCGAAAATATTCAGTCTTCATCTTTTAAACGAGCGGTAAAAAAAGCTACGAAAGCCGGAGTTCAGGTTGAAAAAGGTCATAGTGAGAAAGTTCTAAAAGAATTCCATCGTCTATATTATGAATTGAGATTGGCCAAATTCCATATCATTCCGCAGCCGTATTCGTTCTTTCGGAAGATATTTGAAATTTTCATCAAGAATGAAAAGGGATTTATATTGAAAGCAACTCACCAAGGGCAAACCATTGCAGCGGTAATTATACTTATTTTCAAAAATGTCTGGTATTATAAGTTTGGTGCTTCCGGGGAAGACAACTTGGGTTTACGGCCCAACAACCTGATCTTTGACGAACTTACCCGAATGGCCATTCTATCTGATGTTGAAGCTATTGATTTAGGCTTTAGCGGATCTGGTGATTCTTATGCTGGGTTACGCAGGTTTAAGGAGCAAATGGGCGGAGAGGCTGAAGATATCAATGTATATAAATATTCAGGATCACCCGAATTTGAAGGCGACAAATCATTGCTTTCCCAATTGACCAAATCCATTGTTGAAGAAAACCTAAGTCAGGAAACGGTAGATAAATTCAGTGAAATCCTTTATCCGTATTTCGCGTGAGAATAGCCATCATCGGAAATAACGACGGGCCACTAACTTTGGTAAAATCCTTAAAAAGAGAAGGTTTGTTTCCGGTTGCCGTTGGGTTGCAAATACCGCCATCGGAAGATTTGCAGAAGACCTATCTCGATCACGTGGATAAGGAGCGATTTTTTTTCGGTTTTAAGGAGGCGGAGGCATTAGCGTTTTTGAAGTCTTTTGATATCGAACTTTTGATCAATTGCTTTTGCAATTTTAAATTCAAAGCGCTGCTTGATTCTTATAAAACCTGGAACGTACACCCTTCGGCTTTGCCAAAATACAGAGGTCGGCACCCCATACACTGGGCATTGATAAATGGCGAAACCGAAATCGGTGTAAGTATTCACCAAATGACGTCTAGATTTGATGCTGGCGAAATTTACTGGCAAAAAAGGGTTGCGGTCGATGCAAAGACGAGTGTACAAGAAGCCAGAGCAATGCAAATGGAAGAGCTTAACAAGAATTTTGGTCGATTTATTCTTGATTTTATGGAAGGTAAAATTGAGCCCTTGCCAAATCCCGATGGAGAAGCCACGTACATACCAATGCGAAAACCGGAAGACAGCCAGTTGACCGAATGGGAAGATGCCGATTCAATTTTTAGAAAGGTGATGGCGCTTCGGTCAGAAAACGATGCGGCTTACATTAAAAAGGGTAGTATGAGAATACAAGTTAGAAATGCGGAGTTGCTGTCAGGTAACGCAAATACTACTGCAGGAAAAATATTGGCCATTACAAATAACGGAATTACGGTAAGTTCAGGAAACAGAAAAAAAATAGCCCTTCTCGGTTTTGATCCTTCGGAATTTAATTTTAAAATAAACGACACCCTGACATGAAAGTAGATTTTTTGGATTTATCTAAACAGCATCAGCCCATTGCGGAAAAACTAAACGCAGCCATCGCCGACGTGATCCACAGGAGCGCTTTTATAAAAAGCGAAGAAGTTGCCCTTTTTGAAGAACGGTTTGCAGCTTATCTCGGGGCTGATCACGTGGTAGCTTGCGCCAATGGCACTGATGCTATCGAAATTGCACTTCGGGCATTTAACATTGGGCCGGGCGATGAAGTTTTAGTGCCGGCGGTTTCTTGGATCTCGACTTCAGAAGTGGTAGCCACGGCTGGTGCAAAACCGATTTTTGTTGATATTGAGTCGACTACTTTTTGTATCGATGCTTCCAAAATTGAAGAGAAAATAACAGCACGAACCAAGGCAATTATTCCGGTGCACCTTTACGGCCATCCCGCCGATATGCAGGCAATTCTAAAAATCGCAGGAAAAAATAAGCTGAAAGTCATTGAAGACTGCGCCCAGGCGCACGGTGCGGAAATTAATGGCAAGAAAGTGGGGACGTTTGGCGATGCGGCTACTTTTAGTTTTTTCCCTACTAAAAATCTCGGTGCTTTTGGAGATGCCGGGGCTATGGTTTTTCACTACCTAAAGATGAAGATAAAGGCATCTGCCATTGCCAATCACGGTCAGACCGAGCGACATAACCACACATTACACGGTAGAAACAGCCGGATGGACGGTTTACAAGCTGCTGTTCTACTGGTGAAATTAAAATATCTGGACAAGTGGATTCAAGAGCGGAGAATCATTGCCAATTGGTATTATGAGGAACTTAATCCAGTTAAGGACATTGTCCTGCCATCAGAAAAAGAGTGGGCAGCGCATGCATATCATTTATATGTCATTCGGTCTCCAAAACGCGATGATTTAATGAATCATCTCAAAGAAAATGGCATTTCCACCTTGATTCATTATCCGAAGGCATTGCCCTTTCAACCTTGTTATGCGACAGAAAATTATCAAACTGATGATTTTCCGGTGGCCGCGAAGGTTCAGGAGCAAATCTTGTCCTTACCATTTTTTCCCGGGCTGAGCCGCAAAGAAGTACAGTATGTATGTGACCAAATCAAAAATTTTCACCATTGAAAAAAAGAAAGCTAATAAAATTTGATATCATCCATCCCACGGAGTATTTAGAAATCAAAAAAAAGGAATGGACGGATTTGAATACGATTTCACTTGAAGAGTACCGCGAGCGATTGATAAAGCTGCGTAGCAATTATTCAGATTTTTATACCCATCATTTAAATACCACAGGAAATTGGGAAGCCGAAGAATTTTTTTTACTTGATGATGATTTTCTGGATAAAGTAGCACAGGAACTTTTTGGTAACAAAGTGGCCTTGTTGAAATGGAGGTATGGGAGAGCAGGTATAAAGCGCAGGTTTGGCAAGGCGAAGTGGCAAAGCTTTGTTGTTGACAAATACATTCAAAGCAAGAGCCCAGATGTTATTTTTGCCCGTTCGCAGCCTATACCCAGTAATTTTTGGCAGAAATACAGAAAAGATACTTTGCTAGTTGCGCGTCTTTCCGCACGTTTGCCATATAACTGGCATCCCAACCATTGGGACATCATTTATACCGATCAGCCAGATTTTCAGAAATTTTTTCAGTTGCACGATGTCGAAACAATCATTAATGATCAGGGTTTTGACAAGCGCATCGTTTCAGAACTGAAAGACAACCCGATTAATGATGAGGTCGTTTTTGTGGGTGGATTGGGAACACAAAATTTTAGACAGCGAACGGAGTTCATTAATAGCGTTGCCCAGAATCTTGAGGACTTTAAGTGGTGGGGCTACTGGTGGAAGTACGGAGGCGATGGCAGGACAATGGCCGATTTTAGGGCTTTGAAAAAAACCTTTCAAGGCTCAACCTCGGGATTGGAAATGTTTCAGATTTATCGGGATAGCGCGGTAGTGATCAACGATTATGTAGATACCGCAAACGGAATTGGTTTTAACCAGCGTATGTTTGAGGTAATGGGCTGTGGTGGTTTTTTGTTAACAAGGGAGGCCCCTAATTTTGAACGTCAATTTCCTAATGATATTTTTGCGACCTATAGAGATGAGCAAAATCTGTATGAAAAGATAGATTATTATCTAGAAAACCCAGAGGAAAGAGCAGCAATAGCACAAAGGGGACAGGATTTTATTATAGAAAAATACGATTACACGGGTATAGTTGCTCAGTTTGAGAAGGACTTGGTAAAGGCGCTTTAAAAAGAAAATGTAATTCATCGTTTTTTTAATTTGGCTAAAAGTTTTCGTTTAAAGCTGTTGAAAGGGAAATGGAAATACTTTCTATCCTTAAGAATTGACAAATTGAGGTAATAGAGACTCTTCAAATATGATTTTTGCAAATAAAGAAACTGTGAATAAGCAAAATATGATGCCGCTATTTTTTTCGAAAAATTCAATTCTCCAAATTTTTTGTTGAAGAACGTTCTTTCTTTTATCATAAGTTTATGATACATCTCAGTACCTTTTACCTGAGCCGAAAAGCTACCCATATTATAAAGGCGGGCGCTCAGTAAATTTTTTAAATAGTAGACTTTGCCAAATTGAGTTAACAGTAATTGGATGGCGTAATCCGCACTATATACTTCGCGAAACCATTCCGGAAATTCTCCAATAAGATGATTTCTGAAAAGTAGCGTTGAGGTTTGCATAAACCACGCGTTAGCAACATCCATCTGATCAAAACTGGCATTTTCGTTTAGAAAATCAAAATTCTCGTGATGAAAGCGATCTGGGGAAGAACCATCCTCTGTAATTTCTAAGGTATTATGAAAAGTCAGCACGTACTCCGGATTCTCTTCTAGAAGATTAACCTGTACTTGAAGCTTATTTTTACTGATCCAGTAGTCGTCACCGTCAAGCATAGCGATATACTTTCCGCGGCAATTGTAGAGGTTGGTCATATTATTGGTACGTCCTGGAATCTCATCGTATCGCCTCGGGTGAAGAATTAACTGAATAATGTGAGGATATTTGCGCTTGTAATCTTCTAAAATTTTGCGCGTTCCGTCTGAAGAACAATCATCACCTATAATGATCTCATAATTAAAGTTGACTTCTTGTGCCAGGATACTATTAATGGCCTTAGCAATGTACTTCTCGTGATTGTAGGTAATTAATGATACACTTACCATTATGTCATCTACCGCCGCGCTCATTTACAAAGGGTGAATTTGTGGGCATTTTGAAAAAGCGCATTTTGCTTGTCTTCCTCCTTCCAGTTTGAAATATCCGTTACCTGCTCTGGGAACTGGGACGCTGGGATTACCCTAAAATCAAAGGATACCCGGGTTTTTTCTGTCGTATTGTTCTTAGCACCGTGTTCTAAGTTGACCCCTTTAAATCGAACAAATTGTCCTGGTTTTAAGTTTACCGGCTCAAAATCTTTTTTTCCAATCTCAGATTCTATCCAAAGGGTGTTGCTGTCAAACGCTTCGGTCTGCGGCACGAAATAATTAATTTCAGCGGGATTGTGCCCGTAATCACTATCTCTGTGAAAGCGAGACACCCCTTCTACGTTGTGATAGAGCAGGCGATGAGTAGGTTTTTTTTGGTAATAGATGGGTTCGTCATATTGTGGTTGAATCACATCCTTGACAAACTGCTCGTATGTATCATAAAATACTTTTCCTCTTTCCGAGTCAAGGACTTCATATAACCGTTTGTAGGCAATGGTTTGCTCCATATTTTTATAGAACGAGTAGGTATCTTTACCAGAACCGGTTTCTGCTTCTAATGCTGAAAGATCATCGGTTTGAAGCATATTTTCAAGAATGGCGGTAAAGTTGAATTGCGCCAAGTCGTAGTCAAAAACCTTTGTTTCCATAACATCAATCTTTTGAAATTGCATAACCCATACCAGTTTTACCAAAACCATTTCCGTTGTAAAACAGTATTTTTCGCCCATTGTGTTTAATCACATTGGGATACGTCTGCATCTTGGAATCCCAGCCTGATTCCGAAAATCTAATACCAGCTTTTTCGTCCATACGATCCCAATTTACAGCATCTTGGGATTCTGCATAACCTATCCGGTAACTGTCTTTTCCGTCCCTGAAGTCAAAACTTCCGCGATAAGCGAACCACATTTTATACATACCATCCTCTTTTAGAACCGAAGCGCGGGCGTTGGCCTCGTACTCAGATTTTGGTTTGATGCAGGTTATATTTTCCCGTTTCCAGTCGATACCATTGGTGGAGGAAGCATATTTTATGATGTACAGCGGTTCTACTTTATCGCTGACTTTCACAAAACCGGTACTCGACGCATACCACATATGCCAAATATCTTCCTCTTTCATAATATAGGGAGAAGCGGTAAAAAAGGGTTCGTGCCTGTTGCGGTCAACAATGGGGCCGGGGAACATCCGTTCAAAGGTTTCTCCTTTGTTTGTGCTCACCGCTAGACCGATTGAATTCCTGTATGGCACAGAGTCACTGGGATTCCAGCCCACGTAGTAGAGGTAGAGTTCATTGCCCTTTTTAACAACGCAACACGGCATGATTCCGCCATCGTCAAAGGTTCCCAGTTCGCCAAGTTCCATTATCGGCCGGTCGTGGATGTATTTTATTTTTGACGGATCATCGGCTTCCACATCCAAAAACGTGAGCATGCTCTGCCCTGATTTGTTTCGGGGGGAAAAGAAAATCCGGAAGGTGTTTTCGTCCAAAACATAAACTGTAGGCACACAGGCGTGGGATACCATCCAATCGTAATTGTTGTCCGTTTTAAAAATCACTCCTTTTTTGATCCACTGCATAATTATCCTTTGCTTTTGTGCGAAAGACTGTCGAGTTCCATACTTTTCTTTTCCATCAATCGGGATTTTGTGCCGATGTGAATCTCCTGTGGCTTGGTGTCCTTTATGATATTGGCACCCATTCCTACCAAGGTCTCTTTGGCTACAACCGTCTCGTCCCGCACCGTTGCATTGACACCAAAAAATGTATGATCTTCAATAACGCAGGCACCAGAAATCACCACGTGCGAAGTAATAAATACATGATCCTTAATAACCGTATGGTGACCTATGTGATTACCGCTCCACAAAATGCAATTGTTTCCTATTTTCACGTACGGCTGTATGGTGTTATCCTCAAAAATAAAACAGTTGTCACCAATGTCGAGGCCCGGCCAGGTAGTCGCTTTGCTGCTTACATAGCTCACTAATTGATACCCTTTTTCTTTGGCAGCCTCATATTTTTCCCTTCTCAAATGGCTCATCCGCTTGAAGCTTATGGGCAAAAACATTGCAAATTCAGACGGCGGATATTTTTCTTCTACCTCCTCAAAAGCCACTACAGGAAGCTCCTCATAGGTATCTGCGCTGAGATAATCCCGATCTACGGTAAAGGCAACCACCTCGTGCGGACTGTCGTGTTTAAAATAAAAATGCGCCAGGCTCGCCAATTGGCTTTCACCATAGATTATAATTTTTTTAGAACTGGAAGTAGTTGTCATATTTTGGAAAGTTTATGTCAAGTTATAAATTTTGAGAAAGTCGTTGATGCGCCGTGGCGAAAAATGCATCAACAAATGAATTACCGATAGCTGAAAGTTAAAAGACTGATCAATTTTTTTTAATGATGAAAAGTCAGTCGAAACAAATTTTAATTCGATGTTTTGCTGTTGAAAATCTTCAACTTGATACAGATTTTTTCCGCCACTTAAATTTAAATATTCTGAAGCGTCTCTTGCTGTACACAAATTCAAAATACGATCCTGACCTTTTAACTCTTTGTCTGCCTGAAAATCTGAAGACACCATAAAATCGGTTTTCATTTCAAGATAAGCAGCAACGGTAATTACTGATTTTAGCGCCAAGTTAGCGATGGTTGTGCTTTCTGCCAAAATATCTTCCACCATGCTAAATGTCTGTTCAAAGTAGGGAGATTTTGAATAGGTATGCTTTAAAGTAGCAAGAAAAGTTTTTTTAAATTTCAGATATTCAGTGGGGTGGACTTCAGTTTCTTTGATTAGTTTATTTTGACTCGGTTTGAGCAAGGGAACGGTAAACAGCTTTGATTTACCATTTGCCGAAATATAATTCCGGTTGATCCAGCCTTTCTTAATAAAATTGACATCGTCAAAAACAATAAATTCGTCCACCGCATTCACCAACTGAAAATATCCCACATACGGAAAAAAATAGGGTTGCATAATGGCGATAGATTTAGCCATCGCTTAAGGTTTCCTTTATGATTGCAGCAATTGTATCGATGATCTCGTCCTCAAGATCGTGGTAAAAAGGAAGGCAAAGTACTGTTTGGCTCAGCTTTTCGGAAATTGGGCAAGCGTCTGCATCAATATAGGGCAAATTGTTCAGCGATGGGTAAAAGTACCGGCGCGGATAGATATTTTGAGCTTCCAATGCTTCTTTTACACGCAGCATCCTTTGATGGTTTGGCAAAACCACAGGAAAATAGCCGTAGTTGTATTTGAGGTTGGGCGCTAGATATAAGGATTTTAATTCCAGACCGGAAAGCTGTTCTTTATAGCGGTCAAACTTCGTTTTCCGTTTATCAATGATCTGGTCAATTACCTTTAAGTTACAAAGCCCTGCAGCGGCGTGAAATTCAGAATTTTTTCCGTTTATACCAAGCCTATAATGATCATCCGCTCTGTGCCCAAAAGCCCTGCTCAAACTGACTTTTTCTTTAAGTGCTGCACTATTGGTAACAATAGCTCCGCCTTCAATGGTATTAAAAACTTTGGTAGCGTGAAAACTGGTTGCCGATACATCGCCGTAATTAAAAATCGATTTACCGTTCAATTTAACACCAAAGGCATGGGCCGCATCGTAGATGACCTTGAGATTATATTCTTTGGCCAATTCTTCAATAGCGGAAACGTCGCAGGGAATGCCATAAACATGTGTGGCCAAAATAGCGCATGTCTTTGAGTTTATCTGTTTTTTTATTTTTTCAGGATCTATGGCAAAAGTATTTTTTTTGAGATCAGCAAATACCGGTTTGCAGTTCTGCCAGAGTATGGATGAGGTAGAAGCCACATAGGAATAGGGTGTGGTTATAATTTCACCTTCCAGTTCCAAATCTTTAATAGCCAGTTGAAGGGCAATCGTACCATTGGTAACATATTGCACGTGGTCAACATCCAGATATTCTTGTAGCTTATGCTCAAGTTCCCGAACTAGTGGGCCATTATTTGTGAGCCAGCAATTATCCCAGATTTTGTTGATGTATTTAAGATACTCTTCCTTATCGGGAAGTACTGGCTTGGTAACGTGGATTTTGTTTTCAGCCGTAGGTGAGGTCAATTGAATTGCGATTGGTCTGTTTGCAATATAAAGTTTATTTTGACTTATATAGCCTTGAGCCTTTTGTGCGGGAGTTAAAGTTTTGTTTAAAAAACGTTGATTTTACCGGTCATAGCGATCTGAAGCGCAAAGCGTAGCAGTTGATCTTGTTTGCCAACTAAGGTTTTTGAAACAGATTTTGGGTTAAAAAAAATAAGGAAGCGAAGTAGCCTATCGAAAGTTTGGTGTCGCATTTATTGCACGTCTTTTTTTTGTGAAAGTATGGAGGATCAAAACCTATCCCTAGACGTGATTGGGTTCAAATATGCAGTTTGGTAGGGGTTTTATAGGAGTTTGGTTCGTCCTTGGTTCAGGAAGACGTCACTTTTTGCAATAGTGCACAAAATCAACCTCAAACGGCCCCAAACCCATCCTCGAACAAGACTCGAACGAGAGACTAAGGAGACTCGAACCAAACCCTTGTTTGTTAAGATGGTGAATTGATGGGAATTTTTATGATCTACTGATATGATCGCCAATAAAATATTACGATTGTATGTGTTTATAAACAGGAACAAAAGAGCCGGTTATCCTTAAAATAATTAGTGATAATAAGTATTTTGATCGGGGTATAATATTTTATTTTATATATTGCTCAAAATCAAATCATTTAAATAAAGGGAAGAGATGAACGAAAATTTTCACAGAAAAACGTTAACGGCTTTTTTATTTTTATTCAGTCTTCTATTGTTAAACTGCGAGAAGGACGAAATAAACAAGATGGAGCAACAATCAAAGTGGAGTTACGATAACATCAGCCTTTCGCAATTTCAAAATAGGATTAATGATAAGGATTATCTAGAAACACTTTTTAAAAGAAGTAAATCCAAAACTTCTAAAAAATCACTACATAAAAATTCTCTTGATGCAGCGTATATTCTAACACATGAGATAGCAGCAATTGAGAAGGACAGCCTGTTTTATTATACTTTCCCTATCAAAGCACCCCGTGCTCAAGGTAAATTTTACAATTTTGTACTAACAGCAACAAAAGAGGGCGATGTTATTGATGATAAAGTAATCGAGTATACTGCATCCCCGGAATGGAGAGCTGATATTAAGCTTCCGTTTAGTGGATATATAAGGGAGATTCAAGATCATCCTTTTTCTACAAATGATATATTTCAACTTCGGCGTACAGCTAACTTAGGTATGTGTGTGGAGGGCGCTACGGGTAAATGGCGATGCAATTATGGAAAAGAACACGCACCCGGAGAAGGAAGAGATTGTGACGAGTGGACCTATATAATAAGCGTAACATTTGGACCTTGTCCCGCTGAAGATGCTGAAGATCCGGAACCCTACCCTGGTGACAATGGGGATACTGGTGGCGGAGGTGGTTCGGCGGGTGGTCCCGGTGTGGGAACTACACCAATCGTTCCTTGCGAGGATGGTGAAGCTCAAGAGGTTGATGAAAATGGGAATTGCTACGGTGACCCGATAGATGAGGAGCCTACCATTAGCCCGGAAGAAAGCAATGCAATCGCAATCAATCAGCTGCTGGAAGATAACCCCTACCTGCTTTTAGATATTGATTGCGATCAATTGCCCAATTGGGTTGCATTGGCACAACATACCCCACCACAGAGTGTACTTGACAAGATAGAACAGATTGATGAAGACAATATAACCTTGTTTGGTGACTTTGACGTGCAGTATATAGATGATGCAGAAGGTGCCGTGGTTAATATGGATTATTTTCCTGTGGTGATTGACCGGCTACCCACAAACCCGATTACTGGCCAACGCTTTACAGCCGATGGTTTTTTAGAATATATTAGGTTAAATATCAATGATTTTGTGGATACCGATTTTTCTAGTTTTAGTCCAGAAAACGAAGTAGATACTGGCTATGATGAAAGTGCTATTTGGTTTTCTAGTTATCCTTTGGGAGCCATTTTACATATTGAAATACCTTTTAACGATGGTTCTGTAGTATGCAGTGAAATAGAAAATGACAATTGGATTTTTAGTACAATTGAAGCTCCCTGGGATTTTGCTCATCCAGTAAGTGGTAATAGGCAAATAGGATATGAGATCAATACTGATGGAAGCTACACTTTTTTTTCTAGAGGCGTTGATAGGTTTGAATCACAAATGGATTATGAAGTGGCAGATTATATGTTTATTGGGCAGCCGTTAAATGGTGCAGACAGTTTATGGATCAGTTTCCAACAAAAACTTCAGGCATTTTGTAACAAACCATTAAACGATGGTGTGGCTAATGCCTCCCCGCGAAGTATCAACCGGCCCAATTGGGAAGATGTGATGAACGTTCTAAAAGGTAATAGACCCGTTAGTGATTTGGGATGCGATTGAAATTAAAACAAGTATGTATGAAAAGTATTAAGGTACTAATGGTTTCTGTCTCGTTGTTTATTATCAAAACTTTCGTGACTTTCATCATAGACTACTACAAAATAATAGACTCCTCTGCTAAGTTTTTCCCGAGAGACCCTAAAGATGGTGGTTTTTGGGGATATTCAGAGGCTTATGTTGCCTTAGAGTTCATTTATGGGATTTGGATATATATAGCAGTAGTTGCTGTTTTTTATTTTTTGACAAAATCAAAATTTTTAAACTCTTGGCCTAAAATATTTTGGAGTGGTTTAATACTTGTGGTGGTGGTATATTTGGTGTACTCGAGTTATGAAGAGCCGGTCATCATAAATCATACTTTGAGGGAAAACTCTTATCGAGGGCTGAATATGATGTTTGTTAAGGGCTTTATCACTTATTTCATTGTAGGATTGTGTTTACCAGTATTTTCAAGGAAATTGAAGCTTATTTGAAAGACGTTTCGAAATATCGGAGACCACAAATAACCAAAGCAGTAGGCGGCTTACAGTAATTATAAAACTATGGAATAAGTCTTTACCCTATCGAAGCTGCAGGAGATTGGATTCATCCACTAAGTGGTAACCGATAACTCGATTATACATATGATGCGAATAATGGTCCAAATGGTTCTTATACGTTTTACGCCAGAGGTGTAGATAGACTTACAGAGAGTGTAGATGCGAATATTGCCACAGTTTTTCAAATGGATACTCCTTATGAGGGCGGAGATAATTTATGGTTTAGTTTCCGAAGCAGTCTTTCCGATTTTGTGAATGACCCTAATAATCGAGGTTTGGCTACACCATTTCCCTACGTTACAAATAGGCCTGATTGGGGGAATGTTAAGGATGTTCTTTTAGGAGATGCTCCTATTTCAGATCTTGGTTGTAAGTAAAAAAATAATTATGAAAGTTATTATAAAAAAATCGGAAAACTGTTTTTTATAGCATTGATCCTTTTTGTTGTGAGTATAGTTATTTTTACAATCTTGCCAATATTTCCAAATGGAAAATGGATATAGTGCAAAATATAGACTCTATATTCTCTGTGTTTATATTCTTATTTATCTATATAGTTTGGGTTTTTTTGCTCACTGTTTTACTGTACCATTTTTTATTTTTGAAACTAAAATTTAATTAGAGGTGTAAACTTACTTACTTATATTTGTATATATAATATTGGAGAGATGGAAAGATTTAAAAGCGAGAGCATCATTGATTTTTTTGACACTTATAAGACCGATTGGGATTGTCTGTTTTACCTAGCGAAGATCAAATGGCAGGATGGTTTCCAATGTACCAAGTGTGGCCATACAAAATGCACGGTCAGAAAGGCGAACCAGGCGCGGGACTGCAACAGTTGCCATCATATAGAAAGTCCCACGGCAAATACCCTTTTCCACAAGGTCAAGTTTGGGGTTCGCAAGGCTTTTGCCATTGTCTTTGAAATGAGTGCCGCAACAAAGAGCGTCTCCTCTTCCCAAATGGCAAGGCGCTTGCACATAAGCCGTCAGACTGCCTGGCTTTTTATGCACAAGGTGCGTACTGCAATGAAGAGCAGCGGGACCCATCCACTGCAGGGCCAGGTCTTCGTTGACGAGTTCACCTTTGGGGGAAGGGAAGAGCTCAAACAGGGAAGGAGTACTGATACCAAAAAGAAAAAGGTTGTTGTGGCCGTGGAGGTTGGAAAGGACCGCGGTGTAAAACGTGCCTATTTCAAGGGTATCGACAATTACTCTTCCAAGGAACTGGGAAAAATATTCCTGGGGCATATCTCAACCAGCGCAAAGGTGACCACGGATAAGTGGACAGGCTACGGTCCTTTAAAAAAGGAGTATGATATTACACAGATAAAAAGCAATGCACCCGACTTTTTTGAAATAAACACAATTATCCATCAGCTAAAGGCCGGCTTGAGGAGCGTCCATTCTTGGGTTCACGAAAACCACATCGAAAAATACCTGGACGAATATAGCTACCGCCTGAACAGGTCCATCCATAAGCAAACCATTTTTGACAACCTCATTAACAGGATGATAAAAACCAAACCTATTGGTTATAAGGATATTAAAATAAGTGCTTAACTAGACACCTCTATAAAAATTTACAGTCACCTAGATTTCTTGAAACCAAAATTGTAAAAAACAATGCCTCTGCCAATGTTAGCAGATTTAAGGGAAGACAAAAATATCTCCAACGTATCTCAATTACCATTTAGATTGGAATCCATTATTGTATTGATCAACTTAAAGAGAAACTGGCTATTTCAGAGTAATGGTGCCACCTGTTTCGATCAAACAGTGACACACCCACCCCAAAAAAAATAGCAAAACCAAATCTAATTTTCCTGGAACTATTTCATAACCGCTCAATACCCCATTTTGATTTGGGCTAATCCATAAATAACCCATAGATACACGAGGTCAAAAATGGAGGGGACCTTTACCCTATCATTTTCGGTTTTTGCAAATCAGCCCAAGGCCATAAAAGAAGACTAAAAGCTCGCAAGGCAGGTCGGGCTCACCTCAACTCGTACCTCGCTCGGCATAAACTTCTCGCCCTAGAAACTACCTCGTCTCAAACAAGAAAAACCGAAACAATTGAATGTTCCGGGTTTCAAAGTGTGGAGAAGTCCTGCCTGCAGTGCCTTCCGGCAGGCAGGTCGGGCTCCCTTCGGCTATGCTCAGGATAAACTTCTCGCCCAAAAACTACCTCGTTTCAAACAAAAAAACCCGAAACGAATTAACGTCTCGGGTTATAGAGTGTGGAGAAGACCTGCCTGCAGTGCCTTCCGGCAGGCAGGTCGGGCTCCCTTCGGCTACGCTCGGCATAAACTTCTCGCCCTAAAATATCCTGAACCAAAAACAGAAAACCCGAAACTTTTTAAAGTTCCGGGTTTTATAATGTGGAGAAGATCGGGCTCGAACCGACGACCTCTTGACTGCCAGTCAAACGCTCTAGCCAACTGAGCTACATCCCCATATTATTAAATCTTATCAGAATGTAGCGAAGTTGCTTGTCCCGATAAGCGTAGCGGTTTCGGGAAGCTACATCCCCATAATTTTGGACGGCAAATATAATCAAATTTATTATTTTCCTGACGGAAATCTTTTACGCTTCCGTAGCCAAAATTAAAATATAGCGCTCCCTTTAACTTACCCAAAATATCTTGATCCGCATCGCCTACCCTTCCGAAATTGACAAAATCCTAACGCTTACCCAAGCGTGTGCCAAGGATATGATAGCCCAAGGCATTTATCAATGGAACGACCACTACCCTTCCCGCAAAGCCTTTTCCGAAGATATAGCCCGCAACGAACTGTTTGTTTATGTGTTCAAATACGGCATCATCGGCTGCATCGTGCTTACCGAAATTGAGGATGCAGCTTATAACAAGGTATGCTGGGGCACTCCTGCAGCTGCCAAAACCCAGTATGTACACCGGCTGGCCGTACATCCCCAACATCAAGGTCAAGGCATCGGTCAACAACTGATGGATTTCGGCGAAAACCATGCCCGCTCCCAGAACTATGAATCCATACGGCTGGATACCTTTAGCCTAAATCCCCGAAACCAGAAATTTTACGAGCAGCGCGGATATCAGCGTTTGGAATCGATTTACCTGCCTGACCAAAGCGAATATCCCTTTTTCTGCTACGAGCTGCTGCTTAGCCATAAATATTGACCCCGGTAGGTGTATGATCAGGTAATGGCTACTTTTGCTGTCGCGAAAATATTTCATGGAAGACACCGCTTCACTCCTTTCATTCAAGAACATCAACCGGCTTGCCGTCCCCGCTTTGTTGACCGGCATCGCCGAACCCATTCTCAGCGCCACCGATGCCGCTGTGGTGGGCAACATCGACCTGAACGCCACCGAAGCTTTGGCAGCGGTAGGGATCGTAGGTTCTTTTCTCTCAGCCTTAATTTGGGTGTTGGGACAAACACGCAGTGCCTTGCAGGCCATTATCGCGCAGTATTTGGGCGCTGACAAACTGGAGGAGATTGACGAACTCCCGGCACAGGCGATTTATTTTAACTTGATCTTGGCGGTGATAATTTTGGGCAGTACGCTCTTCTTTATTGAAGGAATTTTTTCGCTCTATAATGCCGAAGGCCTGATCCTCGACTATTGTGTGCAGTACTACGGCATACGGGTTTGGGGCTTTCCGTTGACGCTTTTTACGTTTGCGGTTTTTGGGATATTCCGTGGGCTGCAGAATACCTTTTGGCCGATGGTTGTGGCCATCATTGGTGCCAGCCTCAACATCGCACTGGATTTTCTTTTGGTCTATGGCATCGCAGACGTTATTGAACCGCAGGGACTGGAAGGTGCTGCCTATGCCAGCCTGATTGCTCAAGCGGTTATGGCCTTGCTTTCGCTGATCCTGGTATTGAAAAAAACAGAAATTTCATTACGCCTAAAGTTTCCACTGAATAAAGAATTGTACAACCTCGTCGGGATGGCGCTCAACCTCTTTTTGCGTACCATCGCCCTCAATGTCGCGCTCTATTTGGCGAATGCCTTTGCTACAGATTATGGTGCTTCCTATATCGCCGCGCAGACCATCCTGATCAATATTTGGTTGTTTTCGGCATTTTTTATAGACGGGTATGCTGCGGCTGGGAATATTTTGGCCGGCCGTTTACTGGGAAAAAACGACCGCGCAGGCCTCTGGAAACTGGGCAAGATCATCACGGCCTATGCCTTGGGCGTCTCTTTAATACTCATGCTCGTTGGCATCCTATTTTACAAACCCCTCGGACTCATTTTTAGCAAAGAACCTGAGGTGATCGCGCGTTTTACGGCCATCTTTTTTATGGTGATACTGATGCAGCCCATCAACGCAATTGCTTTCGTCTTTGACGGAATCTTTAAAGGTATGGGCAAGATGAAATATCTCCGAAATGTACTCTTCGCCGCCACCGCCATCGGCTTTGTCCCCGCCATTTTTATCGCTGATTATTACGAACTCAAATTGCTCTCTATCTGGATTGCCTTTCTCGTTTGGATGATTTTCCGCAGTGTGCCGCTGCTTGTATATTATGTAAAAACATTTAGACCAACCTAGATGTCTATATCAACACTATCGAAAATCAATTATTTCCAAAGGTCTTGGCTTTTCCATTTATCAGGAAATCCCATATGATAAAGGTCAACTTCAGGATATCTTTCAATTAAACTCAAAAATTGTTCTCGATATTTGTGGTAAGGATTGATATATTGTAAGCAATATAACAATGCACAAAGCGGCGCATAAAATTTTAGAATTCTATCATTTTTATCGACGTTTTCTAAGGTATGCCCATCTGGGTTATAACTGTTTTCCCATCGGTCAACCCATTTACCTTTTGGAGATTTCATCCACTCCGGTTTGATCGTTAAAATGATATTCCATAATCTGCCGTGATGAGCAACTATATTCCTAATGTAAATAAAATTCTCCAACCAAGAGATTAGAAGCGTGTGATGAATACCCAAACTTTGTGCTACAGGTATGAGATCCTTATTATTTTTGACATTTTTTAGAATGGACAATAAGTTAGTAAAGGTCAGAAGTTCAAAAGACTTCCAAGATGGCGGTAGATATTGTTCATAATTGCGATGATACTTTAGAATGTACTCTTGCTTAGTTTCCTGAACATTTTTTGTGATCTTGGAAAGCAGGTTAACGTAATTGGGATACTTCGAAAATGCTTCGCTATTCATATACCAAAAGCCAGAAGCATATCGATGGGAAAAGTGATAAATAATTTGCGTTCTTACAGCAATCTCTATTTGCTCAATTGCCTGAAAAGTAATATTCCTCAATTCGCTATCAAACTGATACAACTTGAAAATAGTTTCAAATGAAGAACCCTTTTTGAATACTTCCTCCTCCTTTGGAGTCTTTAGCAACGGATACCAGTAATTACTTAAACGATTGTAGCTTACATAGGTCAGAATTTTTTCCGCCTTGGCCTCATTAGGAATTGTCAGCCCCCTACTTTTAAGTAAGTCTATTTGTTCTTTAAAGGTTTTTGGTTGTTTATTATAAGTTTTTTTAGGCATATTTCAAAAAACAAAAAACCCCCCAAAAGTGCACATCGTTGAGAGGTCCGGGAGGTGTTGATGTTGCAAATATAACATTTTTTAAATTGTAAATTTCTATTTAACTCGTTGAACCCTAAAAACCTGTTCTCAAAATCGTAGCTATCCGAGTTTTAAAAAAGACCAAAACTTTTTTTACCACCACTGCTATTGGATCTCGTCTGCATGGTCTTCCGCAGTGTGCCGCTGCTTACATATTATGTGAAAACATTTAGACCAAAACCTTCCGAAGCGAACTAGAATAATAATGAAAATAACAATGGCAATAGCATTAGCAATAGCAATAGCAATAGCAATAAAAATAATAATCACCTCGTCTTTAACCAACCCGTAATACTGTAACGCTGCGATGCCAAAACAGGTTTGACCTCATGCTCTAAGACCTGACTTTCAAAAATTACCACGCGACCAGGTTTGGGAATGATGTCCAAATGACTTTCGCCAGCAGCAGAAGGAAAATACAGCGTGAGTTCGCCACCATTTGCAGCCACCCAGCTGTCGTCATTGAGGTAACAGACCATCGATAATTTTCTGCGGTCGTCATTCTGAAAGGTATCCAGATGTCGCTTGTAAAACGTCCCGGTGGGATAGACGGCATAATGAAATTCCTTTTGCAAAATCCCCAGAAAGCAGGTGCGGTTGAGGTAGGCGACCAAATCGTTGATCTTTAAGAAAAACCGTTTTTCCACCGCGCGTCCTTCGGCCTCATTGATCCAAAGGATAAAATCACCGCGTATGCCTCGGTTGATCTCCTCGTTGCGCTGATTGCCTATCGCTGCCTTTTTAAAACGATCCTCCTCATATACACTTTTTACGGCGTTGCGCAGTTCGTCAACTTCGGCATCGTTAAAAAAATCCTCAACGATGCTGTAATTCCTTTCGAGCAAATCATCAATAACGCGCTCATACAGCAGATTTTCCCCATAGGCGACCTGCTCAAACAACTGTTCTTTCATGCCAGCAAAAGTGGACTAAAAAACAACACAAAATCGACGAAAAGGCCAGCTGTTTAAATTTAGGTAACGGCCCACTTTCTTGTTACTTTTGTACCGCACGACACGCATTTATGGATATCCTAAAATTCTTGAGCGGCCCGGGCCTATTCCTGATTATTGCGATTGTATTGATCGTTGTCGTGCTCTATAAAAAATTGAGAAAATGATGTATTTGATCTATACCATTCAAGACGTTGAGGAAGCCTACGACCTGGGTTATGAGCTGGGACGGTTTATTGGTGCGTATGGTGTTTACATTGGTGCGACTCTTGTGGTCTTGGTAGTGCTCATCATCATGTACGTTAAAAAACACCGTCAAAAAACCCGAAACTCATGAGCAACATCCGCATCACAAAAATGTTCTCTTTTGAAACCGGTCACGCTTTGTATGGCTACGACGGCAAATGCCGAAATGTACACGGCCACAGCTACAAGCTTTCGGTGACCGTTTATGGTAAGCCCATAAGCGATGACAGCCACGTAAAATATGGGATGGTGATCGATTTTGGGGATCTGAAAAAAATCGTAAAAGAGGATATCGTAGATGTCTTTGACCACGCCACCGTGTTCAACAAAAACACGCCGCACGTAGAACTCGCCAAAGAACTTGCTGACCGCGGTCATAATGTGCTACTCGTAGATTATCAACCTACCAGCGAGATGATGGTAATTGATTTTGCCCAAAAAATACAAGCCCGCCTGCCGGAACAAATAAAACTACATTCCCTAAAACTTCAAGAAACCGAAACCAGTTTTGCCGAATGGTATGCCGGGGATCAGTGATCTGTTTTCTGTTTTCTGTTTTCTGTTTAAATGAAAAATGCAGAAACCAAATTATCAAATATTTTATAAATGTACATTTTTGCGTACATTTGAAAAAATAAAGGATATGAAAACAATAACCTCTACAAATTTCAGAAAGCATATGGCGCGCTTCCTCGAAGAAGTCACTAACTCTTTTGAAACCATATTCATTCCTCGAAATAATGATAGCGATGAGGGTGTTGTCATCATGCCGGTAAGTGAATACAACGCCTGGAAAGAAACGAGTTACCTACTTCAATCTGAAAATAACAGAAAGCGTTTAGACTCTGCTATTGACGAAATCAATTCAGGGGAGACCATTGAAGTAGCGCTTTAATAAATGAAAATACGGTTCGCCAAATCTGCTCTCGAAGACTACCAGTATTGGCGGGACAATGATCCCAAACTTTTTGATCGGATTCATGTTTTGCTCCGTCAAATAAAAGAAGCACCATTCTCAGGAATAGGTAAACCTGAACCTTTAAAAGGGAGTCTTTCCGGTTTTTGGTCCCGCCGCATAAATATTGAACACCGTCTTGTCTATAAAGTTTCCGGATCCTCACCACAACTAGTAATTTTTGTTATTCAATGTAGGTATCATTATTAAAACTTCTCAGCAATTCTCTTCAAAGAATATAAATACGAGTTTCAAAAAGTTGCAGTTGTCATATAAATCGGCGGTCTCAAGGACAGTTATATCTTGCAAATAAAATAAACTACATACTGATACTCAAAACTGAATACTTTGACAACATAAAAGCCAAACCCATTAAAATTCTAGAAATCGCTAATTTTGACAGTTCCGAAATGAGTACTCCCACCACCCGATTTTCCTATCTTTGACCAATGATTGAATTTACCGCATCCATCAGCCTGCAGCCGGGCAAAAAGGTGTATTTCTCGAGCGACAACCATCTAGGCGCGCCCAGCGCCGAAGCCAGTAAACCGCGGGAAGCAAAATTTGTGCGTTGGCTGGACAGCATCAAACACGATGCGCAGGTGATTTTTCTTTTGGGCGACCTGTTTGACTTTTGGTTTGAATATAAAACAGTTGTGCCCAAAGGCTTTGTTCGGGTTCTCGGCAAACTCGGCGAACTCAAAGACAGCGGTATTGACATCCGTTTTTTTGTGGGCAATCACGACCTCTGGATGAACGATTATTTTGAAGAGGAACTGCAAATCCCCGTATATCACAAACCGCAGGTTTTTAATATTAACGATACCATCTTTTTCTTGGGTCACGGCGACGGACTTGGGCCCGGAGACAAAGGATATAAACGAATGAAAAAGGTTTTTAAAGCATCTGTTTTTCAGTGGTTGTTTCGGTGGGTGCACCCGGATATCGGCGTGCGGGTGGCGCAATACCTATCGGTAAAAAACAAGATGATTTCTGGTGATGACGATGCTGTTTTTCTGGGCGATGACAAAGAGTGGCTTGCCGCATACGCGAAAAGAAAACTGGAAAACGACCATTATGATTGCTTTATTTTTGGTCACCGCCACCTGCCAATGACCATTCAACTAAACGATAAAAGCACCTACCACAATCTCGGCGACTGGATCATTCACTATACCTATGGTGTTTTTAATGGAAGCGATTTTGAGATGAAGATATTTGAAGGATAAATATAGATGACTCATTTTCTAGGCTAATAGCGTGCTTTGGACACCCAATATACCAGTGTAAATTTATATGATATATTCTCGAAAATTTTTGTGATTAGGCTTGAGCTAGTAATAACTTATTTAAGTCGTAGTGGGTAGTTATTCTATTTCTCCAGCTTCTTTAAGCTTCTCAATATAGTCTTTAGCAGATAACGAGCAATTGACTAAATCAGCAAAATCTTGTTTAGATAATCTACACTGAGTGGACATTTGTTTTATAAGGTAATTATTCAAATCCTTCTTACTTCCGTGACTCAATTTAGTATATAATATCATTTTCCCATTATAATGAAATTCCAAATATTTATGGTCATTACTATGGTCTTTAGAATCTTCAAAACCTTTTTTCTTGAGATTTTTGTATGCTTTTCTGCTGTTTAAAACCATCTAAAAAACCTCTTTTACGAAACTATTCAACACTCCCTTTATTCTCAACAATCTTTTATTCAGTTGATTGTCCTCAAGTGAGTTTAATCTGTTGTACAAATAGTCAAATTCTTCATTAAAATTTTGTTCTGCCTCGTCTTGAGTTTCTCCAGTTCCAATGATGTCTAATTGCTCATTATTAATCACGTAATAATCATCTTCTTTAGCAAACAAACAGCGTAATGGAAAGTTCAATATATATTGTTTTCTATTAATATTTATTATTTCGGGGGAATATGATAAAGAATGTTGTGCAGTTGAAATGACTTCTTCAATACTATTTCTAGTTTTGCCGCCTGTTTTTGTAACCTTTATTCTTGCGAATGCTTTTTCTTCTAGTTTTTCCTCATTTACTTCTTTGACGTCAACTATCAAACTTTTCTTAGTGGAAGCCTTGAATTTTTTTGGTCTGTATTTTGAGCTTTCTTCGCCGATGTTTCCTTTTTCATAAATCGAAACAGGTGAGTTTTTGAAACTTGATGTGAAACCATAAAGTTTCTCAACAATTTCATTTCTTTTAAAATGCTCTGGATACAAATCTCTTAAGTCGTGGTAATTTCCTTTGTCAGATATTTCAAAAATGGTATTTAGTTGCCTAGCAACTTTATCTCGTTGATTTTGATAGCCAGATATTACTGGCTGAACTCTTCGAGTTAGAACAAAGGAAGGAATTACACTCCCTTTTTGAAAATCAGTTAATTCCAATTTGAAATTATTCAAATCGATCGATTCGTTTGTAGGTAGGTCATATTTTGCGATTGACATAACAAGTTCTTGCAAAGATTCTGCAATTTTTATCAAAGATTCAATAGGCAGGGTTTGGTATTTCCCAAGCTCTCCCTCAATCTTTAAACTTATACCTTTTTGTAAGTCAATTGCCATTTGTCAAATGTAAGAATGTTTTCTAATTCCTAAATATTCAATTTTTAATATTTTGTAAATTCTAGCGAAAATGTATGTTTTAATTACACAGTTTGTTATATCCTTACCTCTTTCGACCCATTCGCCGCAGATTCCATAATCGCATTCACGATGCGCACATCGCGAAGTCCATCGATACCGGGGACCATCATCGGTTTTTCATTAAGTATACTTAGGGCGTCATCGTCCATTTGTATGGCCTGCTGATTGCAGTCACAAGGCTTTAGCACCTTCCCGTCGCTGGTGCTTCCGCGTACGCCATTATAGCTTTGAAAGGGTGAAAGCTCGTAATTACCATCGGCACATTGCACTTTCAAAAAGTTGACTCCGTCAGCATAGGTAGATTTTCCTTTGGCGGTAATCCCATTCGGGAATTTCAGTTCAAAATGGGTGATTTCGTTCGCACCATTAATAAACAGATCCGGACGGGTATTCTCGTGCCGCGCCGTTACTGAAATCGGCTCCAAACCCGTGGCGTAGCGCGTCGCATTGATGGGATAAACACCCATATCATAAATAGAACCACCACCTTTTTCACCATTCAATCTCCAGCCTGCGCCTGGCCCAATTTTAAAGCCCGCCTCTGTACTTACCATCTGCTGTGCTCCATACGGATTGGTTTTGGCCCATTCCATAATTTTCAGGGTGTTTTTTTCATGCTGCATTCGGTAACCTATGGAAAGTTTTACCCCGTTCTTATCACAGGCATCAATAATCTCCTGACACTCGGCAGCCGTCATCGCCATAGGCTTCTCGCAGAAAACGTGCTTTCCGGCATTGGCGGCAATTACGCTGTATTTTTTATGCAGAAACGTTGGGGTCACAATGTAAACCACATCAATATCTGGATTGTCGGCTATAGTTGAAAGATTCTCGTAATTGTACACATTCGCATCCGGGATATCATATTTTTTTTGCCACACCGGGATTTTTTCAGGGCTACCCGTAACGATTCCACGCAGTTCGATATGCTCGGTTTGTTGTAAAGCCGGAGCCAACTGCTTTGCCGCATAATTGCCCAGCCCCAAAAGTGCTACGCCTAGTTTCTTGGCAGGTTTGCCTTTCGGCGAAAGCCATGACAACTGTGTTATGGGCAGTGTTGATGCAGCCGCGATTAAACCAGATTTGATAAGAAATTCCCTTCTGTTTTTCATAGACCTCGTTTTTTCCCGAAGTTAAGAAGGTTCTCAATCAGTGGCTGTTAAGGAACTGTGAGAAATTTATCCACCTATGGTGATCATACTGCGGTTGGCGCTGTGTCTTTTGGGATCGCTGAGTTTTTCAAAATCGTCCATCCCGGCACGAATATTCTTTTTCTTTGATAACGCCTGTTGAATCAGAACTTCTAAGTTATCGCCTTCGCGAAAGGGTGTCAGAATATCCGTTTCCCCGCTAGAAAAAAGACAGTTTTTGATCCTGCCATTGGCCGTCAACCGAATGCGGTTGCACCCATCACAAAACGGATTGCTCATCGAACTGATGATACCAAATACCCCTTTATATCCTGAAACCTGATAATTTCTAGAAGTAAAATTGCTTTCGTTTACTAAATTTTTTACCTGATCAATGCCGAAGCTTTCGTGCACCACATTTAGAATTTCGGCCTGGGTGACCAGTTTATCCTTGTTCCAGGCATTGCCGTCAAAGGGCATAAACTCAATAAACCTAATGGCCACCTGATCGTGCTTCGTCAAGTTTATCAGATTTACAATTTCATCGTCATTGGTACCTTTGATCAGCACGGTGTTTATTTTTATCCGAAAACCTTCGGCGATCAATTGCTTGATACTTTTTAGCGTTTCTTCCAACCGGTCCCTACGGGTCATTTTTTTAAACTTTTCCGCGTCAAGCGTATCCAGGCTGACGTTGATTTTATTGAGTCCGTAGCGTTTAAAATCAGCAATAAAGCGAGGAGCGAGGATGGCGTTGGTCGTGATGCTCAGTGCTACCGGAAGTGTTGAGAGCATTTTTAAAATTTCGGTGAAATCCTTTCGTACTAACGGTTCGCCGCCCGTAAGCCGGATTTTATCCACGCCATTTTTCACAAAGACTTTGGCGATATCAAAAATTTCTTGCGCCGTCATCAACTCAGGTCGCGGCGTAAGCGGAACGCCATTGGCAGGCATGCAATACGTACAGCGCAAGTTGCATTTTTCGCTCAGCGAAATGCGCAGGTAATTGTGCTGCCTGCCAAAAGTATCGGTCAGTATGTTTGTGGTTTTACTCATTAAGTGGGTGTTGTGCCCCGCGAAGGATTTTAAAAATATGCAGCAGATGCGGAAAAACAGCATCCATCGACTCTGATGCACCGGCAGTTGATCCTGGAAGCGCCAAGACCAGACAATTGCCAATCGTACCCGCCACACTACGCGAAAGCATCGCGTACGGAATACGCTGTTGCCCATAATTGCGAATGGCCTCCTCAATGCCGGGAATACGGCGTTCTAAAATGGGTTCTAAAGCTTCGGGGGTGACGTCGCGAAAGCTCAAGCCGGTGCCGCCTGTGAAGATGACCAGATTGGTACTTTCAGCCAAACTCAGGGCTTTGTTGCGAATTTCTTCGATCTCATCAGGGATGACTTCATAGCCGCTGATGGTGACTTCCATCGCTTCCAACTTCTGCTGAATCGCCTTCCCGGCCCTGTCCTCTTTTTTCCCGGCAGAAATAGAATCAGAACATACAATAATATGCGCCATTAATCGCGATGGATCCTGTTGTTTAAAACTGCTTTTCCCGCCTTTTTTGGTCACCAAAGCAATGTTCCCAATGGTGATCTGCTTATCTATCGGCTTAAGCATATCGTACATCGTCAACGCCACCACCGAAGCTCCGTGCATCGCTTCAACCTCGACACCCGTTTTATACACCGTCTTCACCGTGATCTCGATATGCACCGTGAGACCTTCAATTTTGTAATTAACCGCTGTATATTCCACCGGCAGCGGATGACAATCTGGGATGGTGGTATGGGTGTTCTTTACTGCAAACAAGCCAGCGGTTTTGGCCATTTCAAATACATTTCCCTTGGGTACGGTATTGTTTTGCAGCGCGTCAATCGTTTCCTGTTTGCTTACTACCACGATGGCTTCAGCTGTTGCGGTGCGGAGGGTTGTGATTTTATGGGTGATGTCGATCATTTTTATTTTTTATTCTTATTTCAATTGTCATTCTACCCGCGTGAAACCTCCCCTGTTTTCAGCGAAGCTAAAAAGGTCCCCTACTTGCAAAGGAGGGGAGCCCTTTTTCCCTAATCCAACTCAATTAAATGGAGTGAGATTGGAGTTCCCCCTCCGGGGGCTAGGGGGATTTCCATTGATGACTTTCATCTTCAAAAATTTCTTTACCAAAAATGGGAGCATGTTCTTTGACTTGATTGACCAGCCATTCGGTGGCAGCGTAAACTTCTTTGCGTCTTCTAGAGGAAACAAAAACAAAAAAGCAGATCTCGCCGGCTTTAACATTGCCGAGACTGTGGTAAATATGCATACAGGTCAGGTTGAACTTGGTAAAAGCTTCTTCCCGGATCTCGTGCAGTTTTTCGATGGCCATTTCTTCGTAGGCGGTGTACTCAATGGCGGCTACGGTTTTATCCTCAATAGCATCAGCACGTACCTGACCTAAAAATATATTGTGAGCGCCAATGCTGTGCTTGCTCTGGTGCTTGGCGATGCTTTCTGCGATAAACGCCGGATCGATGGCGCCGTTCATAAAAACCTTTTTCATTGTATAGTTTTAAACAGTTTGATTTTCTTTTGTTTTCCTTTCGGAAGATTGCAGCAGTTCCTTAATATTGGTTGCACCTTCCTTGATGGATTTGACCTGCTGAAATCCGTTTCTGAGGAGCATCGCGGCTGCTTGAAAACTGCGCTTTCCGCTCTGGCAGAAGGTGAAAATGGGTTGGTCTTTTTTTAGTTTGTCAAAATTGTTTTCCAATGTGGAAAGTGGAATTTGAAGCGTGTCTAATTCTGGAGATTCACCAATTTCCCTAATGTCCAGCAGGATACCATCGCTTCGTAAAGCATCAGCAGCCGCTATTTTTTCTACGGAAACCTTTCTGTATTTCGCTTCGAAAAATTTCTTGGTGATTTTGAGGCTTTCGTTTTTGACAAACTTAAAAACCTCCTGCCGATGCGTGAGCGCGTTGTACATCAGCAATTTTCCGGAAAGGATTTCGCCAACACCCAAAATCATTTTGATCACCTCATTCGCCTGAAACATCCCGATCAAACCAACGGTGGTTCCCATCACGCCCACTTCAGCACAGCTTTGCACTTGTCCTTTTTCATTCGGAAACAAACAACGATAGGTCGGGCGGTTCTCATAATTAAATACCGAAACCTGACCTTCAAACCGATACACAGAGCCATAAACAAACGGTTTGTCACAGAGCACACAAGCATCATTTATCAAATACCGAATGCCGATACGGTCTGTGGCATCGAGGATGATATCGTATTCCGTAAAAATATTGAGGGCATTATCGCCATTTAAAAATTCAGGATAAACTTGGATTGCGACCGTTGGATTTTGGGTTTGCAGTTTTTCTTTCGCAGCAATTACCTTTTTCTTTCCAATATCTTGATCAGTATAAAGCACTTGCCGGTGTAGGTTGGACACCTCGACCACATCGCCGTCAATAATCCCCAGTGTGCCGATCCCGGCGGCGACCAAATATGGCAAAACCGCACAACCCAGACCACCGGCGCCCACGACCAGCACTTTGGCTTGAGCCAGCTTTTCCTGTCCGCCCTCACCTACCTGAGGAAGGTTGAGCTGGCGGGTATACCGCTGTTGATTTTGCAAATGGGTTTTCATAAAATTGTTTTTCAGCCCCCGGCAAAAGGGGGCAGGATAGCAATCTCGTCGCTTTCGGTAAGGGTTATGCTGTCGTTGATGGCAACCAACTTATGGTTTACGGCAATGTTCAGCGGAATGTCGCTAAACACATATTTGTCCTTAAGCCTTCGCAAAAGCTGCGACAAATCAGGTGCGGCAAGCTCCCAGGTTTCTTCCTCCACATTGGTTTTCTCAGCCACCTGACCGAAGTATTTTACATTAACTTTCATCGTTTTCAATATTTATAAGAGCTTCAGGGGTGTTTATATTTTGAACCGCTCGTTCATCAGTAATATCGACCACAGTGTGAGTTACGGCATTGACAAAGTCGAGCAATTTATTGTGCCCTTTCTCCAAACGGGAGGTGATTTCGTCTAAAAGAATCCGTGGATACATAGCGATCAACGGCTGCTTTTGATCTTTTCCGCTAGCCAGAAGCAGTTGGCCAGGATTTAATTCGTGTACCGAAATAATTTCGTCCAAAACCTCAGTCGCTAATAACGGAATATCACAGCTTAGAATCAAAACGGCATCGGCTGTCGTATGGTTCAGCGCGGCGTGAATGCCAGCCAGTGGTCCCTGACCTAAATATAAATCCGGAATTAGCGGCAAACCAAACTTCTGGTACTCTTCGTTTTTGGTGACCAGATAAATTTCGTCAGTGATTTTTTTAGCGGTCTCGATGATGTGTTGTACAAAGGGTTTTCCTCGAAAATTTACCAATCCTTTTTCAGCTTTCATGCGTGAGCTTTTACCGCCACACAAAATGTAAACCGGATTATAATTCGTTCTTTTCATACCAAAAACAGTTTTATACAGGCCAAAACCAGTACTCCGGAAAGTACATATTTAAGCACCTGATGAGAAAACTTTTGACTACCATAAAATGCCCCGGCCACACCACCGATCAAAGCAATGGGAATCAGGTAAAATGCTTCGGTTGGCACAGTATCACCGCTCAAACTAAAGCCCACTATCCCCGCCACAGAATTGACAAAAATGAATAATGCCGAGACTGCAGCGGCTTCCTTAAGATTTCCCCAGCCCAGCAAAATGATTACCGGACTCAATATAATCCCGCCACCGATACCGATCATCCCTGAAAATAAACCAATACCAAAGCCAATGATCAATGCCCAATGTAGTTTTACAGGTCTTGAATCCCCTTTAAAATTGCCCAAAACACCCAACATTCTCAAAACAGCAATGGCAAGAAAAAACCCTAGAATCTGTTTGTACAAGGCCGGATTGATACTCAAATATCCTCCCAATAGTGCAGCAGGAATCGAGGTAATCGCAAATGGGTAAAAGAGCTTCCAGTCAAAAAATTTGTTTTTTCTAAAAAACCAAAAGGAAATCCCGGCCACAAAAATATTGAGCAAGAGGGCGGTGGGTTTCATAACTTCCATCGGGAAGGTGAAAAGAGCCATCATGCCGAGATAGCCGCTCGCACCACCGTGGCCCACGCTGGCATACAGAAAAGCCACGATGACCAAAATCACCGAAAACAGGATCATATTTTCTGTACTCAAAATGCTCATAAATCCACAGCTTCTAATTGCTTTTCCAAAAAGGCTTCGCAGGCGGAGTTGATCTTTTCAAATCGGGCGATGACTTGTTTTCCGTGCTCGGTGAGCTGGGTGCCGCCGCCGTCTTTCCCTCCTATATTTTTGGTGACCAAAGGTTCTTCGGCTGTACGGTTCATCGCATCCATGAGCTTCCACGCTTTCTTGTAGGACATATTCAACGCTTTCGCCGCAGCGGAAATGGATTGGGTCTCCCCGATTTTTTTCAGCAATTGAATACGGCCGTAACCCAAATACACGTTACCGTCCTGTTCAATCCATATGCGGCTTTTTATCGTTTTCATATTAAAAATTCAGGTCGAGATAGGTGACTTGATCGTTCTGTTTATATGCTGAAATTGTTCCGGGAACGATCAATAGGGCGTTGGCAATGGCAAGCGAATTCAACATAGACGACGCCTGACCGGTAAGCGGCACAAGTTGGTCATCGATAAGCTGCGCTTTCATAAACAAGGTTTTCCCAACTGGGTTTTTTATTTCTTCGGAAAGGGTGGCAGTTTTGGTGACCAAATGATTTTGGGTGTGTCCCATAATCTTCCGCAGCGCCGGAAGTACATACACATAAAAAGCAGTAAGACTTGAGCCGGGATTACCTGGAAGCGCAAAAACCAACTTCTCTTCTTTTTTCCCAAACCACAACGGCTTTCCTGGCTTTTGGTTGACTTTGTAAAAAAGTTCGCCAACCTCATTATACTCCAAAGCTTCTTTCACAAAATCATAATCCCCAATGGAAATTCCACCGGAGATCAGGATTACGTCACTTTCCTGAATGGCAATTTCCAGCACCTCTTGGGTCGCTTGCAGATCGTCTTTGGCCTTATAGATTTTGACGTCCAAAACTCCCAAACGACGCAGCGCCATTTGCAACATCAAGCCGTTACTTTCATAAATGCAGCCGGGTTTTAAGGGTTCCCCAGCAGGCTGCAGTTCGTCACCGGTAGTTACGATTGTGACGCTTGGTTTTTTATAGACTTTGACTTCCGTGAGACCTAAACCCGCCAGAAAACCAATCGCGGCTTCATTCAGCTGCAGGCCTTTTTTCAATACCTGTTTTCCTTGTTCAACCTGCTCGCCGATGGGACGGATATTAGCTCCTTTTTTTGGCAATTGGTCAATTGTAATAATATTACCATTTCTTGTGACATGCTCCTGAATGATCACCGTATCGGCACTTTCTGGCACGGGTGCTCCGGTAAAAATACGAATGGCCTGACTGGTATCGATTGCAGTTTCTGAGACACTTCCGGCTTGTATTTCCCCAATTACTTCATAATCCTTTTGCTCGCTCCATTTGATCGCATAACCATCCATCGCCGACTGGCGAAATGGCGGCATATGGATGGGGGCGTAGACATCTTCCACCAAGATACAGCCCTGTGCCTCTTGCAGGGAGACGGCCACTACCTCTGAGTGTACCACAGATTGGTCTATTATCGATAAGGCTTCGGAAACTGAAATCATAGAAAGCGTTATATACTAGCGAATATAACGCTTATTCAAAGGTGTTCTCCCAAATGCTTTCTTAAAATAGGCTTTGATTTACTTAATCCCCTATTTAAAAGGGGATTCTTTCTCCGTAAAAGGTTGATTTATGTCCAGAATTTCAGCAATCAACTGCATCAAATGCTCCTGAAATTCCTGCAATATTTCTGAAGTAACCACTGTTTTTTTGTCCACGGTGAACGGTAAAAATCCCGACTTAAGGTTTTTAAATGAAATGATACCTGCTTCGGTTTCGGAAATGTTTTCGCCCTTACTCAGGAGTAAAGCGTAGCACAGCACTTGAAAGGCTTTGGAACCCTTTTTATAATCGGTAAAAAGTAATTCCCACTCCTTGAATTTCAGATCAGTTGCGGTAACCTTTCCTGTTTTGTAATCCAAGATACGATTTTTGCCGTTTATCGTGTCCTGACGATCGATGCTTCCACGCAGGAATACTGGAAAATCAAATCCTGAAACGGGAACCTTATCGTTATATTCAAGTGATTTTACGACTATTTCAGCTCCAGATTCTATCTGCGACTGCTCCCATTCCAAAAAATTGTAAACAAACTGACAAGCTGCTTTGTAGATCACGAGATTCTTTCCCTGCTTGATGTTTTTCAGGTTGTAGTTCTTACCGAATTGAATGGTTACCTCGCTCTCAACTTTTCCTTTCAAAGGAGTTATGCTTTTCACATTGAGCACTTGGTTTAAAAGAGGCGTGTACAACACCTCAAGTGTCTCGTGAACGATAGTTCCCAAAGTATTGAATGCAACGGTTTCTTCCATTGCATCCACCTCTTTTATGTTGAGCACATAGCGCTGATAAAAAGCTAAGGGATTCAAAATATAGAGCAATAATGCTGAAGGAGAGAATCCTGTAGCTGCCTGCCTTTTTAGAATTGTAATAACTTCATCATCTTTTTGTACCTCGCGCATTGTCTTTCTTCGTAAATGTATAGGCGCTGTAACAGTTATGTTTTTGAGATTGTATTGCGCGTTTTTTGCCGCCTCCAGTTGTAAGAGAAACCTGCTTTTTTCGGCACTGTCCATACTTCCCGGTTCGTTATTGTAGAGCAAGTATGCGTTTTGGGCGCGTTGCAACAACCGGAAAAAGTGATAAGAATAAATGGCATCTTTCTCGCGATAGGTGGGCAAGTCAAAATTGAGTTTGACATCAAATGGAATGTTGCTGCCTTGGCTCTTTCCTGACGGTAAAACACCTTCATTGAGAGAGGTTACAATTACATGCTCAAAGTCCAGGACCCGGGACTCAAGCACTCCCATAATCTGAAGCCCCTTGTAGGGATCCCCCCGAAAATCAAGGGTTTCCTGCGCAAGCAACATTTCATAAAACCCACGAAGTGCCCTAAGTGTGTCAAAGTGACCAAATTCTCGCTGAAGCCCCTCCAACTGCTGAAAAAGGGTCGTGAACCGAAAAACATACTCCAGCTCCAGCCAAGAATTCTGACTTTTATATGCTGCCGATAGCTCCTTTAGCATGAACAGCACCAAATTTATAAAATCTGAAACTTCGGGTACGTTCTTGGCGAATACTTTGTGGGTGAGTGAAACAGTACCAAGTCGTTGAATTTCTTCCGAAGTCAGATAAACAGCATTCGTACTGATACTGTGCGTCAAAATTTCATTTACATCCTTTTGGAATAATACCTCAGCAAAACCGTGACTAAAAAACTCTTGTATGTCCTTATAGGCGTACTTACCCCCGCTTGAATTACCATAAAGCTGCAATAGCACTTCAAAAAATCCAGCATCTGGTATAAGCTTCAAGGGCAGCCCCATAGTTACATTAATTGGGCCTACATCTGCAGGAAGTGCATTGAGCAATGGCAGTAACAGCGCTTCGTCACCCAAGACAATAGCGGTTTTACTGCGCTGTTCCAAAGTCATATCTGCCAAAATACCACCTACACGTTTGGCCTGTCCCACCTGCTGGGAAACGCCGGTCACCGTAATATTTTTGTTCGTATTGAAACTGGTGGAACTCCATTGCGCTAAGGTTTCGCGATAAATTGGCCACGTATCGTAATAACCCCTGATAAAATGAGAAACAGAAGATTTTGAATCTTTGGCAAAATATTCATCCAAGTCCCAATAAATCTGCGCGCGCCCATCGCCAACAAATTGCTGAAGAATCTGCTGTTCGGCTTTGTTCAGGGCATTAAAGCCCATAAAAACATATTGAGTTGTATTTGACTCCAGATACTCGTTGCAACGACTGCAAGCGTGTCTGTAAAGCATCCCTTGATAGCCCACTCCCTTGTCCTTTAACCTGCGCGTGATTGTTGAATAGAAGGTGGATAGTGATTTCCAAAATTTCAGGAAATCATTTGTCAGTTTTGACTCCGTGTCGTGAGACCAATGGTCTATTTCCTTTACAGCAGAAAAGTGGTTGAAAAATAGATTCGGTTCGACCAGGTAGCGGTCCAGCTCATTGAAATCGTTGATTAAGGATGAACCCCATCCAAGGAATTCCCAGAATGAGTCTGGGTCTTTAATATCAAGCTCTTGGGCCTGTTCCAAGAATACCGAATAAAATTCTAAAAGTAATTGAGCGTTGGGTAAGCTTTGAAGACCCGCCATATCCTGAATTAGATGTTCTATCCCAATTATATTCGGAAGGAATGCAATTTGGCCATCTAACTGCCTGATAATCTCTTCTTTTACAACAATACCCGCGCGCACGGACGGTAGAACCAGACATAAATTTCGCAAGCTGTTTTGCTGAAGCAAAATTTTAGTTACGGTATCTTTAATAAATGAGTTCATAGTCACTAATAAAAAACGCCCCAAATTTGGGGCGTTTTCAAATTCTTATTCAATTAAGACCTTTAATAAGGCATAGGCTCCGGGGTTAACTTAACCCTCCTGTTCAGCTGCATTCCAGCGGCAGTTGTATTAGGAGCTATAGGATCTGACTCTCCGTATGGTTTGGGAGAAAGTCGATCTTCAGCTATTCCTTTTTCGACTAGATAATCAATTACAGATTTAGCCCGTCTGTCAGACAAGTCCATGTTGTACTCATCACTTGCGCGGCTATCTGCGTGACCTTCTACCACGAAGTGGAAGTTAGGATACTCGTTTAGTATTTCAACGATAGCATCCAAAGTAGCGTAAGAACTTTTGCGCAATGTTGCCCTATCTGTGTTGAACAGTACGCGACCAGCTTCTCCGTTCAAAGTTGTCAAAACATCCTCTGGCAATGTTGGGCATCCATCTGCTCCAACAGAACCGGTAACATCAAGACCCATCTCAGGACATGCATCTTCATCATCATTTACACCATCACCGTCCGCATCAGGTACTGGACATCCATCTTCTGTACGTGGAAAATCTTCTGGCTTACCATCTTCAGGACACTCGTCTATACCATCGTGATACCCATCACCATCACTATCTGGGCAGCCTTCCATCTCTACAGTTCCTGGTCTTTCAGGACAAGCATCCTCATTGTCAGGAACACCGTCACCGTCTGTATCAGGACATCCGTTGAACTCTGGCAAACCTGGAGTTTCAGGACAATCATCCTCAGAATCCTTGATCCCGTCACCATCGGTATCGGGACAGCCATTAAACTCTTCCAGACCTGGTGTTTCAGGGCACTCATCATTTTTATCGTAAATACCATCACCATCGGTATCGGTGCCTCCGAAGTTGAAACCTATACCCACACTATGTATGCGGTGTTGAATGTCTGTATTAGAATCAGCCCGAGTAGGAACACTAACATCAATATTGTCTGGTATATAAACTCCATGACCCTCGAAAGAAGCCCACTTGTAGAGTGACTCAAAATGCAAATAAATATTATCGTTGAAATGAATTTTTAAACCAACATTGGCATTACCACTAACAAAGCTGGGCAAATCACCAATCCAAGTGTAACCTACTCCCAAACCACCATATAGATCAAAAATTTCGGAAAGGTCACCCATAAAGGTTCCCTCGGGAGAAAGAGCTCTAAGAAAGCTGTAATTAATCATTCCATCAATCCCATAATACTCCTCTTCACTGAAATAATCCAAATCACCATATTTCTCCAGTCTATTTACTGATCCACGGATGCCAAAGCTGAGGTTTGATCCAATATTTCGGCCAACATATAATGTAGAAACCGAAGGTAGTATGTTCCAATGATCAGTATTGTTAAAATACTCGTCAAAAAGTTTTCCCTTAAGCTCATCATCAATATCAGGAAACGCATCCACCGCATTAACCCCAATAGATACCGTCCACGGATTATTGTCATCCTGTGCACTGACCGAACTCAGACCCAAAAAACACAGGGCAGCGAACAGTAATACTGTGTTAAGATTTTTCATATTCAAATTGTAATTTTAAGTGTTAATTGCGACAAATGTATGTTGTTAAAATTAATCAACAAAGGCAAAAGTAATAAAGTTTTATTAAATGCAAATTGCTCTAAATGTGTATTTTTATGCGCACTGAGCGTCATTTTTAACATAATTTTATTTGAAATTATATTCTATTTTGATTTCAACCTTGCGCGTTTTAGACTTGTTAATTTCATCGCTTTTTAAACCGATGCATTCTGCTTCAATGAGTCGTATTTCTGGAATACTTGTTTAATTTGACAAGAATAGGCTTAATTCAATCGTATTTTTTTAAAAGATTGGGATTAAGTTGTCATTTCGTTAAGATGGCTCAGGAGGTCAATTCTGATGGAAGCTTTCTACTTTCACGTCTAAAAATTTCTGAGATAGGCTAATTTAACTGAAATAAAACCCACCTGTAGGAAAGACCAAGATTCACGGCTCACCCCGTCGAAACGCAAGAAAATTTCTATTAAAAAAATCCATATTTAACACATTCTAGCAATTCGACCGAAAAAAAATCCGATTTTATGACTTATTTTATCTCAGTTTCCTGATTTACTCAGGTGTTTTTAGGGTTCAAATAGCATAATCTCTGTCGAATTACTTCAAAACCCATTTCCCTTAGCACTGTAGCGTATTGCTCAAGCTGTCGTTTATGTACTAATTCTGGCTTGCCGGTTTTATAATCCAGTAAAAAAGCTTTTTTACCATCCACTAATTCTATCCGATCTGGACGGAACGTACTGTTGTTATACAACAAGTCCCGCTCATTATACACCTCATGTAATGGACTAAAATATCCATCGGCACTTAACATTTCAACAGTTTGCTCAACTTTTGATCTGTAAACGGAAGACTCTTCAGATTTTATCAGACCGCGCTGAACAAAATCATTCACAGCAGTATTAATATCATTTGCATAAATGATATTAGCAAAGAGTTCGTGGAGCAGATTGCCCCGCAGACGGGCTGTCTCCCGTTCACTTTCCTCGTAAAGCGGATGTGTGACTATTTGTAAATTGTGGCTTTTTCTATCGGAAGAGAATAGGTGCAACACTTCTGCTTTAACTGTATTTCCATCAGCTCTTAGCCCTCTTGAAGGGTCTTGATCTTTTGGTATCTCGTACTTCTTTTGGTTTTGATCCCATCTTCCTATATCTACTAAGTACCCTTTAAAAAGTTCTGAAAACTTTTTGGGCAATCCGTCTGCGCTTGACTTGGGACTGCGGGTTATAATATGCAGTTGCTCAACCGGCCTTGTGAGTGCAACATACAGCTCATTAAACTTGTCCAGTTCCTGAAAGTTACGCTTACCGGCATAAAGCTCAGCGGTGCTATCACTAATCGCTTCCAATTGTTTGTGCTGTCCCAGTAACAAGACCTCAAAACCATTATACTCCAATGGATCGGTACGGTACCAGTGCAGGTGATCCAAAGAGTTGTAAAAAGAATCGTCGGCAAAAGGATATATAACTACAGGAAACTCCAAACCTTTTGCCTTGTGAATGGTCATAATTTTAACAGCGTCCAAATTCTCTGGAGTGCTGATACTCAAATTATCCTCGTTTTTATCAAACCATTGCAAAAATCCGTAAGTCCCATCTGTATGTTTTTGGGCGTAGCTATGCGCATGATCCAATAAAAACTGTAAATGCGCACCGCCCTGTTCGTAAAGGGCGAAAGCACGGGCGATGTATTCCACTTTTTCATATAAGGGTAAATGCAGACAATATTGTGATTTAAAGTTAATTCCCACCCTTTCTAAATTGTCAAAGAACTTTGCATCTTTAAAGTTTAGGTTTTCCCTAAAAAACCGGTGTCGATCCATAGCATCGACGCCTTGATCAGCGACAAAATTCAGGATTTCAAAAGCGCTCAGCGAGTCTTGTGGATTCTGTAGCAACCGCAGCACATTTAATATTAGCCTGATTCCGGCAGACTTACTCAAAAGCAGACTTTGGCTGGAAACCACCTGAATGCCCTGCTCCTGTAAAAAGTTGGCCACGGCCACCCCTTGCGCATTTTTGCGCACCAGCACGCAGATTTCGCCCCAGCCAAAGCCATTTTCGTTGCTCTGCCGTGCGGCGGCCAGAACCTCTTTCAGGTAAAGATCGGCAAGGTCTGTGGTATCCTCCTCATCGACAAAACTGATGGAAACATGCCCTCCTCGTTTGTTATTGGTTTCCTGTTGATTGCCCAATCGAAATGCTTCGGCATAATCGCTATTGCTTAAAAATGCCGAGCAGTATTGAAAAAATGAGTTATTAAACTCAACGATGGTATCATAGCTGCGAAAGTTTTTCGGCAATTGAACCGTTCTTTTGGAAGGATTTGAAAAGGTACTGTTACCGTCTGAAGCTAACTCGATAAACTGCTTGGCATCTCCGCCACGCCAACGGTAAATGGCTTGTTTAGGATCACCTACGACCATTAGGCTGTTTGCGATACCATCATTGGTTTCGGTACTAAGGGCATTATCTATCAACGGCACCAAATTAGCCCATTGCAGCACAGAAGTATCCTGGAACTCGTCTATAAAATAATGCCGGTAACGTTCCCCAAGGCGCTCGTAAATAAAAGGGGTAGGCTCCTTAACGATATGTTTTTGGATGACGTGGTTAAAATCTGAAATCAACAACAGGTTTTTTTCCCGTTTTAAAGCTTGCACCTCGCTATCAATAATTTGCAAAACCGAAAGCGGTACCAACCGTTTCAACAGATTGTTTTCCAGTTGTATTTTGTAAATGCTTGATTTAATCGATGCAAATACCCCAGCGATATGTACCTGTTCCCTATCGAGCACCGCCTTTATATCCGGTTTTTCGGCTTTTTTGTAGAGTGGCTGATCGGCAATGTTCTGCAACCACTTGGTTTTAAGATCAGCAGAAATATTTCCTTCCGCATACTGTTTCAAACGTGTTGGCAGGTATTTACCACTAAAATGATGATCCTTCAATCCCAATTTATCCAGATGATCTAAAAGCCTTACAGCTTCTGTTGTAATTTGAGCAGTTCGTGCACGTACACGGTTATCCAGGATTATTTTCAGTTTGACAAAGTCCTGCAGTGATTTATTCCGCAACAGCTCAAGGAATTTTTGATCGTCTTCATTAAGTAATAGCCGGGCAATATTATTGAGGTCGTAAGCAATGTCCCAGCTGCGGTCTTCGTCGATTTTCTCCAGGGCGAAAGCCAAAAGGGCGTCGGTTACTTCCTGATCCAGACCTATCTTGTCAATTACACGGTCAACCGCTTGCTCGAGCACTTCGGTGGTATTGAGTTCTACCTGAAAATGCTGCGGAATCTTTAAATCCTTGGCAAAGGTGCGTATTACCCGGTGGGTAAAGTTGTCTATGGTGACCACATCAAAAGAGGAATAATCCTGAAGTATGTTTTGAAAAACCCGACTTGCTTTTTGATGTAAAGCTTCCGGAGATCCTTCAATCATGGCACATAGCTTTTGAAATATAGGCGAGACCGCTTCCAGAATCTTCGGATCGCTAAAGGACTCGAGGGTTTTTAGGATACGGTTTTTCATTTCGGCGACCGCTTTATTGGTAAAAGTAAGTGCCAAAATATTTCGGTAGGCGAAATCACTTTCGCTGCTAAGCAAAACATACAGGTAATTCTGCACCAAAGTGTAGGTCTTTCCCGCTCCGGCGGAAGCGTTGTAGATGGATATGGCCGGCCTATTTTTCATAGCCCCGAAGATAAAGAAATACACTGCTCCGCAACATCTTGGAAACTAAATTAAAAAGCGACATAAATTAAGAGTTTTATAACACGCACAGCCCCACGCAACCAGCTGCTAATACTTAACTTTGAAGGTCAACGAAACATTAACTAAAAAATATATTTATGGCTTTTGAATTACCGGAATTGGATTACTCCAAGGACGCCCTAGAACCGCATATTGATGAAAAAACGATGACCATACACCATGGCAAGCATCACGCGGGATATACAAAAAAATTAAATGCTGCCATTGAAGGTACTGATATGGAAGGCAAAACCATCGAAAATATCCTGATTAACCTGGATATGAGCAACAGCGCCGTTCGTAACAATGGTGGCGGTTTTTACAACCACTCTTTGTTCTGGAAGGTGATGTCCCCTAATGGTGGCGGAAAACCGTCTGGCGAATTAGCTTCTGCAATTGACAGCGCTTTCGGAAGTTTTGAGGATTTCAAGGAAAAGTTCAGTGCTGCGGCTGGAGGACAGTTTGGTTCTGGCTGGGCTTGGCTCTGCGTTCACGAAGGTGGAAAAGTAGAAATTTGCTCAACGCCTAATCAGGATAATCCTGTTATGCCCGGTGTTGGTTGTGGTGGTACTCCCATTCTTGGACTCGATGTGTGGGAACACGCCTATTACCTGAAATACCAAAACCTCCGTCCCGAATATGTAGGCGCATTTTTTAATGTGATCAATTGGGAAGAAGTGGCAGCGAGATATGCACAGAATAAATAAGTACAATTGAGTGTTGATTATGAAGCCCGGTCTCATTAAATTGAGGCCGGGCTTTTTTTATGGCAATAAGAATATTTTACCAGTATGCGCGGGTCTTGTTACCTTCTATATAATTGATAAAAGCGCGATTTACCACCCGGTTACCGCCGTCTGTGGGGTAGTCTCCCGTAAAATACCAATCTCCTAAATTTTTTGGACAGGCTTTGTGCAGGTTTTCTACTTTTTGATAGATCACACTCACATCTGTGGTGATTGATTCTTCAGTCAGCAGCTTTGCGATTTTTCTGGAGACCTCTTCATAAGCAAAGGGTTCGTAGATCAACTTCACATAGTTGACCACATCCTTGTCCTTATATTCTAATTGGCTTTTGCACTTTTCATACACCTCATCGATGATGTGGCTTTTTCCATTTTCCTTGAGCAATGCAATCGCAGCACGAAAGGCGACAAAATCCTGCAATTTGGCCATGTCAATACCGTAACAATCGGGATAGCGTATTTGCGGGGCTGAAGAAACCACTACAATTTTTTTCGGCGAAAGCCTAGATAGCATTTTTAAAATACTTTTTTGTAGTGTGGTCCCTCTAACGATACTGTCATCAATAATCACCAGATTATCCGAAGTTTTTACCACACCATAAGTAACGTCATAAACGTGTGCCACCAGATCGTCCCGGCTGCTGTCTTCGGTGATAAAGGTGCGGAGTTTTACATCTTTGATGGCGATCTTCTCGGTGCGTAGTTTAAGGGAAAGGATTCGGTGGAGTTCTTTTTCGTCCAGCGAATCTCTTTGTTTCAGGATTTCAGCAGTTTTTTGCTTATCCAGTTCTGCCTGGGCAGCTTCGACCATTCCGTAAAAAGAAGTTTCCGCAGTATTAGGAATGTAACTGAACACAGAATTTTGCGTGTCGTGATCGATTTCCTTTAAAACTTCGGGCATTAACAAACGTCCCAAATCCTTACGCTCTTGATAGATTTCAGCATCGCTTCCACGCGAAAAATAAATACGCTCAAAAGAGCACGCCTTGCGCTCCAGCGGCTCCTGAATTTGCTCAACACTGGTTTTCCCGCTCTTTTTGATGATCAACGCGTGACCGGGATCAAGTTCCTGCACCTTTTCAAAAGGCGCGTTAAAAACCGTTTGAATCACTGGCCGCTCACTGGCCACGACAACAACCTCGTCATCCTGATAATAGTAAGTGGGCCGGATCCCAGCCGGATCGCGAAGCACGAAAGCATCGCCGTGACCTAAAAGACCGGCCATCGCATAACCACCATCCCAATCGCGTGCGGCTTTTTTCAAAATTTTTGCCACATTTAAGCGCTCTGCAATAAGCGGAGAGGCTTCAAATTTTGAATAGCCTTCCTTTTTAAGCTTCTTATAAATTTTCGCTACTGCGTCATCAAGAAAGTGCCCGATCTTTTCCATTACCGTGATGGTGTCTGCGCGTTCTTTGGGATGTTGACCCAGCTCGACCAATTTGTTGAACAACTTAAATACATTGGTCATATTAAAGTTTCCTGCGACGATAAGGTTTCGGTGCATCCAGTTATTTTGACGTAAAAACGGATGTACGCTTTCTACACTATTCTTACCAAAAGTACCATACCGCACGTGACCCAAAAGCACTTCGCCAATGTAAGGTATGTGCTTCTTTTGTAAGGCCACATCATCAGTAAATTCCGGGTGCTCGGTAAGCGCCTCGTTGATGCGGGTATTGATCTGGGCAAAAATATCCTGAATGGGTTGCTGTGCTACAGAACGCTGCCGGCTGATGTACCGCTCGCCCGGCGCCATATCCAGTTTGATGCTCGCAAAACCGGCGCCGTCCTGACCGCGGTTGTGCTGTTTTTCCATCATTAAGTACATCTTGTTCACGCCATAAAAAGCGGTACCATACTTTTCTTTGTAGTATTCTAAAGGCTTCAATAATCGAATTACCGAAATCCCACATTCATGCTTAATCGCGTCGCTCATACAATTAAAAATAAGAACGCCCCGGCGTAGTGCAGGGGCGCGTTTTTATGCAAGTTACATAGTATAATGTGTCAGGTCTTTAAAGCGTTTTAATCTTTTACCTACATCTTTTTTATCTAGGCGCTGCATCCGTTCTGTTCCAAATTTCTCGACGCAGAACGAAGCCAGATTAGAACCGTGAATAATGGCTCGCTTCATATTATCGAAAGTATAGTCTCCCGTGCTCGCCAAAAATCCCGTAAAACCACCGGCAAACGTATCGCCTGCCCCAGTGGGATCAAAAACCTCTTCCAGCGGAAGCGCAGGCGCAAAGAACATATTACTGCCTTCAAAAAGTAAAGCGCCGTGTTCTCCTTTTTTGATGACGACAAATTTTGGCCCCATTTCATGAATTTTCTGAGCGGCAATCACTAGCGGATATTCTCCACTCAACTGTCTTGCTTCTTCATCGTTTATGGTGATCACATCCACCTTGGCAATGACTTTTTTCAAATCTTCTAGCGCGCTATCCATCCAAAAGTTCATGGTATCGAGCACCGCAAGTTTTGGTTTTTGGTTCATTTGTTCCAGCACAGAAAGTTGTACCAAAGGATGCAGATTGCCCAGCATCACAACTTCGGCATCTTTGTAAGATTCGGGTACCACCGGCTGAAAATCAGCTAAGGTGTTTAATTCGGTTACTAAGGTGTCGCGGGTGTTGAGATCGTTATGGTATTTGCCTTTCCAGAAAAAAGTTTTGCCGTCCTCAACAACTTCCAGACCATCGAGATTGAGTCCTTTGCTTTTTAAAAGCTCAATATGTTCCTGCGGAAAATCACCACCTACCACAGATACGATGGCGCCATCCACATCAAATTGCGTAGCGGCCAGACCTATAAAGGTAGCAGCACCGCCAAGGATGCGATCTGTTTTGCCGAAGGGAGATTCAATTTCATCAAAGGCACACGTACCTACAATAACCAATTTGCTCATCAAAAAATTTTTGCAAAGATAAGATATGCCCATTAAGCCCCCTAGCCCCCGAAGGGGGAACTTTAAGCAAAGCGCAAAATGTGCTTTGGAGATTCTAGAGTTCCCCAAAGGAGGTTAGGGGGCTTTTATTTCCTGCCAAAATCAGCAGGGATTTCTCCCCAGGCTTTGGTTTCCCATTTTACAATAACAGTATCATAAGTGTTCGTGTTCAGCCACTGTTCGGCGCGGCGTACGAGATCAAAAATGGGTTTATTGACTGCAGATTCAGCAAGTTTTGAATTGCAATTCTTCTTCCGTACCCAGCTCATAGCCGTTCGGGAATCGGTGTAAATGATGCGGTCGCTGTTGATTTTTTTTAGATAAGCCAGTCCATGAACCAAAGCTAAAAATTCACCGATGTTGTTTGTACCACGTTGAAAAGGTCCTTGTTTGAACAACACTTTTTTGGTTTGGGTATCTACCCCCTGATATTCCATCACGCCGGGATTGCCACTTGAGGCCGCATCTACCGAAATACTGTAATAGTTGGGCATGCCTATTTTTTCGGCCAATGCAGGATCGACAGTGGATTTGGCGGACTTACCTTTAAAGTCATTATAATTACCGTTATACGCTTTTTTCGCTTCCGCGAAAGTGCCAAAGCTTTTATACTGCGCTCCCTTATACCCGGTGATCGAAGCTTTGCAATCTGCCCATTTGTTATAAATGCCCGGGTGCTTGCCCTGCCAGACGACATAGAATTTTTCTTTTTTGGCCATGTGAAAATTATAAGTCAATTTCCGCGCAGGCGGAAATCTCATCTTTTCGAGTTAAAATATTAGATTTTATCTGAATCGCTTCCGCGAAAGCAAACCTGATTATTCCACATTTTTGCCCAAAAGAATTTTTTCAATTACCCGCGGAAAATGTTCGTACTCAAGTTCGTGAATTTTAGCCGCAAGGGTTTCCGGCGTGTCATCTTTTTCCACTTTGGTTTCCGCCTGAAAAATAATAGCTCCCTCATCGTAATTTTGGGTAACATAGTGAATGGTAATTCCCGACTTTTCTTTCGCGGCTGCGATAACCGCTTTGTGCACGTGATCGCCGTACATACCTTTTCCACCAAAATCTGGCAACAACGCTGGGTGTATGTTAATGACCTGATTGGGGAATGCATTCAATATCATCTGCGGAAAAAGCCACAAAAAGCCGGCAAGGACAATTAGGTCCGGTTGATGCAATCGCAGTAAATCCAGCACAAAGTCATTTTTATAAAACGCCGATCTATTGAATGAAAATGCGGCTATTTGATGTCGTGAAACCCGGTTGAGTACATTAGCTTTGGGATTGTTGCACAACACCAAGGAGACCTTAGCCTTGCCCATTTGCTGGAAGTAGGAAATAATTCGCTCAGCGTTTGTGCCGTTTCCCGAGGCAAAAATCACTATTTTTAGAGGGTCGTCCATTAGCTTTGGGTAAAGTACAAAGCAACAGTTAATAATTGAAAATACAAAGCTCCGCCTTGGGAGCAGGCACGGTAAAATGCAATTCCGCTTACATTTTTGACCTTTAGAATGGGGATTGGGTAAAGTTTGCTATTTTTGCGGTCTAATTAAAATTAAAAAACACAGATTATGTCAGACATTGCATCAAGAGTAAAAGCCATCATCGTTGATAAACTAGGCGTTGATGAGAACGAGGTTGTTGCAGAAGCTAGCTTCACCAATGACCTGGGAGCAGACTCGTTAGATACAGTTGAGCTTATCATGGAATTTGAAAAGGAATTTGATATTCAGATCCCGGACGATCAGGCTGAAAACATTGCCACTGTGGGTCAAGCGATATCGTATATCCAGGACGCCAAGCAATAGCAAGTAAAAGTATATGGAGTTAAAGCGCGTTGTAGTTACTGGTCTTGGTGCATTAACACCTATAGGCAACACAATCGATGAATATTGGGAAGCACTCCGCTCGGGCAAGAGCGGGTGTGCCCCAATTACCTATTTTGATGCCGAAAAGTTTAAGACCAAATTTGCCTGTGAGGTCAAAAATTATGATCCGGCAAACTTCTTTGACCGCAAAGAAGCCAGAAAACTAGACCGTTTTGCTCAATACGCCCTCGTATCTTCAGATCAGGCCATTGCAGATGCAGGGCTTGAAGAAGCAGAGATAGACAAATTTAGGGTAGGTGTTATTTGGGGTGCAGGTATTGGTGGCCTGGAAACTTTTCAGGACGAGGTGACCAACTTTGCACAGGGTGACGGTACGCCACGGTTTAATCCATTCTTTATCCCTAAGATGATCGCAGACATTGCTCCGGGCAACATCTCGATCAAACACGGTTTTATGGGTCCCAATTATACCACGGTCTCTGCCTGTGCCTCCTCCGCGAATGCGATGATCGATGCTCTCAACTACATTAGGCTGGGGCACTGTGATGTTATCGTTTCCGGTGGTAGCGAAGCCGCAGTAACCAAGGCCGGCATGGGCGGGTTCAACGCAATGCACGCACTATCTACCCGTAACGACAGTCCAGAAACGGCGTCCCGTCCCTTTGATGCGACACGTGACGGATTTGTACTGGGTGAAGGCGGCGGTGCATTGATTTTAGAAGAATACGAGCACGCCAAGGCCCGTGGCGCTAAAATTTATGCCGAAATCCTAGGTGGGGGGCTTTCCAGTGATGCGTACCATATGACCGCACCTCATCCGGAAGGGATTGGGGTGGAGCGCGTGATGCTGAATTGCTTGCGTGATGCAGGGTTGAAACCTGAAGATATCGACGCGATAAACACCCACGGTACATCCACCCCATTGGGTGATGTTGCCGAACTTAAGGCAATAACCAAGGTTTTTGGGGAACACGCCAAGAACATCAACATTAATTCGACTAAATCGATGACCGGACACCTTCTGGGTGCTGCTGGTGCCATTGAGGCTATCGCTTCTATTTTGGCGATGCAGCACGGTGTGGTACCCCCCACCATTAATCACAGTACGGTTGATAGTAATATTGATCCTTCCCTGAACCTAACACTCAATAAGGCCCAGGAAAGAACGGTAAATGTAGCTATGAGCAACACTTTTGGTTTTGGAGGTCACAATGCCTGCGTGGTTTTTAGAAAATTACAGGAGTAAGGTGCCCGTATGAGCCCATTGCATAACATATTAAAATCCCGTTCAAAAAAGGACGGGATTTTTTATGCCCAGCTTAAAAAAATCCTGGGCTTTGCCCCCAAGGACTTAGAATGTTACCGCGAGGCATTTACCCACAGATCACTAGGTCTCAAAAATGCCAGAGGCCATGCCTTCAATTATGAACGTATGGAATTTTTAGGCGATGCTATTTTAGGGTCTATTATTTCGGCATATTTGTTTGATGAGGTAGGTCGGGGAGACGAGGGGTACCTTACAAAAATGCGTTCTAAGGTCGTGAGCCGCGCCCATCTCAATGAACTGGGTAAGGACCTTAACCTTCTGGATCTGGTGGGAGCGGCAATCCCAAAGGACAATTTTGGCGTTAACATACACGGCAACCTTTTTGAGTCACTTGTGGGTGCCATCTATAGGGACCGTGGTTACGATTATGCCTCAAAATTCATCCACAGTCGGGTCATAGAGCTCTATGTGGATATCGAAAAACTGGAAGGACGGGTCATAAGCTATAAAAGCCTGCTAATAGAATGGTGTCAAAAAAACAAGAAAACATTTAAGTTTGACACTTATGAAGATAGCGGTAGCGATGCGGTACGGCATTTCTCGGTCAAATTGAGCATCAATAAAAAACCGGTGGCAAAAGCGCGGGCCACGTCCAAGAAAAAAGCTGAGGAAAAAGCAGCCAAGCGGGCATATTACGCACTTCAGGACAAAATCAACGTGCAGGACTTCAATTGAGGCAATCTGGCTTGCGGCGATATTAAATAAATCTTAATCAAGGGGTCGCACCCATCTCTATTACTTTAATTATCTTTGAAGCTTAATTAATTTTATGGCTACCATTAAAATGGTACTGGACGATGCCTTGGATTATGACTTTGAACTCATAGCCATTCATTGTTCATTTGAAGACTATAAAATGGCCTACCACCTCAATGCCGCCCTTGGTTTGAGACTTAAAAGAGAGGTAAGGGATATTGATTTTGAAATGGGGAACTTTTTTGCCCTATATTCCAGATTTATTTTTGAAAACCCAAGAGATTACGTCACCTACACCTTGATAAGCAATAAATGCAAGGCCAAACAAATAAACAGCACTAGCACTAGTGGTCTTTTTCCTGATTTTTCGGAAGAACCGTATAAGTATGTCAATTTACTGCCAGAACTAAAAACCGCAGACTACCTTTTTAAAATTGAAGCCGCACAGACCAGTATCCTCAAAAAGTCATTGCTGTTGTCCCTAAATAAAATCCCTCAACTGGTTACCGCTTATACGGTGCCGGTCAATACGTTGAAATTTAAGAAAAACCTAATTTTTGAATAATGCCAAATAGAAAGAAAACCAAAATAGTAGCCACGTTAGGACCTGCCACCAGCACGAAGGAAATACTTCAGGAAATGGTGAAGACCGGTGTGGATGTATTTCGTATCAATTTTTCCCACGCAGATTATGATGCTGTCAAAGAACGTGTGGCCATGATCCGGGAGCTCAATGATGAATTTGGCTACAACACCGCCATCCTTGCCGATCTGCAAGGCCCAAAATTGCGGGTTGGCGTTATGAAAGAAAATATTGAAGTCGAACCTGGTGATATTATTACCTTCTCCACAAAAGAGGTGTTTGAAGGCACCAAGGAACGGGTTTATATGAACTATAAGCAATTTCCCAGAGACGTGAACAAAGGAGAGCGCATTCTTCTGGACGATGGCAAACTCATATTTGAAGTTTTAAAGACCGATGGTGAAAGCGAAGTGGAAACCGTTGTCATTCAAGGTGGGCCTTTGCGTTCCAAAAAAGGGGTCAATCTGCCAAATACCAATATTTCGCTTCCTGCCTTGACCAGCAAAGATATCAAGGATGCCAAGTTTGCCATTAGCTTGGAGGTAGACTGGATCGCGCTATCCTTTGTGCGGCACGAGGGCGACTTGATCGAACTCCAAAAAATCATTGAAGAACACTCCTCCTATAAAATACCCATAATCTCAAAAATCGAAAAGCCGGAAGCGGTAAAGAACATTGATAAGATTATCGCGTTCAGTGACGGCCTGATGGTCGCCCGTGGTGACCTAGGTGTGGAAATCCCTGCTGAAGAAGTTCCATTGGTACAGAAGCAGCTTGTTCTTAAGGCCAAAAAAGCCCGCATCCCCGTGATTATTGCCACCCAGATGATGGAAACGATGATCTCCAGCCTAACGCCGACCCGTGCCGAAGTAAACGACGTGGCCAATAGCACGATGGACGGTGCCGATGCCGTAATGTTGAGCGGGGAAACTTCGGTCGGGAAATATCCAGTACAGGTGATAGAGCGCATGGCTTCCATATTGAGGAGCGTTGAAAATTCGCCGTTGATTACCGTGCCCCATAATCCTCCACACGTGCGTACCAAGAGGTATATCACAAAAGCCGTTTGCTATCACGCGGCATTGATGGCCAATGAGATCTCTGCAAAAGCGATCACCACACTTACCAACAGTGGCTACACTGCTTTTCAGATTTCAGCCTGGCGGCCCAATGCGCATATTTTGGTATATACCTCAAACCGACACATTCTTTGCCGTCTCAACTTATTGTGGGGCGTACGTGCCTTTTATTACGACCAGTTTATAAGTACAGATGATACCGTTCGCGATATTAACCGGATGGCCCGTGATCGCGGTTTCCTAAATAAAGGGGACATGGTGATCAGCCTTGCCTCGATGCCCATCGCCGAGCATGGAATGGTAAATACTTTACGCGTACGCGAAATTACTGGCGCCTAATCAAGAACATTAAAAATCAAATTTCAACTGCACCGCAACCTCTTTAGGTTGCGGTTCTTTTTTATTGTCATCTGTATTCAAATTGCCCAAAGTGATCCCCAAAAGCCTCACAGAATTCTGAAGCTTCTCCTGAAAAAGTAATTCTTTGGCAGCGTCCAGAATTATATGTTGATCCCTTACGAAAAACGGCAGCGTCTTGCTTCTTGTCTTCAGGGTAAAATCACTGTATTTTATCTTTAGAGTGACCGTCTTGCCGGCGACGTCGCTTTTTTTCATACGCCGCTCTATTTCTTCAGCGATGTGTTTTAGCCTTTCGACCATAAAAATTTCAGAAGATATGTTTTCGCTAAAGGTGCGTTCGGCGCCCAGCGATTTCCTGATGCGATTGGGCTTTACTGCACTGTTGTGAATACCCCGCACCACATCGTAATAAAACCTTCCGCTTTTGCCAAAATGTTCTGTAAGAAACTCTTGGGATTTCGTTTTAAGGTCGGTGCCGGTAAAAATGCCCAGCGCATACATCTTTTCGGCAGTGACCTTTCCTACTCCATAAAACTTCCGGATTTCCAGTTTTTCCAAAAATGAAATCACGGCTTTGGGACCTATGGTTTTCTGACCGTTGGGTTTGTTGATATCGCTCGCGACCTTGGCGATAAATTTATTGACGGAAATGCCTGCGGAAGCATTCAAACCTGTACGCGCCTTTATTTTCTCCCTGATTTCTTCTGCGATCATCGAGGCGCTGGGATTTCCGGTTTTGTTTTCGGTGACGTCCAGATAGGCTTCATCGAGCGACAGCGGTTCTACCAGATCTGTATATTCAAAGAAGATTTCGCGTATGCGCTGACTCATTTCGCGGTAGCGCTCAAAACGCGCTTTTACAAAGATAAGGTCTGGGCACAACCTGCGGGCAATGCTTCCGGCCATCGCACTGCGCACACCAAATTTTCGTGCCTCATAGCTCGCGGCGGCAACAACCCCACGGTCAGAACTTCCGCCCACGGCAATGGGCTTATCCCGCAATTCTGGATTGTCCAGCTGCTCTACCGAAGCGTAAAAAGCATCCATATCTACGTGGATGATCTTGCGTAAGGAATGTGGATCATTCATAGCAGATGCAAAAATACGCCAAAGTGAAAAGGACAAAACCTTTTGAAACAACAAGCTTTGAAATCGTATTTTTATCAAAACCAAAAAGATATGGGGAAGACTGCAATTATTCTGGGCATTACCGGTGTGACAGGAACTGCACTCACAGAGCAACTTTTTAAGGATCAAGATTATGATACGGTCGTAAGCTTCCACCGAAGAAAATCTGGCCTTGCCCATCCCAAACTGGAAGAGCACATAGTCGATCCCACAAAACTGACAACTTTCGCCCCTTCCGTTAAAGCAGATGTACTTTTCTGTTGTGTTGGCACGACAATGGCGAAAGCGGGCAGCAAAGCTGCCTTTAAAAAAGTGGATTATGACATTCCGCTTCAGGGAGCACATTACTGCGTGCAGCATGGCATAAATAACCTGATCGTTATCTCTGCAATGGGCGCCAATAAGGATAGCCGAATTTTCTACAATCAGGTAAAAGGCGAGATGGAAGAAGATATATCGCAATTAGATATTCCTAAAACCTATTTCGTAAGGCCTGCCCTACTGGATAGCGACCGGACAGAAAAGCGTACCGCTGAACGCATAGCTATAAAGGGGTTTAGGATACTCAACAAAATGCTGGTGGGCCCTTTAAAAAAATACCGAAGCATTAAGGCAGTGACCGTAGCGTCCGCAATGGGCAGCATTGCTGCAGATGGTCTTCCTGAACGGACTATCTCTTCTGAGGTTTTAAAAATTTTGGCACGCGAAGGCTAACCCTTGGAACAAAAATTGTTACCTTATAATTTTCTCGTTGTATTGACTACAGATATTCTCTAACCTTATAATATATGCGCCAAGTTCATCAATTATTTGTTATTTTATTCTTAGCCTTGATCGGCTGCGCCGTGCAAAGTGAAAAAGAGCAGCCCGAGTCCACAGTAAATACAGAAATTCCCATAAAAACACCAATCGACAAAAAAGTAAGGATTTTGTACAATAGCGACAAAACCTTTAAGTTAGAGTTATCGCAAGAACACTTGCCAGGCGATCCTGCTACCCATTTTGATCTGAGGATAATTCGATTGACAAATGAGGAAGTTATACTCGATACCGTTTTTAGGGGAAGTGATGTAAGATGGCACGGTGTAACATCCATCGCGCTCGTTCCTTACGTAGGTATGGTGCAAAAGGAGAGCGCCACAAATCCAAGTATTGAAGCAAATCAACCAAAGATCATAACCATTAAGAATTAGGTGGCTTTTAACATTTATAATATAGTGATGAGAAAATTTGCATCTTTGGGTATATCCCTGGCACTTTTATTTGTTGCCTGCCAGAACGGTACGGAACTTAACACCACAAATTCAGCAAAACAAGTACACAAGGAAAGTGAAGGTTCAAGACCAAAAAAAGGTATTGAGAAAATTGCAGAATACCTTGCTGAAATCAAAAAGCCAATAGGCGCCGAAAAATCCAGTTACGAGCCCGGCTACTTGATGAAAGAGTATTTAAAAGCACCTAAAAAGTCATCTTCAAACAGACGGGGAAAGGCCAGCGTAACTGCTTGGGAGGAACGCGGTCCGGCGAATGTACCTGGTAGGACCAGAGATGTTAAAGTCTCTCCTACTGATCCAAATAAGTGGTATGCAGGCACGGTAGGAGGCGGGTTGTGGATCACCGAAGACGCAGGCCAGACCTGGGAAAACGCCACGGACTTCAAAGTTCCCAACTTGGCCACTTCAACTGTTGCCTTGAGTGAGAATGTCCCAGGTACAATATATCTGGGCACGGGTGAACCCTACTTCAATTTGGATGCAATTACGGGGATAGGCATACTAAAATCAACGGATGATGGAAGATCTTGGGAATACTTGGACAATACAGCCAACTTTGGCGATATTGGTAGACTGGTTGTTGATCCAAATGATGCCGACCATGTGGTCGCCGGTACTTCCAGAGGTGTATATGTAACTACAAATGGAGGTGTAAGCTGGAAAAGGGCATTTACATTCGGGATTGTTCAGGATGTGGTCGCCGATCCTACCAACTTCAATATACTTTATGGAGGAGTACGTGCTTTTGGAATCATTAAGAGTACAGATGGAGGACAGTCCTGGAAAACCATTTTCAACCGGAATGAATTTAATAGCAACCACGTACGGTTTGAAATAGATGTCTTCCCTTCAGAACCAGAACGTATTATAGCTAGCGTGTACTCAAGCAGTGGTGCATCAACGGCGATAAATACAGATTTCTATCTTTCGAAAGACAGTGGGGATTCCTTCATTCTTTTGGGAACCAACAGCAATCCAGAACAGGCCAATCTTCTTACCAATCAAGGTTGGTACGATAATATTGTTATGGCGCATCCTACGGATGTCAACAGTTTTTACGTTGGTGGCGTGTCTCTATACAAGGTGGGTATTCAGGGAATTGGTTCTCAGCTTAACTTTACTTATAATCAAATCGCCTCTGGCAATTCTATAAATAGAAATGTTCATGTGGACCAGCACGGCCTCACCTATACGATGAATTCCAATAATCAGTTTAGAATCATCGCCTCTAACGATGGCGGGGTGTACAGTACATCATTTTCCTCAAACCCCGGTACGTTGGAAGGCTCTTGGTCTAACACTGCCATTGGTCTTAACAGTACACAATACTATGGTGCTGACAAAAACAATGGAACCGACAATTATATAGGCGGCGCACAGGATAATGGCACACAGATTTATACCGCTTTCGCTACTGCCTCACCAGATTCTAATTATCAGAGAATCATAGGTGGAGACGGTTTTGAGGTCATCTGGCATTACACAGATCCCAATAAGTTTATTGGTGGTTCCCAATACAATAATTTCTTTACCTTTTCAAACGGCAGTTTCTTTTCGGCCTCTCATGAAGATAGTGGTGAAGAGACCTCCCCCTTTTACTCTAAAATTACCAATGCCAACAATAATCCAGACGTAATCTTCAGTCCTGGCATACAAGGGGTATGGCGATCTGCCGATTTTGGTTTGAGCTGGGAGCTCACTCCGCTTGGTGCTTCTTTTACCAGTAGCACCACTAGCTCGCTTGATGTGGTGGTCTCTGTTGCAGATCCCAATGTGGTCTGGGCCGGATCTGCAATGCAACAGAACGGAACACGAAAACTACAGGTGTCAGAAGATAATGGTCAAACTTTTGTGGCCACACCTGCATATATAGAACCCCGCACTTCCTTGACACACAATTATAGCATTTCTGGCCTAGAAACTTCTCCTACTGCACGTGAACGGGCATACGCCCTGTTTTCTGGCCAAGTTGCGGCAAAGGTGCTAAAGACTGAAAATCTCGGGCAGACCTGGACTGACATCTCTGGGTTCTCTGAAGGGATTGACCGTGGATTTCCCAACGTGCCAACATACTGCCTTATCGAAATGCCTTTTGATAAAAACAATATTTGGGTAGGAACCGATCTTGGAATTGTAGAAACTACAGATGGTGGTGACAGTTGGGCTCTACTCGATGGCCTGCCGGCAGTGTCTGTATGGCAGATGAAAATTGTGAATGACCAGGTAGTAATCGCTACTCACGGTCGTGGTATATGGACAGCCACTGTAAGCGAACTGTCAGGGTATGAACCCCCGGCATACTTTGCCCCACCAAGGGTCAATGAGATCTATCAAGAATCCTTTACCCAACAGAATGCTATTATCGACTATGATGTACCGTTCGAGGACATTGAGAAAGTGGATTTCTTTGTTAATGATGACCTGGTGCGAACAGTTACCTCAAACATATCAAAGGGTGCAAATTCCCTCAAAATTGATAATCTCCCAGAAGGATTGCACACCCTTGGCATCCGGATGAAAGGTTCTGACGGAAAGCAATCCATAATACGTGAACAGGAATTTGCCATAATTGATTTTGACCCTATACGCAATGCAGTACAGGTCAAAACTTTTGAAAATGATGATGTTTTTACTTTCGGCTCAGAATTTTTGGTGAACAACGTCGGTGGAAAAGTTACACAGCCTGTTTTGCGTACCAGCCCAAATCCCTATTTGCCAAATACGGAATATAGGACTATTATCAAAACGCCAATGAAACTGACTCCAGAGACAGGTCTGCTCAAATATGAAGATGCTGCTATCGTCGAGCCCGGTGATGCAACTTCCATTTATGATTATGTTACCATTGAAGCATCAACTGACCTAAGGCGGTGGGTTACCTTGGATCAATATGATGCCCGGCGATTCCCGGCCTGGCTAGCAGAATACAACAAGGAGGGAAACGCGTCCATTGAAGATGACCTTTTCAGGGAACAGGAGATAGACCTGCTCGATTTCTTCAATGTTGGCGATGAGATTGCTTTTCGCTTTCGGTTGATTACAGATCCTGGTGCAGAATCCTGGGGTTGGGCCATCCGATCTATTAACAAGGATGCTGTGCTTTCGGTTGATGGTGCTGGCTTGAGTAAGGACATTGCAGTTTTTCCAACTGTCTCAGATGGTACCTTCAACGTCAGATCGGGTCAGTATTATCCTGAAGCCAAATTGAGCGTATATGACATTTCAGGTCGGCTTATCCACTCAGAAAACATTGATCTAAAGAATGAAAATCATTCGGTTTCCTTGACAGGTGCACAGGCTGGAAATTATTTCGTCAGGATTAACACACCACAAGGTTCAACAATAAAAAGGATCATCATCAAATAATTCACATCCTTAATAGCTAATTATTCCGGCCGAAGCGTTTAGTTTAGCCGGAATTTTTATTTGCAGTCATGGCACTCCTAGAAATAGAACGAAAATTTTTAGTCAGGAAGAGTACGTTCAAAAATTTGGCTTTCGCCGAAAAAAGGCTGACTCAAGGCTACCTCAACAGCGATCCACACCGTACCGTACGCGTAAGGATTGCTGATGAGACTGCTTTCATAACCATTAAAGGCATCCCGGATGAAGGCGGCACCACACGCTTTGAATGGGAAAAACCCATCCCGGTTCAGGAGGCGCAATCGTTGCTTTCGCTTTGCGAAAAAGGCACAATCGATAAAACGCGCTATCTCATCAAAGTAGGCAAGCATACGTATGAAGTCGATGAATTCTATGGCGAAAATGAAGGTCTGATCCTCGCGGAAATCGAATTACAAGCTGCCGAAGAATTTTTCACAAAACCAGATTGGCTAGGCAAAGAGGTTACCGGCGACCTGCGGTATTACAATTCGCAATTGAGTAAAAATCCGTTCAAAAGTTGGTAGATTCCAATTAACCCAATGAGGATTATCCTGAAGCCAAGGCAAAAGTCAGTTGCTGGCTGATCCGGTTTCCGGCGCCATCTACCGCGGTCAACAAATAAGTCCCCGGTTTGGGTTGCAGTGCGATCTCGTGAAAAGTCCCCGTTTGGCCTAAATAGGTTTGATCGAGGTACCAGAATACCTTTTCATCGGGGTTGCGGTGCCCGAGTTTCAGAATGACCTCATTCAGCTTGCTGTCAAAACCTTTGGGCAGTACCACCGCTTCTCCTTTCTTGGGAATGATAAATTGCATAACAGGTTCGCTTTCGCGAAAACAACTCAGATCAAAAGGCGGCAGCGGTCGGTATTCAGGATGCTGTTTGGCGTAATAATATTCCATCACTGGCGGAAGGGCAAACCACTTTTTAGAAACCATTTCGTCAAGATCGTAACACGAAGCATTCACCCGAAGCGTTTCAGAAGTATTTAAAAACACCGATTGATGAAACGGACAACTCTTCGCCCGAACGCCTTTTTCAGGAACCCAAATTTCTTCTTCGGGGCAGTGAGCACCCCGTAAAAATCCGGTTTGAGCACAAACTGCAACCTCCTGCATCGCGTCATAAGGTGGAGCAAACCAGCCTGAAGGTGGCAGTTCTTTCAGCACTTCAAACAGAATAGGCGCAGCCGCCTGCACTCCGGTCAAGCCCGGCCGGCCTTCTCCATCAGCATTGCCCACCCAAACGCCGATGGCATACTTGGGCGTCACGCCAACCGCCCAGGCATCCTTAAAGCCAAAACTGGTGCCCGTCTTCCAGGCGATGGGCTGGGAGTCATCAAAAAAGCTCCAATTCTCCTCACCATCAGGCCGGTTAACTTCCTGCAGTGCTTCAAATGTTTTGAAAATTGCCCCGGCTTCAAAAACCGATGCTTCAAATTGTTCTTTACCAAAATTCTTTTCATCATTAAAATCATAAACCAGATCGCCAAATTCATCGCTTCGGTAACTGCTGGAATGGGTGTTGAAATAATTGAGCGTTCCGGCGAGGTTCGCGTAGGTTTTGGTAATTTCCCACAACGAACTTTCGGCACCACCCAAAATTAATGGCAGCCCATAATGCCGGGCTGATTGGTCAATATGCGCCATTCCCATTTTTTGTAATTTGTTATAAAACCGTTGCAGGCCAAAATCACTCAACAACCTTACCGCCGGGACATTCAGCGATTTTGACAACGCAGCACTCGCCGCCACCGCCCCGGAATATTCGCCATCAAAATTGGTAGGCGCATACCCATTGACCACCGTGGGCACATCTGCAACCAGTTGATCAGGTAGTAATTCGCCAGCTTCCAGCATTGAAGCATAGAGAAACGGTTTGAGAACACTGCCGGTGCTTCGGGGGCTGTGCATCACATCCACAAAATTTTGATTTTCGCGTGTCGTAGGACTGTTGCCCACATAACCCAATACTTCCCGCGTCTCGACATCCAGCACCAAAACGGCAATGTTGTGAATCTGGTTGCTTTGCAGTTGCTGGCAGTGATTGGCCACAATACGGTTCATTTGCCGCTGTAGGTTGTAATCGATGGTGGAATGCAGCGGTCTTTGTGGATTTTCCTGTCTTATTTTTTCTGTAAAATGTGGGGTGTAATCGGGTAAGGCCAAAGGTTTTCCGGGAAGGGGTTCTTCTATGGCGAGGGCGAACGTGCTGCTATCAATGATTTTTTCGTCAAACAGTTTTTTGAGCAACCGATCCCGTTTTTGTTTAAATGGAATTTCATTCCGCCCCGGAAATATCAAGGATGGCGCATTGGGCAAAACTGCCAGTGAAGCTGCCTGTCCCCAACTTAACGACTGCGCCGGAATCCCAAAATACCGCCACGAAGCCGTTTCCAGACCAACTACGTTTCCACCAAAGGGTGCGTGGGAAGTATACAGGTTGAGAATTTCTTCCTTGGAAAATTTCAATTCCAATCGCGTGGCTTGCACGAGTTCTACCAATTTTTCAAAATACGTGCGGGATTGGGTTTGACCGGCTTTCCATTTGGTTCTTCGGGAAAGCCGAATGACCTGTTGGGTCAGCGTGCTTCCGCCACCACGGGAATCAGTGGTAAGGTTTTGCCATAGCGCTTTGCCCATCGACACCGGATTAAAACCGGGATGGCTGTAAAAGTGCGCATCCTCAAATTGCAGAATGCACTGTTCAAAACGACGGGGAACACCATCCATCTCCGGAAATCGCCATTGTCCATCATCAGCAATCCGGGCACCCAGCAACTGCCCTTCCCTGCTATTGACCACGGTAGAAAGTGGGACCTCAAAAAGCGTTTTGGGTAGGGAGAAGAGCCAGAGTAATCCGAAGACTGCTGCTAGGATGAGTAAGCCATATTTCTTTTTGATGATTGGCTTCATGTATGGCTGCCGGAATTAAAATTTTAAAAAATGAGTAGTGCACTTACCTTTGACCTGTGGCGGCATATGATTTCTACTATGTACCAAAGCTAAACATAACTTAAATTGGGCATTATTGTAAAGTTTAGGTTTTGTAGAATTACGGCACATTCTCACTAAGGTAATATCAAAATTTTAGCTACTGTAAAATTATCAACAAGGCATTCGGGCCTAGTTCTAAACGAACTTTCAATTTTGGACAACTTTGTTAATTAACATTAATATTACCTTAAGATATGTTAATTAACGAAGGTGACATTTATTTTAGCCGTGCAAATCAAGACAATCCTATGCAACGCCAAAACACCCTGCCAATTTTTAAAATTTTACTTTTCCTATTTATCCTTAGTTTACCGGTTGGCTGTCAACAAGAGGATGAAGACCTGCGGGTAGGGCACGAATCCCGTAGTTTGGCATTTGAACGCATAGCCGGCGAGGACCTGACCAGTCTGGGCAGTTTACAGCGGGCGCTCAGTACGGCCAAAAAAAACCTCAACAGCACCACAGGATCAGAGGATAGGTCAAAAAAAGGCCATTCCCCCATATTTATTGATGACGCTGCAGCCACAGTGGTACGCAACGGAGATATTGAGAGCTATACGTTCTATGCCCAGAGACCTGAATATTCCTCATATTTTGAGAACGTCATATTTAAGGGAAATGAAGAACTGGGCTATGAGACCTTTTTAGTAAGTTATGCTGTAAGCAGAGACGACTATGCCAACCTGATGCAAGGCCGCGCTATTGCAGAACAAGCGAGGGTCAAGATCACAAGGATAGATCCAGATAGGATTGCCCCTGCTACACAGAACAAAAACAATACCGGTGGCGAGGATGCCTGTTACAAAATAGAGCTGATCAGTATAAAGGCACACGCAGAAGGTGTACACGCCGGGGAGAATTATTGGCTGGTTGATGGCATGGTAATGGTATTTATTGAGGTGAACTGCCCTGACGTAGAAGCAGAAGATAATGGCACAGGCACGGGACAAGACAACACTGGCTCGGGAACTCCTGCAGGAAGTACCACCGGTCCCGACTCTGGCGGGAGTACCACTGGCACCGGCACCGGTTGGACCACTACCTCTGCACCTACCTACACTCCCGGTTTTCCTGGCGTAGTTACGGGAGGTACGGGCGAAGATGGCGATTTTCCTGACGATAATGGCTACTCCATACCGGCCGCTCCATCAAGCTCCGGCACAAACCTGAGCCAGGTGCTGGACCTTACAGAAGGCCAGGCAGAGTACCTCTCTGGCAGTGCCAATCAAGATGTACTGCAAGCCCTTGCGGATTTTGTGGGAATAGGAGCCTCAAGTGACCGTAACCAGGCCGCCCAGAAAGTGCTGGACCGTCTTTTTGACCGCCCCAACAGCGAGCCCTTTAGATCTTCTGGTGCAAAACGGGCCTACACCCGCTTTGCCAGTGATGTGCTGGATGCAGAGACCAGAGGTGCCTTTGGGGAGATGCAAGACCTTAACGATGCGCTTTTGGCAAACCCTGATCTTGAAGGGCAGGACCTTGATTTTATGGTACAGATGAAAGCCGACGCCCTGGAACAGTTGGTCTATGACGCTTTGAGCAAGCAGTTTGTAACAGAAAGCGGTGGCCTAGAGAAGATCACGCGCAGTGAGACGGCACTGGCTGCGTTTATGCACATCAAGGATATGGCCAAGGCCTACTGGCCCCAGGACCAGCAAGAATGGGGCGTGGTCCTTGATATGGCCACCCCGGTACTGCTGGAGCTCGGGGTAAGCTTTATCCCCGGGGGCGCCCTGCTTACTGACAGCGAGGATGCCCTGGCCGGGCTACAGACCGGCGACTACCTCGCTGCCACACTGCTGGTGGTCGACCTGACGCTTGATTTTGTGCCCTGGACCAAAGTGGCCAAGATAGGCAAGAAGATGTACGACACCTTCAGTACGCTGTTTAAGATCGTCAAAACGCTGGGCAGCCACCTCAAAGCCGCCGGGCAGGCCATACAAAGAGGCTTTGAGTTTGCACACGACGGGGTTGTAAAGCTCTTTAAAAAAGAGACAGACCCGACCAAGATTTCTGCAAAGCAGGTTATTGCTAAAGGGGATAAAGTTACCAAGTTCCTTGAAGTTACTAAGATCGCTAAAGGCTCTAGACCAAATCCTAGTACTTATTTAGATGCTGGGTTTATTAAGTCACATCTTGATAAATTTAAAGGAGGTGTAACAAAAATAACTGCTAGTGCCCCAAACAGACCGGTTGGTCCGCCAGGAGGGACATTTGTATTGCCTAAATCTCAAGCAGATGATTTGATACAAAAAGCAGGTGGTGACCCTAAAAAACTTGAAGACTTATTAGGGCTAGATAGGGGTTCTTTAGGTAACAACCCTGTTAGAGTAGATACTAAAGATGCTACTGGTTTAAGAATGCCATCAGGAAATGAACCTGGAGCAAATGGTAATTGGATACCTGGAGGGCAAACTTCTGGAGGTATTCTTGAAGCTACTGTAGATCAAATACCGTTAGATAAAATAACTGTTAAACCAGCTTTTTAAGATTATGGAAGAAAATATAAAGTTTGACGATTATGGTTGTGAAATAATTGAGCGAAATAACAAGTTATTTTTAAGGTTCGATGAAGGTCACTTTAATATTCAACTCTCAGAATATGAAATATCTGAAGAAGAAGCAAAAAAAGTAATGATAAGCTCAGAAGATGCTTATCAAGTAATTCTAAAAGTTCAAGCTAGAAATAAAAATGAAGAAAAGCCTAAGAAGAAAGGTTTCTTAGATAAATTAGGCTTTTAGTAAGAATATTAATAAAGTAAAACCAATCCTTCGGGGTTGGTTTTTTTTTATGCGCTATAAGCTTTTCTAGCTTTAGAATCTTTAACCTTGTCATTAAACTAAAGATACAGTTTATCTCTAATACTTGGGTCTAAGGCTTCAATATCCTATATTATCTTTAGA
>JBATUQ010000062.1:0-60076 GCA_049671285.1 Leeuwenhoekiella sp. | reverse complement strand
AAATACAACATCGAGGTTGAGGAAACCCAACAGACCGATGAGCAAAAACAGGCCGCTGATGCCCGGGAAAGCCTGTACCTGGTCAGCGAATATGCCAAAGAGTACTTCCATAAAACCCTGCTTAATTCTCAGTTGGGCAAGGCGATAGGCCTGACGTATTTTAAAGAACGTGGCTTTACCGATGCGACTATTAAAAAATTTCAATTAGGGTATTCGCCAGATCAATGGAGCGCGTTTACTGACGAAGCCCTGCGCAAGGGCTATCAACTGGAATTTTTGGAAAAAACCGGTCTTACCATTGTCAAGGAAGCCGAAAATAAAGAGGGCGAACCCAAAAAGTTTGACCGTTTTAAGGGACGGGTGATGTTTCCCATTCAATCCCTTTCTGGCAGGATTTTAGGTTTCGGCGGAAGGATTCTCAAAACCGATAAACGTGCTGCCAAATATTTAAACAGTCCCGAGAGCGAAATCTACCACAAGAGCAAAGTCCTCTACGGAATCTATTTCGCGAAGCAAAATATTGCCAAAGAAGACAATTGCTATTTGGTAGAAGGTTATACTGATGTTATCCAGATGCACCAGTTGGGCATTGAGAATGTGGTCGCGTCTTCCGGTACTGCACTGACGCCGGAGCAGATCCGGTTGATCAACCGGTTGACGCCCAACATTACCGTGCTTTTTGATGGCGATGCGGCAGGTCAACGTGCCTCCATACGAGGGATTGATCTTATTCTGGAGCAGGGGATGAACGTCAAGGTTTGTTCGTTCCCCGACGGTGAGGATCCAGACAGTTTTTCGCGCAAGCATAGTCAAGAGGAGGTTAAAACGTATTTGGATGAAAACGCCAAAGACTTTATCCAGTACAAAGCATCGCTTCTTGTGGCTGAAGCCGGCGGTGATCCTATTAAAAAGGCCGCCTTGATACGGGATATGGTCGAAAGCATTGCCAAAATCCCAGATGTGATCAAACGGGAGATCTATGTTCAGGAATGCGCCCGAATCATGGATATTGGTGAGGATGTACTTTTTAACACGCTTGCGCAAGTACGGAACACAGGCAAAAAAGAAGCAGCTCGCGAGTCGGCAAAGCCCCGCGAAATGGAAGTGGTTGCCCAGCAGCCCAAGGTTAAGGTTGACCGGCAGTACGAACTGGAGCGGAAGCTCATCGAGCAACTTTTACTGTATGGGAATAAGCAGGCAACCTTTCAAGATGTGATTATTGACGAGGACGAGCAGGGCGAAGTGCTGGAAAAAACAGTAATTAATGAAAGTTTTGTTTTTGAAAAAATATATCTGGAGCTGCAGTCTGATGAGATTGAATTTGGAAACAATTTATTCAAAAATTTGTATGTCAAGTTAATTGATAAGTTGAACGTGGAAAGGGAGGAATTTAAGATTGACCGTTTTATCAATAATCTTGAGCAGGAAGAAGCACAGCTGGTTTCGGACATAATTCTGAATGAGGAAAAATATACCTTACACCGCTGGGATACCAAGGACATCTACGTGAAGCAGAAAAAGACCACCATAGATCAGGTGGTGACCGAGACCATTCTTAGTCTCCGGCAGTTTTATATATTTTTGAAAATAGAAGAACTGGCCGAAAATATTCAGAAAGCAAAGAACAGTCGCGAGGTACTGATGGAGATTAAGGATTACAAAACCTTGGATCAAATTCTCGCACACCGTTTACAACGTGTGCTTTAAAATTAAAGGTCAGACATTTGCAGGATTCGTGCCTGTTTAATGAGGTCGGCAAGGCTGCTTACATCAAGCTTTTTTAGTAAACGGGTTTTATAGGTGCTCACCGTTTTCTCATTGATCTTTAGATGATCGGCGATGTCTTTGTTGCGTTTACCGTCAGAGAGCATGGTCAGCACTTCGGTTTCCCGACTGGAAAGTTTCTTGTAACGGTAGGCGATATTGTTGCTACTTTCTGAGGTGGTGAGCATTTTCCCAAGCTTTTCGTTGAGATATATGCCCCCGCGCTTGACCTGATGGATGGCAAAATATACAGATTTTACATCTGCTGTCTTATCAATATAACCCATAGCACCGGCTTTAATGGCGCTTAGTGCATACATTTCCTCAGCGTGCATACTGTACACCAAAATTTTTATTCCGGGAAAATCCCTGCGAAGTGCCTTTATGGTAGAGAGCCCTTTTAGGTTGGGCAGTTCCAGTTCTAAAATGAGCAGATCTGGAAATTTGACTTCAAGGGTTTTGTTCAAATCTTTGGCATCGTTGACAACTGCAACAATCTCATATTCTTCATCGAGGATATTTCTTAAACCACTGGTAGTTATGGGGTGGTGGTCTGCTACTATAATATTTGCCATTAGATTGTCATTGGTATAAATACAAATATATTTTGTTTACCCCTAAAGAATTTGGTAATTGTCAAGAGTTCGTTATATGCGCTCATTTAAGCGTTGAAAGTAAACTATTACAAAAGTTTTTCGGGTATTTCACAAACTGGTATGGGTAGCATCTTGTGTTTGTTGGCCGTATTAAAGCGTTTGTAGATGTCAAAGACCACCTGTTTCCGCCCGGTGAGGTCGCTTCTGTCCTTGCCAGATGCATCGGCTTTCATCGCCCATTCCAGCTCATCATAGGTTGCGCCTATTTGATCTTCATCGCTTCGGTCGTCCTGCCAGAGCCCATCTGTAGGTTTGGCCACCTGTATGCTTTCTGGGACACCCAGTGCCTTTGCCACGGCATACACTTCAGACTTCATAAGATCTGCGATAGGGCTGAGGTCAACGCCGCCATCGCCGTATTTGGTATAGAATCCCACACCAAAATCCTCAACTTTATTCCCGGTGCCGGCGACGAGGTAACCGTGCAGCGCGGCAAAGTAATACAGCGTACTCATTCTGAAACGGGCTCGCGTATTGGCCAGGCTAAGGAATTCTGAATCCTCATCAACAGTGGTGGGGATGGCCATTTTAAATGTTTCAAAGGTTTCGGTAAGGTCCACACGTACATCGCTCACGTTTGCAAAACGTTTCTTGAGCTGGGCAATATGTTCCTGCGCCCGTGTCACGTGGCTCGGTGGCTGGTGAATGGGCATTTCTACACAAAGGGTGCGCAGACCGGTCTTTGCACAAAGGCTGCTGGTTGTGGCGCTGTCAATACCGCCGCTGATGCCCACAACAAAACCGTTGACACCGGCGTTTGTAGCATAATCCTTAAGCCAGTTAACAATATGATCGATTACTTTTTCAGTCTGCATGGATTCTCGGTTTAAGTTCGTAAATAGTACCTTTGTCGCCCTTTTAAAAAGATTGAATTTCGACGTGAAGTTAGTAAAATTAACAAACTCGGCAGGCACGCTATGGCCCTCAAATCCGTTTTTAACGGCATTTTTAATTTTGTTTTTTACAATGCTGGTAGGATGTGGCGATGACAACCAGATTCCCGATGACATTGCCGCCGTTCCGGTCACCTTGGCGGTCGATCGTTTTGACCGGCAGTTCATCGATACTTCCGCATACCAGCTTGACGATTTGATGCAAGCGTATCCCTACCTGTTTCCGGGGAATTTTACAGATGATTTCTGGGCGGAAAAACGGCGGGATACCTTGCAACAGGAACTGGGGCGTGAGACGGCTCAGGTTTTTAAAGATTTTTCAGAGGAAAGGGTACAGCTTGAAAATCTCTTTAAGCATATTAAATATTACTATCCTGATTATGAATTGCCGCAATTGGTAACCCTAACTTCTGAGGTAGATTACCGCAACCGGGTGATCTTGACAGATAGCCTTTTGCTTATCGCCCTTGACACCTATTTGGGAAGTGAGCACCGGTTTTACGGAGGCATTCAGCGGTATTTTGCTGATAATTTCAGGAGGGAACAGATTGTTGTTGATGTCGCGCAGGCTTTCGCCGAAAAAAAAATAAACCGAAAATCAGGTGTGAATACCTTTCTGGATGAGATGATCTACTTTGGAAAGATACTTTACCTTAAAGAACGCTTGCTGACGTTGATTCCAGAAAATGAAATTATAGGCTACTCGATCGAACATACGGAGTGGGCCAGAAAAAACGAAGTGAATATCTGGACCTATTTTGTGGACAAAGAACTCCTTTTTGATACGGATAGAAAACTGCTGCAACGCTTTATCAATCCCGGGCCATTTTCCAAATTTTATATGGATTTTGACAGTGACTCTCCGCCTCGGCTTGGGCGGTACATCGGTTGGCAGATCGTAAAAAAGTATATGGAAAACACTGAAATTCCATTACAACAGCTCAACCATAAAAGCACCGAAGAAATTTTTAAGCAGGCCAATTACAAACCCAGGAAGTAATATGAAAACTGAAATAAAAGTAAACGTTGACCTTGACAAGAACCGCGTTCCCGATGCTATCAATTGGAGTGCTGCAGACGGTGGCGTGCGCAACGAGCCGGCCAAAGCGATGATGTTGAGCCTTTGGGACTTTAAAAAGCAGGAGGCCGCCCGTATCGACCTTTGGACCAAGGATATGCCCGTCGATGAAATGAAGGTATTCTTCCACCAGACGTTGGTAGGTATGGCGCAGACCTTTGAGCGTGCGACAGACGACTCCAAAATGGCAGCAACGATGATGGATTTCTGTGATTATTTTGCCGAAAAGCTGGAACTGAAAAAAGAATAATTTCGAAAATTTCAGATCAGGTCTTTGATAAAACCATAGCCCAGACAAAGCCATCCGCCCAGGAGCAACAGCCCGCCCAACGGGGTTATGGGGCCAAGGGCTTTTCTTGCGGGATGCCCTGATTTTAAAAGGGTCAGCCCATAAATACTGAAAGAAAACAATAAGGTTCCCATCAAGATCAAATACACGGTCAGGTTATCTAGATCAGTGTTGAAGTTGAGGTTAAAGCCCAAAACAAGCAAAAGTAGTGCGTGGTACATTTGGTATTTTACACCTGTCTCAAACGAAGCCAGCTTTTCTTCGGTGACCTTTTTCTTAAGAAGATGTGCGCCAAAAGCACCTAGAGTGATTCCCAGGCCGCCCAGGATGGCGCCACTCAACTGAGCCAATAATATCGTTTCCATAGCACCGAATTTTTCGGTAAAGATAGCAGCGAAAACCAAATAGATAGAAATTTAATTTGTGGAAGCGGTGAATTTGGCAAACCTTATTTTAGCTACTTTTAGTCATATTAAATTTTTCCCGGCCATGCAATTAGAAAACTACCTTCACACCATACCGGATTTTCCTAAAAAAGGTATTCAGTTTAAAGATATTTGTCCGCTGCTGGCAGACCCAAAAGCTTTGAAATATGCCGTTGCGCATTTGGCCGAACCCCTTAAGTCATTAAAACCCGATGTCATCGCTGGTGTAGAAGCCCGTGGATTTCTATTGGGTATTTTGCTGGCACAGCATTTAGGTGTGGCATTTCTGCCCATTCGCAAAGCAGGAAAACTACCCGGTGAAGTGTTGTCCCAAAGTTATGGTCTGGAATACGGTGAGGATGTTTTAGAACTACAAAAAGGAAGTCTCAAAGCTGGCAATCGAGTGGTGGTTCACGATGATGTGCTGGCCACCGGAGGTACTGCAGCCGCGGCTGGAAGGTTAGTGTCAAGCTGTGAAGCAGAACTCTTGTGCTACAGTTTTTTAATGGAGCTGGATTTTCTTGAAGGAAGGGAGAAACTTCACAAACCAATCTATACGGTGCTGCACTTTTAGTCCAGTGCATTTTTGGTTACCCAGAGTTTATAACCAAACAAGGCCAGCTCGATTTTGCTGGCCTTACTTAGGTCTTTGCCCTGTTTGGTATAACTGGGAAGTACTTTTTTATTGATTTTGGCCAGCGTCTTAAAGAATTTTCGTTTCACGGGTTAGTTGGTTTGATTAGTACGGTTGACCCTAAAATTATCGGAAATTCCCCAAAACGCCGGTTGCTTTAAGAATAGCTTAATGATTGTAAGCCAATCCTTTTTCGTTTTCCTGTGCAGAATTCCCTGCAGCACGATAGCGGTACAAAGCCAAAACCAAAATCACAAGAGTAGCACTTACCGCCCAAACCTCAGAGTGGGTATTCGTAATGATTGATGAAAGTTGCTGAATAAGTTGGATGATTAGAGCTACCATAGTTGTGATTTTTAATGCGTTAAAACTGATTGTTTTTGTTTGATGAAGACAAAGTAGCGCAAGAAAAATCGGGTGGGCAAGCAATTTGATAAGAATTAATGAAATTGAATACACATATGTAAGTAAAAAGATGGATTATATTGAAATAGTATTTATTTTCTCTACATTAGGATTAATTAAATAAACTTAAATACTTAAACAGTGTTATAATATGTAAGATTTCAAAGGGCTTTTTGGGCTATTTTCCGAAAGTGTAGGGAAGAATAATCTCTTTTTTAACTTAAAAAGTCGAATTCATCTTTTAGTTTAGAACAGCGTCAAAAAAAATCCCGATTCGCAAATTGCAGATCGGGCGTGTTTTGGTTGGTCAAAATAAATTGTCACTCTTCCTTTTTGGTGGTAATTAGAATTACGCCGTTCTTTGCTTTTGACCCAAATCGTTTCGTAGCAGAGCTATCTTTAAGCACGGTTAGGGACTCTATCATATCTGGGTTGACCTGTTCTAAACGATCTTTCTCTTCTCCGTCAATCAGAATTAACGGTGCCTCATCTAAATTGTGTTTAGCTGTTCCGCGATATATGTACAATAAGTCGGTATGTTATCAGAACCATTTACCTTAATTGCCCTGTCGCTTCTTTCCCGTAACTGTTGATTTCTTATTTGCAGTATACTATCTTTTACCAATATCAACTCCAGTTGGGTTTTTTTCAGTTCAGCTTGGCTTGCTTTCAGTTCCTCTGAACGTTCATGAAGTTCTTTTGCTCTGAGTGCGATTCGCTCTTTTCTGACGGAATCTATATTGGTTTTTTCCATCTCAGCTTGCCTTTGGGCGCGTTGTAGCTGCCTTTCTGCCTGTCGCAGTTGATTCGCCGTTTCTTTAGGTTTCCCATAACCAACGACTACCTTTTCGTTCTTACCTAGCCAAAGGAACCACTTCCATCACCAGTAATGTCCACACCGGCTATGCCTTCGTCATCGCTTAGCGAGTAGCTTGTATTCTTACCCGCGTCAGAATTCTTCATTTCAAGCTGAATGGTGGTGATTATTCCTGCAGCGTTGTGTTTCAGTTTTTTAACTTTCAGCTCAATATCGTGTTCGAGTAGCTTTTCGGCAATGGCCTGAATGTTCTCCCTGCTGGCGCTTGGTGAAATGTAATAGGCGAATGCTTTCTGAGCCGCAACGGTACTGTTAAGTCCACTGCTTTTATTTTCGCTGCCGCGGAATGGTTTCTCTTTTTTGGATTTTTCGGAAGCAGTTGCGGTTACCGATGTATTTGCGCGATCGGTGCCGCTGCCTTTTCTCGCAAAAAGGGTATCATCAATCGAATTCAGAACTGCCACAGCGGCTTTCGGTTGAGTTTTGACTTCTAGAACAGACGTCTGGTTTTGAACGGAAAAATTTTGGTTTTCCAGATACTTGACTTCCTCTTTCGTATTAAAAGCCAGAAGAAAAACAGCGAGAAAAGGAAGGACAAGAAAAAACTTCCATTTTTTGATGGAGCGGGATTGATGGGTATTTAGCATAACGATTCGTTTTTTGATGAATGATTGATAGAAAGGATGCACCAGTTGGGATTCCCGGTTGATTAGGCCGGTTTTGACCAAGGTGTATTGATAATCTTTGCGATTCCTGAGGTTTTGCACCGCAGCCTGATCGGCAAGAAATTCGTGATTTTGAGCAATGGCTTTCATGTAAAACCATGATAGCGGATTAAACCACAGCAGCACCCTCGCCAGCTGCGCGATCAGAAGATCCAGGGTATGCGCTTGTTTGGCGTGTGCTTCCTCGTGGGCAATGATAGCATCGAGTTCGCTTGAAGTATGAGCCGTCGGGTCGTAGGTGATATAGTTAAAAAAGGAAAAGGGTGCTTCCAGTTGCGCTACTTTGACGTGGGTAAAGCCGCGATACTGTACCTTTTTTCCACCTTTTAAAAACCGGAGCAGGGACCAAAGTTCTTTGAGCACTTTTACAATCATAATTAGGACGCCCGCCGCATAAATGATCAAGCCCAACTGCCAGAAATCAAAAGGCTCCTCGACAGCTACAGGAGCTTCAATGTAGGAAACGGGAACGAAATCTGTATAAACCGGTTGGGGTTGTGGCTCGACCAGCACCACGGTGGTCAACCAGAAATGTGGCAACACTGCGGCCACCACAATACCCACAAGCAAAAACACCCGGTTGTGCCGGTAGTACGTTTCCTTGCTCAACAAGCCGCTGTAGAGCATATAAAAAACCGAAAGGATCCCGGCACTTTTAAGTAAGTAGGTGAGGAGTTCCATACTAGGCATTTTTATTTTCGATGATGTCAAGAATCTCCCGAAGTTCGGCGGCCGTAATTTTCTCCTCTTTGGCAAAAAAGGAAACCATATTCTTGTAGCTGCTGTTAAAAAACTTTCGCGTAGCGTCATTCATAAACGCTTTACCATAGGTGTCGCGCGAGATGACCGGATAATATTGATGGGTCTTGCCAAAGGCCTTATGACTCACATATCCCTTTTCTTCCAGATTACGAACGATCGTAGAAACAGTATTGTAATGCAGATTTTCAGAAGTGATTTCTGCAAGTACCTCTTTGACAAATGCCTTTTCCAAGCGCCAGAGCACGTGCATGATTTCTTCCTCCTTATTGGTCAATTTTTCCATAGCTGGTTTATTTGGGCGTTCGGGCGGGCCTGCCTGCCGGCGAAGGCAGGCTTTCGGCAGTCGCTTTCCCTCGGGTTCCCACCCGCGGCAAGAGCTCAACAGAGCCTCAATCCCTAACGCATTTTCAAACTTAAAACGAAAAATTTAGTTACACAACTATTTTTGTAGTTATTATAAGGAATAGATGCTTGGCGCTTTCAAAGATTTTAAAAACAAAAGAGGCCGGGCGCGAACGCCCAAGCCTCTTTCATCAAAGTTCAAAAACTTGTTTACTTTATTTCCCCATAAAAAGGCCTGTTCAACACCGGCTTGCCATTCGGGGTTTTTTGATTTAGCCTGCCGATATCGGCTACTGAATCGATCGTGTTTCTAAAAGCTAATCGATCCCGTGGGAAGTGAACCCAAGTTCGTACCTAGTGCGTGGGTTGCTGGAGCAGTAGCATCTCCCGAAGTCCCCAGTAGTGGCTTCATAGCAAATGGCGCCGGGCTGTCATCTGGTACCGGCTCAACTGAAATAACTACAGTCCTGCCCCGCACATCTAACGGAAAGGTTTCCCCCGCCGGAGCGTTTAAAAAGAAGTCCTCTCCCGGAATAGGTGGTGCCGCGTGCGCTGTCTCACTGAAAGGGGCAGCTGCGTCAGACATTCCAAATGCAGTAAATGTTCCTGTGGTGATTGGTCCGCTATCACCAACTACCCAGCCCTCATACGCCCAACCAGCTGGTAGTACGGGGAGGGAAAAGTTGGCCGTGGGCGGCATACCGGGATCGCCAAACCAGACACCGTATTGATCGTTGCCGTTGTTTCCGTCGGTCTCATCAGTAGGTGTTCGTAAAAAGAAGGTACCGTTGCTTCCGCTAAAGTCGCCCACAATCCCTGTGCTCAACGTTGCGCTGCCATTGCTGATAGGGCCGGCCAGAACTTTTGTCGCCGCAGGAGCAGGGTCAGGATCCGGTACTGGTTCAATGGAAACCACAAACATGGTCGCAGCGTCCAGTGTTTCGTCAAGAATGTTAAAACTTGCCGGTGAAGGTTGTCCGGTGCCGTTCACTGTAAAGGTGCCCGTGCTGACCGGCGCTCCATTGACAATCACCCATCCTTCATAGGCATAGCCGGCGCCCAGGGGTTCCAGTCCGCTGAGAGTCAGGCTTAGGTCTGTTGAGGGATTTGGCAATGCCACATCGTCCTCGCTATCACAACTCAAGAGCACCAGCAGGCTGCTTACCAAAAGGCCGAGAAGATAAATTTGCTTTTCCATGGTTTTAGAAGTTTTGTTCTAAACAAATGTGCAAAGAAGCTGTAACGGATTGATCACAGTATAGTAACAATTAAATATTATCTTGCGATATTTCTGTAATAATTCAAGCCTTATTTCGCACTATGAATCCCAAACATGTAATAATCGTTGAGGATGATGAGGAAATCTGTGATCTTATAAAAATTCACCTCATAGATCTTAACTGTACTGTTTCTCAATTTAATGATGGCGCTACCGGCCTGAAGGCCATTCTCGAAGAATCCTGTGATCTTGTTGTTCTTGATCTAATGCTTCCACAGATAGACGGTGTCGAGGTTTGCCGGCAGGTACGCGCTGCGGGTTCACAAGTACCAATTATAATGCTCACAGCAAAATCTGAGGAAATCGACAGGGTCCTTGGCCTGGAGCTGGGAGCAGACGACTATATAACAAAACCTTTTAGTATGCGTGAGTTTATTGCACGGGTCAAGGGCATCTTTCGGCGTTCTGAACAAAAAGTCCCCGCCCCAGACCGGGTCTCTAATTTACTGAGCCTTGATAATGGTTCTCTCACGATCAATATAGAAATGAGAAAGGTGACGCTTAATGGGCAACGCATAGAGCTTTCGCCCAAAGAATTTGAACTGCTTGTCCTGCTGGCTTCCAACCCCGGTAAAAACTATAAGCGCAGTCAACTGCTTAACCTGATCTGGGGTTATGATTTTGATGGGTACAGCCATACGGTAAACAGTCACATCAACCGCTTACGAACCAAAATAGAACCAAGTACCGGAAATCCCCGATATATTATGACCAGTTGGGGCGTGGGGTACAAATTTAACGAGGAACTATGAAACGCGACCGACTTCTTTCTAACCGGCTCACCCGCAAGTTGGCGCTGAGTTTTTTCCTCATCCTTTTGCTCGTGGGCGCTGCCTACGTGCTGATTACCTTTTCTTTCACCTCACGGTATTTTGATGAAACCACCCAAAAGCTAAACGCCAATGTGGCGAATCACCTTATAGAGGAAAAATTTCAGAACGCCTCACCATTTTTGGAAGACGGAAGCATTAACAAACCGCTCTTTGGGGACATTATGCACGATATGATGGCCGTAAACCGGGGCATTGAGGTCTATCTTACCGATCTCGAAGGCCAGGTACGGTATTCTGTAGTGCTCGATCATACCGGCAATGAACCCGCTGCATCCATTGATACGGCACCAATACAGGAATTTATTGCCACGGGGGGTGAGCAGTACATTTTGGGGGATGACCCCACAAATCCGGATATTAAAAAAATATTTTCGGCAGCGGCTTTTGAGGTGGATGGCAACACCGGATACATTTATATAATCCTCAAGGGCCAGCAGGCCGAAGCCATAAACAGCAGCCTGCTGGGCAGTTATTTTTTACGGCTTGGTCTGGGCGCTTCATTGTTAACGGTGTTGTTTGCGGCGGTCATTGGTCTGATCGCCGTCTGGTATTTGACCAAAAACCTTCGGGAAATCATTTTTACCGCCCAGCGCTTTCGGGATGGAGATCTCAAAGCACGGGTTGTACAACCTGAAGAAATGGACCTCTCACAACTTTCGCTCACGTTTAACAGCATGGCAGACCGGATAGAAAAAAGTATCGAGGAGCTGCAATCTGTTGAATCGCTTCGAAAAGAACTTATCGCCAATGTTTCCCACGATCTGAGAACGCCCCTCGCCATCATGCAGGGTTATGTAGAAACGCTACAGATCAAGAAGGATGAGCTGGATGAGGTTCAACGCGAACGGTTTTTGATCATCATACAAAACAGTATTCAGAAATTGAACAGACTGATTCAGCAGTTGTTTGAATATTCAAAACTGGAAGCCAAGCAGATTGTTCCGGTAAAAGAACCGTTTGCCATCACCGACCTCGCCCACGACGTACACGAGAACTATACTGAAATGGCGCAGCGCAAGGAAATCAAGCTTGACCTGCAATTTGACGAAGACCTGCCGCTGGTCTATGCAGATATAGGCCTGGTCGAACGTGTCATACAGAATTTAATGGACAACGCACTTAAGTTTACCCCGAGGGGCGGCACGGTTACCATTAAACTCACGCCCGTGGACAATGCGGTTAAATTGTCGATTCAGGATACCGGTCCGGGAATTCCCAAAAATGAGCTTACTCATATCTACGAGCGGTTTAAGCAGGTTTCTCCAGAGCAAAAAGGGCGTGGTGGTGGTGCCGGACTTGGGTTGGCCATCGCTAAGAAGATTATGGAGATTCACGATGCTACACTTCGGGTGATCAGCCAGCCGCAAGAGGGCACGGAATTTTATTTTGAGTTGCCGTATTCCAACGGGTAGGCTTAAGGGTTAGGTGTATGCATCAGTGGTCATCCGCTGATAATTAAGATCGTTTGACTATGGGTTCTGCAAATAGCCCGTTGCTTTTCCACTCGCGCATTGATCTGATAGGTGAAAATTTGATTAATGCTACCACGCTGTGTAAGCGTGATCACCAATTGCTATCACGTCAAATCGTTTTGCCTTTTTCTGATAGGTTTCTAATAGTACCGCAACTTTATGACTTACTGAAATCATAAGATAATCACCGTAAATTTTTCGTAGTAAAACACAAACATTTCCTCAAGGTCACTGTTACTTTTTATCAAATTTGGCCGTCTTTCAGTGAATAGCGAGTAAATTTCAGCTCAGAAAGTTCAATGCGCTACGCAAAATTTCCATGGAAGACAAAAAAAGTCCGTCCTTGATGTTTGATTCCTTTAAGAAAGGTGATCAGCGCGCCTTTCATTTTTTCTTCGAAAAATACTACGGTCAGTTACACGGCTTTAGTTCAGAATTTATTCATTCTGCAGAGGATGCTAAAAGTATAGTACAGGAATCATTTGTCAATTTATGGTTAAAAAGGGCGGAGATTGAAAGCCCTGCGGGGATCAAGTCATACCTCTACACCTTTGCCAAATCAAAATGTCTTAACCACCTGCGGCATCAAAAAGTCAGGGAGAAGTACAAGAATCATAAACTCAATCAACAGGAACAACAATTAAACATTGACGTGCTCAATGCGCTCAAGTTTGACACTGCTTCCTTATCTGAAATGGAACGAAAAGTCCATCAATCCATCGAGGAACTTCCGGAGCAGACCCGGGCGATTTTTGTCAAAAAGCGTTTCAACGGGAAAGGAAATGAGGAAATTGCCAACGAACTTAATGTTTCCGTCAAGACCGTGGAAGCCCATACCACCAAAGCCCTCCGCCTACTTCGGACCAGCCTTTCAGAATACCTTCCTGCTTACTTGATTGCATTTTATTTATATTTTTAAGGAAAAGGCCTAGGGTTTATTCGTTTTGAGGTGTACTTAGGGTGGAAGGGGTTGTTAAATTGTGTGATTATCGTGATGATTTAGCAGTGGCCTTTCCGCATCAAGCTCAAAAAATGACAGCCGAATTAATAGTAAAATACCTTAACGGGGAGGCCAGTGAAAAGGAAGTTGCCCAGGTTTTTACATGGATCAACACGTCTGAAGAAAACAAAAGCACCTTCATTACCCTGAAGCAGGCGTATGCCCTTCAAGCCGACAACAATTCTGGAAAAATCGCTTCCAAAACACTCATTGATAAAAGACGGAAAAAAAAGAAGCAATCCTTCAAGCTGCTCAAGAGGGCCGCTGTCCTGGTGTTGCTTGTGGGCGTGGGAAGTCTGTTTTTTCTGTTTCCCGATGCCCAGAAATCACCGGAAGGCATAGTCCTCGAAACCAGTGATGGCCAAACGCAACTGCTCAACGAAAACCAAGAGCGACAACTGATCAATGCCTCCGGTACCGTGGTGGGAACCCAGCGCCAGAACGCCCTGATCTATGAAGCAGGTAAGGCTGCTGCTGCTGCGACGGTTCAAACAAATACATTAAAAGTTCCCTACGGAAAGACCTTTAAACTTGTCCTTTCAGATAGTACGGTGATTCATTTAAATGCGGGAAGTGCCATTACCTATCCCGAACGTTTCATCAGTTCTGAGCCGCGAAAGGTAAGCTTACAAGGGGAAGCCTTTTTTGAAGTGACCAAAAATAAAAGTTGGCCGTTTGTTGTAACTTGTAATGACGTTGATGTTGAGGTGTTGGGAACTGCTTTTAATCTTAGTGCTTACGCCGAGGACAATTCCGTTAGGTGTGCCTTGGTCGAGGGTTCAGTAAAGTTGAAGCGGCCAGAAGGCCATACGCTGCTTTTAGAACCTGGCGAACTCGGAGTTTATGATAAGCAAGCTCGAAACCTGAGCAGTACTACTGCCAATGTAACCGAATACGCGGCCTGGGTGCATGGCCAACTCATATTTAACAAAACCCCTTTTACGGAAATAGAAAAACGGCTGGAGCGCTCATTTGCTGTGGCTATTGACAATAAAAATTCAGGCTTGAGCTCACAGGCATTTACAGGTTCAATCAGCGTAGGGAAATCAAACATCGAAGATTTATTTGCACTTTTCCGGGCGGATACACCCTTTGATTATGTGATTGATGGCAAAAAGATTGTAATTGATGGCGGCGAAAATAATACTTCATTATTCGATTAGTATATGGACGGGATGCTAACACATAAATTACACTGGATCTGGATGCCGTTTCTTTTAACGGTGTTCCATGTCAGTGCCCAAGGCCGTACAATAACCCTGATCGCAGAAAATGAGCCGCTCGATGCTATTATCAAAAGCATCGAGGCACAATCAGAATACCGTATTTTATACAATGCTTCAAAAATTGATGGTGCCAAAAGGTATTCGGCGAAAATGTCAAATGCTACCGTATCTGATGTTCTGGAACGGCTTTTTTATACTACCGAAATTACTTTCGTTATAAAAAATAAACAAATCCTTTTGACAACTAAAGCGGAGGAGCAAATACAATCACTACAGCAACAGGAAAGAAGTATAAGTGGAAAAGTCATCAGCGCAGTTGATCAACAACCCTTGCCGGGTGTCACGATACGAGTAAAAGGAACAACAGAAGGCTTTATGACTGATTTTAATGGGGAGTTTTCCTATACGCTCAGATCAAACAACATAGCCGATGTGATGCTTGAGTTTTCTTACATTGGTATGAAAACCCAAACAGTAAGGGTGGGAGCTGGGAGTTATTTTGAAATTGCTCTGGAACAAGGCGATACCCAACTGAATGAAGTGGTCATTACTTCCTCGTACGGCACAAAAAAATTACGGGAAGAAGTAGTAGGCAGCATAAGCACCATTGATCCCGAAGCAATTACCACCGAACAACCGGCTACTTCTTTTGACGAATTGCTGGAAGGTCAGGCGGCAGGGGTATTTGTGGAAGTCAATCCCAGATTGGGCGAGGCAGCTAGCATTGATATACGCGGGAAAGGGTCCTTGACGCCACTTAATAACAATGTTGTAGGAACCTCCACCCAACCGCTGATCATCGTGGACGGGATTATCCTTTCTGAAGAGATTGGTCTGGACGGGAATAATTTTTTTGATATCGGTACCGGAAATCTTTCAGAAAATATTTTGAATCCGCTGGCACGTGTGGGTATTGAAGATATTGAGAGTTTTAATATCCTTAAGGATGCCGCAGCCGTAGGCCTTTATGGGGCTGATGCTGCCAATGGTGTGATCATCATTACCACAAAATCGGGTAAGCAAGGAAAATTGCGGTACAACGCCTCGGTACAGACAGGTATTACCACTGCTTTTAACGGCTTAAAATACCTCAATGGAGAACAGTACCAGCGGGTCGTGAATTCCTATTTTGAAAACAGCGGGAACCCACAGAACGCAGTTCCCTGGAATGGAGTTAATACAGATTGGTTTGATCTGTTGAACGAAACCGGCCTTTTCACCCGGTATAACGTAGGCGCCATTGGCGGGACAGAAAACTGGTCGTACCGGTTGTCCCTGGGTTACCAAAAAACAAATGAAGCCCAAAAGGATAATACTTTTGAGAAATTAAATACCTCTCTGGCCTTGGAGTACAGAAAGGGCCGTTTCAATGCAAGCTTGCGTGCTTCTCCTTCCCTCGTCGTTAAGAACGACCCCAATACCTTATATGCTTTTGCGCTTCCGCCCAATATCCCGGCCTATCGTGAAGATGGTAGTTTTACCCCTTTCCCAACCTTCGGGAATCCTATAGCCGTCTCTCAGCAGAACAGGGCCGAGGCAAAAACCTTTGCCGTTTTGACCAGTCTCAATTTGAATTATAAGGTTGCCGAAGGGCTTATTTTCTCCACACTTTTTGGGGCGGATTTTTCCAACAAGGATGAGGACAAGTTTTTTTCAGGATTGAACGGTTCTGGTATTTTTAATGATGGCGGGCGCGGCAGGAGGCTTTTGCGTGACCGCGATACCCGTCGCTGGAACTGGAATGCAAACCTGAATTTTATCAAAACATTTAATGACAGTCATAACGTCACCGCTATTGCCGGATTGGAAACACGCAGTGAGGAAGTTGATTTTGGCTATGCCAGGGGCGATGGTTTTGCTGATTTTAGCGCTCCGCTGCCTGTGGGAAATGCGCAAGAACAGGATTATCAGCGGGACAGTTCCAAAAATACGGGTCGCTCTTTTTTCAGCCAGCTGGATTACAATTTTGATAAAAGGTATTTCGTGCTTTTCAATTTTAGGATTGACCAGAGTTCTGCATTTGGCAGTGACAACAATACCGCGTATAATGGTGGTGCCGGTTTCAGCTGGAACATCAGCAATGAGAAATTCCTAAAGAGCAACAGGTTTGTCGATTTCTTGCGGCTTCGGGCGAGCTATGGTACCACAGGAAATTCCCGTATAGGTTCTTATCGGGCCTTGGGACTTTATTCCATAGGGCAGCGGGGGTATAACGGTAATTCGCAATTTGCAAATATCGCCACTGCTCCCAATCCCAACTTAGGATGGGAAGTCAACAAGAAATTTAACGTTGGGCTTGATTTTAATTTTCTCAATAAGTTTCAGATCACCACAGATTTTTTCAGGGACAATATAGAGGACCAGATCGTTACCAGGGATGTGATCATCGAGTCGGGCTTTTCTAATGCACAGATAAATGGCGCCAGTATGTATAATCAAGGAATCGAGTTTAGCCTGCAGGCTGAGTGGATTGCCAAAAGTGATTTAAGCTGGTCGACCAATTTTAATATCACGAAAATTGAAAATGAGATCACCTCTTTAACCGGGCTTGGGTCTAACTTTTCTGCAGCAGAGGTAGCTCGTGCTCAAACTATAGGTTATCCATCTTCTTCCCTATGGGGGTATAATTTTCTAGGTATCGATCCGGCAACGGGCAGGGAGCTTTTTGACATTCAAGGGCAGACCTATGATGGAGCGAGCGTTAGATCCTCTTTTGATTCAAGTGACTGGGTGCCTATTGGTGATAGCCAGCCGGAGTTTTATGGAGGAATTAACAATAGTCTGCGCTATAAAAATTTTAACTTAAGGGTAATACTGGCCTATTCCTATGGTGCTGATATGCTGGTAGATCGTGTTCTGTATGACAATTACCGCATACTTACAAACAGGAACATCAGTGTCAATGTGTTTGAGGATGCGTGGTACGCACAGGGCGACCGTGCTATTCATCCCATAGTGGTAGATAATAATCCGTTGATTTCAAATTCGACCAAATACGTTTTTGACACCTCAAACATCAAGCTAAAATCTGTCAATTTAAGTTATAACCTACCGGTGGAGAAATACAACTTGCCATTAAAAGCGTTGAGTGTTTTCTTCAACGGTGCCAACTTGCATTATTGGTTCAGGGAAAAAAGTCCGGAAGGAAAGAACGGGGTGTCCGAGTCCAGGAATACCTATCCGGAAATGCGAACGTTCACTTTGGGAATCAATACCAGTTTCTGATGATGAAAAAATTCAAATTACATAGCATCCTCATCCTTTCAGTTAGCTTATTTGGTTGTAGTGACTTTCTTGAAGTCGAGCCAGATCAGCAGATTTCAATCACAGAACAATTATCAACCAAGGCCGGGGTACTGGAAGCCCTCAACGGGATTTACCGGGATGTAGAGGCACAGCTCTCAGGCAGGACCCGGCTGTATGCGGACTTGCAGGGTGGCAATCTTACCTTTTCGCCATCGGTGACCACTCAACTGATAGGCGTTCCCGGCGCGATAGAAAACAGCTACGATTTTTCTGATCTTGAGGAGCAATCGGATTATGCCGGGATGTATGCCGATTATTACGACATCATCAATCAAATCAATGTGATCTTGGCCGAAATCAATGCATTTGATTTTTTCTCATCTGCTGAAAGTGACCAATTGGAAGCAGAATTGCTGAGCATCCGGGCGCTGGCCCATTACGAATTGAGCATCCATTATGCCCAGAATTACGGCTTCACCGAAGATGCTGGTCATCTGGGCATTGTCTATGCGACCCAGCCGCTTGACATTGGCGAGGATTTTCCATCGCGTTTATCGCTTCGCGAAAGCTATGCACTTCTAAAAATGGACCTGGAAACAGCGCTGGGCTTATTTACTTCACAACAAGCACTACCTGGACCGGACTACTCACTTTTTAATACGATCACCACCCAGGCCCTTTATGCCAGAATTGCTCTGCAGATGAACGATTGGCCGCAGGCTTTGGCGATGGCAAATGCTGTTATTCAATCCTCCGGGATTTCATTAACCACCACGGAAAATCTGGTCGAACAATGGGAAAAGGATGAAGAACCAATTGACGAGGTTATCCTTGAGTTTAGCGCACCGCGCAGTTCAGAAGGGGACGTGTCATCCAGTATTGCGGCTTTTTTTAATTATAACGCTCCAGACAACTATGATGAGTACGTAGCTTCCGGGGATTTATTGAAATTATATAGCGATCAGGATGTGCGCGGTGAGCTGTTTATAGAGACAGCCTTGCCTACCAAGCGCAACGACGTGACTGCTGAAGAAACTTATTATTTCACAAAAAAGTTTCAGGGCAATGCGGGAACCTTGTATATCCGCCTGTCTGAAATATACCTGATCAAGGCGGAAGCACACGCCAGAATCGGCGAGACCAACCAAGCCCTGGCTGCATTGAATACAATCCGGGAGCGTGCAGGGCTTTCACCCCTGAATTCCACTGTAATGCTTCTGGAAGAAATTTTTATCGAGAGGAGGAGAGAACTGGTTTTTGAAGGGCACCTGTATTTTGATATTGCCCGTTTCCAAAGGGATGTCACCCGGGATGAAGGTTGCCTGGCAACCACCTGTGACCTGGATTATCCTTCCAATTTTTTTGTGTTGCCCATCCCAACAAGCAGCACAGAACTGAACCAAAACATTGTACAGAATGAGGGCTATTAAAGCAATATTTTCAGTGTTTCCTTTTCTACTGCTGTTTTCGTGCAGCTCAGAAGAGGCAGACCGCGTGTTTGCTGGTGACGATGAGGCCTTTGTTCGGTTTATGCTATTGGTCGATTCCAACAACGATGTGGTCGAAAGTCCCCAAGTGGAAAGCAGCCTGCAGCCGGTCGCTGATTATGTGAAGGATGATGTGAGGATCTTAAAAATTCCGGTGGCGCTTACCGCTTCCGAGGTTGCAGATAATACCGCGGTGACATTTTCAACTTCGGTAACCCCTGCTCTAGATGTTACCGTTTCGCCAGAAAACACCCTAACTTTTTCACCATCAAAATTGACAGATACGATCTCCGTGCGCATCAATAGCCGGTGGGATCCTGAACAAAACCCAGAATTGATTATGCAATTGACCCAAGCCAGTGACCGTGCGATTCATTTGGGTATGCCCGGATCTGCTGGTCGTCTGGCCCAGCTCAATGTCACTTTTGGATATCCTGATCTGCGCTATACCTTTGCCAGCAACCGTATCGAGATAGCTGGTGCACAAGACGAGTCCATTCTTTTTACGGTCAACTTTCCAGACGGCTATTTTATGGAAGAGATCAATGAAGACCTGCTTTTTGAATCGCTCAATTCCTTTGCATATTCTTTAGATCGGGAGTCAGCAACGCCTTCGTCAATTACCTTTAGGGTCACTTTGCTCGAAGATATTCAGGATGATGACGTCCTGTATCAGAGCAGTCTGCGGCTTACTTCGGAAAGCGGTTACGAGCCTGCAGGTAGTACCACCCTTCAAATTGTAAAACCCATCAAGACCATACGAGAAAATACCGTAAACACAGCGGCAAACTTTTATAATCTTGCCGATCCTTTTAACAGGACCTTTGGCGAGACCTGGGATGGCTTTGATGGTGATGGGATTTGTGAGTGGGAAAGTTTCTTTGCCTTCTCAAAACCAGTTGTGGTCCCTGCTGACCATCCCGACGCTGTTTTATTTGATGATAGAGGTACCGGCGATCCCGGTGATGATATTTATCATCACGCTTTCCAGATTGGATTTAGGAGCAATGTACTGAGTCTTACGACCAACTCTTTCAATCTTAAAAGGCTGTTCAGTAATGAGTCAAGCTCATATGCCAATTCGCCAGGTTTTGATGTTTTTCCAGCGATAGAGTTTTATCCTGAAAACGGTACGAGCACCCAGAGCGGGGCTGTAGCGATCATACCACAATTTTTGACCATTTCAGGAAGGAATGGGAACACCCATGTTTTCGCCATTTCGGGAACAGGAACCTATGCGGAGTATGAAGATGGTAAATATGAACTGATATTTGACATAGAACTGTCTAACGATGAGGTTTTGGGTGGGACTGTGATTATACCCTGCAGGATGTACAATACATTTAATTACCCTGACCCTGAACCATTACTGGGAACTCCTTGTATAAATGAATTTACACTATAAAACGATGTGCAGAAGATTTTTACTGATGCTCGTGCCCCTCCTAATCCTTTCGTGCAAATCGAAGGAAAAGCAGGACTACGTCAATATCCCTGATCTTAGGGCACGCTATTCCAGTGGCGATTACTCGATGTGGCCGGCACCACGCCTTGACAGTCTTGTGGATATAAGTACGTTTGAAGATATTGGTGCCCTGCCAGATGTGGCACATCCAGATTACAATCCGTACAGTGCAGAGAAGGCCAAATTGGGTAAAATCCTATTTTTTGACCCGCGTTTGTCAGTGAGTGGGCAAATTGCTTGTGCTTCCTGTCACAACCCAGAACTGGCGTGGACGGATAATTCTACACGATCCTTTGGCCACGACCGTCAGACCGGACCACGAAACAGCATGACCATTTTAAATGCTGGATTTGCACACCAATTGTTTTGGGACGGAAGGGCTTCCAGTCTGGAGGATCAAGCGCGTTTTCCTATTGGTGATCCTATAGAGATGAATGAGAAATTGAATATTGCGGTCGATAAAATTGCCGAAATAGATGGGTACAAACCGCTATTTGCTGCTGCTTTTGGTTCAGATTCGGTTTCGTTGGAAAAAATTCAGTACGCCATTGCAACTTTTGAGCGAACGGTGAAAAGTTACACCACGCCTTTTGATAAATTTGTGGAAGGCGATGCCGATCGGTTGAGCGATCAAGAAGTGCTGGGCTTGCATTTGTTTAGGACGAAAGCGCGCTGCATCAACTGTCACAACACCCCTTATTTTAGTGATAACCGTTTTCATAACGATGGCCAAACGCTCTTTGGCACTAAGGATGAAGACTTCGGAAGATTTACTGTGACCAAGGATACCGCAGATATCGGGAAGTTCAGGACACCTACATTACGGGAAGTGGCGCGTACCGGCCCTTGGATGCATCACGGCCATTTTCCCAGTTTGCTTGACGTGGTTGAGTTTTACAATTTGGGAAATCCCGCACCCATTCAGAAAAAATATCTGGGCACACCAAGGGATTCTTTGATTCCTACGACCTCACCCATATTGCAACGGTTAGACTTAAACAAGGCCGAAACAGACGCCCTTCTCGCCTTTATGGAAACATTGAGTTCTAAGAGGGGCCGGACATTGATACCAGAATTACCACAACAATAATTAACCCTTAAACACGTAAACATTATGAAAAAAGTATTACTTACACTTTGTCTGCTACCGCTATTTGCGACAGCACAAATGAACATCACCAAGGTCAAGGAGATCAATGATTTTGAAGACGACGGTGGGTTGCCAAACAACCTGTTCACCTTTGGCGATAAAATTTATTTTGGTGCGGATGATTCCAGCGGTTCTAATTCTCCGGGAAATGCTGACCTGGGCCGTGAGCTCTGGGTGACCGATGGCACCGAAGCAGGAACCACGCTCGTGAAGGATTTGAGACCAGGAGATGGCAGTTCTTCCCCCAATTTTTTCTTCAGTCTGGGAGATAACCTTTTTTTCTCGGCAAATACGGGTTCTGGTAATGTCCTATTCACTTCAGATGGGACAGAGGTTGGAACCATCGCGACCGGAGCGCCGTTTATATTCAATCCCTTAGAACTGGACGGGTCGGTTTATTTTGTGCTCACTTCAGACAGCAATAAACTTTATGAGTTTGATGGAACACAAGTTAGTCCCGTGGCCAATGCAGGTTCTGGCACGGCAAGTTTGGTAGGTGCCAATTTCACCTCGCTAAACGGAAAGATTTACGCTTATATGGACTACTCTGAGGACGAACCCACGGTAGGTAGGGAGCTTTATGAATATGACCCTGCTACCGATATTTTTACTTTGGTCAAGGATATTACAGGTGATGCCGAAGATTCTAAAATAGCAAATTTCGTTGTTGTAGGTTCAGAAATTTATTTTGAAGCTGATGGAGCTCTTTGGAAGTCAGATGGTACCACGGCGGGCACGGTGGCGGTTGGTGCATTGGCAGGTGTTGATGCCAGCAATTTATTTTCTTGGGATGGGAAAGTCTTTTTTGAAGGAGACAATGGTACTGATGATGACCAGTTATACAGCTACAATCCCAACGGTGAGATGGTGACCAATGTGAGCAACATAACCGGAGGGGATGACAATAATCACGACCCTTCTGATTTTGTGGTGCTTGATGGTTTTATGTATTATGCCGGTGAGGTGGCAGATGACAGTTCGTCCTGGCTCTTCCGCACAGATGGGACGACTACGACACGCCTGGACAATAACATTAAGGACATTGATGATCTTGCTGTTCTTAACGGAAAGATTTACTTTGAAGGTGATGACGGTGTGACTGGTAACGAACTCTATTCTCTGGATCCTGCCAATCTTTCTACAGAAGAAGCTCAAACGGAAATCATTAAGATTTTTCCCAATCCGGCGACTGATTTTCTGGTTGTTCCAAACAAGCTTTTACAGGCAACGTACAGCATTTATGATATGGGCGGAAAACAGATAAAAAGTGGTGTTATCACGGCTACGAAAGTTGATATTGACCTTACTGCTGGTATGTACCTATTTGAAGTAGCATATGATAAGGGCTCCATCACCAAAAAGATTTTGGTCAAATAAAAAAACTTAAATCATAAAATTTTTTGAAAACCTGTGAACAGTGTGTTTGCAGGTTTTTTTTATTCTAAAATCAGACAAAGCCGATATCCTTCAACGGTCTTCAAGTTGCCGTTCTGATCAAAATTAAAGCAACTTCTTTTTCACGTAATACCCTGCCAAGCGGTGCACAAAGGCAGAAATCAAAACTAAAAATGCCACGGCACCCCAAAGTAATTCGGCTTGTACGAAATCAGTTTCATGCAAAGCGAAGGCAAGGTAAAATATAGATCCCACTCCTTTTACCCCTAGAAATGCGACTGCCCAGCGTTCTTTCCAAGGCATATTGGTTTTTAAGGTAGCAAGTATTCCAAAAAAAGGGCGAATAAAGAATATAAAAAGGAGGCAGGTATTCAGGATGGGCACTGACAGTGCACCAAACCAGTTATGGGCGATGTAACCGCCAAGCAACAAAAGAATGACCGTGATAAGAAATTGCTCGAGCTGCTCGACCACATCGTGCATTTCCCGGTGCAGCTTATTCTTTTTCTCATAATGGCGAATGGTCATCGCAGCGACAAATACAGCGATAAACCCGTAAGCCTCGGCTGCCTCGGTGATGCCATAAACAAAAAAAGTAATGGCCACGGCCATAAATCCCAGGCGTTGCGGTTCAAAATTCAGTTTGTCGGGCAATTTGAAATAGGCCCAGGCAATGCCTTTACCGGCACCGTAGCCAATCGCGATGCCTCCCACAATTCTATAGAGAAGATCTTTGAGCAACCAGGTGCTCAGCCATTCTCCATATTCAAAGCCATACATCGCCAGCCAAATGGCCAGCCAAGTAAACGGAAACGCCATCCCGTCATTGATGCCTGCCTCACCGGTAAGGTTAAACTGAATGGGATGCTCTTCCTCCTCATTTTCGTCCAGTTCTACCTGCATGTCACTGGCGAGCACGGGATCTGTTGGGGCAAAAACTGCGCCTAGCAAAAGTGCCGAAGCGGGGACCAAACCAAACCACCATCCCAATAGGGCAGTAGCGGCTATGCATCCGGTCATGGTGATGACCACCAGTAATAAAGGGACACGATAGGCTTTAAATGAAAAATTCCGGTTCATTTTTAGCCCTGCCCCAGTTAGACTAATAATCACGGCAATTTCAGACAGTTTGAGGATTTCCTTTTCGTATTTAATGGGGTCTGGATCAGGAAGGTCAATGGGCAGGAGATACACAATCATTCCCAAAACGATGGCTACAAGTGGGACGTTTATAAGTTGTATCTGTTCCAGGTTTTTGAGCCACGGCAGATTGAGTCCCACAAAACCAATGATGATGTAAATCCAGATGTAACTTTCCATAGATGGCAGTTAAACATCTAATATAGGTAAAGCAAGGCCAAGATTGCGGATTAATAATGTTAGCGCCTTGTTATTTTTTTTGGTGAATATTGCCTAAAATCACTAATCCTTGAGTCCTACCACAACCTATTGTGCATCGGCCAAGTGCGCTTCGGGGACAAAAAGTTCAATATCGTTATGAGACACGCCAAATCCTGCCATACGTGCAGATTCCACGTGGTTCTTAATATGGGTCGTAATGTTCTTTTCTGCGAGCAATGCGGCCGCCCGGTCAACGATGATGCCACTATTTGTAAGAAGTAGGATGTAGTTTTTCATAAGGAAAGTTTTGAGTGATTTCGCGCTGGCGGTATTAAATATACACAGATACGGTAAAATAATTTAAAAATATTCAATGCTTGACTTCGAGATCAAGCTGCCTGCCTTCTTCAAAAGCTTTTTTATCCTTGGCTGTGCCAACGGCAATTCCAACAACCATCCCAATGGGTAAACCCAAGGACAAAAGCGCGATATTACCCAGGCTGGCCCCAAAAGTAACCCCTATGGGAATCCCGAAAACGGCCATCCCGATGACCAGCCAGGTGTTCCTGTAGTGATTTTTGGTCACCAGTTTATGTTCTTTCTCTACTCGCTGAATGATTTGGGACAGTGATTTTTTAATTCTATTTCTCAGGTCTTTTTCAGACGTATGCGTTGCATTTATCTGATCGACTTCTGTATTGATGAAATTTACGGTTTCTTGGGGTAAATTACGCGCTCTTAGTTCTGACAGCAGATTTTTGAATAGCTCATACGAAGCGGAGAGCTTTTGATTTTTGTCGGTATTGAGTTTTAGTTCTTTTATCTTCATCATTATTCTATGAGCAAATTCGATTTAGTTTTTGGCTACGAACTGTTTGGTCTTTCTCATTTGAATAGTATCCAATATCCAAGTATAGATCACATATTCATATTTAAAATATCTGAGCTTTTCAATTATGATCAAGAAGACCTCATTTCTCCAGTTGCAGCCAGTAGGCATTATACAACAATATGAACTCTAAGCGTTTGGTCTTTCGGGGATGTACGCCACATCAACTTCCAGTTTGTTTCCATAGTTTATAACTATCGAACACAGTACCGAAACGTTTTGCCCATTATGAATAGCAGTTTTCATAACAGGTAATTTTCTAAGAACCCGCAATATTTCCGCCTGAATGGTAACTTCAGAATTTCGGACTTTCATACCGGTCGGATTCCCGTTTTCATCGATGATAAAAAAAGCGTCCACCCGCTTTGGCTTTGAAAGATTTAAATCTTTAAATGCGTTCCGGTCAAATTCGCGTTTTATAAATGTTTCAATCTTATTATCAAAACAATCCCGTGTTTCTTCTTCAGACACCCCGTCACAACCTTCATAGACTGGTGCCCTGTCGGCATCTTTTAGCACCATTCTTTCATCAGGGCTATAATTGGCCAAACCGTCGTCGCGTGAAACGATACTGCACAAACTCAACAGTGCCTCTTCCTCATCTTCTGATACATTTCCCTGTGCCATCACTTGTTCCTGAACCGCATCTATTTTTGCGATTAAATCGCTTTTTGTAATTTTTGACACGTCGGGTTCTTCTTTACAAGAAACGCATACTAGAATGCTAAAAAGTGTTGAAAAGACCAAAAAACACTGGAACCTGAATTTCGCTTTCCAATCAAATTTGTAATACATAAATTTTATTTTTAGATGGTTGTAATCAAAATAATTTGGTGTAGCTCGTTTGAGGAAATATACGGAGGTTTGCTGCTCTGACCGAAAGATATCAAATAACCGCTCATTTTTCATTGTCCATTGAGCATCGTAGATTTATAAACGATACCGGTGCAATTTTTACTGCTGTCGTGCCTGATCATTCCAGCCAAAGGACAGCTTGGTCAATAGGGACGATTTATTGTATAAAATACATTTCCAATTCCCCTTTTCCTTTTGCAAAGATCTTTCCACGCGGTAGGCTTGTAAAATCGTTTTTAATCAGTTCATAGGTGGTTGAAGATATATTGATTTTACCGGCCTCACCAGCAGATTCTATTCTGCTGGCGGTATTAATCGTATCTCCAAAAAGGTCATATGCAAATTTCTTTTTGCCCACAACACCTGCTACTACGGTTCCTGTATGTATCCCAACCCGCATTTTCCATTCTATTTCTTGGGTTTTATTTCGATCCTCGAGATAGGATAGCATCATTTGTGCTGCTCTGATACATTTAGCGGCGTGAGCTGTTGTTTCTTTATCCAGGCCACACGCTGCCATATAGGCATCCCCAATTGTTTCAATCTTTTCAACTCCGGTTTCTTCCATAATTTCATCAAACCGGCCAAAAATATCATTGAGTTCATTGACCAAAGTAATTGCTGATATGGATGCTACAAGTTCAGTGAATCCTTCAAAATCAGTAAATAGGATAGTGATATTCTTATGTCTTTTGGGAGTAGTTTTTCCACTTTCTTTTAAGTCCCGGATTATGTTGGCCGGTAGAATATTATGGAGAAGATCTTCTGATTTTTTCTGTTCAGCCATTAAAGATTCCTCTGATTTATCAATTAGAGCAGATAAACTAGCTATGAGTATGAGGCAAATAAATGCAGTAATACTGATATTGATTATTTGCGATAGATAAGGATTTAATTCTTCAAAATGAGCCATTATATTTGATTGATACACTACGGTAACAATCAATGTTAGGCAAGCTAGGATACTAAAAATATGAGCTATAGGCCTTCCCTTTCGTGGGAAAGTCATGTACGGCAGGATAATAATCAGGAAACAAACGACAGCAACGCCAGAGGAATATCCCAACAAATAAAGAAACAAGAGCACAGACATATAAGATGCCAAAATAAGCCAGATGGAAGCCAGAACCCGCCAACCTTTTCTGTTGAATAGTAATGCCATCAAAAACATCATGCCCAACAAAGCATTGCTCCCGTAAATTACTAATGCGTCTGTAAGAAAAAATGCAATAAGCATCCAAATTGAATTGTAAATAGCTCCCAAAACGGATGCAATGTTCGTTACGCGCAAATATCTGATCTCAGTGATGGAAGCATTATCCTTAACCCCAATGTCAACCATTCTTCGGAATAATCCGGATTTGTTCTTGTGAAAAGTTGACATAAATGCTTCTCAATTGCTATGGATTAGTAACTTCTTTGTTGTAGCCATCATCCTGTCTGAAAATAGCACTTTGTGTCGTACTAAATTTAGGTTTAAGCATTGCCCTAATATAAAAGATGTGCCCAGAATGGCAATCGTTTGTTTTACCGGAAGTTAGATTATTAATTTAGAGGGTGCAAGCCTCATATGATAAGCTTACATTCTGCCCAAATAAATGCTTTAAATCTAAATTTTAAGTTGTTTGAAAGAGGGGATCCCTATTAAGTCGATCTGCGCCGGCGCCAAAAATGCCGGACCCATCGCTCAACTTGAGCCTGCCGAACATTGCCGCTGGTTGACGGCTACGCGCAGCTCGGTGATACAAACGTCTAAGACACATCCGGGTTTTGCTGAAGATCTGCAGGAAACACTGGGGAAGTTGTTTGAGGATTTGGTGTTGTGATTATTCCTTATTTCTTATTAAGTATTTTTTATCGGGAGGTGTTTTGGGAACTCCCATTAGCAAAGAGTTTGTTTTTGGTAGAAGTAATAAATTCAGTCATTTATGGTAAAAAAGCACCCTTAGAACTAACTGATATTTTTATATTGGTACTTTTAATATCATAAAAAAGACGTCGCTAATTTGAAACTAATCCAATAAATGAAAACTTATATTTCCCATATAATTCCGGAATTAGAAAGATTCTCTAAAAAACTAGATGATTTGACATTTTTAATCAATCAACATTGGGTAGTTGTTGATGATGTTAATAACGTAAAAAGTGTCTATATTTTTAGAAATAACAGCCAGTTGCTAATTTCAAACAATGGGAAAGTAAAAAAAGCCAGGTGGGAGTATTTAGGAAATAATTCTCTTTTGATTGATAAAGAGGATGAGAGCTATTTATTTAAACAGGGATTTCTTGACGAAAATATCTTAGCTCTGAAGGTTGATAGTAAAGATGAATATGCTTTTTTGGTAAATGAAAATAAGTATAGTGGTGAGCTAAACTCTTTTGATAAAGTAATGGACTTTTTAACTCAGACTTATTTGAATAAAAAAATTGAAAGGATTTTAGGTGACAAGCAATATGGATCAGTCAAACATCAGAATAAAGCTATCTGGCTTGAAACTAAAAAAGGCAGACTTGAGATAAAAGCATCTAAGGATTGGTATATACGTGGGGATTTAGTATTTCTGGACTCTCAACCAGCGCCAGATGGAAAGTACGTGATTGGTTGGCCATCTTGGGCAAATTATATTATAGTTAAAGACGGTAAAATCGATGCTGTTTAAAAAATATAGGAAACCCTTCTATCCCTTGTATATAAAGATTATAGATTGGTTTGAACTGATGCGCTATTTGATACATATATCTTAAAGCCTCAAGAGGGGCGATGTTAAAATTACAGTTGCATCTGTAACCTTCCCCTTAAATCAAACTGTTGAGTCCCCAATACCTTTAATTTCATCAAGATACGCCCTCATCAAAAGAATAGAATTGAGGACATCTCGGAAAGAGATAAGAAAACATAATAAAACAATTTTTCTTTCTAGAAAGAGACGGTGACAATTGGATTATAAAAGAAAAGTTTACTTAAGAGGTAAGTTAGAATTTTCAAGTATGCACCCCAGCTTTCCTGAAAACCTGGAGGAGACGTTTAGTACATTGTTAAAGTTTTGGTGTTGCTGGCAGCATTTCAATGTTTCAGATTTTTGAAGTTTACCGAAAATCTATGTGTTTTAAAAATGCAGTCATCAATTCAGTCTCACCTCCACAATGGTGCCCTCGTCATCATCTGCCTCGTTGCAGATAAACAGCCTTCCGTCCGGGCTAAAGGTTAGACCTTCCGGTTGCCAAAGATCATCTTTGTCAAAAATGTAAATGTTCATCGGTTTTCCCATTTGGTCAAATTCCACCAATTTGGGACGCACTCCTTCCAGCACAAATAAATTGCCGCTTTGGGGATGAACCGCGATGTCTGAGGGTCTCAGATTGTCATACATTTTGTCTTTTGCAAAATCCTCAAACTCTTTAAAAGACATCCCGATTCGGGCAATAGGTTCTGCAAGCATTTTGCGGGTGTTGAGGTCAAAGGCATACACACCTTTATACTTTTTATGGTCGCCATCCCGATCCTTCGGCGTCATTAGCAAACGGTTTTTTTTCTTGTCAAGCGTCAAACTTTCCACATCGTCATCGTCAGAAAGCAGGGATTCAAAAGTATTGACCAAGGAGTCATCCTTTTCAAAATCCAAAATTTCAAACAGCCTCCCATCGCTGCGCATCACGTACGCATCTTTTCCGTGAATGGCCACACCCTCATAATCGCCATCATCCGCAAACTCAATTTCGGCCGTGATTTCTTCCTTGTCCAGATCATAAATAAAAAGGATGCCATCTTCATCCTGAACGGCCGCCACCTTATTTTTGGAAATCCAGGACAACCCTGATATTTCCTCCAGTTCGTCCGGCATTTTCCAGATATTTACAAGCTCGTAATTATCTGTTTTTTTGACTTCACTGGTAAAAGGTTTTTCGCTAAATGCGAAAAGGACAAGCGCACATAGGATGATCGCGGGATTGAATTTAAAATTTAGGGGTTTTTTCATACGGGTATTTCTTCGGAAAGTTTAACGGTAAATTTCCGCATTGGGGTCAAAATTAGCCCTTATGGCCTGCGGATTATGGCAAACACGGCAACTTCGCAAAGTTTTAACTTTCGGTCGTTGTGCTAAAATGCGTCTGGGGTTTAGTACTTTTGGCGAAAGCGAAAAACAAATCACCAATCCATTCAATCTTGAAGGAACTCTTCCTATTCCTTAGAAATAACCGAAAAGGTGTGGGTCTCGGCTGGCAGCTTACCTTTTTGTCCAGTTTTGGCCAAACCTTTCTCATCTCCCTTTACGTACCTGAAATTATCAAAACCTTCAATATCTCAGAAGGAACTTTTGGGAGTATTTATGCTCTGGGTACTGTTGTGGCTTCGGTCATCCTGCTTACCGTTGGGCATACCATAGATCATAAACCTGTAAAAAAGGTGATCATTTTTAATTTTGCCGGTCTGAGCCTTTCCTGCCTGCTTTTGGGTTTTTCGCCCTATCATATTGGTCTATTGGTCGTGGCGATGATCGGGTTGCGCCTTACCGGGCAGGGGATGTTGAGCCACATCAGCCAGACTGTGATGTCCCGGTACTACGGGCCCAACCGGGGCAAGGCGCTGAGCATTGCCGCATTGGGATTTCCGCTGGGCGAGGCGGTTTTTCCCATTTGCATCACCACCTTGATACTAAGCTTTGGTTTTGAGGTAGCGGCCTTGGCAAGTGCTGCGCTCCTAGTACTTTATATAGTTTACCTTTCCTTTAGGGATTTTAAGGCTTTTGATGCGAAAGATCATGGGGTAAAAAGAACTTCATTCAAGGAATTGGCCAAGGATTTTGGTGGAATTCTAAAAGACAAACGCTTTATGATCTTGATGCCTTCCACCTTTGCGCTGGCTTTTACATCAACTGCTATCTTCTTCTATCAGTATGTTTTTGTGGAACAAAAGGGCTGGTCAGTCTCGCTGTATGCGGCGTTTTTTACCAGTTATGCCATTACCCGGTTTATAATGTCAGTAATTGGTGGGTTGTGGGTAGACAGGTTTACCGCCCGAAAGCTTTACCGGTACTTTTTGATACCACAGGCATTGGGACTGTTGCCCTTTGCATTTATGGATGGCATTGCGGGAGCACTTATATTTCTCCTGATGACCGGAATCACCACCGGTATCGCCGGAACGGTAAAATCTGCGGTTCTTGCCGAGATGTACGGCACCAGAAAACTGGGTGCGGTAAATAGCCTGTTTTCCATGTGTATGATCCTGAGCACTGCCTTAGCTCCATTGATTATTGGTTTTATGATTGATCAGGACGTGGCCTTTCCATATTTGATACTGAGCCTTTTTGTGCTGGTGACGGCCGCTACCTTAAATGCGCAACGGCTGGGTAGTGTCAAGCCCAAAGAACTTTCGGCGTAGCCAAAAATACAGGAATGTTTTTTTTAGCTAACGCGAAATTTATTTAGAATAATATGTTTAGAAAGAGGTGTTCAATATTTAAGGGTGAAGTGACCTTTAAACGACCGGCCATCTTCAAAAATGGCGTGAAACCAATAGTCATCAATCGGCAAAGGACGATTGTTGTAGGTGCCATCCCAGCTGGAACTATTGGGCCTAAAAATAGCAATGACTTTTCCAAAACGGTTGAATATGCGCAGATCTACCTGCTGAAAGTCAGGAGGAATTCCCAATAGTGTCCAGGTGTCATTGATGCCGTCGCCATTGGGCGTAAAGAATTTTGGGAAACCCAGCACACTGGCGATGCCCGTATCTGTACCGCATCCCTGATTGTCGATGACCGTAATCTGGTAGAGGCCGGGTGCTACGTTGGCGAAAATAGGGCTGTCCTGTGGTGCGCCATTATCCAATTGATACTGGTAATCCCCTTCTAAAGCAGTAACGATGGTAATGGAGTTGTTATCTGAAAATTCGGTGGTCAGTATATCTTCGATCACGGGACGAAGGGATATGGTCAGGTCAAAATCCTTACTGTTGGAACAAGACCTTAATCCACCACCATAGCTTTTGGTCATCTCCAACCTATAGTTTCCATTTTGACCCAGTGTAATGTTCGGGCTGTTGGCGAGCAGGGTAAGGTCGCCGTTTTCTTCGATTAGGTACCAGGCATAGGTATCTGCCGAGGGATTGGCAGTCAAGGACAACAGGGGCGTGTCCTCGCAAACGGTATACGAATCTTCAATAAAGATTTCCGGTGCTTCTTCTACTACCAGCGGAATGGTCTCTATCCCCTGGCAAGCGTTGTTGTCCTCAATACGTACAAAAAGTGTCGCGGTGCCAGTGGTGAGATTTCCGGAAACTTCGTTTTGCTCCAAAGAGGCATCTTCACGGGTAAGAAAAAATTTCGTTTCCAAAGTGGGATAAAACCGACTCCTTATGTCCTCGATATCAAAGGTGCCAGCGGCGATTCCATCAAGCGGATCATCGTCGCAGACGTATTGGGCAGTGGTCTCGGGCAAGCTGGCTGCAGTGGGCCGAACCTGCAACGTTAAGGTTTCGGTACGGCTGCACCCTGCGGTATTGGTCAAGGTGACCCAGAGATTTTGAGCAAATGCAGTGGTATTTTGATAACCCACGGCATCAGCAATCGCATTGCCTGCATTGAGGTCTGCAAGTGACTCGTAGAAGGCAAGGTCAAGATCAGGAACAGTGGTCAACGCACGGTAAGCTTCGTTGAGGTTAAAGGCGGTTATCCCATCTGTGGAAGCATTGGTGCTGCCGGTGTCGAGATCGCATTGTATCAAGGTGGCGGGTGCGCTCACAGGAAGTTGATCTACCATTAATTTAAAAGAGGTAACCGCAAAACAACTGGCGTTTGGTAAAGAAAGCCTCGCATAAACGGTCTGCTCTTCGGAAGTATTCTCGTAAAAATCAGGCAAGGGGTTGGTGCCGCTCTGTGCATCGGCATCGGTAGCGTGATAGGTGATCCTCGAAATGCTGCTGTCGTTACTGTCAAGTACCTCGGCGTCCGCTGACCGGAGATCAAAAGTGGTGCGGCCGTTGGTATCGTCCCCATCAGAAAGATCATCGCAGCTGCGAAGGTCTGTTGGCGTACCCGCCGTAACTACCTGTCTGTCGTCTGTAACGGTAACAGCTGCCGTATGGGAACAGCCAGTTTGGGTATCGGTGACTTCGAGGGTATAGGTTCCCGGCGAAGAAACAATAAGTTGCGCTTCTGTTGAAGAACCTTCAATCGTACCGTCTGGGGTTGACCAAAGGTAGGACAGCATCCCTACACCCGATGAACCAGAGCCATCTAAGGTTAAATTTTCATCTTCACAGCTCAGGGATTGGGGTGGTCCGGGATCAGCAGTGATTTCAGGTATTTGAAAATCAAAAGGCGCAATGGCGAAACAATTGAAGTTTTCGATGGTCGTTACCCGTGCATATAGCGTTTCCGAGGTGTTTTGGTTTACAGCACCGTCTGGAATTGCATTGATATTGGCTTCGGCATCGTTTTCGCTGCGATAAAAAAGTACGGTAAAGACATCGGGGTCCTGGCCGTCCAAGGCATCTATTTTCGCAACTGCGAAATCGTATGCAACGCTACCGTCCCGATCTTCATCACAGGCAACCATTGGGCTTATGGTGCCAATGGTAGGAGTTGGTGTGCGCAAAATTGTGACGCTGATGTTGATATTGGAGCAGTCAGTGGTAAGGGTGTAATTATATTCACCATCTGCATCGACCGATGGATCAAAGAAGTTATCATCACTGGCAAATGCCGGGGTCCATACACCACCACCCAAAGGGTCACCGGGAATCTCTTCCAGAATGTTGATGGGGCCATCGCCTTCACAGATTTTAACCAGGGCTGTCTGCCCGTCAAACCCAAAACCTGAATAATATCCAGCAAAGCCGGCCGCACCGTTAAAACCAAAAACACCTACCGATAGGGGTCCTGAAGACTTGACCTTCACATCACCGGAATACCCGCTAAGCCTGTAAGTTACCCAGTCATCTGTGCCCTGTACATTTTCCGAGGGATCGGTTACTATAACATCATTGATCAAAAGTGTGGCATCTTTCTGGGTAGTCGCAATTATATCACCTGAAAATGTCCTGTCGCCAATGAGGTCTACATCATCTATAAGGTCTACTTCGGTCAAAAGCAAGCAATTGAGTGGCGGGAGGAAGTTCATGCCCGGAGTGGCGTTGGAGGGTGCGCCACCAAGGGGCTGATACACATAAATAGGCTTGTCGCTTTCAATATACATATTGCGATGATTGACGCCTTGGTAAAACTCGTTTTCGACAATGGCAAATTCCCCCGCATTTAAGGTCGCGTATGCCACGGTATTCCCATTTATAAAAACAGAAGTGGCATCTTCTGTGGCCACTACAACGGGGCGTTCAGCTATTGCACTGCCACCACCTTCAATTGCTATGTACTCAACACCCACCTTGTCTACCGGTACAATTTGATCTATGGCGTGATCCTGGCCGTTGGGTGCATAGCCGCCCGTGGCATTTCCAGTGTTGACCGTTATGGGCTTGTCTGCACTTAGCAAGGCACCTACAAAGCCAGATTGATTTGCGGCAACATTGGTATAGCCGCTCACGGTAACGGTCTGTCCCTTATCGAGATTGTAAATTAGGGTATTTTCTGAGGAGGTGCCGCTGCATTCAGTGAATACCACCCCTTCATCATAATCAGAAAAGGTTACCGTGGTATTGTCTTCAGTGGCCATTGCACTGGCATAAAAATTCCTAAGGCCGTTGTCGTCTGACATTGGGATGCTTCCCAGCCTAAATTGGTTACCTTTTGCCAAATCCCCTTTTGAGGTAAGGTAGCCTGCCTGTATGTCGTTCTGCACGCGAAAACTGACATAAAATGGGCTGGCACCGGAAATTATAAGTCCATAGTCGTCCAATGGCTTACCTAGATCGCAGGCGCTGGGAAACATAGGTGCCCCTTCACCAAAGCCAACGGTAAAACGAACGGGGTTCCCCCTTGAGATCGTCACCGGACTGCCTGGAAGTTGCTGACCTGCCCCATTGGTAATAGTAACGCTGAATGGATTGGGATCTGGTGTTGAAAGGTGAACGTAATGATCTTCAACTTGACCACTGGACCGGGAGTGAATGGGTGAAATAAAATGATTCGTGCTTAGTTGTCCCTGCACTTGCCACACTCCCAGAAATAGGAACAATAACCACTGAAAAATTTTTTTAAAAGACTTCAAATCAAACCGTGATTGGCGGCTGTGAACAAAGAAAAGCAGGATTGAATCATAGCGTTTATTAAATGAGTGGACAACTGTGGGGTGTTAGGCCTGACAAGCATTGAAAGGTTTAATTTAATTTTTCCATTTTATGTTGCAGCCAATGCTGGGCATTTGAGGATCAACCGGAGGTCTTTTATTAATGAGGTTGTCCAGTGCTTCCCGAAGGTCCCTGCCAGTCACCGGGAGGCCGTTGCCCGGTCTGGAATTATCAAGCTGACCACGATAGACCAGTTTTAATTCCGCATCAAAAAGGTAAAAATCCGGAGTGCAGGCGGCGTCATATGCTTTGGCGGTTTCTTGACTTTCATCATAGAGATAAGGAAATGGGAAGTTCAGTTCCCTGGCGTTCTCGCGCATAAGATCGGGGCTATCCTGTGGGTAGTTATCCACGTCATTGCTGCTTATGGCAACAAACCCAAAGCCGCTCATACGATAGTCATTGGCGAGGCGTACCAGTTCATCATTTACGTGTTTTACAAACGGGCAGTGGTTACATATAAACATGATAGCAGTGCCGTGCTTTCCTTTCACATCGTCCAATGAGAGGTGCTTTCCACTAATGGTATCAAGCAAATTGAAATAAGGTGCCCTTGTATCCAGAGGTAACATAGTAGAAGGGGTGCGCGCCATGATATCAAAATTATTAAGTTCCTTCCAAATGTACGAATACTAATGTTTCTTTAAATATTTGGTGTGAGGTAAAAGTCGTTGTAATTTATTTTTTTAACTCTAAAAAGTTTCAAAAATGAAAAATACGTACAGTTCCCTGTCGAAAGCAGTTGAAGACCTTAAGGATAAAGGGTATGATGTGGACCTTAACCTGGTGGATGACGGGATTGAATCCAAAGAACTTAAAAAGAACTGGACAGCAAAGGAAATTGAAGTGGACCACACTTTTCGGTTTGAGGGAATGACCAATCCGGGCGATAACAGTGTGCTGTATGCCATCGAGACCCAAGATGGTCACAAAGGGTTGCTCGTTGATGCCTATGGTGCATATAGTGGGCAGATTTCGCAGGAAATGATACAAAAACTGAAAGTAGAGCATTAATGGCAAAAACCATCAGTTGGCAGGATTTTGAGCAGTTAGATATCCGCGTGGGGACTGTACTTACGGTGAGTGACTTTCCAGAAGCACGGAAACCTGCTTTTCAGCTTCAGGTAGATTTTGGCGCTGAGGTGGGTATCCTGAGAACTTCGGCTCAGATCACAGACAATTATGAACGGCAGGCACTTGTGGGCAAACAAGTGCTTGCCGTGGTCAATTTTCCGAAGAAGCAGATTGCCAATTTTATGAGCGAATGCCTCATATTGGGTTTGGTAGGAAATGAAGGCGTGATTCTCGTGATGCCAGATCGCGATGTGCCCAACGGTTTGAAACTGGGATGATTTAAACCTTTTCCTCTTGCCTGTACAGGTGTTTTGCAGCCAGTGCAGCACCAATAAGACCTGCGTGATTCCTTGTTTCAGCTGCCAAAATAGGCACGTCAACTTTCAGGTACTTTCTGTATTCATCGATGTTTTTACTAGCTCCGCCACCGATTATGATCAGGTCTGGATCACAAATGGTGGTGGTAAGTTTAAGAAATTTATTAAAACGTTTCCCCCATTTCTTAAAACTCATATCGTTGTCCAGACGTACGCGCCGGGAAGCATATTTCTCGATGATCATTTTTTTCTTGTAGCGCAACTGCCCGAGCTCAAAATTGGGGATGAGTTCACCGTTAAAAAACACGCCACTACCTATTCCTGTGCCAACAGTGACTACTATAATAAGACCTTTTTTGCCGTGGCCCACACCATATTTCATTTCAGCGAGACCGGCAGCATCAGCATCATTGATCACGGCAACCGGTAGTCCTATTTTGTCCTCGATCATTTTGTCCACTTGACAATTGAGCCAGGAGGAGTCGAGATTGCCATGTTGCAGGGCTTTTCCTTTATGCACTTTTGTAGGGAACCCAACACCTACGGGTCCTTTCCAGTCCCAGTGTTTTACAACTTCGGCAATGGTTTCTATCATTGCTTTTGGCTTTCGGGGAATGGGCGTATTCAACCGAAAACGTTCCCCGCCATATTTTTGGGTTTCTATATCGAAGGGAATTGATTTAATACCGCTTCCGCCAACGTCCACACCCAAGAGTTCCATAAATTTCTGCTTTTATCAAAAAAACGGTTTTTTTATTAAAACTTAAAATTAAAGAACATAAAAAACCGTCACTTTCGCTATAAAGCGGGATAATGTTTAACGATATCGTAATAGGAATGAAGCTTTTAGGTTATGGAAGCTGACTGTAAAAAATGATATAGAATTTGATCAGAGCTCGACCTCCGGCGGTGGTTCGTGATTCTTCTTGCCAAATTCATTCTTGTAAATTTTTGCTATCAAAAGAAATAAACTGATCAACAATGGGCCGAATATCAAACCAATAAACCCAAATAACGGTACTCCCACGATTACCCCAAACAGTGTTACCAAAGGATGCACGCTTGCCAGCCGATCCAGGATTAAAAGGCGTAAAATATTATCTGTTGAACCTACAACCACAAGACCATATATGGCGATCCCAATGGCTGCACCGGTTTCGCCCCCGGCATACATCAGGATAGTGACCGGCACAATGCCAAGTAAAGTCCCTATAAAGGGGATCATCGATCCGATAGCGGTAATAACAAACCAGAACATCGGGTCAGGAACCCCAAATATAAAAAAGCCTATGAGCGCAACAATTCCCTGCGAAAGGGCTACCAGCGGGATTCCCAATGCGTTTGAACGTACCATTGCAGCGCTTTCCTTACCAATATCGGAAAGACTGTCTGACGCCAGCGGAATGTATTCATACAGATTATGTCTCATTTTATTCCGGTTGATCAACATGAAGTACAGAATAAAATACATAATGCTGATAGCGATAAACGCGTTGAATGTGCCACCTGCCAAATCCTGTAGGTTTTGCGAGACAAAGTCAGTGATAGACTGGGTGTCTATAGAGTCGCTCAGGTTCATACCAAGATCAGCTTCCCAGATTGCAACCTGCTCCTTAACGGCATTGACCACTTTCTCTGAGTTATTGACCGCTTTTGTGATTTTTGAACTCAACATCAGAACAATCAGGGATATGGGAACAAGTATCACTATGAAGCTCATAAGCATTAAAAATCCGGCAGCCAAACCTTCTTTCCACCCACGTTCAGAAAGTTTGTTCATCCATTTCCTGAGGATATAAAATAGGGTGATAGCTCCCAGTAAACCTGAAAAATAGGGGGTAAGTTCTTTAAATATCAGGATAAACAGCCAAATAATCAATGAGAGCAGAAAAAGCTGTCGTACTAGTTTTGGGCTTAATGAATTGGTCATTTGGCAAAAAGTTGGTTGAGGTCCTTAAAGCTTTTGAACTCCAAAGCATTTCCGCAAGGATCGTTAAAAAACATTGTAGCCTGTTCGCCAGGCTGTCCTGCAAAGCGTATGTACGGTTCTATGACAAAAAGGATTCCTTTTGTTTTTATCGCTTCCGCGAAAGCGTGAAAGTCGTCCCACGGCAGCACCACACCAAAGTGTGGTACCGGCACGTGCTTCCCGTCCACATCATTGTGATGCGTTTCGGTTGGGTGATCTTTGGATTTGTAATGAATGACTAACTGATGCCCGAAGAAATCATAATCCACCCATTGTTCGGCGCTTCTTCCTTCCGTAAATTCTAAGGTATGGGTGTAAAATTCCCTGGCCTTGTCGAGATCATCAACGGGTATTGCCAAGTGAAAGGGTGCTGGCATGATAGGTTGTCGTTAGTTGGTTAATTTTTTTAAGGAATGTATGCTAGTGGTTGCGCAGTGCTTGTATAAGCTCATCCTTGGTCATTTGAGAACGGCCTGCGATGCCTACCTCTTGCGCCTTTTCATAAAGCTCATCTTTTGTGCGGTCTCCGTATTTATTGGCTTTTCCGCCTTTTTTGCCAGAGTTGTCGGCATTTGCGATGCGGGCTGATTTCTCCTTACTGTACCCTTGGTCTCGGAGCGCTTCATATTGCTCCTCATCTTTTACCCAAGGGCGGTTGTCTTTGGCCATGACTTGTATGCTTTTTGTTGAAAGTAGAACAATTTCGCGAAAGCGATATTCGGCTTAACAATGAATTATAACAATCAATGGCGGTCGCGGTGGCGGCGTTTGCCAGAAAGGGTTTTGGCGGGCAAAAATTCCTTGGCTTCCTGAACGGTCTTGCTGCTGTCCTGAAGCAACTGGTTGATTTTGGTAAGTTCTTCTTTTGTGAAATGGCGGTATTTTCCAACCGGGACATCCAGCGGAATGTTCATGATCCGTACCCGTTTTAAACGTGTGACGCGGTAATCCAAATACTCGCACATCCGCCGAATTTGGCGGTTCAGACCCTGTGTCAGCACAATGCGGAACTGCTTCTTGGCCGTCTGCACCACTTCGCACTTTCGGGTAACCGTATCAAGGATCGGAATGCCATTGCTCATTTTACCGATAAAATCAGCAGTGACCGGTTTGTTGACATCCACAATGTATTCCTTGTCGTGATTGTTTCTAGCGCGCAGTATTTTATTGACAATATCGCCATCGTTTGTCAAGAAAATCAAACCTTCGCTGGGTTTGTCCAACCGACCAATGGGAAAAATACGCGTGGGAAAATTAATATAGTCAATAATATTATCCTTTTCTACCCGGGTATCTGTGGTGCAAACAATGCCCACCGGCTTATTAAAAGCAAGGTACACCGTTTTTTCACCGGTATCTTTTACCGGCTTTCCGTCAACACAGATGTCTTCTTCCCCGGTAACCTTTAACCCCATTTCGGGGACTGCACCGTTGACGGTTATTCTTCCGGCATCGATGAGTTTATCAGCGTGACGGCGTGAACAATAGCCTATTTCACTGAGGTATTTGTTGATTCGGGTTACCGGGGATTCAGACATAAAAAGTGCGGTAGTTCTTTATTATTTAGTCGAAAGCGGGACGGGAACGTAAAAAGTGTCCCACGCCATCAGCATTGTGGCACCGCCTTCTTTGGGTTTAATGGAGATAGTAAAGTTTTCGATCGGTTCGTTCAAGGACTTTGATTTTACCTTGATCCGCGCAACATCCTGCTCCTTGTTATAGCCGTAAGAACCCCAGGTATCCGTATCCTTGTTCAGGATGATCGTCCATTCTTCCTTGCCGGGCATCGTGAAAAGACTATATGTACCTGCGGCTACATCCTGATCGCCAAATTGCATATCTTCAAAAAAGGTGACTTCTGTGGTCTCGTTGGCACCGGTGCGCCATACTTCGTCATACTTAACGATGCCTCCCAAAATTTCACGGCCATTTTTATAAGGGCGGCTATATATCACTTTAACGAGTGGTTCTTTATCCGCTCCGCGAAAAAGCACTATGTCCAGCGGACTTTTATCCAATTTGTTAAAATCCTTTGCGGTAACCTGGGCTTGTAAGGTTGGGATCGCAAGAAATGCAATCAGTAGCAGTGTAAGAAAACTTTTATTCATGATATTTGGTTTAAAATGATTTGTGTGTAAAATTAGGCAGTAGCGGCCAGTCCTACGAAAACTGCTCCATATACTTTTGTGAAATTTTGGAAGTCGAATTAACGCGTCCAACTTAAATTTTTGATGAATTTGGGGCGAAAAAGTTTCAGATTATAGTTAAATGTTCATTTTTGGTTTTATCTGAAGGGTTGTTGTTCCATCTTTGGCAGCAGTTTGAAACATCAGGCAATGATTGGCTGAGTGGAGTTTCTGAAACAGAGTTTAGAAACTCATCAAAATTGAAATAAAAAATAAACAAAGATTTCCGCTGTAATTTATCCCAAGCGATGGTTAACGCGGAACAATAAAAGTAACTATTATGTGTGGAATTGTTTGTGCCTACGACCTGAAACAACCTTCTGAAGTTTTACGTCCCCAATTGTTGGAGATGTCAAAAAAAATACGTCACCGCGGTCCGGACTGGAACGGTGTCTATAGCGATGAAAAAGCCATTTTGGCCCACGAGCGCTTGAGTATTGTGGATCCTGCCTCAGGGAAACAACCTTTACTAAGTCCTGACGGGCAACTGATTTTGGCAGCCAATGGCGAAATCTACAACCACCGCGAACTTCGGAAGCAATTTGAAGGGAAATATGATTTCCAGACGCAATCAGATTGCGAAGTGATCCTAGCGCTTTATCAGGAAAAAGGTCCTGATTTTATTGATGAGCTCAATGGCATCTTTGCCTTTTCACTATATGACGCTGCCAAAGATGAGTATTTCGTCGCCCGCGACCATATGGGAGTAATTCCTTTGTATATGGGCTGGGACGAGCACGGGACTTTTTATGTCGCTTCAGAATTAAAAGCGCTGGAAGGCACCTGTTCCAAAATCGAATTGTTCCCTCCCGGGCATTACCTGCACAGTTCTACGGGTACATTGACTAAATGGTACGAGCGCGACTGGATGGATTACGACGCTGTAAAGGAAAATGAAACCAGCATCGAGAAACTGCGTGATGCTTTAGAGGCTGCCGTGCACCGTCAGCTGATGTCTGATGTTCCTTACGGTGTGCTGCTTTCTGGCGGGTTGGACTCTTCAATTACTTCCGCGGTAGCAAAAAAATATGCCGAGAAGCGCATAGAAAGCGGTGATACCGATGGTGCCTGGTGGCCAAGATTGCATTCTTTTTCTGTGGGGCTTGATGGTTCGCCAGATTTGGCAGCAGCCCAAAAAGTCGCAGATCATATCGGCACGGTGCATCACGAGATTAAATTTACCATTCAGGAAGGTCTGGATGCGATCAAAGATGTGATCTACAACCTGGAAACCTATGACATCACCACTATCCGGGCGAGTACCCCGATGTATCTGATGGCACGGGTCATCAAAAGTATGGGCGTAAAAATGGTATTGAGCGGCGAAGGGGCTGATGAGGTTTTTGGCGGATACCTGTACTTTCACAAAGCACCCAACGCACAGGAGTTTCATGAGGAAACCGTTAGAAAATTGAGCAAGCTGCATATGTATGACTGTTTGCGTGCCAATAAATCCTTAGCTGCCTGGGGTATTGAAGGACGCGTACCATTTTTGGATAAAGAATTTATGGATGTCGCAATGCGCATCAATCCACAGGATAAAATGATCAACGGCGAGCGAATGGAAAAATGGGTACTGCGTAAAGCCTTTGAAAGCTATTTGCCAAAAGAAGTGGCATGGCGCCAAAAAGAGCAGTTTTCTGACGGAGTAGGCTACAGCTGGATAGATACGTTGAAGCAAGTGGTAAACGCCGAGGTCACTGACGAGATGCTGTCCAATGCCAAGTACAAGTTCCCCATCCAGACGCCAACAAACAAAGAAGAATACTACTACCGAAGCATTTTTAAAGAGCATTTCCCAAGCGATGCTGCGGCGATGAGCGTGCCCCAGGAAGCCTCCGTGGCGTGTAGCACCAAAATCGCGCTGGAGTGGGACGAAGCTTTTAAAAATATGAACGACCCTTCTGGCCGTGCAGTCGCTAACGTACACAGCGACGCATACTAAAAGGGTTTACCGATAACTGGCCTAACCAACCTTGACTGTCCTGAATGAATTTTCAGGGCAGTTTTTTTTGCTGGTTCATACTAAAATGTTACATCACGGTAGGTCGTGTTAAACCTGTTTTGGCACTGGTTTTTCTGAAGGTTTTAGAGGGTGGCAAATGTGGCAGTTTTTTCACATTTTGTTGATAACTTCAACGCTTTGGCGCGGGTTTTGACCTGTAGTCGGGAGGTGTTTCTTTATATTTGTCTGTTATCGTTTTTTGGATAAAATTCGGGTTTTTTTCGACCAAAAAGAGACGCTTGGGATTGCACCGTTTTAGCACTGCAGTCCTGACTAATGTAAAATTTAATTATGAGCGAAGAAGCGAATAAAAAACAATATTCAGCAGATAGTATCCAGGCGCTTGAAGGAATGGAGCACGTACGTATGCGCCCTTCCATGTACATAGGTGATGTGGGCACTCGCGGTCTGCACCACTTGGTTTATGAAGTGGTGGACAACTCCATCGATGAAGCAATGGGCGGTCACTGTGACACCATTCGCGTGGTGATCAATAAGGACAACTCGGTCACCGTTGAGGATAATGGCCGTGGTATTCCCGTGGATTTGCACCGTAAGGAAGGGGTTTCTGCACTTCAGGTGGTGATGACCAAAATTGGCGCCGGTGGTAAATTTGATAAGGATTCCTATAAAGTTTCCGGTGGTCTGCACGGGGTTGGGGTGAGTTGTGTAAACGCGCTTTCAGACCATTTGCGTGCAACGGTTTACCGAAACGGCAAGATTTGGGAACAGGAATATGAAAAGGGAAAGGCGCTTTATCCCGTAAAATCAATCGGCGAGACCCATAAGCGCGGGACCGTGGTGACCTTTACCCCAGACCGATCCATTTTTCAGCAGGTACACGAGTACAATTATGATACTTTGGCGAGCCGTATGCGTGAACTGGCCTACCTAAACAAGGGAATTACCATTACGCTTACCGATGAACGAAACGTTGAGGATGATGGTTCTTATGCTATGGAAACCTTTCATTCTGATGAAGGTCTAAAGGAATTTGTACGCTTCCTCGATGGAAACCGCAGTCCAATCATTGGGACGGTTATTTCCATGGAAGGGGAGAAGAACGACATCCCTGTGGAAGTGGCAATGATCTACAATGACAGTTATGCCGAAAACCTGCATTCGTATGTAAACAATATCAATACCCACGAGGGTGGTACGCACCTGGCAGGATTTAGACGGGGGCTTACCGGTTCCTTGAAAAAATATGCCGATGCTTCCGGAATGCTCGACAAGCTAAAATTTGACATTGCGGGCGACGATTTTAGAGAAGGGTTGACGGCCATTATTTCGGTGAAAGTGCAGGAGCCTCAATTTGAGGGCCAGACCAAAACCAAACTCGGTAACCGGGAAGTAACCTCTGCGGTTTCTCAGGCAGTTTCAGAAATGCTGGAAATTTATCTGGAAGAACATCCGGATGATGCCAAAATTATCATCCAAAAGGTAATCCTTGCGGCCCAGGCCCGTCACGCGGCCAAAAAGGCACGGGAAATGGTGCAGCGTAAAACCGTGATGAGCATTGGCGGCCTGCCCGGGAAATTATCAGACTGCTCTGAGACTGACCCGTCTATATGTGAAGTATTCCTCGTTGAGGGTGACTCTGCGGGCGGAACGGCAAAACAAGGGCGCGACCGAAACTTTCAGGCGATACTGCCGCTGCGCGGAAAAATACTGAACGTGGAGAAAGCCATGCAGCACAAGGTTTTTGAAAACGAGGAGATCAAGAACATCTTTACGGCGCTGGGCGTTAGTATTGGTACGGAAGAAGACAGCAAGGCACTCAACCTTTCTAAATTACGCTATCACAAAATCGTGATTATGTGTGATGCAGATGTTGATGGTAGCCACATTGCGACCTTGATCCTAACGTTCTTTTTCCGTTATATGCGGGAATTGGTTGAGAATGGCTATGTCTATATCGCAACGCCACCATTGTATTTGGTCAAAAAAGGTAAGAAAGAGCGTTATGCCTGGAACGATAAGGACCGCGATCAATATGTTGCTGATCTGGGTGGAAACGCCGGCGTACAGCGTTACAAGGGTCTTGGTGAAATGAATGCCGATCAATTGTGGGACACCACAATGAATCCGGAGTTCCGTACCCTGCGACAGGTCGCCATCGATAACGGCACCGAAGCTGACCGAATCTTTTCCATGCTGATGGGTGATGAGGTGCCACCACGCCGCGAGTTTATCGAGAAGAACGCAGTGTATGCAAACATCGATGTTTAAATACGCATCAAAAATTTTTTAAATGGAAATCCCGGCCGAAAGGCTGGGATTTTTTTTGATCCGGCATTGTGCGCAAGAGCCTTTTGATCGAGTATGTCTCAAACCAGCGTCCATCCCTAAAAAATTCCACTAGTTTTGGAAAGTTCAAAACAATCTTGAATCCGTAACGACCAAACTATGAAGCGAGCCTCCCTCCTCGGCCTACTTTTATTCCCGCTGATTTCTTTTTCACAGCTCAATCCCGAGGCCATTCTGGAATCGGTAAAGCATGATGCCGGGGTGATTTTTGATGCTTTTTTAGAACCCGGCACCAAAAGTATGATGCAGGCTTCTCATGGCGGTTGGTACCGTTCTGCAAAAAGCCTGGAGCCTTTTGCTTTTGACGTTGGCCTTGTAGGTACCGCTGGTTTCGCGCCAGGGGAGGAGCAGTCCTTCAGGATTTCCTCGCTGGATTTTGAGAATACCGTAACGGGAGTGCCTGATGTAAATCCCACGGTTTTGGGCGATGGGCCCAAATCGACAATAACGGTGACCAATGACCAACTTCGCGTTTCCTACGATTTTGAAATGATCAACGGACTGAAAAAAGATTTGCCCTTTGGTGCGACTCCTGCAGCCGTTTTGCAAGTGGCGATGGGACTTCCGTTGCAGTCTGAAGTGATTTTGAGATTAACACCAAAGACCACGGTACGCGAGATCAGTGCGGGTTCTTTTGGCTTTGGCCTGAAAAGCGAGCTGTCGCCCTATTTCAATTTAAAAGAGGATTCGCCATTGACCATTTCGCTTTTTGCGAACTATTCCCGTTCAAAATTCACCTATGACTTTGAGGAAAAATCGCCTTTTGAAGGAGAGAACCAAAATATCGAGAGCATTTCAAACGGCTATTCGGTGCAGGGGTTGTTTTCTTTGGATTATGAAAAGTTCTCGGTTTATGGTGCTGCCGGTTATATAGGTTCGTCAAGTACGGTAGAGGTTTTGGGAACCTACCGCTATTCGTTTGAGCTGGGCGGTTTTGGAAATATTTCGGTGCCTTTTGAAGATTTGGTGAGCCTGGAGTACAATCCGTCATCGTTGCGGGCGACCCTCGGCGGGGCTTTCCATATCAAGGATTTTCATCTTTTTGCCGATGTTTCGGTGCAACGCTTCAGTACGCTTTCGGCGGGTGTGGTTTATACTTTTTCGGCAAACCAAGAATAGGACGGAAATCTTTTCGCGGAAGCGTAACCGTGAGCGCAATACGTGTTTAACCTAAAATACCTTTTTGTGCCCAGCGCCGGATAAAAGTCAGCGAAATCGTATTTTTACGGTGAAAAGCAATTATTAATTCCAAGAAATACATTTATGAAAGTTACTGTTGTAGGTGCAGGTGCCGTTGGGGCAAGCTGTGCAGAATATATTGCAATGAAAGATTTTGCGTCTGAAGTTGTCGTGCTGGATATCAAAGAAGGTTTTGCCGAAGGTAAGGCGATGGACTTGATGCAGACCGCTTCTTTAAACGGATTTGATACCCGAATCGTGGGAACGACCGGAGACTACTCCAAGACTGCCGGAAGCGACATCGCCGTGATCACCAGCGGGATTCCACGGAAGCCGGGGATGACCCGCGAAGAACTGATAGGTATCAATGCCGGGATCGTTAAGGACGTTTCTTCAAATTTGATCAAGCATTCCCCCGACGTGATTATCATTGTAGTGAGCAACCCGATGGATACGATGACCTATTTGGTACACAAAACCACAGACCTGCCTAAAAATAGGATCATCGGTATGGGCGGCGCGCTAGACAGTGCCCGTTTTAAGTACCGACTCGCAGAAGCTTTGGAATGCCCAATCTCTGACGTTGACGGAATGGTGATTGGCGGTCACAGTGATACCGGTATGATCCCATTGACGCGATTGGCTACGCGAAATAGCGTGCCGGTTACCCAATACATCAAAGAGGAGCGTTTAAACCAAGTGATGGAAGATACTAAAGTAGGCGGCGCGACCCTGACCAAATTGTTGGGCACTTCGGCCTGGTATGCGCCGGGAGCTGCCGTTTCTGGTCTGGTACAGGCAATTGCTTGTGACCAAAAGAAAATGTTCCCTTGCTCGGCTTTGCTGGAAGGTGAATATGGCCTGAACGATATCGCCATTGGCGTACCGGTCATTCTCGGTAAAAACGGAATCGAAAAAATCGTGGAAATCGATCTAACTGATGCCGAAAAAGATAAATTGAAAGAAAGTGCAGCGGCTGTTACTAAAACTAATGGTTTGCTGGAGGTTTAGTCAGTTTCTGACTTTATAAAAAAAATGCCGCTTCGAAAGAAGCGGCATTTTTTGTTGTTATAAATCTTTGATAGATTAAGGGATTACCCACACTTCGAAGACCCACAATCCTTACACGTCAAACAACCTTCTTGATAGATGAGTTGAGTAGAGTTACAATTGTCACATTTCTGTTTGCGGGCCAGTGTTCCGTCGGCGACGTAGCGTTTTAGGGCGCGGGCGACACCATTCTTCCAAGTGTTGATCGAGGCGCTGTCCAGCTGCAGGCTGTTGGTCAGTTCGACGGCCTTTTCTATGGGCATTCCGTAACGTAAAGTGGTCGAAATCAATTTGGCATAATTCCAGTATTCTGGGTCAAATTTGTGGGATAGGCCTTCAATCGTGGTTTTATAACCGCGTTTGTTTTGATACTGAAAGTCGTATCGGGAAGTACCGTCTTCGTTTCGGTTTTTAATGATCAAGCCTTTATCGACCCAACGGGGCAACAGGATTCCGTCTTCGTCGTCTGCGATACCGGTAAAGATTTCATACGGTTTTCCGTCAATCAGCCCGATGAACGCGATCCACTTTTCCTTGTTGTTCTGAAAGCGTACGATATCAGCTTCCAAAATCTGAGGACGTTTGGTAGGGAAAGCGGTCAAGGTATCGACCTCTTCCTCCTCTTTCTTTTCGTCATTCGATATTAAAACCCCAGAACGTGAGCCGTCGCGATAAACCGTCACACCTTTACAGCCTTCCTGCCAGGCTTGCAGATAAAGATTGCCAACCAGTTCTTCGTTCACATCGTTGGGCAGGTTGATGGTCACGCTGATGCTATGGTCCACCCATTTCTGGACAGCACCTTGCATTTTTACTTTGTTCAGCCAGTCCACATCGTTGGAAGTCGCCTCAAAATACGGCGATTTTTCGACCAATTTATTAAGTTCCTCCTGGCTGTAATTTTTAGAAGTATCGTGCCCGTTCACGTGCATCCATTCTTTAAAGCGGTGGTGAAAAACCACATACTCTTCCCAGGAATCCCCGACTTCATCCACAAAATCAACGCGGGCTTGCTTGTCATTAGGATTCACCTTTCGGCGACGTTTGTACACAGGAAGGAAAACCGGCTCGATCCCCGATGTGGTCTGTGTCATCAAACTGGTCGTTCCGGTTGGGGCGATGGTGAGCAAAGCGATATTGCGGCGGCCGTACTCGAGCATGTCGTAATACAGTTTTTCGTCCGCGGCTTTTAATCGCAGAATAAACGGATTTTCCTTTTCACGATCCGACTCAAAAATGGGGAAAGCGCCACGTTCTTTGGCAGCATAAACCGATGCGCGATAGGCTTCGATCGCAATGGTCTTATGAATTTTCACGGAAAAGTCAACACCTTCCGTGCTTCCGTATTTGAGACCGAGGCCGGCCAGCATATCTCCTTCGGCAGTGATGCCAATCCCGGTACGGCGGCCTTCGGTGGCTTTTCGCTTGATGTTAAGCCATAGGTTGCGCTCCACTGCTTTGACTTCGTCACTTTCTGGATCCGCCTCAATTTTTGCCAAGATGGCATCGATTTTTTCCAGTTCGAGATCGATGATATCGTCCATAATGCGTTGCGCCTTGGCGATATGTTCCTTAAACAGCTCAAAATTAAATGAGGCCGAATCTGTAAAAGGTTGCTCTACATAGGAGAATAAGTTGATGGCCAAAAGTCGGCAGGAATCGTATGGGCACAGCGGAATCTCGCCACAAGGATTGGTCGAAACGGTTTTATAGCCCAGATCGGCATAACAATCAGGCACCGACTCGTTGGCGATGGTGTCCCAGAATAGGATGCCAGGTTCCGCTGATTTCCAGGCATTGTGTACGATTTTCTTCCAAAGTTTATCGGCATCGATTTCTTTTTGGTTTACAGGGTTTTTGCTGAAAACCGGATATTTCTGGGTGTAGCTGGTTTTGTCTTTAACCGCTTGCATAAAACCGTCATCGATACGTACCGAAACGTTGGCGCCGGTCACTTTGCCCTGTTCCATTTTGGCATCGATAAAATCTTCGGCATCCGGATGATTAATGGAGACTGATAGCATCAAAGCCCCGCGACGCCCGTCCTGAGCGACCTCCCGGGTAGAGTTGGAGTAGCGCTCCATAAAGGGAACCAAGCCAGTAGAGGTCAAGGCAGAATTTTTAACCCCTGAACCTTTGGGCCGGATGTGCGACAGGTCGTGACCCACGCCACCGCGGCGTTTCATGAGCTGTACTTGTTCCTGGTCAATTTTCATAATTCCGCCGTACGAATCTGAATTACCGTCATTGCCAATCACGAAACAGTTGGAAAGTGATCCTACTTGAAAGGGGTTGCCAATACCCGCCATCGGGCTGCCCTGTGGTACGATGTACTTGAAGTTTTTGATCAGATCAAAAATTTCTTCCTCGCTCATCGGGTTGGGATATTTTGCTTCAACGCGCGCAATTTCACCAGCGATTCTGCGGTGCATATCGTCTGGGGTTTTTTCGTAGATGTTCCCTTGGGAGTCTTTGAGGGCATATTTATTTACCCAAACTCGGGCGGCGAGGTCGTCACCTTTAAAGTAATCGAGGGAAGCATTAAAAGCTTCGTCCTGTGTAAATGTTTTTGGGGCGCTTTCTGAAATCTGTACAGCCATGGATATTTTTATTTAGGAGATGGTTTGGTGAATGCTAAGTAGTGTAAAGGTAAAGGAAAGTTCCGTACAAGGTTTATTTAATTTCTAGAAAGTGTACATCTTTTTATATTCAAAACATTGAATTACAGTTTATTATAAATTTATCAACAGTAAAAAGTTGACAAAATTTGAAATGTTTTGGCACAGGATTTTCTAAATCGGTTTTTGAATTTGAAAAGCTTTTGGTTTGGAAAATGAAATTTTTGAGACTTGTTTTTTCGATAAATTTCCTGAAGCCCTTCGGAAGCATTTGAAGGGGATGTGCCTTTACAATTTTACTTGGTAATTTTATTAACCCTTAGTTTTAATTCCGCTTGACGGAAAACTTTAAAAGTATAGAGTGCTAATAAACAAATGGTTATGATAGTGTAAGAACGAAATTTGAGCCGCCAAAAGGTTAAGGAAATCCAAAAGATATTTATTGGCAAGTGTACACTTAAACCCTATATTTGCACGTTTAAAAAAACGCCGGAAAATTCTCCGGCTTTTTCATAGAATACCATTAAGTGCGGGCGACCGTATCAAGAAATTCCCTTTAGTCATTAAAGGATAATAACTCAGCCTCACCATTTGTAACTGGGGCTTTTAATTATAGTACAATGCAGAATAAAGGACTCATTAGAGTATTTGCGATCTTATTTGGTCTGGTCAGTTTGTACCAGTTGTCATTTACTTATTTCGCCAACGAAGTAGAAAATGATGCCAGTGAATATGCGATCAACCAAGTTCCTGAAAGTGTGGCGGATTATTCCGAACGCCGTGGTGAGGTAGCGCGAACGTATCTGGACAGTGTGGGCGGCGAGCCCATCGCTTTGGGCATTACCTACAACGATGCCAAAGAAAAGGAACTGAACAAGGGGCTTGACCTTAAAGGTGGAATGAACGCAATCCTGGAGATTTCTGTTTCAGACATTCTTATCGGCTTGAGCAACAACAGTCAGGATCCTGCTTTCCGTCAGGCCCTTGACCAGGCGGCACAGAATCAAAAGGATAGCCAACAGAGTTTTCTGGAAGATTTCTTTGACGCCTTTGAAGAGGTTCCCGGCGACAACCAGTTAGCTTCTCCAGATATTTTTGCCAATACCACATTGGGTGATCAGGTAAGCTTTGATATGAGCAATGATGAGGTGGAGCCCATTATCCGTCAGGAAGTGGAAGCCAGCATTAAGTCAGCTTTTGAAGTCTTAAGAAATCGTATCGATAAATTTGGTGTGACCCAGCCCAACATTCAGCGGTTGGACAATGCTTCCCGTATTCTTATAGAACTTCCCGGTGCCACCGATATTGAGCGCGTCAAGTTTCAGTTGGAAAGTACGGCACAATTGGAGTTTTACAAAACCCATCCTGCTGCTGATGCCGTAAGTTTTCTGATCGAGGCCAACGGCCGACTTCAGGAAATCCTAGCACCTGAAACCGAAGAAGCAGCAGCTACCGAAACCACTCAGGATACCACTGAAGTTTCTGACGAGGACAGCATTGAAGATTTGCTCGCCGATGCAGACACAGACAGCACCGAAGCGGCGCGACCTATCAATCCCATATTTGAGCGTTTTCAGTTTAACCCGTCATTGCAGCGTTTTCCCCAGGCTTCTGTTTTAGGATATGCAGATGTTGCGGATACAGCAACTATAAACAGTTACTTAAAGCGTCCTGAAATCAGGAGGTTGCGTCCGGCCAATTTGCGCTACGCGAAATTCCGTTGGGGAATCCCAGAAGGGGATGAGGCGTCCTTCGTACCGCTCTATGTACTACAGTCCAACCGCTCCGGTATACCGGCGATGAACGGTGATGTGGTAAAAAGTTCGGATCAGCAATTTACGCAGACGGGACTTCCGGCTGTAGGAATCAACTTTGAAGGTCAGGGTCCCGCTCAATGGGCCAAATTGACCGGTGACGTTGCCCAGGATGGCAATGCCATCGCCATAGTTCTTGATGATGTGGTCTATTCTGCAGCAACGGCCAAAGCATCCATTAAAGGTGGATCAACAGAAATCTCCGGTAGCTTTACAGTTACCGAAGCTCAGGATCTTGCCAATGTTTTAAAAGCTGGTAAGCTTCCCGCTTCCGCGAAAATTATCTCGTATGACGTCGTAGGGCCTTCTTTGGGTCAGGAAGCGATCAATAGCGGTTTGCTTTCGTTTATCATCGCTTTGATCCTTGTCCTTATCTGGATGGTATTTTATTACGGTCGCGCCGGTCTTTATGCTGACGTTGCCCTTGTGGTAAACATCCTGTTCATTTTCGGTATTCTTGCCGGTCTGGGTGCCGTACTTACCTTGCCCGGTATTGCCGGTATCGTCTTGACCATTGGTATGTCTGTGGATGCAAACGTGCTGATCTTTGAGCGTATCAAAGAGGAACTTGCCGCCGGAAAATCCCAGAAGGATGCCATTAAGGACGGTTTTAACAATGCACTATCGTCCATTCTTGATGCAAACATCACGACTTTCCTAACGGCTTTAATATTGTTTCTTTTCGGTACAGGTCCTATACAAGGGTTTGCAACAACCTTGATGATTGGTATCGCGACTTCCTTGTTCTGCGCAATCTTTATCACCCGTTTGTTTATTGATGGTTATGGTAAAAACGGCAAGAGTTTGGCTTTCTCCACACAGCCAACCAAAAACCTTTTTGCCAATTTCAATGTAGATTTTCTGGCGAAAAGAAAGGTGGCCTATATGATAAGTGGCGTATTGATCGTCATCAGCTTAATTTCATTGTTCACCAATGGTCTTGACCAAGGTGTGGATTTTGTGGGCGGTCGTAACTATACGGTACGTTTTGATCAAACCGTAAATGCTTCAGATGTAGAACAGGATTTGATTGCTGCTTTTGAAAGCGCTTCCGCCAAAACGTATGGGGACGCCAACCAATTGAAGGTGACGACCAAGTACCGCATCGACGAGGAAGCTTCTGAAGTGGATGAGGACATTCAGAATAAATTATATACGGCTTTGTCAGCATACCTTCCTGCAGACTTGACCTACGAGCAATTTGTAAAAGGCTCCGGTGCTGACAAAATAGGGATTTTGGAATACAACAAAGTAGGGCCAACGATCGCTGATGATATCAAGAAAGATTCGTTCTGGGCCGTATTGGGTTCTTTGATCGTGGTGTTCCTGTATATCCTGTTACGTTTCCGCAGGTGGCAATTTTCACTGGGTGCTGTTGCGGCGGTGTTCCACGATGTGTTGATCGTTTTGGGAATATTCTCGTTGACATACAAATTCCTTCCCTTTAACATGGAAGTTGACCAGTCTTTTATCGCGGCGATCTTGACAGTAATAGGTTACTCACTCAACGATACCGTGGTTGTGTTTGACCGAATACGTGAATACCTAAAAGAACACGGCGGAAACCGGAAAATGTACACCATTATCAACCAGGCCGTCAACAGTACCATCAGCCGTACGTTAAACACTTCGATGACCACATTGATCGTGTTGCTTGCCATCTTTATTTTTGGTGGCGCCAGCATTATGGGCTTTATGTTTGCCTTGATCGTAGGTGTGATCGTGGGTACGTATTCTTCGATCTTCATCGCAACACCTGTGATGTTTGATACCGTACAGAAGAGAGCGTTGAAGCCTGAAAACAAGAAAGAACTGGAAGAGGAAAAGGTTTAAATCAGTTCACTCTTAATTTATTTCTAAAAACCTCTGTAGCTATCGCCACAGAGGTTTTTTCTTATGGGAAAATCAATCTAACATTTATTCATTCGGTAAAGGTTTGTATCCCGATAAGGTTTTGTCTGAGATCTTGTGGATGGCTTTTTTTCAAATATGTATTTTTCCTATAGGATTGAAAAAAGAATAAGCCTTACCCTAGGGAAGACAAAACTTATTCCAGAAATAAAACGTTGATTGTAAATTAAATTCAATAGGCCAAATTTTTAACGATTGTAGGCAAAAGCAATTTTTGAAAGTTGGAAAAAGATTTTAAGGGAATCCTTAAAGGAGAGTTTTGATCCATCCATATGCACCCACCTTTTTAAGGGTTGCTCACAGATCATAGCCTTCGCCTGCTCCTTGCCAAATGCACTCCTCATACGCATGAATATTTCGACATCAAAAAGCCATTTGGTTCTGAAGGGTTTCTCGAAAACCAGGTCTGCGGTATCCTTGGTCATTACCTTGGCCCCGCACTGGGTGTCCTTAAACGGCATCGAAAGTATACGTTGAATAATCATGTTGATGCTTTTGCTGATGATCTGTCGTGCAGAATCGCGGGCAATATCTGCTCCCATCCGGTGCATACGTGAACCACTTACGATTTTAAAATTTGAACCGTCCAGGGTTTGGATGAGATTCTCGTAGTCACTAAAGTCAGTAGAAAGGTCTGCATCAAGATATCCCACATATTCCAAGTCTGCTTTTTTAGCCAAATGGAGCATACCCTGTCTTACAGCTTCCGCCTTGCCACCGTTTCTTTCGCAATTGTAAATTTCGATGGTTTCCTCGTTGCCCTTTTGCAGTTCCCTGAGCACTTCAAGGGTATTGTCTGTACTTCCATCGTTGACAAAGCAAAGCTGGTAGCCCAGATTGGAGTGTGCAAATATCTGAAATGCTTTTCCACTCAATCTTTCTGCTTCGTTGTAGCAGGGGATCACAATACCTACCGCACGTTTTTGTACCATTTGTGTAGTGCCCTTCTTAGAGTCAAAGGATGACAGGGGAAATTTAGTGTGCAACTGTCTCCTGATGCGGGCCGCCAATTCATCAAGGCTGCCCGGTTTTTTCATAAAGTCGTCAATGCCCAGTTCAAATGCAGCCAGTATGGTTTCTTCATCTGTCATACCGGACATCACGATGATAGGGACATTTTTGTCAAGTTCCTTTATGGTCTGAATGCACTGCAATCCCGTATATCCCGGCATATTGATATCTACCGTTACCAAATCAGGTTTAAAGGTTTTAAAAGCTTCGACACCTTCTTTGGCATTTGAAACTGTTTTTACATCATAACCAACATCGGTAAGTTTTTTGCTTACAGCTTTTAGAATTAGCACTTGGTCATCGATAGTTAGAATTTTCATTACGATAGATTTTTGATCAGGCAGGTTAAAAGATAATCTTACCTTTATGATTATTAATGATTCAAAAGTATATCTCTAAAACCCCTTTTTTTTCAATAAAAGGTAAGACGTTATTTTGTGTAGACGAATGGTTTATTTGCAGAGATTAATTTTCTTCGTAAAAGGGTTCGGTAGGTTAGTTTTGAACCCGTCTAATGTTCAATGAAGCTGTTTCTGTGAAAGGTTATCATCCGGTATTTTTACTTGCTTTAATATTTGGTCTTGTTCTTCACGGCGTTGGTATGTTTTTTACGCTAGAGTCGAGTTATGACGCACTCATTCATTTATTTTTTGCAGATCATTATCTTGAAAATTGGTTTGAGCCCTGGAATTATAGTTGGTATACGGGCTTTACCGTTCACGGATATCCCCCTTTGGTACATCAAGCAATTGCCGTGTTTGCTGCAATCGGCGGTCTTAAATTTGGTATGTTTACGGTAGCTTTAATAGCTATATTTCTATTCATTACCGGAGTATATCGCTTTTCTTTATTGTTGAGCAGTAATGCGGCAGTTGCCGGTTATACTGCGCTCATAGCGGTGATGTCATCCACCTTTGCAGAGACCTTTCATCTCTTTGGGCAGCTACCCAGCGTTATGGGACTTGCGGTTCTGCTGCATTCGATGCCAGAAGTCTATAATTGGCTTCGTACCGGCAAAAAGCGGTTTCTAGCAAGCAGTTTGTCCTTAATTGCAGTTACGGTATCTGCTCATCACGTCACCCCGATTTTTGGTATGGTGTTTTTTATCTTTCCCCTGATTGGTTTTGCAATTATGGATGCTGCCAAAGAGACTGAGGGTACTTTTAAAAAAATAACTTTCTTCGTATTCTTTGCTCATTTCAAGAAAATGTTCTGGCGTATCGCGTTTTTTGGTGGAGGCTCCCTGGTGCTGTTCATTGGCTGCATATTTCCATACTGGGTCAATTCTAAAACGAATCCCATTACTCAGGTACCTATTCCGCACGGGTCTCGTGATAATTTTCTGGAGGTTACTTCTTCCGGGCTTATGTTTTTTGTTATTCCGTGGGGCATAATGATGTTTGTGGTTCCTTATATCTTTTATCGTTTCTTCAGTAAGCGGTTTCTCTTTTACGGTATTTCGTTCACGATTCTCAGCGTCTTGGGTACCGGCGGAACTACACCGATTCCCCGGGCCGTTTTGGGAGAAAACGCCTTTAACATCTTAACACTTGACCGGTTTACCCTTTGGGCTGTTATCGTCGCACTGCCCATCTTTGGTGAGTTTCTGTACCGGTTTTGGGAAGGTGACCTCAAAGAAACAATCGCTAATCTGGCGGGTAAATTTCAGTATAGAGCATTTCGGGTTTTATTGGTGCTTGGTGTGGTGTTTATGGCCATTTTCACAATGGCCCTTGGAAAGTTCCGACCGGCGCAACCCACACCTATTAAAATGCTACCCATTATCAACTTTCTCAATCAGGATCAACACGATAAGTGGCGGTTTTTGCCTTTGGGTTTTGGCGATCAAATGGCTTGGCTCTCTGCTCAGACGAATGCCGCCACCATTGATGGCAATTATCATTCTGCGAGGAGACTGCCCGAACTGACCACGAGGGCGATTGAAAGGTTGGAGAATTCAAAATTCCGTGGGGTTGAAGGTTTGGGCTCTTTACAACAATTCCTCACGGTGCCGGAAAAGTATAACCTCAAGTATGTCTTTTCAAACGATAAGTTCTATGATCCGCTGCTGTTCTTTGCGGGCTGGCAACGCTTGACGCTTCTTGAAAATGGGATCATGGTTTGGGAACGGCAATATGTTCCACCTTTACCCTCTGTTTTATCCCGGGACGAAGTTTCTGAAGTTTTGTGTATACTATGGGGGGTGTTACCTCTTTTTACCGTGTTTATGGCTTTGGCCACCGCACTGATTACAAAAGTGGTCATGAATTCTTCCCGATTTGCCGTGCATCCGGAAGGGGTCAATTATGGAACTCCGTTTAAAAAACCCCTGAGAACCGTATTGAGGATAAACTACCTGTGGTTTTTCGTATTGATTGGGTTTATTGGTTATGGGATGTACGTGTTTTACATAGAGAATAAAACCCAGTTATCTCCCAAAAATGTCCTGACTGCTTATTATGACGCACTGGATTTTAAAGAATTTGAACGCGCCCATTCCTATTTAAACCCTGAGATGAACAAATCCATAACTCAATTCATGCTGGAAGTTTCTATCACCGATGGAATTTTGAGTTCGTATGCAAAGCTGGACTCGATTGGGGTGCAGCTATTGAACAGCTCCAAAGCAGAAGCCCGGGCCAAAGTTTATTCGAGATGGATTACGCCTTTGGAGGCAATCGAAACCATAGATTTTCATCATTTGGTAAAACACCAAGGCAAATGGTACATTGATCCCACAGATACTGACGAAGATCTCTCTCCAGATCAACTTTTCACCTCAAATACTACTGTCTTTTACAATCACGGGCGGCGTACCATCAGCAGTGAAAAAACGTATCACGAGGATATTCTAAAACAACCGGAACTCCAGGTGATCGACGCACGAATGGTTAAAAAAGATGGTTATTATTCGGTGATAGGGCAGTTGCAAAATATAGACGTGGTGCCGGCAGATATTGCGGTTGCTGCCAATCTTTATAACTCCAAAAACCAGATACTTGCCACGTACAATGCCAAATATTTAATCAAACATAAATTAATGCCCAAGGAAGTCACCTCCTTTAAAATTGATTTTGAAGGAACTTCCTGGACCAGTCCGGGAGAGGAATTTCCCACAACTTTTGATCCGGATGAATTTAAGGCGAAAGACCTGACTGAGCTTCCTATTAAATTTGATATTCAGTGTACCAGTAACGTGGCCAATTCTGATCTTTACAAACAGGTTGCCGCACAAGATTTAGTCGCGGCCGGTGATCAACTTAGTGGGACGTTGATGAATACAGGTGTTCAGGAGGTTACTATTCCGCAGCTTATATTTTCCTATTATGACGAGGATAAAAATCTCATTTGGCTAGATCATCAGTTTGTGGGGCAGGCCATACGCGTACAGCACCGTCAATTTTTTGACCATCAAACAGCCAATTTATTGTCCTTAAAAGAAATCCCCAATGCGTTGACCAATGTCGGTGTCAACGGGCTTCCAAATAAATCCCGTTCTACCGGAGATACAAATACCATTAAAAGTGAGGGTCTGATACCCTGCTCCGGAGACGGGTTTTCGTATATTAAAGTTGAAATGAATAACTACGTTGGCAATCCACATTAATATGCGAGCCAAATTTGTGATACTGCTACTGTTTATTGCTTTTGGATGTCAAAAGGAAATAGAAAACCCTGATCAGGATTCGGGTGTCCTTTACCAGTTGCTTACGAAAAAGAAAAAATTTGTGGCCGGTGACTCCATTGTATTAAGCTTCCGCCAAAAGGGGACTCCCACAGCAGCTCCGGTTTTGGTTATCAATAACAAAGTAGGTTTAACGGTGCTAGAGCCTCAGGTTGATGACACTATTTTGAACTTTCAGTTGCCTGAAGCTTTTTCGACCAAATCCGGTGGAATTACCTGGAAGTTGATGGCAGAAAAAATTACCAAAAATGAAGGAGACATTCGGATAATTCCAGACACCACCACAAATTTAAAGATGTACTCTTATCTGGGTCCAAATAGTCTGGTAGTTGGCACGGATGATTTTGCTTATTTTGTATCGGCGCCAGTTGATCAATATGATAATCCATTGCCTGAAGGGACAGCCATTGAGCAATTCTTTCAGTATAAAAATGATCTTTCATCAGAAACTTTACGTATCGAGGATTTGATTGTGTGGAAGCGCTTTGATGCCGGTCAAGAAGTAGGTCAGCGGTTAATGACGACAAAAGTGAATGCTGCGGTTTCCAAGGAGCGACCGCTATATTATAGATCGGGTAGGGCAGCCCCTTTTCAAATTCAAGCAGAGCAGAAACACAATTTTGCTGACGGAAACCAACAATTAATGATCACCACCGGAATTATCAAGGATATATTTGGAAATGTCGTAAACGACGGCACATTAGTCTCCTTTAATGCTTATGACCAGCACGGTCACCTTACGCAGATGCAGGCCACTACTATAAATGGGCGGGCAACAGGACAATGGGTGCATCCCTATCGTGAGTTGGTATGGGATGTTCAGGCAGCTATAGCAAGAGAGGCAAAAAGCAATACAATTGCCCTGTCCTTTTTAAAAGCTGTTGACGATTTTCTGGTGTACTTTGATGTTGAAGCGAGGCAAATAACTGTGGGTCCTGTAATGGGGTTTATGGAGCAGACTGTTCCTGAAGGTCTACCCGTTTTATTGACGATCTCTCAGGACAATACAAACTTCAGTGAAAAAATGATGAAAACCACTAAAGATGGTCTGGCGATCTTTCCCCTTTCGGCAGATGGTTTTAAAAGCGGAGCATACGAGGCAACTATTGAAGCAGCTGGCCTAAAGAAAACAATAAAAATACAATTACCTTGAAGAGGGATTTGGGAAGCAATAAAAAACGGACAATACTTTTATTGCTCTTTATAGCGGCAAATATCCTGATCCTTTTTGTGCTTGGTAAGCTTTGGGAGTATTATCATTCTGGTGCAGAC
>JBATUQ010000061.1:0-46193 GCA_049671285.1 Leeuwenhoekiella sp. | reverse complement strand
TATTGTTATTGTTATTGTTATTGTTATTGTTATTGTTATTGTTATTGTTATTGTTATTGTTATTGTTATTCAAAAATTAAAATAAAAGTTTTTGGCTTGCAAACTTAACCAATAAAAAACCTGCAAGGTCTTAAAGACCTTGCAGGTTAATAATATTACAGCGATTGAAATTCCCCCTTCGGGGGCTAGGGGGATAAGGGGACAAGGGGACTAATCCATATCAAATCGAACACCCAAGGAAACGTTACGTTGCTCGACAGGGTTGTCCTTAAAAATGGTATTCAGGTCATACTTCGCGTATAGCGCAACGTCACCCCAGGCCACATAAGAACTTATTCCGTAGATCAAATTATTGGTATTGTAATTCTGTTTGAATTTATCCTTGCGGTCGTTGCCGTCTGCATCATTATACTTCAATTTCTGAATGGTCAACAGATTCAAACCTGCATAACCCCCAAAGCCAAATTTGAATTGATCCCTGGTCGAGTACCTGAAATAATTATCATATTCCTTCTTTTTAGATGGCCCTACTTCAAAATGAAGGGGAAATACCAGATGGTCCATCCGTAATTTTGATTTGTCCAGATTCAAGGGGAAGGTTTGTAATTCGGTTTGATCGCCGTTTTCAACAAAATACTGGTTGTCTTCCATTTTTAAACCGTTTAGCATAAAACTGAAACCGTACTTAAAGCGCAACCAGTTGGCATTCTCAAATACGCGCGTCTTCCAGGCCACACCGATTTCAAAAAACCGGCTACCTCCTATTTTATAAGGAGAATAGTCTATACTCTCTCCCTCAATGATGGCATTGTTAAGCCCAAAAGCGATCACCAGGTCTGAATAGGTACGACGGTCATATTTTATTGATTTCTTGGAATTCACATCTTCCCCATTAAATTTGATGGAAAAAAGGCTTCCGTCGCCATCTTCCCCGTCATTTCCTGACTTACTACGACCAATGACAAATTTCACTTCATCACCATCGCTATACTCGATCAAAGCATCAGGGTTGCGTTCAAGCAAAGCAATTTTATTATCAACGATGGCGACGCGGTTTTCGATATTCAGGGCAGTTTCGCGAGCGGCTGCCTCTTTCATTTTCCGGGCTTCTTCTTTGCTAATGGTCTCAGCTTCCAGTTTGGCATCGATGGCCAGGACAGCCTCCTTCAATTGATCCTTCTCATAAGAGATAATTTTTTCTTTCTTTTTCTGAAGCGAAATGATTTGGAAGGAAATGGAATCCTTGGAAATAGCCTGCTCCTGTTCTTGGGCCATCAGGCCAGCATTTAGGAAACTTGAAACACAAAAAATAACTAAGGTGATAATGGTTTTCATAATGATTGTTTTTAGTTCGCCTCAGGCAAGGAAATGGCTTTCCGCCGAAGGCAGTGATTGATAATGAATGAAAAATTAATGGTTATTTACTAATTGTTGCGAGAAGCGATCGCCTCACGGGCCTGGCTGAACCGTTTACTGAGTTCATCAAAAACCTTGTCGCGAAAACTTTGATCCAGCTCCCCCTCCACTTCCTGCAAAAGCGCCAGTGCAGAGAGATCCTTTGATGGTGTCTGAAAAATCCGTTCTTGGGTGAGCTCCCGTTGGGCACCGCGCAGCAAGGCATCGATATCATTTTCCGACACTTCTTGATCGGCATTTGCCATCGCTTCAACTTCGGCCAGGAGTTGGGCGACTTTGGCATCTAGTGCGTTTTTGAAGGCTGGTGACTTCTCCGGGTCTATTACTTTTTCAGCCTGTTCCTTATCATTTAGGGCTACCGCTTCGGTCGTGGAGGTGGCGTCACTTTTAGGTTTTTGGATTGCTGAATTGGGAGTTGTTTCTATCGCTTTCGCGGAAGCGTTATCCACTTTTTCAGCTGCAGCGTAACTTTCTACTACCGGCGTTTTCTCAACAACCTTTTCCTCGATGATTTTATTTTTTGGAACTACTTGTTTAAGCTCTTCTTCTACTGTATCCACCGGAGTGTTGACCAGTTGATTTTCTAGTGGCTGCATTTGGCGGCCGCCGAAAAATACCGTACCAGCCAAGATCAAAATTGCTGAAATACTCGCTGCAATGAGCCAAGGCCCTATACGGTTGCGTTTTTCCTTTTGATCAGAAGCGTCCAGTTTTTGCGAGATGCGCTCCCAAGCCGCCGGTGAGGGATTGATCGTACGCTTGTCCAGCTTGCTTTTTATGTTCTCCTCAAATTTTATTGGTGCCATAACGGTACGTGTTTGATTCTTTTAATTGCTGCTGAAGCATTTTGCGGGCTTTAAACAGCTGTGATTTTGAAGTGCTCTCGGAAATTTTGAGAACTGCTGCGATCTCTTGATGTTTATACCCTTCTACGGCATACATCACAAATACGGCACGATATCCCGCCGGAAGCCCATCGATAAGATGTTGAATATGCTCTGTTTCGAGTTCACTGTCAACTGGGTCATACGCTGGGGCGTGAGTCTCATCCTCATAATCGGTAAAGGTCATTTTAGTCTGCGCCCTCAAAAAGGAAAGGGCCTCGCGCACCATAATCTTGCGTATCCAACCTTCAAAGCTTCCTTCGTCGCGAAAGTTTTTCAGATTGCCAAAGACTTTAATAAAGCCGTTGGCCATCGCTTCTTCTGCGTGATGCAGATCTTTAATATACTGTCTGCAGACACTCAGCATTTTTGGAGCGTGCAGTTCGTAAAGCCGACGTTGCGCTTCCCGGTTATTTTGGGACGCCTTTTTTATCAGCTGCTTTTCGCTCGAAAAAAATGGAATGACTTTCACAATGGTGTCTTTTAAAGATCGCCTTCATTTATATAGACGCAAGTTTTTTTGAAAAGGTTGCCTGAGGGTGAAAAAAAATAAAAGTTTTTGGTTTGGTGGGTTTTTGGTTAAGGGTTCAGGGTTCAGGGTTCAGAGTTCAGAGTTCAGAGTTCAGAGTTCAGAGTTCAGAGTTCAAAAATTGAAAATTTAATCGAAGATCGTATTTCTTAATTCCCTACTTCTTCCGGTCGATGACGTAATTGACCATTTGTACCAGCGCCGCTTTATACTCAGACTCGGGATAATGGTCCAGTAAGGTCAAGGCTTCCTGTTGCAGTGCGATCATTTTTGATATGGCGTAATCAAGACCGCCATTTTCCTTGACGAAGGCAATGACATCGTTTACCCGTTTTTTATCTGTATTGTGATTCTTTACGCTATTGATGAGCCATTTCCTGTCCTTTTCTGAAGCGCTGTTAATGGCATGAATCAGCGGTAAGGTCATCTTTTGCTCTTTAATATCAATGCCCGTGGGCTTTCCTATTTTTTCCTGACCATAATCAAAAAGGTCATCCTTGATCTGAAACGCCAAACCGATGAGTTCACCAAATTTTCGCATCCGCGCAACTTCCTTTTTGGGAGCGTGTACGGCCTGGGCACCCATCGCACAACAGGCAGCGATCAAGGTTGCCGTTTTTTGGCGGATGATTTCGAAATAAATTTCTTCGGTGATGTCAAGTTTTCGGGCTTTTTCGATCTGCAGCAATTCGCCCTCGCTCATTTCGCGTACAGCCACAGAAATAATCTGAAGCAGATCAAAATCCTCATTATCTATGGAAAGTAACAATCCTTTGGATAACAAAAAATCCCCAACCAAAACGGCGATCTTGTTTTTCCAAAGGGCGTTAATGGAGAAAAAACCACGACGGCGGTAACTTTCGTCCACCACATCGTCGTGCACTAAAGTGGCCGTATGTATCAGCTCGATCACCGAAGCACCCCGATAGGTCCGGTCATTGAGCACCTCGCCGCCCAGCATTTTAGCAACCAGAAAAACAAACATGGGGCGCATCTGTTTCCCTTTTCGGTTTACGATATAATGGGTGATGCGGTTGAGCAGCGGCACCTTGCTCTTCATCGAAAGGGAAAACTTTTGTTCAAAAAGTTCCATCTCGTGGGCAATGGGCTGCTTGATCTGCTCTACGGGTTTCAACGAATAGCTGTGTGAAGATGCATTAAAATGAAAAGAGTCTGTTTATTGCGGTTGAAAAACAAAAATAGGAATTAAAATCAACTCTTATTGGCCAACTGCCCACAGGCTGCATCAATATCCTTCCCGCGTGAGCGGCGTACCGTTACAGTAATGCCGCGATCCTCCAGCTTAGTGACATAGCGGTCTATGGCTTCGGGATCCGCCTGTTGAAATTTACCATCATCAATAGGGTTGTATTCAATCAAATTCACTTTGGAAGGTACAGCCAGGCAAAAATCAATCAAGGCCTCAATGTCTCGATCGGTATCATTGATTCCGCGCCAGACGACGTATTCGTAGGTGATGCGCTTTCCGGTTTTTTCATACCAGTATTGCAGTGATTCTTTTAAATCTGCAAGGGGCATCTGTTCGTTAAAAGGCATAATATCGGTGCGCACCTCATCCAATGCGGAATGTAGTGAAACCGCCAGATTGAATTTGACGGCATCATCGGCCATTTTCTTGATGATCTTAGGCACACCGGAAGTTGAAACCGTAATTCGTTTGGGAGACATTCCCAAGCCTTCGGGATCAGTAATTTTGTCAATGGCAGCGACCACATTTTTATAGTTCATCAACGGTTCGCCCATTCCCATAAATACGATGTTGCTCAGCGGCCGGTCGTGATACAGTTTGCTCTGCTGATCGATGGCGACGACCTGGTCAAAGATTTCGTCAGGATTTAAATTCCGCATGCGCTTTAACCGAGCGGTGGCGCAGAATTTACAATTGAGACTGCAGCCCACTTGAGAGGAAACGCATGCGGTAGTCCGGGAAGAAGTAGGGATCAATACAGATTCTACCGTAAGGCCATCATGCAATTTTACCGCATTTTTTATGGTGCCGTCATTACTGCGTTGCATATGATCAACCTTGATGTGGTTGATTACGAAATGCAAATCTAGAAACTCCCGCGTTTCCTTAGGTAAATTGGTCATCGCTTCAAAAGTATGCGCGCCTTTGTTCCAGAGCCATTCGTACACCTGGTTCCCACGGAAAGCTTTTTCGCCTTGAGCGACAAAATATTCCCGTAACTCCTCGCGGGTCAGTGCCCGTATGTCTTTTTTAGCGGTGGTCATTGTGCAAAGGTATTGTTTAGTTGAGATAAAAAACCCGGCGCGAGGCCGGGTTTCAAATTTTTTGCTGCTAACTTTTGTTAGATAATCAGCATCGCGTCCCCGTAGGTGTAAAACTTGTATTTCTCTTTGATCGCTTCCTCGTAGGCCTTCTTCATAAACTCGTGACCTGCAAATGCCGAAACCATCATCAGCAATGTTGATTTTGGCGTGTGGAAATTGGTCACCATACAATTGGCAATGCTAAAATCATATGGAGGAAAGATGAACTTGTTCGTCCAACCACCATACTCATTGAGCCTGCTGTTGGAGCTTACGCTGCTTTCCAGAACGCGCATTACAGTCGTTCCTACCGCGCACACCCTTTTTTTCTTATCTAACGCTTCGTTGATCGTTTTTGTAGCTTCTGTACGTATGAAAGCTTCTTCGCTATCCATTTTGTGCTTGCTCAGGTCTTCTACCTCGACCGGGCTAAAAGTACCCAAACCTACGTGCAACGTAACCTCTGCAAAATCAATACCTTTTATTTCCAGACGCTTCATCAGGTGTTTGGAGAAGTGCAATCCGGCTGTTGGTGCAGCGACAGCTCCTTCTTCTTTGGCGTAAATCGTCTGGTAACGCTCTGCGTCATCAGGCTCAACGTCACGTTTTATGTATTTTGGCAAAGGGGTCTCTCCAAGTTCGGTAAGCTTATTACGAAATTCTGCATAGGAACCGTCGTAAAGAAAACGAAGTGTTCTTCCACGAGAGGTGGTATTATCAATGACTTCTGCCACAAGGCTTTCGTCTTCACCAAAATAAAGTTTGTTACCAATTCTGATTTTTCGGGCGGGATCAACAAGCACGTCCCAAAGTCTGGTTTCTGCATTCAATTCACGCAACAGGAAAACTTCGATGCGCGCACCGGTCTTTTCTTTGTTTCCGTAAAGACGCGCGGGAAACACCTTGGTATTGTTGAGCACCATCACATCTTCGGGATCAAAATAATCGATCAAGTCCTTAAAAAGCTTGTGTTCAATGGTCTGCTTTTTTCTGTCGAGCACCATCAATCGCGCCTCGTCCCTGTTTTCAGAAGGATATTCGGCCAGCAATTCTTTAGGTAGATCAAAACTAAATTGTGAGAGTTTCATTCCCATGTGAGGTCTGTTTTTGGTGATTTTAAAAAGGGTGCAAATATACAATCCCGAAGGGGGCCTTGTCAAGTATTTAACCGTTTATTTTGAAAGTGAATTATTTAACGATCGTAAAGCCCAACTGCTCCAGGTCTTCCCAAAAATCGGGATACGATTTATTGACCACCTCAGCATCCTCAAAAGCGATGGGAACTTTTAGGGCCAGTGGTGCAAAAGCCATCGCCATCCGGTGATCTTGATAGGTTGCGATCTTTCTATTCGGTACAATTGCCTCAGAAGCGTTTAAATGCAGGGAGTCGTTGGTCACGGTGATATCAGCGCCCAGTTTGGTGAGTTCGATACGCAATGCTTCCAAGCGATCGGTCTCCTTAATTTTTAAAGTATGTAAACCATAAAGGTCGCAGGAAACTCCCTGACCAAATGCAGTCACGGCAATGGTTTGTGCAATATCCGGAGAATTGGCAAGGTCAAATTCTACCGCTTTGGGTTTGAAATTTTCCGTTTTGGTCAAGGTGATTTCGCTTTCGCGAAAAAGCGTCTGCACACCAAATTGTTCGTATAATTCAGCCAGAACGGCGTCACCCTGCAGACTGTCTTTGCGGTAACTGGAAATGGTCACCGTAGCTTCTGAAGCCAAGGCAACCAAACTGTAATAATAGGAAGCGCTGCTCCAGTCTGACTCAACAGTCATTTTTTTTGGCACTTGGCCACGCCCAGGCTGAACCTGTATTTTTTGACCTTCAAAGACGCTGGAAACGCCCAACTGATCCAGCAATTGTTGCGTCATTTTAATGTAAGGTACTGATGTGATTTTCCCATCGAGATTGATGGTGAGACCTTTTGGCATTACTGCTCCAATCATCATAAGGGCAGAGATATATTGGCTGCTCACGCTGGCCGCCAATGTGACTTCATCCTTGGCAAGTTTCTTTCCTTTGATCAAGAGTGGTGCATAACCTACGTTTTTTTCGTAGGTTATAGCAGCTCCCAGATCGCGCAGGGCATCCACTAAAATACCAATGGGCCGTTCTTGCATTCTGGAGCTTCCGGTGAGCCGGGTTTCGCGGCCTTCGCGAGTTGCAAAATAAGCCGTTAAAAAACGCATCGCCGTACCCGCGTGGTGAATGTCAACCGTTTTTTCGGCGGAAGCCAAAGCTTTTTGCATCACTTCGCTATCGGCACTGTTGGAAAGGTTTTCGATCTTAAATCCGCCGAGTAGTGCTTGTAAAAGCAGCAATCGGTTGGATTCACTTTTAGAACCGGTTATGGGAATATTCCCGTGAAGGGTAGACTGGTCTTTGCTAATCTTGAGATCCAAAAACAAAAGTTTTAATGTTGGAAGGACGAAATTACTTCAATTTTTCGTTTTGGTGGTGCCTGTCGTGATCACGTTTGGTTTTGAGGTCCAATTTTTTATCAAACGCTTCCTGCAGGTCCACACCGGTCTGATTGGCAAGGCAGAGTACGACGAAAAGCACATCAGCCAATTCTTCGCCCAGGTCTTTGTTCTTGTCGCTCTCTTTTTCGCTCTGCTCGCCATAACGCCGAGCAATGATGCGGGCTACTTCGCCTACTTCTTCGCTAAGCTGGGCCATATTGGTAAGCTCGTTAAAGTAACGCACACCGTGCTCTTTGATCCAGTGATCTACTTCTTTCTGCGCGTTGGGAATATCCATGAACGTTTATTTTCCGATAAAAATATTGGTTTTTAATCGAACTAGCTTCCGGCGAAGCAGAATTCCAGTTTGCAAATGATCCCGGCCGATCTAAATTTTGGACAGTACCACCTTTTCACGCTCCTTATCTACCATCTTTTCGTAGAACTTTTTGAGCGAAAGATACTGATGCGGGGGAATGGAAGCCTCGCTCACCTCAAACCTGCAATCCACAGAAATGTAGTCCCCGGTGAACCTAACCATATACCTAAATGTCCCTAAATTATCTGGCAGGGACATCGAGGTGGGCTCGGGCAGTGAACTTACCGTGAACCCTTCTGGAATCTTGTATTTGGCTGAAATGGTCTTGATAAATGGATGAATGAAGTTGACAGGGTAATTGCGTTCTTCTGCTGCAAATGGATTGCTAACGTGGCCCAAAAACAACAGCGGCTTAAAGTAAATGGTACCTCCCGCTTGATCGTAAGCATCAAAAAGCTCAAAGTTGAAACTTTCTACGATGGCGTCATCAAGGTTTTCCAGACCGGTCACCTCAAGGTCAAACACTTCGTCAATCCCATTCTCATCTGCCACCGATGCGATCCGGTCATCTATGCCATCGCCTCCGTGGGATTTGCGGTACTGCCATGCTTTAAACTCGGTAAACCGATGTTTTATATCGCCTATCACTTCGCCATTTTCGGTAATTTCACCGCTTAGCATGATGTTCTCTTGTGTTGGCTTTTTTGTATAAAGCTCAATGGGTTCAGAAGTTCCGTATTTCTTGACAAGACGGCCTTCCCAGTTATAAACCCGGGTAGGTAAGACATTGGGAACACTTAATTTATCAGTGGCATCGAGCAGCATATATTCCCCATTGATCTTAACCGCTGCGATGACATAGTTGAACCCGTCAATCGTTGGGAAAACCGGGAAACCAGCGTGCCGCGTACTTAACAAGACGGGGTAAACTTCAAGGCCAGATTTCTGCAACAAGCCAATAAGGATCAAATTGATCTCGGCGACACTGCCTACTTTATCCTCGTAGCTATCTTCAAGTTCGTGCTCGGCAAATTTTCCATAATCCCCATTCCAGGCCATACTCCGCTGAATATGATTAAAGGCAGCACGCATACGCTCTGGAGCGTCCTTGTGCTCCTCAATCAACAACTTGGCTCTAGATTCTAAAAAGTCCAGTTCTTCCAGACGCTTACCAAAACGTTTATTCTCAAATATGGTATTGGCTACCTCATCCCAAGTTGTGGAGAGTTTTATGGTCTTACCTTTGGCACTGCTGTAATACGATTCGAGGTCAAAAGCTACGCTATAGCGGTAGTTATCGATATTATCTACCAGGGGCTCCTTTTTCAGCGCGGGAACATCCTGCAGGGCAAAACGTCCTACCAGTTCTGTTATGGTCATTTGCCCACCTCGTGACGTACTACCGTAATTTGAATCCTGGCTAAAGCTAATGCTGGCCCTACGCTTTTCCATTTTAAATTCTGGCTCCAAGTCAAAATAGCCCTTTTTTATGGTTCGGAATTTCATAAACTGAGGCATACGGATTTCTGCGTAATAGGAAGCCACTGGTATATCGTCCTGAAAAACCACGTCGTCCATCTGGGTCCAGTAGGGTGACTTAGTGGTATACACCCACTCCACCACGGTGCCCACACCGGCATTGGGCATGGTCCAAGAATACTCCATCCATTTTTCTGAAGCTTTGTTTTCAAAAATCCCATCTTTTTTTAGCTTCACCTTCTGTGGCTTGCCATCTTTTAAATAGTGGGTGTAGCCTATGATACGGGATAAGTCTTCATCTTCATTTTTAATGTATGCCAAAACTTTTTTTGTGGCATACTCCATTCCTTCTTGGGTCAGGATTTTAATACGTTCGTGATGTTCGGTAACGATGAGCCAGCCGTCTTCGTTGTGGTCGTAATAACTCTTGCGGTACCGCTGCAGAACTACTGCCGGTGCACTGGGGTCTAGCCCGTAAGCCGTCATAAGCAGATCCTTCTTGGAGACATTACCCAGATCAGGTTCTTGGGCATGGCCATAACAGAAAGCCCAAAGGGCCAGGGTAATAAAAGCTAAACAAGATTTTTTAATAATCATAAGCGCAGAAAAATTCAGCCTAAATTTTTGAAAGAACCACCTTCTCATTTTGCTTGGCGATGATACCCTCAAAATACTTTTTGATGTCGGGGTAATTCTCCGGCATAAACATCGCCTGGTTGATTTTTGATGAAACGTTCAATTGAATATTTTTGCCACGTTGTGCAATGATGTAGGCAAAATTGGCCTTTCCGTCCATAAGGGAATATTTTGCACTTTCGGGCAGGCTCTCTACCTGATAGCCCTCTGGTATTTTAATGGTAAACATATACCTCGAGCTGTTTTTGTACAAAAAGTCAACCGGGAACTTTCTTTCTAAAGCAGTAAACGGGTTTTCTTCTTCTGCCAAATAAAGCATGGGGTTAAGGTAAATTTTTCCACCTACTTCTTCAACATTTGACATAGACTCAAAGTCAAGCTTCATCTGCAAGGGCTCGTACGGATTTTCAAAATTTGTAAGTTCCAGTCCTGAAATTTCAGAGCCTTTATAATATTCTTCTAAGGACAACCTTTTTTCCTCTTCAGAACGGGTGGCAAGGTTTTTCCTCCAACTTATCCCACGGTGACCTACGTACTGTGACTGGCAGCTTCCCTTAACACTCAAATCATCGTCAATAGCAGCTTGAATCAACAAGTTGGAGCCCGCAACTTTAGAAGGACTAAGGTTGACCATTTGCGAAAACCCTCCTTCTTTGATAATCCTGCCATTCCAGTTGATCAACTTTTCAGGTAGCAGGTCAATGACGCCCATTTTGTCTGTGGCATCCATGAGAACAATATTGTCATCTGCATTCACCGAGGCGATGACATAATTAAAACCCGTTACGGTGGGATACAAGGGAATGCCGTTATCGCGGGTACTGAGTACCACGGGATTTGCATCAAGACCGGCGTAGCGGAACATGCTTACCAGCATAAGATTAATATCTGCCACGTTACCGGTACGGTCCTTATAAGCTGAACGCACCCCCTTGTCAGTATAAATTCCTTCATACCCGTTCCAGGCCATACGCCTCTTCACGAATTCAAAAACCGCAATCATTTTGTCTTCATTGGATGTGGCCGTAGCCAGTATGGCGTCAATCTCATCATCAAAATAGCGTTCCTTGGTAAGCTCGTTTTCGTACGAATCGCTTTCATAAATAGACTTACAGACATCTTCCCAAGAATTTGAGATATATTCAATAGATGTATCCGGGAATTTAGTGAAGGAAAGCTCAAATTTGATTGCAGACATATAGTTGTCCATGTTTCCAGCATACTTTTCTTGCTTAATTGCGGGAACGTCGGTCATGGTCAGCTCATAACTATTAATGGTATAGTTCACACTCTCGGATTGATATTGGGACGGGCTGCCATTTCCAAAACCACTGGCTGTAGTATGCACAAATCCGCCCAGATTGATCGTGCCGTTATCTGAACTTCGTTTGATCGGAATAGGCAACCACCCCTTGGTATGCATTTTATAGTTGAAATATTCCGGGAATTTGATAAGAAATTCCTCCCTATCAACAGGGATTTCCTCCTGCAACCTTATCTCATCAATATTATGAACATAAGGAGTGGTAAAGGTATATTTATATTCTATAACAGAACCTGCCTGCAGGTTAGGCAATGTAAAGGTTGTCTTCTTGTAATACTTGGAAGCCTCTTCATCAAAAATACCATCTTTGCGCAGTTTGGTTTCCTTCATCTTACCATCGACCAGGTTATAAGTAACACCATTTAAACCAGAAAGCGTTTCATTCTCGCTGCCCCCTATGTAAATAGGAACACTATGGGTCGCATAATCAAAACCTTCAGGTTTGTAGATTTTGATGCGCTCCTGAAATTCAGTGACCACCTGAAATCCTTGACCTTTAAGGAATCGAAAAAAGGAATACTGGTTGCGATAAAGTACCGAAGCAACAGCGTCTGGCTCCAAGGGATGCTCCTTTTGCATCACCTCATCTTTTGAGACTTTACCGTATTTAAAATTTTGAGCAGAAAGAAAGACTGGGGCTATAATAAGTAGGAGCAGCACACCGTAGCATTTTTTTTTCATATTAGGATTTTGAAGTTATAAGGATTTTCTGGCTGTCGTAACGTGCCATTTTTTTGTAGAAATCGCGGTAATCCTCATATTTTTCTGCAGGGAACAGGCCACCATTGAGGGTCAATCTGCGGGTATATACAATCATACCGGTTTCAGTTCTGGTAATCGAAGCGGTGTAGGTGCCGAATTCACTTTCCAGACTCACCGGCTCTGGAAGGTCACCTGAATACATACCTACAGGAATCTTGATGCTTACTGTATCTTCATACGACTTTGAATACTCAATTTTAAACGGAAGCTTGCGCTCGCTGTACCGTGTGGGAATATCACCACGGCCATAACCCCAAAGATTGGGCTTAAGCAGCATATCCTCATTGACCTGGGTCACAAAGTTGGGAATGGCAAAAGCGACCGTTTCTTTAAAATCCACAGCCCTTCGGTCATTCTTGATGTCCACCTGCGCTACTGAAAGTCCATTGAGGGAATTCCAGTTGCTGAGGTAGAACTCCTTGAGTTTTTGTTCATCAAGGGTTTCCATATAATTTACCCGGTCATAGAACAACCCTTTTGAAGTGCTTATCAGGCTTCCGGTGACATTTCCATTTTCGAAGAGGGCAATATCTACTTTGCGTTTACGGAAGTTATCCTCTGCTCCATACTTTCTGGTAGCCACAATTTTTCCGCCCTCAGGCGTGACAAGCATGGCATTCCTGTTATCTGTAAAACCTGCCGTATGGCCAAAAGGAGCCGTTTGACTGGTACATTCCAACCAGGTCAGGCCATCGTCGTCATTAAGATCAAGTGCGAGGACGGCATGATTTCCCTGCACCCCAACGATGTCTTCATCGAGGCTTCGCACCTCATCTCCACCATAGATTATGGCATAGTATGAGGTAACACCTATCAGGTCCATCAGGCTCTTGGTATAGTTGCTAAGCGCTTTGCAGTCGCCATAAGCCAAGCGGTCAACGTCCTCAGCGAGCATGGGCTTCCACCCACCTATCCCGATCTGCACACTGATATAGCGCACCTTATCTTGAACAAATTGATAAACTGCGCGTGCTTTTTCCTCGGCAGATTCCAAGTTTTGCGTTAGGCTTATGATTTCATCCTGTGTTTCTTCTGGGATTTCCTGAGTGCCTGCAATGAGATTTTGGTTCATCCAAGAACCAAACTGCTGCCAAGTACCGCCGCTGCCGGCTACGCCTTCTAGGTGAAAATGCTCTAGACTTAAACGAACCCGTGGCATTATATCATAAAAGGGTGGTGCCAGATCCTCGAGATCTATGGGACTGAGGTTGTTTGCAGTCCATACAGTTTTTCCGGGCTCTTTTATCGTCGTTATGTCAAGGCCCTCCAAGTTGTATTCCTTGATATGAAATGCCTCACCGGGATTATGGAGTACGGTATAGGTACTCGATTCACAGCTGCTTGAATATGCTGAAAGTGGTTCCCAAGCGGGCAGGAAAGCGGTAGTTCTAGACTTATAATCAATCTCAAGAACGATGGTGATGGGATAGGAATACGGTGTATAATCCAAGAAAAGCACCCGATCGTCCGAGTATAGTGTGACCCCGGAAACAGCACTTACATCCTCAAAATCCTTATTTTTAATATGGTCGATTTCCTTACCGGAAGCATCGTGTACCCAAGCTTCTATGTTTTTTACTTTTACATTGTCACTGTACCCAACATAAGCACCCACGTCACCAAGACCACGTTTATTAAAAACGGTCATCGTTCTTCTTAAACTATAATTGAGAGATCCTTTTTCGGTAAGATCAATTGTTGTTTCCTCACTTCGCTTCACGCTGTCCACATCGCCATCAAGCATGGCCTTTAAACTAAATACAGAAAGGCTTGTATCTTGGGCATGTGTACGATAGCCGACAAAAAATATTTGAAAAAGTAAGAAAAGACTGAATAAAAACTTCATAAGACCCTAGTAGGCCGGGAAGATAAAATAATTATTCTAAATGATGAAAATTATTTCTTTGATCTAGTATCAACCACAATTGTAACGGGACCGTCATTAACCAGATGCACCTGCATGTTCGCTCCAAATATTCCGGCTTGTACTGGCCGCATGATTTCATCCCCAATTTTGGATAGGAATAATTTGTAAAGCGGAACGGCTTGATCTGGCTTGGCCGCCTCAATAAAGGAAGGTCGATTCCCTTTGCGTGTGCTGGCGAGTAACGTGAACTGGCTCACCACGAGAACTTCACCACGTATATCATTTACATTTAGGTTCATCAGTCCCTGATCGTCCCCAAAAATCCGCATTCCAGAAATTTTACGCACGAGCCAGTCGATATCGTCTTTCGTATCCTCGTGGGCTATTCCAAGTAGAATCAACAAGCCCTTTTCGATGGCAGTATGCGGATTTCCATCTATGGTAACAGATGCCTGTTTTACCCTTTGTACTACGACCTTCAAAATATAAAATTCTCAGACTTAAACATTGCTAAATTCCATTAATCCAGTTTATGCGCGTCTCGACGGTAATTATCATCTTCGCCGTTTAGCATCTGCAAATAACTTTCATATCTGGACCAAAATAACCTTCCCTCTTCCAGAGCTTCTTTCACTTCGCAATTGGGCTCTTGCACGTGGAGGCAGTTATTAAATTTGCATTGAGATTTACGTTCAAAAAATTCCGGGAAATAATCACCAAGCTCGGTAGTATCAATATCGACGATCCCGAACCCTTTAATTCCCGGCGTATCGATTATTCTCGCACCAAAATCGAGATCGTACATCTCGGCAAAAGTGGTGGTGTGCTGTCCCTGCATATGCTGATCGCTGATGGCTTTGGTCTTTAGGTTTAGGTCCGGAGCGATGGCATTGACCAAGGTGGACTTGCCCACCCCACTATGACCCGAAAACATCGTGGTCTTATCCAACATCATATGCTTGACGGCATCGATGTTGTGACCATTCATTGCCGAAATATCCAAACACTCGTACCCAATTTGCATGTACATCGTTTTCAAATACAGAATTTCTTCTTCCTCTTCCCTACCGTAAACATCCATCTTGTTAAAAAGCAATACTGCCTTGATGTGATAGGCCTCACAGGTAACCAGGAACCGGTCGATAAAGGAAGTGAAAGTTGGTGGGTTGTTTAAGGTAATTACCAGAAAGGCGATGTCTATGTTCGCTGCAAGAATATGCGTTTGCTTAGAAAGGTTGACCGATTTGCGGATGATATAATTTTCGCGTTCAGCTATGGACTTTATAACTCCGGTGGTCTGATCACCGGTGGATTCCAGTTCGTACTCAACCACATCACCCACGGCAACGGGATTGGTGCTCTTTATTCCTTTGAGCCGAAGACGTCCTTTAATGCGACATTCAATAAACCCGTGGTCTGCATTTTTGACCAAATACCAACTGCCTGTAGATTTGTAAACTGTTCCCTTCAATAGTGATCTGCTGAATTTCAGGCAAAATTACAGTTTTTCGGAAGAGCTTTCGCCGAATGGCCATCAATTTAAATGCAACTTCATCTTAATGGGAAGACTAGACTTTTCTGGTAGAATCCCGAACGATCAGGCTCGTCTTAACAGTTTTGGTTACATAGCCCGCAGTTGCCCCTTTCCCTTCAATGCGATCAATAAGCATCGTGGCGGCATTCTCACCTAAATAGGATCCGTGTTGGCTTACCACCGTTAGTGAGGGCGTGACATAACGGGATACCATTCCGCTTGTAAAACCTATTATCGAAATATGTTCTGGTACAGAATAACCACGGGATTTAACGATACGAAGCACTTCTACTGCAGTAACTTCGTCGAAGACCAGGATGCTTTCTATGGATTTGTAGTTGAGTAAAAAAGACATCAAAAGATCGAGATTATCCTTGGGCGAAAGCCGAAGCACCAACTTTTCATCATATGCGATCTCATTTTCGGCCAAGGCTTTTTTGTACCCTTCCAGGCGGAGTTTGCCCACACTAGACCGGTCAATGGGCGTCACCACCGCAATGGTGCGTGAGCCGGTATTGATAAAATGCTGGGTGGCACGCCGGGCACCTTCAAGATCATCAACTACCAGTTTGTCACAGTCCACCGCATCTGTGACCCGGTCAAACATCACCAGTGGGATATCTGCAGCTGAAAGCATGGACAGGTGCTTGAAATTTTCTGAGAATTGCGTTTCCTGGGCCAGGGACAAAATCACACCGTCCACGGTACCACTGGCCAAATAGTCTGAAAGTTCTATTTCCTGTTCCAATGAATCTGCGGTAATACAACTGATTATTTTGTAACCACGGGCATTGGCGACCTTCTGAACCCCCGCAAACACCTGTGTGAAAAAATAATTGAGCACATCGGGCACCACAACGGCAATGGTCTTGGTTTGCTTGCTGATCAGGTTTACCGCCAGCAGGTTGCGACGATAATTGTTTTCTTTGGCATACGCCTGAATTTTTTCGCGCAGCGCAACACTGATTTCAGCGCTGTCGTGCAAGGCTTTTGAAACCGTAGATACGGAAACACCAAAGACTTTTGCAATATCCTTCAGCCCTAATTTTGACACGTCTTAGCAAATTATTGGATTCTATGGTAAAATAATTAAAAAGCAGCAAAGTTTCCTTCGCTGCTTTATTGATTATGACCTTATATTTATTATATGTGATTGTTTATTATATTCTCAAAAAGCTCCTGTTTACCGCTTTGTAATTCAAGTTCGCCGTTCTCCATAGCAATCTCGTAAAGTTCTTTTAATCCCAGATCGCCCTTCTCAAAAGAAGCGCCTTTGCCACCGTCAAACGAACTGTACCGTTTAGTTCGCAGTTCGTTGTATTTGGAACTTTCCAGGATTTTATCAGCGGTTAACAATGCGCGGGCAAATACGTCTGCCCCGCCAATGTGGGCGTGAAAGACATCTTCCATATCGGTAGAGTTTCGGCGTATTTTGGCGTCAAAGTTTACGCCACCACCTTGTAATCCACCGGCTTCTAGGAATACCAACATCGCCTCGGTTACTTCCCCTATGCTATTTGGGAACTGGTCTGTATCCCAACCGTTCTGGTAATCGCCGCGGTTGGCATCTATGCTGCCCAGCATTCCGGCGTTCGCCGAAACCTGAATTTCATGTTGAAAGGTGTGCTGTGCCAAGGTTGCGTGATTTACTTCAATATTCATTTTAAAATCCTGATCCAGACCGTACTCCCTAAGGAAACCTATTGCAGTAGCAGCGTCAAAATCGTACTGGTGTTTCATCGGCTCCATCGGTTTAGGCTCGATAAAGAAAGTTCCCTTAAAACCTTGTGAACGCGCATAATCCCTTGCTTTACCAAGAAACTGGCCCATATGGTCAAGTTCCCGTTTCATATCTGTATTGAGCAAGCTCATGTATCCTTCACGACCGCCCCAGAAGACATAATTCTCACCATCGAGGGCGATGGTTGCATCGAGTGCCAGTTTTACCTGAGCCCCGGCACGGGCGACCACATTAAAATCTGGATTAGTAGAAGCACCATTCATGTATCGCGGATTTGAAAAACAATTGGCCGTTCCCCAAAGCAGTTTTACTCCGGTTTCTTTCTGCTTTTGCTGTAAGTATTCAACAATTGCGGCCAATCGAGATTCTGACTCACCGAGGGTAGCGGCTTCCCGAACGAGATCATAATCATGGAAACAGTAATAATCAAATCCCATTTTACCAATAAACTCAAAAGCGGCATCGGCCTTGGCCTTGGCGGCTTCCACTGCGTCAGTAGGTTTGTCCCAAGGAAATTGAAGGGTACCGGGACCAAAGGGATCGCCACCGGTTCCTACGAAGGTATGCCAGTAGGCAATAGCAAATTTAAAATGCTCGCGCATGGTTTTTCCGGCGACCACCTGGTCTGGATTGTAGTACTTGAAGGCAAACGGATTGTCTGACTCCTTACCTTCATATTTGATTTTGTCAACTCCTGAAAAATAATCGGCTGATGTGCCCATAGTGTGTTTATTTTAAGATTTTAATTAATTCGTTTTTCCAAATTTGATATGCCTCTTGGTATTCATCCTTTTTGGCAAGCGGTTTTATGGTTTCCACGTGATCGCTCTTTTTCATAACGGCATCAAGACCGTCATAGGTCCCCGCGGCGAGTCCTGCGGCACGGGCGGCACCAATGGCACCAGTGGTGTTATAAATTTCGATTTCCTTCCCCAAAAGGGTTGCCACCGTTTCTGCAAACAGCTGTGATCGAAACAAATTGTCATTACCAGCACGCACCACGGAAACTTCACGGTCGCCATCCATAAGGATTTCCATACCGTATATAAAGGCGAAAGCAATTCCCTCAAGTGCCGCCCGGCAAAGGTGGCGACGGTCGTGTACATTAAAATTAATATTGGCGAGGTGCATCCCCGGCATTTCATTTTCCAGCATACGCTCGGCACCATTACCAAACGGAATGATCACCGCTCCCCGAGCACCTACCGATGCCTCTCCGGCAAGACGGTTCATTTCAACATAAGAGCTTACACCAAGGGTTTCCTTGAGCCAGCGGTATAAAATCCCGGCGCCATTGATGTTGAGCAGTTGACCGATTATTGGTTTTTCGACCGTATAATTGACGTGGGCAAAACTGTTGATACGCGACGTTTCCTTACTATCGGTACGGTCAGTCACGGCATAGACCACCCCAGAAGTTCCTCCTGTTGCAGCTACTTCTCCAGGTTTCATAACATTTAGGGATAGCGCATTATTGGGCTGATCGCCTGCCCGGTAGAGAATGGGAGTCCCTTTTGCCAAGCCGGAATCCTTAGCTCCAGTTTCTGAAATTTCCGCCTGCCGCGAAAAGGTATCCACCAGAGTGGGAAGTAAATCTTCATTGATTCCGTAGTGGTCCAAAAGGGCTCTGGCAGGTTTGTTTACCTTAAAATCCCACAGAATACCTTCAGAAAGTCCGGAGAGGGTTGTATTTATTTCGCCCGAAAATCTATAGGAAATATAATCACCCGGAAGCATGATCTTATGGATCTGGGCAAACTTCTCGGGCTCATTTTCTTTGACCCATTTTAATTTTGAAGCTGTAAAATTGGCCGGAGAATTAAGGAAATGTTCTGCGCAAAATTCTGCGCCCAAGTTTTGGAAGGCCTGTTTACCGATTTGTACGGCACGGCTGTCGCACCAGATGATAGAATCCCGAACCAGTTTGCCGTTTATATCGACTGCCACCAAACCGTGCATTTGGTAGGCGATGCCAACCCCGTTAACCTCAGCGCCGTCAATGTTCTGCTCCTTTAAAAGTCGTTTGATCGCGGTACAGCTGTGCTGCCACCACGATTCAGGATCCTGCTCCGCCCAGCCCAACTCTGGTGCATTGATGGCCATTTCAGTTTCAGGCTCAGAAACGACGGCCACCGCCTGTCCCGTTATTTGATCGATAAGTGCGGCCTTGACCGAAGAACTGCCAATATCTAAACCTAGGTAAAACATAATCTAATTTTTGTGATGCAGAAATATCTCCTTCGTAAAAATCAAAATTAACCGATATTGATGCTCCTACCTAAATTGCTTTCGTAAAAAAAGACGATCTCAGGATTAAAGAAGTAAAATTTAAAAACCTATAATTCTGACCATAAATATTTTAGTCAACATTTTATATACTTCCAGGCGAACGAAAGGGCTTTCGTAAAATTATAGGTTTTCTACTAAAATTTCGTAAATCCTGTGTTTTAAGACGCCAGTGAGCGGGTTTGACCACCATACCTTAGTTGAATATCTACTGTCAGAAAGTAACATTTGGTTGATTATTCCGACTTTTATTTAATATATAATCAAGCTTTTAACTACAAATTACTACCAAAATGAAACAATTTTTTTTCTTAGCCACCCTAATTTTCTTTTCGATAGCTTCATTTTCCCAAACATTCGAATACCAAACGGTCACCGTTATCGAATCTATAATTCCCAGCGGCCTCGGTCGTAGTCGCATGATTAGTGCCGATCCTGAAGCACGTGACTTTGAGGATTTCACCTCAGAACGCTCTGAAGAAGATGACAATCGCAACAAAAGCAGTCGACGGGAAATCCGATTGAAAGATTTTGAAGAAACCAAATTGCTAAATTTCTTTAACGTAGCCGGAATACGTTTTCAGAACATCGCTTCAAACGATGCTGTGGTCACTTCAAAAATCAACGCGATGGCAGAAGCTGGTTGGGAACTCGCTTTCGTCAATAGCGGAGTAGAAAGTTTTTCCGGTGACGGCGACAGTAATGGAATTTACGTCACGCGCTATATTTTTAAACGGCATAAAGCTAATAGCGAAACTGCAAAAGACTAAAAGCAAAAGGTCGGCCAATTGGTCGACTTTTTGCTTTCTATATCTGAATAGACCTAAGCCTCTTCCATCCTAGTGATTTTTTTCTGGTGGTTGATGGATTCCTGGTGAATCGCCTTAAACACTTTTAGAATAAATTCTTCACTTAAATTGTGCTGCTCGCCTTCCAGGATCATTGCACCCAGGATTTCGTTCCAGCGTTTGGTCTGAAGGATGGCAACATTATTATCAGCCTTTAGGCTACCTATGCTGTCTGAAATTTTCATGCGCTTGCCCAGTTGCTCGATCAACTGATGGTCAACCACATCAATCTGGGTACGCAAAGTATTCAGTTTATTCTGAAATTCTGCCTCGTGGCTTACCTCTTTTCGGATTTTAAGATCTTTCATAATCTCAACAAGCGCGGCAGGAGTAATTTGCTGTTTGGCATCGCTCCACGCATTGTCAGGATCAAAATGGGTTTCGACCATCAGACCGTCATAATTGAGATCTAAAGCGGTTTGGCACAAATCAAAAATAATATCACGACGGCCGGCAATGTGCGAAGGATCAAGGATCAAAGGAAGGTCTGGGAAACGGTTTTGAAGGTCAACTGCCAACTGCCATTCGGGATTGTTGCGGTAACGGGTTTTCTCATAAGTTGAGAATCCACGGTGGATCACGCCTAGGTTTTTGATGTCCTGGGTATAAAAACGCTCCACTGCACCCAGCCAAAGCGCCAAATCCGGATTCACCGGGTTTTTAATCAGTACCACCTTATCTGTTCCGCGCAAAGCATCGGCAATATCCTGTACGATAAAAGGGGAAACGGTAGTTCGTGCACCAATCCACAAAATATCAACATCGTGTTTTAGGGCAAGCTCCACGTGGTTGGCATTGGCCACTTCGGTAGTGGTCAGCATTCCTGTTTCCTCTTTGGCGGTCTGCAACCATTTAAGGCCCAATGCACCCACACCTTCAAAGTTTCCGGGGCGGGTACGCGGTTTCCAGATACCGGCACGAAGTACGGTAGCATCAGTATCCTTCAGCTGGTGCGCAATTTTAACGAGTTGTTCTTCGGTTTCAGCACTGCAGGGACCAGCGATTACCAATGGATGGTCCAGATTGTATGCATCCAACCAATTTCTAAGTTCTTTCTTGTTTTCCATAATTCTGCAAATTTACGGCTTTCGCCAAAATGCCCGCTACTTTAGGCAATTCCTTTTAATATTGATTTTATGTGGTTTGTGGTTTTCATTTCTTCATAAATTCCCTCATAATCTCCCGTTTCCAACATCTTCTTGAATGCGCTTAAATTCTGAATATACTCTTCCAGGCTCTCAAGCACTTCGGCCCTGTTTTCACGGAAAATAGGCGTCCAGGTTGCCGGATTGCTTTTCGCCAGCCGTACCGTGGAGGCAAAGCCGCTGCCTGCCATATCAAAGATATCCTTTTCGTTCTTCTCCTTTTCCATCACGGTTTTACCCAGCATAAAACTGCTAATGTGCGAAAGATGCGAGACATAGGCAATATGTTTGTCGTGCGACTGGGGATTCATATACCTCAATTGCATTCCCAATGCATCAAAAAGCTGTAAGGCTTTCTTCTGAAACTTGGTACCCGTCCTCTCGATCTCACTGACGATCATGATTTTATTACGGTACAAATCTTCAATGGCAGCCGAAGGTCCCGAAAACTCCGTACCGGCTATGGGATGGGTCGCTATAAAATTGCCTCGACGTGCATGCTTTGCAACCGAAGCGCAAATACTGGCTTTGGTGGAGCCCATGTCCATCACCAAAGTGTTTTCGCCCACGGCGTCCAGAATTCCCGGCAGTAGCACATTGGCTTGATCCACGGGAACGGCGAGCACCACCAGATCTGCTTTAGCCAGCTCCTCAAATGTAGCGGAATGATCGATGACCCCAAGTCCCACGGCTTCTTCCAGATGATCTTGGTTGGCATCCAACCCAAAAATTTCACTTTCCGGCAACAGCTTTCTGAGATCACGGGCCATCGATCCGCCGATAAGGCCAATACCGATAATGAATATGTTTTTTAAATCTTCCATGCTTTCGCTTTTGCGAAAATTCTTTGACAAATTCTCATCAACCTTTAATCAAAACGGGAAAGGGCTTCTTCCAGTTGGGCTTCGGTGACACAAAGGGAAAACCGAATGTATCCTTCTCCCTGACTCCCGAAGATCGTTCCCGGCGTGATGAACACACTTTTTTCGTTTAAAATCTCATCGATGTAAGTTTCGGCATCTTTCGCGCCAGCTGGTAATTTGGCCCAAACGAACATCCCTGTTGCATTTTTATCATAGCTGCAATTCAACTTTTCGGCGAGTTTCCAAACTAAATCGCGTCGTTTTTTATAGACCGCATTCAGTTCCTGAAACCAGTTGCCGCTTTGCTCCAGGACTTTTATCGCACCTTGCTGGATACCGTAGAACATGCCGCTGTCCATATTGCTTTTAACCTTTAGAATTTCATTGATATATTCCTCATTTCCCACGGCCAACCCAACACGCCAGCCAGACATATTGAATGACTTGCTCAACGAATTGAGCTCGATAGCAACCTCTTTGGCACCGGGCACACTCAAGATGCTCAACGGCTTGTCATTGAGTATAAAACTGTATGGATTATCATTGACAATAAGAATATCATATTTCTTGGCGAAAGCGATCAATGCCGCAAAATCTTGGGGGGTTGCAGTTGCACCCGTTGGCATATGAGGATAATTGACCCACATTAATTTTACTTTGGTCAAGTCCTGCTTTCTTAACTGTTCTAAATCAGGCAGCCATCCGTGTTTCAAGCTCAAATCATAGTAAATGGGTTTAGCCTGCATCAAATGGGTCACCGAAGTATAGGTGGGATAGCCCGGATTGGGAATCAGCACTTCGTCACCGGCATTGAGAAAAGCCATACTGATGTGCATAATCCCTTCTTTTGATCCCATCAAAGGAAGAATCTCAGTTTCCGGATCTACGGATGCGTTATACTGCGACTTGTAAAAGTTAGCGATGGCCTCCCTCAACTGAGGCAGCCCTTTATAACTTTGATATTGGTGTGCTGCCGGATGAAGCATCCCTTGCGTCAACGCATCCACCACTGCTGGCGGCGGTGGAAGATCAGGACTGCCTATACCCATATTGATGATGGGTTTTCCTGCGGCAGCAAGTGCGCGCACTTCTTTAAGCTTACGCGAAAAGTAATATTCTGTGATTTTATCGAGTCTGTCTGCGGTTTGTATCATTGTTTTCTATTCTCGTATTCCCCCAAAATCTTAAAGTCTGTTGTCATTAAAGGCAACAGTTTTTTAGCCTTCTCAAAATGGGTGTATTTGGTGAAGGTCACATCCACAAAAATGGAATAGACCCAAGGCGTTTCAATAACTGGTAACGACTGGATTTTAGTAAGGTTTAACCGGCAGTCGCTCATTACGTTGAGTACGGTGGCCAAGCTGCCGCGCTTGTGTTCGGTAAGAAAACGGAGAGAGGCTTTGTCCGTATTCCCGTTGCTGATCCTTCCGCTGTTGTTGAGAATGAAAAATCGGGTAGCGTTATCTTTTATCGTCTGAATGCTGGGCGCTAAAATTTTCAAGTCATAAATAGAAGCGGCAGCTGTACTTGCAATGGCCGCAATTCCCGTTAGGTTTTGGTTTTTGATTTCACGGGCGGCGGCGGCAGTATCTTCATACTCGACCAATTTCAGTTGAGGGTTATCCTTAAAAAATTCCCGGCACTGCAACAAGGCCATAGGATGTGACCAGACCTCTCTTATGGACTTTATTTCCTGTCCCGGCAGCGCCATCAAATTCTGCACGATGGGCAGATAATACTCCCCCTCAATATTCAGGTCGTACTCATCGATCAGGGCATAGTTGGGCAAGATTCCACCGGCGATACTGTTTTCAATAGCCATTACTGCATCAGTGCTTTTACCCCCCAATAAACTGTTGACCACTTCTTGAAAGGAGCTGCACCCAACGATGGGCACCTCCTCTGTAAAGAAATCCTGCGCCACCTGGTGGTGAAAAGACCCGGCAATTCCCTGTATGGCTACTTTTCTATTCAATTTTATAGTGTTTTCATTTCTTAAAAATCAGTAAAAAAAAAGTCCCGATATTACATCGGGACCTAGATATTATTTATTTTAACAACAGCTATAGGGATCCCGATTTCTTTTCGAAAAAAAAGAAGTAATAACGGCTCCAGAAATAACCTACGTTGTACATCGCGTTCACTTTATGGCGGCTAAAATATAGAAAATAAATGCAATGCCCTTGACAAAATATAATTTTTACGAATAACTAGGCAAAAAACCCCTTCCAATGAACGGAATTTAAAATTTTGAAAAATACCAATGGTTTTTTATGATAACCTAAACAAAAAAAGCAAATGCCCCTCAATTGGCTTTACCTAATTTTGGCTAAAACAACTCACGATCACTAGCCCAACCAACCTATGTCGATAATAACGACAGCCATAACCAAAACCTACGGAACGCAGCGTGCACTGGACAATGTTTCAATTGCGGTAAAGAAGGGTGAAATAACCGGCTTTCTGGGACCCAATGGAGCGGGGAAAAGCACGTTATTGAAAATTTTGACCACCTGTCTGAAACCCACCGATGGCCAAGCCCAAATATGTGGCCTTCCCATATACCAAAATCAACTGCAAGTGCAACGGAAGATTGGGTACCTGCCTGAAAACAATCCGTTGCAGGAGGATATGTTCATTCGTGAATACCTGCAATTTTGTGCTTCCATTTATAAAATACCAAAATCGAGAATTGATGAAGTCATAATACAAACAGGCCTAACCCCTGAAGCGCATAAAAAAATTGGCGCCCTGAGCAAGGGATACAAACAGCGTGTGGGCCTGGCCGCAGCTATATTGCACGAACCTGAGGTTTTGATTCTTGACGAACCCACCACCGGACTGGATCCCAACCAACTTGTTGATATTAGAAAACTTATCAAAAAACTGGGTAGGGACAAAACCGTTTTGTTGAGCACACATATTATGCAAGAAGTAGAAGCGCTTTGTGACCGAGTACTCATAATCACTAAAGGGAAAATAGTTGCAGACCGCCAATTGGCAGAATTGCAGGAGGGCCGCGAGCAGATTATAGAAGTAGAATTTGATTATCGTGTGGAAGAAGTTGCGCTTCAGCAATTGCCGAAGGTCAGCAGCGTGAGAAATTCAAAAGGTTTTATTTATGAAATTACTTTTGACACCCAGAAAGACATGCGCGCCACCCTGTTTGATTTCGCACACGACAACGGTCTAAGAACTTTACAGCTGAACAGAAAAAACACTTCACTGGAACACTTGTTTCAAGAACTAACCACCTAAACTATGGTTCCTTACTATTTTGCGGGATTTTTTATTATAACGTCCTTATTGCCACTTACACGAGGTAAGCACTGGCTTGTGCGCAGCTGGGATTTTATACGTTTACAAACCTCCTTTTTGATCTTTATTAATTTGATTGTACTTTGGATACTCACGCCCCCCGAGGTCAACTGGCAGTGGGGCGTGGGTATTGCCCTGGCTGCCGTTCTGATCTATCAGCTGGCAATTATCATCCCATATACAAGCCTGACCGCACCACTGCAGCGCAAACCGGGCAAACTGGACAATCACCGAAGATTGAAGCTATTGACTTCAAATGTGCTTCAGTATAACGATCAGTACCACAAGCTTTTGAACCTTATCAATGAAAGAGATCCTGATCTGGTACTGGTGATGGAAAGCAATCTGGACTGGGAAAAAGCGCTTGCAAAAATTGAGGACGACTACCCGTACACGGTAAAAGAACCTTTGGACAACCTTTATGGAATGCATTTATACTCCAAACACAAACTGAGCAACACCGAAGTCAACTATCTGGTGGAAGATGATGTTCCATCTATTTATACTAAGGTACATTATCGCCAAGGTGCTCCACTAAATCTTTTTTGTGTACATCCGGCACCGCCAAGCCCTACCGAAAATGAAACATCCAAAGAACGGGATGCAGAATTACTTTTAATTGGCAAAAAGGTCCGGGAGATCGATAGTCCCGTTATTGTTTGTGGAGACCTCAACGATGTGGTGTGGTCAAGGATTTCCAGGTTATTTGCAAAAATGACCGGTCTCATGGACCCTAGAATGGGCCGCGGACTGTATCCAACATTTAGTGCAGATCATTGGTACTTGAGGTTTCCGCTGGATCACTTGTTTCATTCCAAAGATATTTATGTGGAAGAAATGGACCGTTTACCACACATAGGCAGCGACCACTATCCTATGTTTTTTTCGCTTTGGCTGGAAAATGGCGGTCACGCCAATACTGAGCCTGAGCTAGATGAAGATACGGAAGCAGAAATTGCTGAAACTATCCGGGAAGGACAGGAATCCAGTAAAAACAAGAATTCCTAAAATGGTAAAGGGTCAAGCCCAATCAAGAACTTGACCCTTCAGGATCCAAACGTATGCATTAAGGTATTTAGTTGCAACTGTTTTTTACAGTTTGCAATGCTTCGTAATCGCTTGTCAGTACTTTAGTTTCCTTTGACGACAAATACGTAATTTCATAAGGATATTCAATTGCCACCCCGCTGTCAAGTACCGTACCGTTGAAGTAATTGTCTGCGTCATTTTTGACCTTAAAGGTTGCCGGCACATTGTTTACAATAAGTGTGATAGGATATTTTATTTCATAGCAAGTATCGCCTCTTTCAACCATATAATTATAATCGACCATTTCCAGCTCGTACGAAGAGGCTAAACCTGTAAGGTCGCGGTTGTCGTACATTGGGATATTCTCAATGGTTCCAACTTTTCTTATTTCGAAAGGAAAGCCAATGGCAACGACGTGAGATCCAAGAGATTCCCTTTTTAGTCTATTTACCAGATCGTGATAATCCATTACCTGAGTTACCGACTCATCGTTAAATTGCAGGGTCAGTGGATATATAAAGCTAAAATCAAGTGGTTTTTTGTTTTTTAAAGTCGTTTTTGATTTACCGTTGATACCTTCCACGTCTTTGATACGTTCTAAAATAGGACGCAGTCCTTTACTTTGAACGATTTCAGTATCTCCTTCTTCACTCAAAAAAGGAATGCCCACGGGTTCATCTGTACAGGAAACCAAGAGGGCCAAAATTGCGATAAGGGTAAATAATTTTTTCATCACTTTAGCTGTTATTGTTACTTTAGACGATAAAAGTAGTATTTAATCCCTATTAAAAAACATTTTATTTAATTTTAACATAAATTGAAATACTTTTCTTACATTAAAATTAGTTTATGAAATATTTTTCTTACATATTTATACTATAAACCCTCATAAAATGAATATTACCTTATTTTTAAGATGTATTATCTTCCGCAAGGATAATGAAAAAAAGATTTTAGTAAGAAAAAAGTCGAAGAATTCACACTCTACGATCCTGAAATTTTTCTATTCTATAGAATGTGATTTGCAGGGTAGAAGCCTTGTTATAAAGCATACAATTTTTTAAAATTATCTTACTTAAAAAGTTTTGGCTTCCAATTATTGGTTTTATATTTGCATCCGCTTTCAAGCAAAGCAGCAAGGGCAATTAGCTCAGTTGGTTCAGAGCACCTCGTTTACACCGAGGGGGTCGGGGGTTCGAATCCCTCATTGCCCACTAAAAAAACCGCAGACTTTAAGTTTGCGGTTTTTTTTTGATCCAATGGTTCCTTACTTCCATAGATTCGTCAAGCATCAAGCACAATTGGGATCAAGCACAATTGTTGTGTTTATGCAAATATTGTGGTTAATCTGAACAAAAAAATTCTATGTTTTTTACAACTCTAAATTGTGCTCTAAACTTTTTTACTCTTGCACGATACCCTCTGTTAAAAATCCATTAAGATAAAATTGCAGATGCAAGATATAGCCCGAAACCTCTTATGCCAATCAGACCGTAATGTTTCTGTGATTGTTTATTTGGTAGGACTTTCGAGCAGGAGCTATTTCGCCCGAAGATTTAAGGAAAAATATAATGTGTTCCCCTCTTATCTAAGGAAAAGCCGGGACACGTAATTTTGCAAACGGTTTAAACTGATATACTTCTGAAGCATTGCAAATGATGAAAATGATATAAGAACCCAGGAATTTCGGTCTAACGACTCCTGCGGCATTTTTCACTGCAGTACTTGACTTCGTCCCAGTTCTTTTCCCATTTTTTACGCCAGGCGAAAGGTCTTCCGCAAACAATGCAGATTTTTTCGGGCAGATTGGGTTTTCGGTGTGCCATTTAAACAATGGACTGCAATGGCTCGTTAGGCTGGGCATACGAAAAACGGTTGAGCACCTGTGGCAGCGCGTAGCCGTCCAGCCCATTGACCGTTACCGTTTGTGCCTTTTCCAGATTGAGCCAGCCATCATCGGTCTGTACATCTTCAGGGATATAAACAGTTTTGATTGCTGCAATTATTAAAAGGCAATCATTTTCCGTCAGGAAATACTCATTGACATATTCACAGCCCAGTTTAATATAGGCCTCTTTAACATAGGGTGCTTTAAAACCGTCCAGATATTCTTCCGTCAATTCGGTTTTATCAAACTCAGAAATATCCCCTTCATATTTAGCTGAAGTCTGATGGGCTTCCTTAATGATATTCTGGTTCACGTGATTTACGGTAAAGACGCCGCTTTCTTTCAAGTTATCATACGTATTGCGCATAACCGTCGTTGGACGAAGCACAAACCCCAAGAGCGGTGGGTTACTCCCCAAATGTGTCACCGAACTGAATATGGCCAAATTACTTTTTCCGTCAGCAGAACAGCTCCCCAGTAAATTGGCCGATTTGTAACCCGTACAACTGTTTATAAAATGAGCCCGGTACCTGCTGGGCAATTCTGAAATTTCTGCTGCGCTGTAATGAATCATTGCTTTATTTGTTTGAGCTAAAATTAAAATAGTCTCCCGGATTTCCAGTTAATATTTGAACAAAATGAAAAAAGGAGCCCAAGTGTTTCAAACTCCTTTGATTTTTAATGTTTACTTTCTAGCCTAAATTATTCCGCCGCTTCCATTTGCTCTTTGTAAGTAAGGTAATCGGTATAGCCCTTCGCTTCCTGGGTATAAAACGTATCCTCATCCCACTCTGCCAGAGGTGCATTGACTGCAAAGCGCTCGGTGAGGTCAGGGTTGGAAATATACAATTTGGCATAGGCAACAAGATCGGCATCCCCATCTTCTATCACCTTATTACCACTTTCCTGATCAAATCCCGCATTGATCATTAACGTTCCCTGATACCTAGGCCGGTAATGCTTGGCGATGCTTGAAACCAAATAAGGAACATCACTCACATCATTAAATGGTTCCGAAAGGTGCAGGTACGCCAGATCATAATCGTTTAGCCGGTCAATGATATAATCAAAAGTAGGAATGGTTTCCTGTGTTGCCTCTATACCAAAAATTCCATTTAATGATGGGTTGAGCCTAACGCCTATACGGTTTGCGGGCCACACTTCCTGAACCAGATCGAGAGTCTCAAAGAAAAAGCGGGCACGGTTCTCCCGGCCTCCGCCGTATTCGTCTGTCCTCAGGTTTGCTTTGGTATTAAAAAACTGATGAAACAAATATCCATTAGAAGAATGGATTTCCACGCCATCAAAACCAGCTTCTTTGGCATTTTTGGCTGCCTGCACAAAGTCCTGTTGAGTTTCCTTGATTTCATCAAGACTCATCGCCTTGGGAACCACGGTATCTTTAAAACCTTCAGGCGTGTAGGATTTCGCATTGGGATTGACAGCACTTGGCGCTAACGGCTTTTCACCATTATGAAAGTCTGGATGCGACATCCGGCCTACATGCCAAAGCTGTATAAAAATCTTGCCGCCTGCCTTATGAACGCTTTCTACTATTTTTTTCCAACCTGCCACTTGCGCTTGATTGTGTATTCCGGCAGTATGAATGTAGCCCACGCCCCGCTCAGAAACTTGAGAGCCTTCTGAAATGATGAGGCCAGCGCCCGCCCGCTGGGTATAATATTTTACGTGAATATCTTCGGGTGCATTATTTTCATTGGTTGCGCGACTCCTCGTCATCGGCGCCATCACGACGCGATTTTTAAGGTTTAAATCAGCCAAAGGATATGATTGCAACAACGGTTGATCTGTTTGCATAAGTGTGATTTTTTTGATGTATAATTGAAAGGCCAAGGCCTTTATGGCTGGCCTTATATTGAGTCTCAAAATTACCTGTGTCTAACGCCAGACCATGTTAAACTCTTGATAAATGAATACGTACGGCAGTTATTTTAATGTTAACCGGGAAACGTGGAACAAGAAAACAGCGGTTCATGCAGCCAGCGATTTTTACGCTATGCAAGATTTTATTAATGGAAAAACTTCTCTTAATAAGTTTGAGCTTGATGCTCTGGGCGACGTTTCGGGAAAGAAGATGCTGCACCTGCAATGCCATTTTGGTCAGGATACCTTAAGCTGGTCTAGGCTGGGAGCCCGTTGTACAGGAGTTGACATTGCTGATGAAGCTATTGCGCTGGCGCGAAAGTACACTGAACAATTACAACTTGATGCCCGATTTGTATGTTGCAAAATGCTGGATACTCCAGATCATCTCAATGGGCAATTTAACATTGTTTATACAAGCTACGGGGTTTTAAGCTGGTTGCCCGATTTTGAGCCCTGGGGTGAAATTGTCTCTAAAATGCTACGCCCTGGAAGAACGTTCTACATCGTAGAATTCCATCCCATCGCGTGGATGTTTGACTATCTCGAAGAACCGCCAAAAATGAAATACGGTTACAATCAAGAAGAGATGATTTAAGAAGAATACCAAGGCACATATGCCGATGAAAATGCCCCGATAATTAGTAAAGAATACACGTGGAACCACGGTTTGAGCGAAGTAATCAATGCCCTGACCAACGCTGGTTTAAGAATAAATTACCTCAACGAACACGAAGAAAGTCCGTATGCAATTTTCCCAAAAATGGTTAAAAATGAGAGCGGACTCTATGAAATACAAAAAAGCCTATTTCCCCTATTGTTTTAAATTAAAGCTACTAAAACTATAACATAATACCTTCAATTAATCCTCAAGATTCTCCTTCATTTCCTGCTGCCGCATCGGCATATTGTCAATGGAAGAAAATATCACTTTGGGATCGGTCACAAAATTTTTCCGCTCTTTGACACCACCGTCCTTACCTATCAGAACAAACCCTTCAGTGCCTGCAGGTAGGCCATATTTTTTTCGCAGCGCGGAAACATCCATCTGTGGAACAGCTTTAAGGTCCTGATCCAGGATACGTCCTTTCACCAAAACAAATAGTTTAATATTTCGGTCTTCTATTTTTTTAGGGGATCCCTGAAAAGCATTCCATTGTTCGCGGAATTTGGGACTGTCAAGTGCTGGCGTAGAAAATATCAGGATTCTGTTTTTCCATTTCAACCTGGAAAAATCTTGCTGTGCGTTCACTGCAAGCGAAAATAAAATGAGCATACTTGGAGTTATTAGTTTCATCAGTGTACATTATCCTTTAGCAACTCCGGAAACTTTACCTTAAAACGGTTTAATCTGGGTACTGACACATTCTGAATATAGCGGTCATTTGGATTTTTTCTTTCGTAATCCTGATGGTAACCTTCCGCCTCCCAAAACTTTTGAAAGGGCATTACCTGAGTAACGATTTCTCCATTGTATTCAGTTTCATTGAGTTCTTTCTTCACCTTCTCAATGATCTGCTTCTCTTCTTCATTTTGGTAAAAAGCAATAGAACGGTACTGGGCGCCACGGTCCGGACCTTGACGGTTAACTGTAGTGGGATCTTGTGAACCAAAGAACACACGAACCAACTGTTCGAAAGAAATTACCTGAGGATCGTATTGCACTTCGACGGCTTCGGCGTGAGAGGTTTTCCCATAACTCACCTGTTGATATGTGGGCTCTTCCTCATTGCCGCCGCTATAACCGCTTACAGCTGCCTCCACACCTTCAACGCTTTCAAAGACAGCCTCGACGCACCAAAAACAGCCACTGGCAAAATAGGCGCGTTTGTTGCCATCTACCATCGCCACCTCGACGGGCTCCATTACTGCCATTTCCTTATCTTGACTTGCAGTTTGGGTATCCTTGCACGCTATTAGCGCAAATAGGGAAAGAATTAAAGGGAGTTTGAATTTCATAATAATTTTTATGCAAAATTAGCTACTGAGAGCAGGAAGCAATATTAAGACCGTGTTAAAGCTAAATGAAAAAAGCCCCTTTGACAAGGAGCTTTCAATATTGAATATGAGCTGATTTTAGTTGCTCGAAAATTTTGCTTCCATTTTTTCCTGCTCCTCTTTAGCGAGTTCTTCGTCAACTAGAATACGGCCACTGTGCTCATCGGTAATGATCTTTTTGCGTGCCGAAATTTCAACCTGTACCTGTGGCGGGATGGTAAAGAACGATCCGCCCGAAGCACCACGTTCTATCGGCACAATGGCTAGACCATTACGTACGCTTCCGCGGATGCGCTTGTATGCTTTGATCAAACGATCCTCTATGTTGTTCTCGTATTCCTCGCCCAAAGCAAGAAGTGCCTTTTCATCCTTTTCGGTTTCAGCAAGGATGGCATCCAGTTCCTCTTTTTTGTGCTTGAGGTGATCCTCACGCTCTACCAGTCGTTCTTTGGTACTGGTGATGACCTCGTTTTTCTGCTCGATCTGTGCGCGGTATTCCTTAATGTTCTTTTCTGCTAGCTGAATCTCAAGTTCTTGAAATTCAACCTCCTTGCTCAAAGAATTGTATTCCCTGTTGTTGCGCACGTTTTTTTGTTGTTCCGTGTATTTTTTGATGGCAGCTTTAGAGTCATCGATCTGAATCTTTTTTGATTTGATCTGATCATCGATCAGGCCAAGCTCGCCTTCCATTTTTTCCAATCGCGTGTTGAGACCGGCGACTTCATCTTCCAAATCCTCTACTTCAAGGGGAAGCTCACCGCGCACATTGCGGATGGTGTCCACACGGGAATGTATCAATTGAAGGTCATAGAGTGCCCGTAATTTTTCTTCAACGGTAGCTTCAGTCTTTTTTGCCATAATTATAGGTACTTGATGGGATTGGTATTTGTTTCTGCTAAAATGACTGCAAAATTACTGATTTTTTTCGTAAGAAAGTCCGCAATGATTTTTTTTGTGTACTGCTCGCTTTCGTAGTGGCCAATATCCAAAAGCAACAGCTCTTCCCCGGCTTGAAAATAGTTGTGGTATTTGAGGTCGGAGGTAATGAAAGCATCGGCTCCTGCGGCCTTGGCGGCATTTATTGCAAAACTTCCACTGCCGCCCAGCACCGCCACTTTTCTTATCTTATTATTTTCAGGGCCGGCATACCGAATTCCTTTTGCATGGAATTTTTCCCGAACTGTTTCCAAAAAAATATTGACTGGTACCGCCGATGGCAAATCGCCCGTCATACCCATGCCCAAATTTTGATAGGTATTATCTAACACAACAAGATCGTAGGCAACTTCCTCATACGGATGAGCATCAAACAACGCCTTTAAGATTGTACGCTGCTGATGACCTTCAAAAATGACCTGAAGCTGGGTTTCAGGTTGATGCTTCATTTCGCCAGGCTTTCCAACGGTGGGGCTACTTTCGGCATTACCACGAAAAGTTCCCTCACCTTGGATTCCAAAACTGCATCGGTCGTAGTTTCCTATGTTTCCAGCACCCGCATCAAACAGGGCATCTCGCACAGCACCAAGACTTTCAGCAGGAACGTACGTGATCAGTTTTTTCAGTTTTCCTTTCGCAGGAATCAAGATTTTACGGTTGGTCAAATTGAGCATATCGCACATCCCCTTGCTCACACCGTGGGGCTGATTGTCGAGCGCCGTATGGATAGCGTAAATGGCGATATCGTTTTTAATGGCTTTCAACACCGCCCGCTGCACATAATCCCCGCCATTGATCTTTTTTAAACCACTAAAAATTATGGGATGAAAACTTACGATAAGGTTGCACTGCTTCTCAATGGCCTCATCAACTACGGCTTCCACCGTGTCCAATGCGACAAGTACACCGCTCAACTGCCAACCTGGTTGACCAACCAAAAGTCCAACGTTGTCAAAATCCTCGGCATTGGCCAAGGGTGCAAAATTCTCCAGCATTTGAGCAACTTCTCCTATTGTCATAATGTGATTTTAATCGCATAAAGATAAAAATTATACCTTCGTTGCAATGAATGCGTTACGCAAATTACTACTGCCCTTCTCCCTGATTTATGACGGAATCACTTCGGTGCGGAACGCTTTTTACAACCGAGGGCTTTTTAAATCGAAAGGGTATGACCTTCCCATAATAGGTGTTGGTAATCTCAGTACGGGGGGAACGGGTAAAACCCCAATGATCGAATATTTAATTGAGCTTCTAAAAGATCGAAAACTTGCAACCTTGAGTCGCGGTTATGGCCGAAACACTTCAGGTTTTAGATGGGTAGCACCTACGGATGATGCCGGGATGGTAGGGGATGAACCATTACAGTTTGCAACCAAGCATCCCGAAATTTCTGTGGCCGTTGATGAAAACAGGCAACATGGAATCAGCCAGATTCTCGCTAAGCCAACACCGCCAAAAGTCATTTTGCTGGACGATGTTTATCAGCACCGTGCCGTCAAACCCGGATTCCTGATATTGCTAACGGCCTATGAAAAACCCTTCTTTAAAGATTATCTGCTGCCGGCAGGCGATCTTCGGGAGTCGGGAAAAGGCGCCGCGCGTGCCCAGGCAATTATAGTAACCAAATGCCCTAAAATCACAAAGGCTGAACAGCAGGAAATCATTGAAAAGATTGCTAAATACAGTAAGGCCCCGGTTTTCTTCAGTCAAATTCAATATTCTAAAATGGTCTTTGGCTACAGCAAATGCACTCTTGAAAACTTAAAGCAAAAATCGCTCACTGTTGTTACCGGTATTGCCAAACCTGAATATTTTACAGACCACCTCAAAGCTTCGGGGCTGAATTTTGAGCACCTCACCTTTCGCGATCATCATAACTTTACTTCAGTAGAAATAGCGCGGCTGAGTAAAGCACAGACGATATTGACCACCGAAAAAGATTATATGCGTTTAAAAAATTATAGCGAACTGAAAGAGGTGTATTACCTCCCAATTACCAAAGCGTTTTTGGAGAATGGCGTAACCTTAGACAAAATGGTACTTGATTACGTCAACTGACATTTCCAACTTTTCGGTATGCTGAAATGTTGTAAACGATTTTTTCGAAGAATTCATCAATTTCATAAGGTTTAGGAATAATATCGTTGAACCCAGCCTCATAAAACTTGTGACTGTCCTGATTGATAGCAACAGCCGTAAGGGCGATAATAGGGAGGTTCTTATCAAACTCCCTAATCTGTACGGTAGCTTCCATCCCGCTGATGCCCGGCATATGAATGTCCATCAGCACAAGATCATAATCGTTCTCTCTTGCATAGTCAACCCCGGTGGTACCATTGTCGGCCAGATCGCAGGTTATATTTTTTTTGTTCAAAATTTTACGGGTTATCATTTGATTGATCTTATTGTCCTCGACAACGAGTATTTTCCGCCCATCCAAAATGGAATAATCAACTTCCTGTTGCTCTGCTTGTTCCCGCTCGCCATCCTTGGTATCTGTATAACCATACCGGATATTAAAATAAAATTTAGACCCTTGGCCTAGGGTGCTTTCCAGTTTTATCTTGCTGTTGTTGAGTTCCAGCAGCCGTTTAACAATGGAAAGTCCGAGTCCGGTCCCGCCATATTTTCGGTTTATCTGTAAGGACCCTTGCGTAAAGTTCTCAAAAATATCCTCCTGTTTTTTCTTGCTGATACCCTCACCGTTATCCTCAATTTCAAAGCGTAAAAACACGGCCTCCCCGTCTAATTTGGCCTTGTTGATCCGTAATGTTATGAGGCCATCGCGAGTAAATTTATTTCCATTACCCACAAGGTTTATCAAGACCTGTGAAATCATCAATGGATCACCTATCAATTCGTGGGGTACAGTTTCATCAATCTCTACCTTCATGAGGTTGCCCCGCTCCTTGACAGAGCGTTCTAGGGCAAATATGACATCGTCCACCCGTTTGCGAAGATCAAAAGCCACCTGCTCGACCTCTACCTTATTGGCTTCCAGCTTATTTAGATCAAGTATGTTGTTGATAAGGGACAAAAGGTATTCTCCTGAAAATTTTAGGGAATCCAAATGTGCTTTTTGCTGCGGCGTGGGGTCTTCAGACAGCAACAAGTGGGTCAATCCGGTTACCGCGTACATAGGCGTACGGAGCTCATGGGTAATTGTTGAAAGAAACTGTTCTTTGATCAAAGAAGCACGCTCCACGCTCTCCTTGGCACGCTCAAGCTCTGCATTGCGCAGGGTAAGCAATTCATTGGCACGGGCTCGGACGCTGTTGTTTTTGTACAGCGAAAGGGAAAGCAAACTCAATATGGTTATCAGGGCAACCACCAAAACGGTGCTTACTTTTTCAACTTTATCTGCATTTGCTTCGGTATTCCCAACCTTTAGACCGCCCTCTTGAACCGTGCTACTTGGTGCTACTTCAATATCCATCTTAGTATCAGGTTCCTTCACGACAACATCAGCAGCTATGGAGATGGGAATTATGGTCGCACTTGGTAATTGCTGCCCGTTTAAAGCAGCAGCTGTGGTTACCATAATCAGGATGAAAAGTGGTAGAATGGGGAGTAAAATTCTATTCACGAACAATTAATAATTTAGGTACAGATTTACTGATTTGGGCAATTAATGGTAGGTCAATATAAAGAATAATTACGTAATTCGCTTTATCAGATCGATTAAACGGGCGCTATAACCACTTTCATTATCATACCATCCAATCAGCTTTACCAAATCGCCGATCACCGAAGTCATCTGTCCGTCCACAATACAGGAATGCTGATTGCCCACAATGTCCACCGAAACCAATGGTACCTCCGTGTAATCTAAGATACCTTTGAGGCTTTGGGCAGAGACTTCCCGGAAAGCATTGTTGATTGCCTCGATAGATGTCTTATTTTTCACGTTGATGGTCATATCGGTAAGTGAGCCATTGGGTACGGGCACGCGTATTCCACAACCACCAATTACATTGCTTAAATCTGGAAAAATACGGGTTAGCGCTTTTGCCGCGCCGGTTGTCGTTGGAACGATGGACTGTCCAGCTGCCCGGGCTCTTCGCAGGTCGGGATGTGGGTGGTCGTGAAGCCCTTGATCTGTGGTAAAGGAATGTACGGTACTTATATAAGCCTGCTCCACTTCACACAGGTCATGCACGACCTTGATCATGGGCGCAGCATTATTTGTGGTGCAGCTTGCGTTTGAGATGATTTTTTCAGAACCGTCAAGAATGTGGTCATTAACGCCCAAGACTACCATTTTAATAGTATTGTCTAAAGGAGGAACGGTCAAAATCACTTTTTTAATTTCGGAATTGAAGTGACCCTGCAACATTTGATTAGTCCTGAACTTGCCGGAAGCTTCGACAACGAGATCGACCTGAGCATCGTCCCACGGAATAGTGGCCGGTTCTATTTCAGAACTGAACAAAACAGGATTATCGTCAACTAAAAGCTGATTTTCCTTTTCTTGGGAAATGTTGGTACTGAATATTCCGTGGATGCTGTCATATTTCAGAAGATGGGCCAGCGTAGATATGGGTGCAACATCATTGATCATCACCACCACGATCTCAGGATGATTGTGAAGCAACCGGAACAAACGCCTGCCAATCCGGCCAAAACCGTTGATCCCGATACGCAATTTTTTCATTTCTGGAGTCAGTTGATGTGTTTCTGTGCTTTGTAGGAAGAACGCACCAGCGCACTGCTCTCTACGTGCCGAAAGCCCATATCCAAGCCTATCTCGCGATATTTCTCAAATTGATCCGGAGTGATGAACTGCTTTACGGAAAGGTGCCGTTTAGAAGGCTGCAGGTATTGCCCGATAGTAACTACATCCACGTCGGCACGGCGTAAATCCTTCAACGTCTGCACGACTTCTTCCTCCTGCTCGCCAAGACCCAACATAATCCCAGATTTTGTTCGGCGTATGCCGCTGGCCTTGAGGTACCGTAAAACTTCAAGACTACGTTCATATTTAGCCTGAATTCGTACTTCACGGGTAAGGCGCTTTACAGTTTCCATATTGTGGGAGACCACTTCTGGTGCGACTTCGACGATGCGGTCAATGTTCCGCTCGTTTCCTTGAAAGTCAGGTATCAAAGTCTCCAGGGTAGTTTCTGGGTTCATCCTTCTTATGGCCTTTACGGTTTCGGCCCACATAATAGAACCCATATCCTTAAGGTCATCACGATCTACCGAGGTTACCACCGCGTGCTTAATGCCCATCAATTTGATGCTCCTGGCAACTTTTTCGGGTTCTTCCCAATCGACGTTGCCCGGTCTGCCGGTCTTCACACCGCAAAAACCACAGGAACGGGTACAGACATTGCCCAGTATCATAAAGGTTGCGGTACCCTCGCTCCAGCATTCGCCCATATTAGGGCAGCTTCCCGAAGTACAGATGGTGTGCAGGTCGTATTTATCTACGAGACTGCGCAGTTCTGTATATTTTTTCCCAGTGGGCAACTTTACGCGCAACCATTTGGGTTTTGGGGTGTATTTGGTCTTCAGCGGTGCTTCGATCATTGGCGCAATAATTTTTGCAAAGATACAAACTGAAAGACATTCCCCTTAGCTTCCATCATTGTATTCGGCTGTCAACTGCATGAACTATTGTTTATACAATAGTTAAATTTATGGCAATTAAGATTTTAGTGTGAAAATCAAACCGGTAGACCAAATATCTTTGATCTCAACTTTAAAAAACAACATTGAACCATGTCAAAATTTACACTACATTTCTTAATTGTTTCACTGGTAACAGGAATTTATGGATTTGGTGGTTTTGGACTTTGGGGAACAGAAGCTGCACGTGTACTTTTTTTGATCGCAGCAGATTTGTTTGTGGTTTCCCTCTTCGCAAGGCTCATCTTTAAAAACAATCCGGACGTGATTTCCCGCCGGATAAAATCTTAAATAAAAGCAGTTTTCATAATAAATTACCAAATCGCAAACTACTCTCATCCGGGGGTGGTTTTTTTATGACTAAATTGTAGCACAGTAATTGATGGCGTTAGTTAAAACATTTATGCGCATTTTCTTTCAGATACTTTTGATTTGCATTGGCTTTCAAGGTACCGCTCAGCAAATAACCTTGACACGGGGCGGCATCACTGAAAACCTCAAAACCTTAGATTCTATAGAAGCGACCTATAGCATCTACATCCCCAATAGCTACAATGACACTACTGCCTACCGCCTACTTTATATCGCTGAGCCCAACGGTGAATCTTTAAAGTCCATACGCCTGTTTCTTTCTGAAATGACCCGCGACGAGTTTATCATAGCTGCCAACGCCACCCCTCTCACAGACAGCCTGGAAAGGAATATGAACACGCTAAGCAGTGTGCTCAAGACGTTGTACAAGACTTTTAAGATACGTCTCAATTCTACTTATCTAGCGGGTATTGATGAAGGTGCGGAGACTGTGAGCAGTTTAGGCTTCATCACTAATGGTATTACTGGTGTACTGGCTTTGCAAGATATTTACTACACAGCAGACATCTTTAAATTCAGGCCAAATACCATCACCTACGGGATCGTAGGAGACGTTGGCAAAAATGTGTATAAAATGAGAAAGGCCTTTAGCTGGCCCAATAATAGGGATAACAGGAATAAATTGATGATTATCCCAGAATCTACTTGGCCCCAAGCCAACTACCTTGCTTCGGTATTCAACAATCTGGTAATCCAGACACAGCCCAATAAGGACAGAAATCTTTCACCTGAGCAAATAGACCGCTCTTTTGACCAGGACCTCAAGCACATAAAGCTGCTTCAGGCAAATGGCGATTATTTTATGGCGCAGCAACTGGTCGATCTGTCAAAAGCTGCCTATCGTGGTTTAAAGAAACTAAAACCCCTAAGGGTTTTGGGGCGGGAACTCCGCAAAGACAAAGTATTTAAATCACAGAGGAAGGAAAAAGCCCGAAATGCTGAAAAAGAACATCTGCTTGCCGAAGAGCTTCAGTTTTTTATCGAGGTGGACATTGAGGACAGTAACTTTGAAAATCTGGGCTATTGGGACACCCGGATCAAGGAACTTGAAAAAGCAGCTTCTGATGAGAATAAACCCTTTGAGCAAAAGAGTGCTCAACGCCTGCTCTACCTAATTTCAGATGAATTGGAAGCATATGAGGCGGCTTTGGAAGACTATAACAAAAGAACACTTGACAACCTCTTGTATGTACAGGTGATGAAAACCGTGCTCGACCCCAAAGATTATCCGTCGTACCTCAAAGCCATAGAACTCGCGGCAGCAGATAATGACATCAACACGGCCTACTTTTATTTGGAAGAACTTCTTAAAAACGGCTATACGGATTTTGAATCCCTTTACGAAATTCCTGAAACCAGTGCGCTCCAATTACTGCCCACCTATAACGAAATCATTAGGCACTATCTGGATCGTTCCAAATATTGATGGTATCTTTTCGCGACTGCGGAAGAATAAATCATTCACCCAGAATATAAGACTGAAACAACCCAGTTATACCGATCGACACCTCGACCGAAGCATTCCAGAAAGTAACAGCATTGTGATCGATTTCAACAAAGCTAATAATCTGTATTGCGCATACAGTTCTGGGTATTCCTGCCCCATTCCGCCGCTCGAAAACAGGTTACTGACAAAACGGAAGCGACATTAATCCTTATTCAACAAAGTAAGCTAGCGCGAAAAGGCAATCCCCGCAAACACTGCGAGCACCCCAAGCATTAAACTGGCCAAAACGTAAGTCAACAAGGCTGGCCAATCGCCGTTTTTCAGTAGCTGTTGATTTTCTAAAGCGAATGTGGAAAAAGTAGTAAAACCACCGCAGAATCCCGTTGTGATCAAAAGCATAGTATTCTCACTTACGGAAGCATTTTCGCGCAGCGACAACCCCATAAAAACACCAATGATAAAGCTGCCCAGAACATTGACCAGCAATGTACCAGCGGGAAAACCACCGATGCCAATATCAAGTGTTACCGCTTTTGAAATCACATACCGGAGCACACTGCCGGCACCACCGCCAACAAATATGAGCAGCAGTGCTTTCATAACGTGTCTGGGGCGTTTGCGGGAATGAAGAGGTTTGTTTTTAAGTTCGCAGGATTTGGTGTCGCATCCGGATCGTTTAGATAAACTTCAAAGGCATTGCTGTCCTCCGGCTGTATGAACCCTTGATCGTTCAAATACTGCATCCCCGCTTCCCAAGCTTCTTCCATATTTTTGTAATCCCCCTTTAGTGTGACTTTAATTACGGTTTGCGTGGGCATGTATCCAGTTAGTACAGTACTTGCCTCTGGGGTAATGACACGTGTACTGACTGGATAGCCACTAGAAATGATGGCCGTTCCCTGTGCAGGGTTCCGCTCGTTGTACACGGTCATGGCCTTCCCAGAGGCGTCGATGTTTTGGTCCCGCATATATTGGGCAACCGTTCCCAGTAAGGCTTTGACCCTTGCGCCCATTACCTGCTGCTTTACCGCAGAAGTGGCATGCATATAAAAGCCACCGCTGTGCTGGGTTATGCCATCAACAAGGATGCTGTAAACCGCCATTTTCTCTTTAACTTCGGTGGCGAGGGTTTCCAGTCCCTGAGTATATGTATTTGCTATTTTTCCGTCAAAATCGCCACCAAACAGGTCATAGTATGCCCGGTCTAGAATAGGATGCTCACCTGTAAGTTTCCAAGTGACTACCGTTCCTTCTTCCCCGGCCTTCTTAAAAGTCCAGGTTGATTGGGCTTCGCGCTCGCCCATGGGACTGTCAAAAGTCACCTCCTCCGTCATTTTTTGAGCGGGAATCAAGGCCGTGATCCTTCTGGAACCATCAGCATCTTTTCCATTATATGAAAAACCTGCGCCCACCCCAGTACTATCCTGAAGACTGAAAACCATCGTTGGGTCTTCCTGTTTTCTTGGAGACCAATCTTCCCAGTTTCTATAATTACTTACTTGTTCAAAAATCACTGAAGCCGGGGCGTCAATGGTTTTCGATTGTGTTATTTCGTAGCTACCGTCCTTGGTCGCATAATAAATGGCGCCTCCCACAAATACAATTAAAAGAAGTAAAAAAAGATACTTAAGGAATTTCATATGTCGAGATTAAAAAATTGGACGGTTAGTGTTTTAGTAATTGTTTGATCAAAAATAGTAGCAGCACAAAACCAATGAAACCAAGCAGAATCCATCGGCTCCCTTTATATTGCTTCCTATGCAGTTTTAAATCCTTTCGGTAACTGTAAGTGACAAAAATGACAAAAGCGACAAAAAAAAGTCCAGCAAATATCCATTGACCTGTTGATAACATCGTTACTATCTTTAAACCAAATTTATAATAATTAAACCGTTTGCCTTATGAAAAAAGCAATTGCTGCCGTAGAAGAATTTCACCACGCGTTTGGATTGGGAACAAATTCTGCACCGGTTGCGCATTTGAGTCATTACAAAAATTTGCTGCGTTTCAATCTGATGCAAGAGGAAAACGAAGAATACCTCGCTGCCGCAACTGCAAACGACCTCACTGAGGTTGCCGATGCACTGGGCGATATGCTTTACATCCTGATGGGTACGATAATAGAACACGGCATGCAGGATAAAATCGAAGCAGTTTTCGCAGAAATTCACCGCAGCAATATGAGTAAACTGGATGCAAACGGAAAACCCATTTATCGGGCAGACGGTAAGGTGCTAAAAGGGCCTGGATATTCTGAGCCCAATTTTAAAAAAATCTTGTCTCAATGATCTGGGTTACATTCTCGGCACCTCGTACCTCCAGCCGAAAGGATCTTCCGTCAAGTTCGCCTGAATTTCCTTGAGATGTTGTTTGAGTTGCGTAGCATAAGACTCGTCCAGTTCAGGAAGTTCAAAGTCCTGATCCTTGTGGCAAAAGCCTTTGATGGGGTTGATAGTGGCCGCCGTACCGGCACCAAACATTTCCTTAAGTTCCCCTTTTTTGGCGGCTTCAACAATTTCGGCAACCGGTACCGGGCGAACTTCAACGGTGATGTTCTTACTCCTGGCAAGATCGATGATACTTTTGCGGGTAACACCATCCAGGATTCGATCGTTGGTTGGCGCCGTGATCAATTTATCGCCTATGCGAAAGAAAATGTTCATCGTTCCCGCTTCCTCTAGGTATTCGTGGGTTTTTGCATCGGTCCATACTACCTGTTGATAGCCCTTTTCCTTAGCGAGTTCGGTGGGATAAAACTGGGCAGCATAGTTTCCGGCAGCTTTGGCAAAGCCCACCCCGCCATCAGCAGAGCGGCTGTATTTATCTGCGAACAGCACCCGGACCTCGCCAGAATAATAGGCCTGTGCCGGAGCGCAGATGATGATAAAAGCATATTCTTTTGCGGGTGAGGCAGAAACGCCTGCTTCGGTAGCAATCACGAATGGGCGGATATACAGGGAATTTTCGATACCTGTCTTGATCCAATCATAATCCAAGTTGAGCAAAGTATGCAATCCTTCAAAGAAATAGTCTTCTTCAAACTCCGGCATAGCAAGCCGCTTTGATGATTTATTGATCCGCTTAAAATTCTCATCCGGACGGAACATCCACACCTTGCCTTCCGCATCTTTATACGCTTTCATTCCCTCAAAAACAGCTTGACCGTAGTGAAAGACTTTAGCCGATGGATCCAGTTGCAACGGTCCGTAAGGCTTGATTTCAGGAGCCTGCCACGCACCATTTTTATACGTACAGATAAACATATGATCTGTAAAAACAGTACCAAATGCAAGTTTATCAAAATCAACATCATGAATCTTAGAGTTTGATGCCTTGGTGATGGTTATGGTCTGCGTTGTCATAAATTTTAATTAAGGTTCAAATTTACCATTTTTACCAAAGTCAATACCGGCGCATTTTGATTATTTTTGATTAGATAATTAAAATCAAGATTATGAAAACCGTGCTATCCTCCCTATGTCTGCTCCTAATTCTTACCGCCTGCAAAACTGAAAAAAATGATAAAGAATCACCTGATCCCGTTGCCAAAGAAGAGATAGCCCTTACCGAAAATCCAGAAGTATACGGTCTGGCCTTTACCAATGAAACCGTACTGACCGCTGCTGAAATGGGGGAAATATACGCTTCACTACAACCTGGAGATACCGTCCCGGCTACTTTTAAAGGTAAAGTAGATAAAGTCTGTAAAGCCAAAGGTTGCTGGATGCAGATGGACGTTGGCAGTCCAGAACTGGCTATGGTCAAGTTTAAGGATTACGGTTTTTTTGTTCCCACAGATATTGATGGCGAGGAGGTCGTGGTCAATGGCAAGGCTTTTATCAGCGAGGTGAGTGTAGATGAACAAAAACATTATGCCGAAGATGAAGGACAAACCCCAGAAGAAATCGCGGCCATCACCGAACCAAAAAAGACCCTTTCCTTCACGGCTACCGGTGTCAAGCAAACAGACGAATAGCCGATGCGCCGAGAAATTGTCAAAACCGCAGACGGCTCAACCACACTTTACATCCCGGACTGGGAAGAACACTATCACTCCACCCACGGCGCCATCAACGAGGCTAAGCACGTGTTTATGAAAATGGGGCTGCAGCCCAAGTTTGAGGATAAAGCAGTTAATTCTATCAATATTCTGGAAGTTGGTTTTGGAACCGGTCTGAATGCACTTCTAACGGTTATGGAAGCGCTGAAAAACGGAGTTCAGATCAATTATACAGGTTTGGAAGCCTACCCATTGACTGATGTTGAAGTAAAAAGTCTCAACTACACAGAACTTCTTGAGGGTTTCGCATCCGCGAAATATTTTCAGGCTATTCACGAAGCCCCTTGGAATGAGCCTCAAGCCATAACCGAAAACTTTCAACTCTTCAAAAATCAAATGCTCCTTGAAGATTTTTCGGAAAAGGAAAATTTGGATTTGATCTATTTTGATGCTTTCTGCGCCCGTGTCCAACCGGAACTCTGGTCAGAAGCAATTTTTGAGAAAATGTTTCAAGCCTTAAGGTTAAATGGAACTCTTGTTACCTACTCTGCAAAAGGAAGCGTTAGAAGAGCGATGCAAGCAGCAGGTTTAAAGGTCGAGAGACTCCCTGGGCCACCCGGAAAACGGGAAATGTTGCGTGCAATAAAAACCCTTTGATACGGTATTTTATAGACCAGAATTGTGTGAGGCAAGAAAGATAGAAATAGCTTTGACATTAATTGCTTTCAGTTAAGAAAGCGCAGTCAACTTTTTCCGCTAAGCAAAATTTAAACTGACCCCCCGACCTAGGTTCTTCTCAGATTCAAATTAACTTTATCTCTACGCACCATTAGTCTTATTTTACCCATTAGTGTACTTTTCAATTTCTAGAATGAGACTACCTCAGTGTTTATTTCAGGTAAATTTGTTATCGCAAGACGAAGTAAGGATTCTAAAACAGCACCTACCCAAAATTTGGAAATTACTGATCGTATCTGTACCCGATCATCTTATATCTCATTAATTAAGATGAAAGCGGTAAAATATTGACCCTACAAGAAACAGGTAGCCATTGTTAACACCCAATTGGCTTGACCGAAAACATTTGGATTAAATTGCAGGGACACTACGCGTACACCTTCATCTACACTACTCAAGCATTATGAAAAAGATATAAGACTGTACACTTCTCACTTATAAGCAAAAAAAATCCCCCTCCACGGATGTGGAGGGGGATTTATAAAACAAGGCGGCGACCTACTCTCCCACGGTTGCAGTACCATCGGCGCAAACGGGCTTAACTACTCTGTTCGG
>JBATUQ010000060.1:0-13167 GCA_049671285.1 Leeuwenhoekiella sp. | reverse complement strand
GAACTGCAGTATCTGAAAAAACAGATTCATCCGCATTTTTTATTCAATGCGCTTAATACCATTTATGGCTTTGCCCTTAAAAAATCTGACAGTACCCCAGAAATCATCCTAAAACTGGCCAACCTTTTAGATTACATACTTTATCAGGTACAGGAAAAAGCGGTGCCCTTGCAACAGGAACTGGATCACATCGCCGAATACATCAGCCTGGAGAAAATGCGTTTTCAAGATACGTTGGAAGTTAAATTTACCCAGCAAGCCGCTTCTGAAACCAGAATGATTCCGCCGATGTTGTTTTTGCCTTTGGTGGAAAATGCCTTTAAGCATGGCAGCATCATCGACGGTAAAATGCGTGTTGATATTCATTTCGAAGAAAAAGAAGAAGAAATTATTTTCAATATTTCGAATAGCTTTAAAGGAATACCAGCAGAAAACAAATCAGGCATTGGTTTGGAAAATATCAGAAAACGTCTGGATTTATTATATCCAGATCGGTATAAACTCACAGCAGGGCAGCAGGTACAAACTTTCCACGCAAATCTTAAAATCAGCTTGCATGACTAAACGTTTTTCAGCCATCATCGTGGATGACGAACCCACCGCTCGCGAAATCCTGCGTACCCATCTTGAGCGAACCGGCTGGGTGGATTTGTGCGGCGAATTCAAAAATGCCATAGAAGCCTTATCCTTTTTAAAAGTAAATCACGTAGATGTAGTCTTTCTGGATATCAATATGCCCGAAGTTTCCGGTTTAGCTTTTGGTAAACTGATACAAAAGGAGGTGAAGTTGATTTTTACCACAGCCCACCGCGAGTATGCTGTGGAAGGTTTTGATATGCAAGCGGTAGATTATTTATTAAAACCCATTTCATTTGAAAGGTTATTGCAGGCCATTCATAAGTTTCAGGGGCAGCAAACGAAGGCGAACCCTACTTCCCTAACCGTTTATGAAAACCTTGAAGCTTCTTTTGTGTTTGTACGGGCTGATCGCCGAATGGTCAAAATTGATTTTGATTCGCTGATTTATGTAGAAAGTCTTAGTGATTACATTAAAATCCACACCACTTCTGGAACCGTTGTGACGCGGGAAACGATTTCCAACTTTCAGACGAAAATTCCTCCAGAGCATTTCTTGCGTACCCACCGTTCTTTTATTGTCGCAGCCTCATCCATTGACTCCTACTCCAATGAGGAGATTGTGGTAGGAAGCAAATCGATCCCCATCAGCCGCAGTTATAAAGACGCGGTTTTAAGTTTTCTAGAACGGTTTAAAATTTAATTGAATCCTCAAGTCAATCTAACAGCTGTTTAAAATATGATCAATTGACTGATGTAATAGAGACCATATAAACTTGAAGCAATTACGATCAACGTATCTGATATTCCACAAACAAAGTAGCTTGAACACGAACAGTTCCCTTATTTATTGCGACAGAACTGTTCACCGCTTTTGCCTCTGCCTGCACCATCTCATAGTTCCTGTTGGCGTCTTCAGCTTCGGGCAAGGAAGAGGTGATTTCCACGTTCCCGATTTTCAGTATTTCTTTCTCGGTTTCCGGAAGTTCGGTCAGTAATTTATCGGTCAAAAGGGACGATTTCTCCAGTGCTTTTACATAAGCTTCGTTCTGCAAGCTGTCCATTTGAGAGTGTGCATAATTCAATCCGCCCAATTCAAGGTTTCGGTTTTCTAATAGTTCGGTATAGATGACGTCCAGATCGTCGATCTTTTTGATCGTGACGTACATTGTGGTTTCACTGCGATACCCTTCAAAAACGCTGGAGCCGTTGCGCCAGGTATAGCTTTTATTCAGATTGACCGAAGTAGTCAAAATGTCCTCTTCAGCAATGCCAAAGGATTTTAGCTTGTCAGTAAGTTCATTTGATTTTTCGACCAAACAATCTTTTGATGTCTTGACCGAACGATCCAGGCAGCTCAGGGCTACTTGAAACATCGCCATATCGGGCAATACCTCAACTTCCCCAACCGATTTAATCATAATCGTTTTGAACTTGGAAGGTGCTAGAGTTGAATTGTTTTCGCAGCCAAAGATCACAAACAAACCGAGAATTGCTATATACTTTTTCATAATCTGAAGGTTTAAGTTGTCTAATTGGCTTTCAAATTTGAGTCCACATTATCCAGTTTGTATTTTTTCTAGAAAAATTATTTCCGCTAAACCTCCGAAGATTTACAAAATTGCACCAACTACAAGCGTCAAAACTCTCGGTTGCCAGCCATACTGGATACGGTTATTCGTTTGATGAAACCTTATGGACTAAACCTGTAGAACCATTTTCGCCAGCTTGAAGTTGAAAAACAAAATCGGGTTCTATACCTTTTTCCAGACGGTGAGAAACATAGAGAATGGTACAATCGGTTTTGAGCGAAATGGCATGAATAAGGCCCAGCACCAGCATAGCACCCTGATCATCCAGAGCTGCGGTGGGCTCATCGAGAATGAGCAATGGTGGCTGTTTAATCATCGCCCTTGCGATAAGTACGAGTCGTTTTTCCACTTCGGGCAAATCGATGAATCGTTGTTTGCTTTTATCTTCAAGTTCAATAACCTGCAGCCATTGCTTCGCGAGTTGGCGGTCGCTTTCCTTCACTTTTCGGTACAGGCCTACGCTGTCGTGAAGTCCCGAAATAACCATATCAAGCACCGTGTGCGTACCGGTAAAACGCTCAGTGATGTTGGTGGTAAAGTAACCTATTTTCTTTTTGATTTCCCAGACGCTCTCACCGCTTCCTTTTTTTCGGCCAAAAATATACAGTTCCTTGCCATACCCTTTGGGATTGTTACCAAAAATCATCGAAAGCATCGTCGTCTTTCCGGAACCATTGGGTCCTACCAAATACCAAAATTCACCCTTTTTGATCGTCCAGTCGATACTATCGAGAACCGGTTTGTCGCCATATTTGACCGAAACCTTTTTGAAAGCGATCAGCTCTTCCGGAAGTGTACCTAATTGCTCTGACATTTCTCGAAGAGGCGGAATTCCAACAGTTCTGCTCCCCACCCGAACTCCATTTTCTGACCGCTTTGTCACTTTAAATTTACCGGAGTCATCGATGATTAGCAGATGGTCAATAAAGCCTAATAAATCCCTGAGCTGCCGATAAATCAAGACAAGGTTTACCGTATCTGCCAACTCCCGAAGTTTTGCTCTAAATGTCTTGACAGTTTCCTGATCCAACATATCAAATGGATTATCCAAAATGAGAAGGTCGGGGTTTTGTTTGAGCTGATATTCTAACAGGGCTTTCTTGCGTTCACCGCTTGATTTGGTCTGTAGCTTGTCTTCCCCACCGCTGGTGATGACGAACTCGTCATGGCGGTATTCTTCATCCAAATAGCGCTGAACTTCAAGTTCGGAAAACAGTAATCCTTTTCCCTCCCAAATAATATCATCGGTGATGTGACCGGATTGCAGTTGTCTGAGATGGGTTTCGCTGATGGGAGTTTTGGCAGTGTTTATGGCGAAATGGTTCATATACTTGCTGAAAAATCAATATTGAATGATGCCAGAATTTGGCAAAGCGCCAAAATTAAAATCCTTATATAAAGGAAACTAGAAGACCTCACAGGTTTAGAACCCGTGAGGTCTACCCATATTGAACCATTTTGACCTAAACGTGCAACGCCCTGTCTTCAGTTGCTGCAAGAGCGGCTTCTTTGACGGCTTCGGCGTAAGTAGGGTGTGAATGCGACATACGAGCGATATCTTCTGCGCTGGCGCGGAATTCCATCGCGGTGACGGCTTCGGCTATCAGGTCTGCCACGCGGGCGCCTACCATATGTACACCAAGTACCTCATCGGTTTTCTTGTCGGCGAGGATTTTTACGAAACCATCGATGTCGCCAGAGGCTCTGGAACGGCCTAAAGCACGCATGGGGAACTGTCCACTTTTGTATTCGGTGCCGGCTTCTTTCAGTTCTTCCTCGGTTTTTCCGACGGAGGCAACTTCCGGCCAAGTATAGACTACTCCGGGTATGAGATTGTAATCGATATGCGGTTTTTGACCGGCTATGGTTTCTGCAACAAAAACACCTTCTTCTTCGGCCTTGTGTGCCAACATCGCGCCGCGTACCACATCCCCAATGGCGTAAATGTTGGAAACTTCAGTCTGTAAATGATCGTTTACGGAAACCCTGCCGCGCTCACCGGTTTTGATTCCGGCAGCATCCAGGTTGAGGCCGTCAGTATAGGGCACCCGTCCCACGGAAACGAGGACATAATCCCCTTTAAATTCAACTTCTTTATCTTTTTTATCGGTAGCTGTAACGGTGATTTCGTCTCCATTTCGTTTAACACCAGTAACTTCATGCGACAGGTTGAATTTCACGCCTTGCTTTTTCATCACCTTCATCAACTCCTTGCTCTGCGCGGCATCCATCGTTGGGATGATACGGTCGAGGTATTCTACAACGGTCACTTCAGCGCCCAACCTGCGGTACACCTGTCCCAGCTCCAAACCGATCACGCCACCACCGATGACAATCATATGTTTGGGGATTTCGGTGAGTTTTAAGGCTTCGGTAGAGGTAATAATGCGTTCTTTATCAATGTCGATAAACGGAAGGCTGCCCGGTTTACTGCCCGTGGCGATAATGGTATGCTTAGCCTCGATGGTTTTGCTTTCGCCTTCGGCCAAATCAATTTTTATATGCGTGGCGTCCTCAAAACTGCCCACGCCCTGAAACGTATCAATCTTGTTCTTGCTCATCAAAAACTCGATACCCTTGGTGGTTTGCTCTACCACGCTAGACTTGCGCGCCATCATTTTCTCCAGATTGACCTTGACTTCGCCAGGAATCTCAATACCGTGCTCCTCAAAATGCTTGACGGCATCCTCGTAGTGATGCGAAGAGTCAAGCAACGCCTTTGAAGGGATACAGCCCACATTGAGGCAGGTACCGCCCATCGTGGCATATTTTTCTATGATTGCGGTTTTCATCCCCAATTGGGCACATCGTATGGCGGCCACATAGCCACCGGGTCCAGAGCCGATCACGGCAACGTCGTAAGTCATGGTATTGTTTTCTAAAGTTTAATCAAAGGTACAACTCTGGGAAAGGGTTTACAATTTATGTCGATTGTAGGAGTAAATTTTAATAAAGCCCTTTTAGGGGTACATTTATTTTATGTTTGCTGGTAACTACAATACTATCAGCGCCAATTGTATAAACGACTGTCAAGCCTATTTACATTTTTATCCAGACAATTCCCATAATACGAACCCCAAAATTAATCTGAAATAACAACTTTTAGTTCCCCGCCTGCCGAAAGCGAACGAAACAATCTATCGGCTTCTTCTTTACTTTCCGTGCTGGCGTAGAGTGAGAAGTATTTAGAAGCATTTTTTTCTTGCCGGGTAGCATCAATAAGGTCAGCGCCCATTAAAAGGGTCTCTTTGCTAATCGGCAATGCAATGTGCATAATATGCTCATCTTTGCAATTGGGAAAATTAGCTCTTGCTGCTTCGGGAATGTCTTTATAGCGCCCAAGATATTTAAACTTCTTCTTAATTACAGCTTTATAAAATTCAAACGCCTGTTCACAATTTTCATTAAAATAGAGGTAGGTGTTCACTGTTGGCATGATAGTATTTTTTGCGATATTTTGTGTTGCTGACGCGCAAATGCAGTCTGTTAAAAAGAACTGTTTTGTTTTCTTCACGCTTTAGACAGTCTCAAACTGGAAAACCGCTAAATAGCGGTTTTGAAAATCGGGTTATCCAAGAATTATAGGTTTGTGCAACGGTTACCGTTGTTAGGTGATGCCATTCAATTTTTTAAAAGTATATATTCATTCAAAATCTGGAAGATCATATGTTTTTGAAATACTTGCACCTTGTATTCCGTCCTCCATTTCTTTTGAAGTTATAAATATTGGAGCATTGAATGCATCTACTTGAAATTCTCTATAATTTCCTATTTTCTCAACGCCATAATAAAGCAGCAGAGAAAGCAAAGCTCCAACAGAATTAAGTGTATTTATTAGACTAGCTTTTTCAAAATTTAAATCTCGTTCATGTTTAATTTTATTGTATCCTCTCCACCATACCGGACTGTTATCCTGATTCCAATTCTCCCAAGGTTTAAATGAAATATTAAATTTTGGCACTTCCATTTCTATAGTTGTAAACCTAGGATATTTGGATGTTAATATCGGGTAATACTGTAATATGTTTTGGGGATTTGAATCAGGGTCTATCGATTTACAAATTAGTTTGAAGACCATATCAATTTCTGAGGAACTCGCCATTATTATTCTGGCAAACTCAATTGAATAAGTATCGAAATTTCTGGAATCAAATTCTACATATCTAGTGCAATCTGTTAGATCTTGTTCAATCGATTTGTAATATTCCAAGTAAGGGATCATTTAATTTATTTGCATTTAGAGGTTGCACATCTGTTTTGTATATTTCTTGTAGCGTGTAAATTAGAGATTATTTTCCAATTAAGTAAAATCCCAATTTTAAAATTTTCTGTTTATCTTTTTCTTTTTAATAAGCCAAATTTAAAAATTTGGCGACCTCGCAAATGCGCCGAACCTTTCGGAAAGCTTGTAATAGCTGTGTTTTACATACCTTGTTGACAAAAGTTTTTTAATAGGTTCTATTTTTCAATTCATAATATCTAGAAGTTAGATGTTCGAAATGTCTACTCATTTTTAATGATGTATCCTTTATTCTATCTCTAATTTCCTTTGCATTTGATGTTTCAAAATCAATAGATACCAATAGGCTAGGTGTCGGTATTGAGTGGTTAAAACCATTTTTGATTGTTGACTCAATTATTTTGTCTTCATTTTCTTTGCTAGTAAAAGGTTGGGTATGTTGAAAAAAGTAATTAATTACAGACCAAAGAAATCTTTTTTCATAATCGTCTTTAGATAATTCAAGAATTTGTTTGGATTCCTCACGGGTTTTAAACCTCAAAATATCATTTCGTTTTCGGTCAAGATTTAATATTTCCCTAACTATTTTAATATTATTCAAATATATTTCACTATTAAATTCTGTCTTAATTAATCCATAGTCAATTTCCAAATTTTCTACACTACCAATTTTTTTAATAGACTTGTATGTATAAATATTCTCAACCCCATTTGTTATCTCGTGATTTGGAAGTAACTGTAAAGTTTTGTCGAACATATTTCGATAGTCGAGATGAATTTCAGTTATAGATTCCATTAAAGGCTCTTGAATTTTCTCAAACCTGTCTTTCTTATCTTCAATTTTTGCAGAAAGTAATTTCATTAATTCTGTCGTGGTCCACTTGATTATGGGTATAATTTCTGTCATTTTTTAAATTTTTGCCAACGGTTAGTATATGAAAAGTAGGCGATTTAGAAGCAAGTAACTTTCGGTTAAGCACAAACTTTGATACGAGCCAAAACCCTTGATTTCACTACTATTTCGCCTATTTTTTGTATACATTGTTACCATACGTTTTTTATGCTATTGGGACTTCTCCAATTGGGTTCAAATCATCCACAAATGCCAGAAGGTCACTCATAGAAAAATCCTCAACATTTCGAATAGATAATGATGGTTTCCAATTACTATCTTTTATTATTGAATGCTTGCTACCCGTAATTAGTCCAACAAAAGTTTCAATTAAAATTCTACTTCCTACTGGCCCAAGATTTTCGCCGTCATTCAATTCTTCAGATTCTTTTAATATATAATACCAAAGAGGTGTTTGTGTCTCAAAACCATTTTGAAGTATTACATCTTTGTGAGGTCCCGAAGCAATTTGTTCTTTTGTTAATGGTTGAGTATTGAACAAATTAGCTACTGCCTGACCAGTAGGAAGTCCAACAATTTTTCCACGTATTAAATTCATAACACTTAACGAGGAATCAGGTCCAGGTGGAAAACCAGGTACATTTTTCAAATGATTTGCTAGCGCAGTGTCAATTAATCTTGCGTTATTGAATTTGGGGTGATTATTGTTTCCATCGAAATTTGTAAAGTCAAAAAATCTTGTCCAATCAATTATCCAATTAGAAGGCAAAGTTGGTTCTCCATCCAAGTTTCCGCTTAAACCAGTGAATTGGAATAAAAATCTCAATGTTCCTAAAGGACCTGGACCACCACTTTGAAATACTCTATTCCATTCGTAATCATCTCTAATCATACTATGACCTAACCTGTAAGCAGCAACTGAGAACTCTATGGGCATTGCAGGTATCTCATTATCGTTTACAATGAAAAATTTTGAACCATTATTTAAAACGTCAGACAACACGTTATCGTCAGTGATTAAAGGTAAAAAATCATTTAAAACTATCCATTGATAGTGCTTAACTACTTCTTGTTTAGCTTTCTCGAATAGAATGTTACCTGTAAGACCTTGCTCTGTTTCTAATTTATCAACAATCTTATTGTGAAATTTTAAGAATGCTAAATGAGTTTGAGCTACAGCTAAATTTTCATCATTCCTTGAATCACCGATGATTGCATTTCTATTTGAATCTCTTGGCAAATCATTAAAATAGCTATCGTTAACACCTGTTTCTGAGGCTTCACCAGGTGGAAAATCAGATTTGGTCGTCTTACCTATTTTAAGTCTTATTTTATCAAATTCATATAATTCTGGTGATAATACCGGGCCACGACCATAAACACTATCTAAATCTAATGAAGGTGAACGACCTTGAGTTATCTCCTCTGGTGTTAAAACTGTATTAGGTAGTCCTTCTGTTTCATCTCTTGTAATATCGTGGTCTAAAAACTGTCCAAAATATGTAAATCCAGCAGGTAAATCAGGATGGTCTTTTAGAAGAGGATTTTCTTCCATAATTAAACCTAGTTCTTGCAAAGACTCCCTTGATGGATTGAATTGTGGTAAGTTTAACATTCTTGTAAATCGGAATGCTCTACTTGTATCATTATCTTGTTCAATTTCTGTGAAACTTTCGTTAGATGCTCTTTTGAAGTTGAAATCAATCTTTTTAAGCGTTGGTTCTCCAACAAATCCTTCACCTTCGATGAAGTATCTTTTTGTTCCGTGATGTTGTCTTTTCATTTTATTACTATTTTGATTGTTTTTAATGTAAGGTAACATATATATTACAGTAAACTTACTCATATCTCTCTATTACAACACTATAAAATTACTATTATCCCCAAAATACCAGAAATAAGAGTACTATTTATAACTTATGTGTTATCCATCAAGGCAACCCTCCTGCCAATATAAAAGGTTAATCCACCATCTTAACAAACAAGGGTTCTGTTCGTCTCTCGTTCAAGTCTTGTTCGAAAATGAGTCCGGGGACGTTAAATTTAATTTTGTAAACTACTTAAAAAAAAGACGTTTTTCTGAATATTGGACGAACCAAACTACTACCAAACTGCTTTCCTACAATTAGTTTTTGAAGTAGCTAGCAACCGGCATCTCCCCCAACTCATCCATAGATACGGTATAAACAGTGCATCGAGAGAACCAACACACCTGCAACCAAGAATCTTTAAATGGTCAACTTAAACTTTCAATCCCAACCTTCCTAAATCCCCGTTAAGCAAGCCGTCCCGCTATCTACTTCCCACCAATTCAATTATCTTTGCAGCCTTGAAAAAGAAAATGGCAGAAACACAGGAATTCATTGAAGTTTACGGTGCGCGCTCGCACAACCTTAAGGACATAGACGTTAGCATACCCCGTGAGAAACTGGTGGTCATCACCGGCCTTTCGGGCAGTGGGAAGAGCTCCCTGGCTTTTGACACGATTTATGCCGAGGGCCAGCGCCGCTATATCGAGACCTTTTCGGCTTATGCCCGGCAGTTTCTGGGCAGTCTGGAGCGTCCCGATGTCGATAAGATCGAGGGCCTCTCCCCCGTTATCGCCATAGAGCAAAAGACCACTTCAAAGAGTCCGCGTTCTACCGTGGGCACCATCACAGAGATTTACGACTTCCTCCGCCTGCTGTACGCCCGCGCCAGCGATGCCTACAGTTACAAAACGGGTGAGAAAATGGTCTCCTACAGCGACGAGCAGATCAAGGACCTCATCATCGAGGAATACGACGGCAAGCGCATCAACATCCTCGCACCGCTTATACGAAGCCGTAAAGGCCACTACCGCGAACTCTTTGAGCAGATCGCCAAACAGGGATTTGTAAAAGTGCGTGTGGATGGGGAAATACGTGACATCGAGAAAGGGATGAAGGTAGACCGCTACAAAGTGCACGACATCGAGGTGGTCATAGACCGCCTGCAGGTGCTGCCCAATGGGGATCTTGACAAACGTATTCTTGAAACAATAAACACCGCGATGTATCAGGGCGAAGACGTGCTGATGGTGGTGGAGCAGGAAACCCAGGAAGCCCGGTATTTCAGCCGTACCCTGATGTGCCCCACCAGTGGCATCTCCTACCCCAATCCCGAACCCAATAATTTTTCGTTCAATTCGCCCAAAGGAGCTTGTCCCAAATGCAACGGCATCGGAACCTTACGCGTGGTCAATGAGGATCTGATTGTTCCAGATCCGTCGAAATCCATTAAGGCCGGTGGTCTTGCCCCTCACGGAAACCAAAAAGGCAACTGGATTTTTAAGCAATTGGAAATTATCGCCCAGCGCTTTGATTTTAAGCTGACCGATCCCATCAGCAGCATTCCCAAAGAGGCGATGCAAATGATCCTTTATGGCGGAAACGAAAAGTTTACGGTAAACTCCAAAACGCTTGGGGTAAAGCGCGATTACAAGATCGACTTTGAAGGCGTGGCCACTTTTATTGAAAGCACCTATAACAAAAACGATTCGGCTTCGCTGAAAAGATGGGCAAAAGGGTATATGGTTAAAGTGGATTGCCCGGAATGCGAAGGCACCCGCCTGCGGAAGGAGTCGCTCTATTTCCGCGTGGGCGAAAAGAGTATTGCAGACCTTGCCAATATGGACATCTCCCACCTGGCGGAATGGTTCAGAAACATCCCAGAAAGCCTTTCGGAAAAGCAAATGGCGATCGCCGGTGAAATCCTAAAGGAAATCAACACCCGAATACAGTTTTTAGTAGATGTAGGCCTGACCTACCTTTCCTTAAACCGAAGCAGTAAATCCCTTTCTGGTGGGGAAGCACAGCGTATTCGGCTGGCGACCCAGATAGGCTCCCAACTGGTGGGCGTGCTATATATTCTCGACGAACCCAGTATTGGCTTGCACCAAAGGGATAATGAGAAGCTCATCAATTCGCTGGAATCCCTGCGTGACATCGGCAACTCGGTCATCGTGGTCGAGCACGATAAGGATATGATAGAACGCGCCGATTATGTCATCGACATCGGCCCACTCGCCGGAAAACATGGTGGTGAAATCATTAGCGAAGGCACCCCAAAAGAGCTGCTTAAGCACCATACGCTGACCGCCCAATATTTAAATGGCGAAAAGGAGATCGCGGTACCCGAGGAACGCCGCAAAGGCAACGGAAAGAAAATAACGCTTAAAGGAGCCACCGGTAACAACCTTAAAAAGGTGAATATCACGTTGCCTTTGGGTAAGATGATAGTCGTCACCGGAGTTTCTGGAAGTGGTAAGTCCACGTTGATCAACGAGACACTCTACCCCATTATGAACGCCCATTATTTCAACGGCGTCAAAGAACCGAAGCCCTACACTTCCATAAAAGGCTTGGACGAGTGCGATAAGGTCATTGACATCAACCAGTCGCCCATTGGCCGTACACCGCGTTCCAACCCTGCAACGTATACGGGTGTTTTTGGGGAGATAAGAAGTCTTTTCGCCAAAATTCCCGAGAGTTTAATACGTGGCTACAAACCGGGACGCTTCAGTTTTAATGTTGCCGGCGGCCGCTGCGAAACCTGCAAAGGCGGCGGACTGCGCGTCATCGAGATGAACTTCCTCCCAGACGTTTACGTGGAATGTGAAACCTGTCAGGGCAAGCGCTTTAACCGCGAAACCTTGGAAATTCGTTACAAAGGCAAAAGCATCGCAGACGTACTCGAAATGACCATAAACGAAGCCGTCCCCTTCTTTGAACACATCCCAAAAATCTACCGAAAGGTTAAAACGATTCAGGAAGTTGGGTTGGGTTACATTTCCTTAGGACAGCAAAGCACTACACTTTCTGGTGGGGAAGCTCAGCGTATCAAACTCGCCACAGAACTCAGCAAACGCGACACGGGCAATACTTTTTACATCCTCGACGAGCCCACCACAGGCTTGCATTTTGAAGATGTACGTGTATTGATGCTGGTACTCGATCGTTTGGTCAACAAGGGCAACACGGTCCTGATCATCGAGCACAATATGGACGTCATCAAACTCGCCGACCACATCATCGACATTGGCCCTGAAGGCGGTCAAGCCGGTGGTACCGTAGTCGCCCAGGGCACCCCAGAAGAAGTCGCTAAATCGAGAAAAAGTTTTACTGCTAAGTTTTTAAAGAAGGAGTTGAATTTTTCCGGTCGGTATCCTCGGTAAGTCAAAAATTATAAATTTTTGACACTCGGACACCTACTATAATTCGAACTTAGGTTTTCGAGTAACAAGGAACTTTAGTTCCGCAGTATACCGAGAAAGCCAACTAAAAAAGTTCCTCCCCTTCCCAAGGGGAGGTGCCGCAGGCGGAGGGTTTCACACGAATAGCTCCTTATACCTGTTAGACCGTTTGGGCGTGCCCCTGCGGGTCGGGCTTTTCGCTGTATCTTTTTTACCAACGGCATTTGTGGTTAAGAATTATATTACCGTTTGAGTAAAAAAGGATGCCGCTGCAATCCCTCACGCAATCTTGAGTTGTTGATTTAACAGTTATCATAAGCCAAAGTCTGCTATTCTGTGACAAAAAAAAACAGTCCCCAAAAGTTCCACCCCTTCCCAAGGGGAGGTGCCGCAGGCGGAGGGGTTTTATGATCTTACCACAAAATCCCATAATGCAATTAAAAGCTTAAAACGGGTCAGGTTTTCGAGTAATATTAAACACATCTCCACAGTCTACAAGTGCTCTCGGTTCGCCGAAATTTATCAATTTCGACACTCGAGCACCTACTATTCTTGGAATGTAGGTTTTAGAGTTACAAGGAACCTCAGTTCCGCAGTATACCGAGAAAATCGGCCGCAAAAGTTCCTCCCCTTCCCAAGGGGAGGTGCCGCAGGCGGAGGGGTTTTATGATCTTACCACAAAATGCCATAATGC
>JBATUQ010000059.1:0-7253 GCA_049671285.1 Leeuwenhoekiella sp. | reverse complement strand
GCCGCCACACCTGTTACAGGTAATGCCCTGCTTGTCCCGCTGTTCCTTAAAGTGCAGCCTACACGATTTCTCGTCAGTAAAATGAACCGCAAATGAGAACAAATCCATAGATCTTGTTATTTGAGTTGATCAAATATAGGCGTTATTCCATATAAATGGAATCTTTACGGATATGCAATAATATTATATGTAAAACCATCAGGACACAACTTTTCTGTTCGTAATCGACTTATAAAATTAAATAAGGTTAGTCAGGACTGTTTTAATTATAATCATTGGAGTATAGACCAAATGAGTTAACTGCCGATAAAATTTCACTATCTTAGGTTCTCACTGAAATTATATTTTCTGATATAATATTGAAAATGTATACTGCTTATTAGAGCTCTTAATGAATAGATTTAATGCTCTATAATGGATACAAGAAGGAACAAGTAGCTTACTCCACGATATCCGAGTGAGCAATGAACTTTTCGAATTGAGTTTGTTGCTGATCAATGAAACGCTAGAATGACTAGTAAGCGCGATTTATGATCTGACCAATTAAATTGATCTATACTCCAGATCCCGGCTTAAGCGTTTGGTGAGGGATAATCTAGTGTCAAATGCTTTTAATTTCAAAATATCGATAAGAGTTGGTCAAGATTGTATTGTATGCGGCCGAACTAAAAACACCTTATTGTCTGGAGTTATTAAAAGCCACATAATATAAATGAACGGTAATCATTGGCTAAGTGGCTCTCATCATTAGTCCATTCAACTCAAGTCGACAACAGACTATATCAATAATTGTCAAATTGTGATAAGCGTTTGAATATTAAGAAATAATTCTTATTTGGTGGGAACAACATGTCAAGAAAAGGGGATGATTTCGAGAACGGCGTAGAGTAGGATTGGTAAGGAGTTCTTGTAAATAAGCAAATCTTAAAGTAACAACTATCAAAGTCTAATGGAATTGGCAACTCTTGCAAACTATAGGGAAGTAATTGAAGAAAAATTCTGTAACTAATGAAGGTTAAATCTGCTGTTATTATAAGTAAAATATAATGTACGTTTATACGCCTCAAAAATAAATAAAACATCTCCCAGTTTTATAAATATTTAGTTGCTCAGAATGGTGCAATTGCTGGAATCTATTTCATAAACATACTGTTGCAGGTAAATCGTATTTCATTAAGACAGTAGCCAAAGGTTATAAATAACGTAAAGGATATAAATTGGCCTAGTTTAAAATCACTTTAACTGTAGAGGGCTGATCCATCTGTTCTGAAGATATGCTTACAAAGTAAATACCCGAGCTAAAACTGCCCAGATCAAGGTCAATTGTCGAAGAATTACTTAAACTTAGATGTTTGATCTGCCTGCCGTGGACATCATGAACCTTTAGTTGTCCAGATGACAGAGGAGAGCTGATGATTATTTCAATTTTTCCTTTTGTTGGATTTGGAAAAACTTTGAAAAATGACAATGGATTCGGTGTTGAAATGCTTAGATTGCAATTTCCTCCTTTAAATTCATCTGGAACATTAAAAGCTTCCATTTGATCGGATCTGCTTGTCGCCTCACCTTGAGAGGCACCAAGTCCAAGTCCACGGCGGGCAAAGGCTTTGTATATGATACATTGATTTTTGCCACCAAATAATGCGAGATCTGCTGCTAGTATGGCATCTCGACCATCAACAAATCCTGGCTGGCAAGGTTGAATTTTTAAACCTTCAGTTACTAATTTTAAAGCTATATTATTCCCACCAGTACCCGTATAGACGTTGGGATCAAAACCATAAACATCTATCAAATCTAGCGTCATGTCCCATAGCATTGATGCCCAGACAAACCCGACACCGTGCGGAAAACTCAGCGAGGGATCGTTAGTATCCTTATAGGTATAGTCATTAATTGCAAAAGATCTGGAATAGGGTGCTGGTCTCAATCCTCCGCCCGATGAATCCTGTCCCCGTACAAAATTACCTATAGTTTTACCGTTATCGTTTAAATCAGATTCTTTTAAAGTAAGTAGAACTGCATAGTAGTCAGACCAACCTTCACCCATTTGTTCAGTCGCGGTTTCCGCAATACATACTCCCTCGCTATTGCGTTCAGTACATACTCGTAAGCAATTTACATTAGAAGGACCTCCGGTAAGCCTGTTGCTGATGCCATGTGCATATTCGTGGATGATTATCCCATTGTCAAATGCCCCATCCCTTTGAAAGGGTCCGTTATTTGCAACCTGGGCAGTTGGGTTCTGAGCTGCGCTTAAGCCTTCTATTATCTTAATACCATCCGATCTTTTTATTAAGACCGATGGAATCGTAATGCTGCTGTTAATGCCAGTGAGGGTTCTTAAATTATCACTATTGTTGATGATTACAGCACCTCGGGCGCCGGCCCGTTGGGCTTTGAGAATCTTTTCTTCTACGTCACACTGCCCAATCGTCATTACGGCTATGTTTTTAGACAGGTCAGAACTATTTAAAAAAGTATCACAACCATCATTTTCATCATTCGACGATACTGAGCTATTATTATCCTTGACTAATACGAGATTACCTTCAACTGGTCTGGATGTCAAAACTTTACCTATGGCACTGGGAATGCCTTGATAATCGCCCTGTAAAGATCCGGATTGTATTTTAAGAACATCACCTGGCCCACCAGTTGCTGTCCATAGGAACATTCGCATTGTTGGCGATGACCCTTCAGGCAGGGTTCCAAAAGTCGCATTGTCAAATCCGCTCCCATCTTGAACAAACGCATTTACCTCGTCTCCGCCCAGTCCTTTTCTTGTATAATTAAACTTTTGAAAATTTCCGGACTCCTCATTGAAGCCGTTAAGAGCTAGTATATCGTGTGTTGTATTTACAACATAGAAAATATTGGTTATAGCGGCATCCACGCTGCTTTCAGGAATATTTTCAAAATCAATTTTAAAATCGAACTCACGTGCAGATTTGCCGTTGGCTAAATCTCCATTGTCTCCCCCTTGCCTGTTGTCCAATGCGGTCACATTATTTCCCATACTTAGATTGGTATCTGCCCCCTCTTGACCATTTGTATCATGCCATCCAAAAGGTGACGCCACCTCATTGTGGGGACTAGTCAAAAGTTCTCTGCCTCCTTCATTGGGGCTCATTAGTGGTAAGGGGTATACTCTGTAACTTGCATCATTGAAAGCAAAGGTTCGATTTCTTTCAGCTAATCTGGACTTATCTGATAATTGTTTTGAGATAACTCCGTGAGTATGATCCCTGTGGTTGGGGAGCGTGCAAGAGAGCATCCAATCGTTAATAAATTGAATATCCCCAGATTCTGCATCCAAGCAAATACTCCACCAGTGCTTTTTATCCAAGGTTTCAATACTGAAATTCCAGACCATACGTAGCTCGTTGGTTTTGGTCTTATAATAAGCTAAGTTCATAGGAATATCAGATGACGAAATGTTTGTCGAACTTATTAAGAACCGAGTGTCTGAAAATGCATTCAATATTTTAATTTCTGACGGTCTCCTTAATCCCAATTTTTCCGAAGCTAAACGCAAAGCTTTTTCTGGGCTTATGGCGATTTCTTTTGAGATGCTACTTTCAGAAGTATTCAAAAAATTATTGGAGCCGTATATGATCTTATTATCTTTTATCGTCAATATAGTGTTGACGTTAATTATGGGAAGATTGTCCTGTAACTGCTGTAGATACACATGTGTGATCCCATTATCATCAGAACTACTCTGATCCATAACATGATAATCAATGAGTTTAGTTTCAATACGTCCCTTGTTACTATTGAGATAGCTGTCAATTAACGAATTGTAATTTTGTGCTTGTGAAAAGCAAAACGTTAAGAGAAATATTAAAGCTATAAGTTTTTTCATAATACAATACTAATTAAAAAGTTTCTGGAAACCTTATTATAAAACAACGATTCAGAACATACAGAATACGGTTAAATTTAAAAATTAGAATTCCAAATTTAAGATTTATACCAGGACTATTTCAATTCTGTATTAGGCTTAAATACAACTAATAGTGGGCTTTAAGTGTATCTGTTAATCGAAATACGGCAATGAATTGTGTATAATCCCTAATATTCTCGCAATTATTAAATAGGGTTGTTTGTTCACCATATCGTTGGTAAATACGATTTGCGTAGAAAATTGATACAACATTAATCTTGAATGATATAATGAGATGAGTGTGATTATCAAACAATAAAATTAATGGACTAGTACCTATAGGCTATATTTCAACCATTTAGTTGTTTTTAAAACATCGTGTCATTTAAATAATTTAATGCTTCTACGACTTCCTCTTCGCTTTTAAACCTGATGTTATTTTCTTTTGCATATTTTTTTAATGCTGGGTCGTCGACGTACCTTAGTATATCTTTTTTCTTGAGTCGAACATTTGAAGCAGATTTAAAGTTGGCATCTTGTACTATAAAATATTCGATAAATGTCTTAAACCTTGGTGGGGTACTAACACTATAAGTATCTTCTGCTACTACTCCTTTAGAAAAAGAAGCCCCGTATAACTTATAAAAACTAAATTTACCGTCAACCAATGTTTCTACAAAACATTTTTTTTCGGTATCATTAAACGGTAAATTTTTAACTTGAAACAATGACGATTTCATTTTTACCTGAATGTCAGGGTCCGCATTAAGGTTCATTATGTTTCCATTTCGATCCTTGAATTCAAATACACCTTTATACACATTAAGTCGAAGTGGCTTCTTTAGCTCTTTGCCTTTTAAGACAATTGTGGCAGGAAGAAATTGTTCATTTAAATATGGAGAACCTTGAACGTTTGCCGGCAATTCATCTCTTCCCAAAACGGAAGAGTTAATATAGTTGCTAGGAACGTCGATATTCACAGTTTGTGCTGTCGCTTTAGGCGTAATACCAACAATTACTAATGAAATTAAGATTGCAAATTTATTAATCATAGTTATTTATTTTTTTCCAAAATTAATTAAAGAAATTATGTTATGGTCAGAAATGGCAACTTTCATACCACAATTGTATTATTCTTTATATACATATCTTCATTTTCACAGATTGAAAGATCGACCAGCAATTACGATGACAATATCAAAAAGAATGCAATGTCCGGTTCTGAGATTAACAATTTACCCGATAGTAAGAGTTCCGTAAAAGACCTGCCAAATCTTTCTCTATATAAGATAATAAGTTCTGATCTTGACACCACCATAGTCGACACCTCTCTCACAATCCAGAAGTTCTACAAATACAACTACCTTAGAAGGGATACCTATAAACTGTTACCATTTGCAAACACTGGCCAGACCTATAATACGCTGGTCAAGGATGAGCATTATGACAATATTGCACCACTATTTGGAGCCAGGGCGAAGCATTTCAATTACTTGGAGGAAACTGATATCAAGTATTACGAAGTCCCCACACCCCTCACGGAGCTGTATTATAAAAGTGTTTTTGAGCAGGGGCAGACCCTGGATGCATTTTTTACGATGAACCTCTCGCGGAAATTCAATTTTTCAATTGCCTATAAAGGGATGCGCAGTCTGGGCAAATATAAAAACGTGAGGACAAGCACCGGGAATTTCAGGTTTACCTCAAGCTATCAAAGCCCCAATGACAAGTATGCCCTAAGGTTTCATTACGTAGCTCAAGGCCTAACGAGTCAGGAAAATGGAGGGCTCACCGAAGATGGTATAGCTGATTTCAAGAGCGGTGATGATAATTTTAATGACCGTTCCCGTCTGGAGCTGAATTTTGAGGATGCAGAGAACACATTGGATGGTCAGCGAATTTATCTGGATCATCGCTACGAAATAACAAATCCCGCAGATTCACTGGATAATCATCTTTCTTTTGGTCATCGATTGATCTATCGCGACAAATTCTACACCTTTACCCAGAGTTCACCTAAGGACCTGTTCGGGCCATCCTTTGCAGCAAACACCATAAACGACCGTACCGATTTAGAGGAACTATCAAATAGGGTGTCTGCAAACTACGTGAATAGCCTACTTGGTCAATTGACTTTTCATATAGATCATAACTTTTATGACTATGGGTACAACAGTGTTCTAATAAATGACCAGGACGAGCGTATACCCAACCGACTACAAGGGAACCTTTCTAATATAGGAGCCAATTATCGGAAGGAAATTTACGGGTTTGCTATTCAGGGTAAGGCCAAGACTATTGTTGCCGGCGACTTTGATGGGTATGACCTGCAAGGCCTGGCATCCTATGAACACCCAGAATATGGAGAGATTGAAGCGGCAATTCACTTAAATTCCCGGGAAGCACATTTCAACAAATTGCTTTACCAGAGCAATTATCTCAATTATAACTGGTACAACGCAGATAATTTTGACAATGTAAAGACCGCTGCGCTTTCCATCAATATACGTTCACCCAAGTACGCCAATGTTAAGGTGGGACTATCCAACATCACAAATTTCGCTTATTTTGAACGGGATACCCTTCTTAGTGCCGTGCGCCCCCAGCAAGCATCAGAGGGCTTCAGCTTACTGGATGTTACAGTTCAGAAAGAATTGAGGTTGGGAAAATTTGCGTTGAACAATCAGGTCACCTATCAGCAAGTTGCAGAGGATATCAGTTTTTTCAATATTCCAAAGCTCGTCACAAGAAACACACTTTATTATACAGACAGGTGGTTTGATGATGCCCTATTTGTACAAACGGGTATTAATTTTAAATACTTCACAGAGTACAATATGGATGCTTACGATCCAGTGCTGGCTGAGTTTTACGTACAGAATGATGAAAATTTGGGAGCTTTTCCCTTGGTCGATATTTTCTTCAATATGAAAATTCAACAGACTCGTGTATTCTTTATCGCAGAGCATATTAATGCTTTCGTGTCAGACAACGATTATTTCAGTGCTCCTGGGCATCCTTACCGTGATTTTGCATTTAGGTTTGGTCTGGTGTGGAATTTCTTTCTTTAATTATAGGCAATCAAGACGGTTTCAATTGGTAGGTTTACCCTGAGTTGAGCTTTTATAAATTATTTATTGGGCGTTCCCCGGCTTGTTCATCATTGCTTATTGTGATTGTGGGTGGCGGGATGCTTTTGTCTTAAGGATTTTTGGCTTGGAGGTTGTGGCGCCGTGACCGGGCTTTCCGTTTCAATCTCCCCGGCCGCCGGGGCAGGCCGGGGAGGATTTCCTCTTCAATCCCTAACGCGAGGTGTGCCGTTCAACGAGCTGATGGGGTATGCGTGCGGCGGCAGGGGGTGTTG
>JBATUQ010000058.1:0-7750 GCA_049671285.1 Leeuwenhoekiella sp. | reverse complement strand
CTGCTTCTGCCCTGCGCATCGACAGTTCCTTATTATAACTGAGCTTACCAGTAGGGCTTGCCCACCCTTCAAGCAAAATCTTAGCTTCGGGATATTGTATCAAAATCTGCGTCAGTTCCTTGATCCGGGTGTAGTATTCGGCCTCCAGTGTTTCAGAATTGTTTCCGAAGAAAACCTCTTGTTTAAAATATGTTTTTTCGCCTTCGCCTTCGTCATCATTTTCCTTTACAGTTAATTTGTTGGCCGCAATCATTTTGGCTTCCAAACTGTCCATTTGCCTTCTTACGGCACTAAGACTTCCCTTCATAGTATTGAGACTATCGTTTAAGGAATTATCCCTGGGAATGCTGTCAATTTTTGGTTTTGCATTTCTAAGCAAGTCTATCCGTGCTTCCAATTGCTTTATCCTTTCATTACTGGCCGTATTGGATGGAATTACCGTCGTCGTGGTACTGCCCTGAACTGGATTCGGCTGATTGTAGTAATAGGGCACGGCAGCACTGCCCGGCACCACAATAGTTGTATTGTCCCTACTTGGATTTGTTGTGGGCCTGTTGGCATTTGCACTTAAATTATTAATTCTCTCGTTGAGATAGCGCAGTTCTGCCAAAATCTGCTGATTTGAGGAATTGTCCTGATACTGGTAGCTAGGCTGCGTGCTGGGACGCTCTTGATATTTTAACCGTAGCTCGTTAAGTTCCCCTTTTTGTTGCTTATCCTCCCTCGCCTTAATCTGTGCCCGCCTTGCTTCCGCAACGGAATTTAAGAATGAACTCAATTCCGCCTTTGTCATCACTATGGTACTCTCTTCTGTAGGTTTTTCGCTTTGCGCGAAAAGATTTCCTGAGAGGAGAACTGCCAGACCAATCACAGAAAAGCTAAGTACATTATTAATTTTTAGTCGTAACATTTTCATTAGAAGTTTAATTTGTACCCCACTGAAATCCTATGGATATCGATGAAGTTGTGCGCCGTATAGTCTGCAAACAATTTTCCGCCCAGCAGATTGAAGGAAGTACCCAAAATCAAGTTAGGGCTAAATGTACTTTCTCCTGCGGCATTATTATAACCCAGACCCAGACCGGCATATGGATTCATAATTACCCCTGCATTATAGTCGAAGGGAAGAATGACATTTGCGTTTAAGCCAAATCCTGTGGTTTCTCCGGGTGCCAAATAAACATCAGGCACAAACTTGAACGGCGAGTTGGTAAAGGCATAATTGCCCTTCACTCCTATTACCATTGAGAATTCATCTGCGATGGCTACACCCGTAAAAACAGATAGACCCTCATTAACTACCCAACCAGTGGCTACACCTTGATTGGAGTTATCAGACTGAATGACGGTATCTCCATCTTCATTGGTAGTCACAGTAGTCTCAGCAGGCCGTTGTACGGGTACACCGGTTACAGAGGGGTTTTGTTGTCCTGTTGTAACCACTACTGTCTTGTCCTGATTTTGACCCTGGTTCTGCAGGTTGCTTCCCATATTGTTTATCTTATCGGAATTCCTGTCAATTTTACGGTCAAGATCTTTTAGCATATCAAGGATTCTCTGGGAGGCATCCTCCTGACGTGCCGGGGTAAGATTCTGATTTTTGTAGCTACCCGTATTGAGTTCTAACAATAAACGCTCCAATCGATCGATGCGATCGTCAGCTGTTTGTGGTTTACGAGCTTCTTCATCAACACCCTGAATCACTTTCTCGATAAGTTCTTCAAGTTCTTTGGGAGTCATTCTAACTTGAGATTTCTCTACTTCCCGCTCTGGTGCAGTCTGCATTTCTAAAGCGCGTTGTTCTTTTGAGACAGGTTGTTTTTCTGGGGCAGTTTGTCTAATTATTGGTTCTTGTCTTACCTGGGCAATCGCTTGTTCTTGCTCAGCGACTTTCATTTTCTCCAATTCCTTCTTCTCCTCTATAATTTCGACAGCTTTTTGAGTATCGTTTTCTTCATAAGCCTGAGAAAGTTCTGATTCCAGCTCGTCGATACGCTCCTGGTACATTTGCACACGGTCCTCAACACGCCGATCTATACGGTCTTGTACTATTCTGTCTGTATTATTGGCTTTTTTGCCCAATTGAAAACGAAGACCTACGGAATACAGTGTATGTTCCTTTAGCTCTTCTGGAGATATGGTATTCTCAAGATCATTGGATTCCCGTTCTGAGGTAAACATCAAATTGGCGTCACCATAAACTTCAAGGTTACGGCCGAGAGGTACATTAAGACCCAAACCACCTTTTGCAAAATATCCGGAAGGCGCCCCGGTTAAACCATCCTTGCCAATATAGCTGTTGCTGTAAGGGTTCAAATAACCACCGCCCACACTGAGGTAGGGTACCAAACCACGGGAGACATTCAGCTTGGCGATAAAATCGGCACCGTACATGGCCAAGTCATCCCAGTCTGTACTTATTTCTTCATTTTTGGTAGCTTGATAATAAAATGCCCTAAGCCCCACATATTGATTGAAATCAAAACCTACCTTCCCACCAATGAAGTAAGAATCGGCCAGATTGCTTTCATTATCAAAATTAACAAAAGCACCACCAGGCTCAACAATCAATTTAAAGCCGCCGAGGCCCCCGGAGAATTTGTTGTAATAGGCCCTATCAAGATCGCTATATTCCTCAGGATTGCGACCGCCTAAATACAATTGCAAACCAGCCAAAACTGACCAATTGTACATACGACTGTTGTCGTTGTTATTTATAAAACCCTCAAATTCTGATTGATCCTGACCTTCCTGAAATAGAACAGATGCAGGATTTAAGTTAAAAACCGTATTCTTGGCCTCTAAATTAAGAAAGAGTCTGGTGCCCAACTTGATCTGAGTACCCAGACCTAAACTCCCGTAGATTTGCTCTAGCTTCTGCAAGCTTGATGGTTCATCCATCGAAGCTATGTTAAACTCAAGATTTTGAACGCCAGCCCCTAATGTAAAGTAGGGAACAAAAGTTCCGCGGGTAGGGATATTCGCTTTAAATTCACCACCAAACCGCTCTATATCAACAGTCCGGTTGTCAAAGTCATTGACAAAATCATCAGAGAGAAAATCAAAGTTGTCGACAGTATTGTTCAGGTCAGCAGATCTTTCATAAAGTGCCCTCAATTCTATGGCTTCGCCAAAACCAAAGCCAAGTCGGCCACCATACAGAACGCCGTCTTCTATGGCAGCGTTGTCATCAAACCAGTTATAACTGGCTGTTGGCTGTAAGGTGATTGTTATGTCTTTCATCTGCGCCTGTAGAGTGGTCACAGCAAAAATAAAAGTGCATATTGTGTATATACTTTTCATGTTTTTCTTATTTTTTCGTTGAGTTGTATTTTAATCTTAAGGGTTCAAAAGTAGATGGGATCACATGTCGAAATTTGTTAATTATCAAAATATTACCGTTTCAATTTTATATAATTTGGAATGGCGATTTTGACCAAAAGAGCTCATCAGATAAATCAAAATTTTTAGAATTTATTAGAAAATTCATCTGCTCAGAAAATTTCGAAATAATCGTAATATATTGATTATCAATATTTAAAGCCTAATTTAAGTTTACGCTATTAAATTATCCATCCACAACTTTTAGCATTAACTATAAACTTGCAAATCCTTTTTTGGGGTGGAATCTTAGAGAGACTGACGAAATTAAGTTGTGAATTTTAGTTAATAATTTCGACCATTTTAAGAATTCATTTTGTTTAGATCAATTGACCTTATTATGTAATGTAAAATGGTAGTACAGTGGCGGCCATTCCCTGGTTTTTATAACAGCTATTTTTAATTTTAACTGAACGGCAATTTTCAGCTGGACATCTAGATTTAGACAGACTGCCCTACATTTTGTATAAACAGCTATTAAAGCTAATTCTTTATTAGACAGCTTGACAGCTTAAGTTGACTTGAATATCTCGCTCACGATGACATTTATTATCTGTCTTCCAGCATATCTTTAGGATCGATAGACGTTAAAGTGTTGTTGTTTCAACACAATTTGAAAACAAAAAATTTACTTGGGAGTAAAATTCTGCCGCTGAAAATTGGATAATCGTGTTGCGGTGTTTGTCATTATTCCTAAACGACTTTCAGGTTGTACCTATAGCGAATATTTCTGTCCGAGTCAAAATACAAACGAATTGACAGGGCGTAGATCGATTTCTTTTTTGGTCAAAATACCACCTACTACATCGCTTCAATACCATGAACGACCACTAAATATTTAAAAATCAATACCTCACAAAAAATACCCTCTGTTGGGTATGGTATTGATTTCTAGTGACATATAGCTTTATGCCCAACTTAAAAATTTTAATTCATTAACCAACAATCCAACACTTATGAAAACAAATTATCTGTATTACCTGCTATTGGCCGTATTGACGATCTCTTGTTCTGGAAACGATGATGCCTTGGCAGAAGATCCCGAAGAAGTCCTTGTGGGCCAGGATGGAAATCCCAGATTTAATCTGCAATTCACCAATTCTGAAAATGTGGACCTTGACCTTTACGTACGCACACCATCGGGAGAAGTGATCTATTTTAATAATCCTACAGCTGATAAAGGGGAACTTGATGTGGACTGCGAATGCATCAGCTGCCCTCAGGGTCCCAATGAGAATATTTATTGGGAAAACGGTACCGCACCTTCAGGCGAGTACCAGTTTTGGGTGGAGCACTTTGAATCGTGTGGCGGGGGGGACGCCGCTTCTCAATTTACCTTGCGTGTAATTAGGAACGGCCGCGTGATGGACACCAAGACAGGAAATCTGAGCTCTGGTTCTTCCAATGTATGGACCTGGACCCAATAAAATGTCACTGATATAGGTTTCCCTAATTGATAACAAAGCGATCAACAAAATTCTGTTGGTCGCTTTTTTTTGTTCAAATGCTGTAATTCCCGCACCGGTTAGAAACTTTTTGAATGTCCTAACAGACTGCTTCGCTTCAATTGAGTAGCTTCACAAGGCTATGAAAAACATTACTTATATACTGCTAATCTTTTATATTATGAGAACCACGATGCTTTTTGACTTTAGCAAAGAAACGCCACCATCATCTTGGCAAATTGTTGACGATGTGGTAATGGGAGGGGTTTCTAAGGGCAATTTCAAAATTGATGAGTTTGGCCTTGGTGTTTTCAGCGGTAACGTTAGCCTTGAGAACAACGGCGGGTTCTCTTCGGTGGTACACAGGATGCAACCTCTTGACTGTTCTAATTTTTCTGGATTTAGGATCAAGGTGAAAGGGAGCGGGAGCCTTTATCAGTTCCGGGTCAAATCAACAAAATCGTCACGCTATTCCTATTCACACGCTTTTGATACGACAGGGAATTGGCAGAGCATCGACATTCTTTTTAAGGATATGGAAGCTGTTTTTCGCGGCAGCGCGGTAACTGTTCCTAATTACAGCGGCGACCCCCTTACCGAAATTCGAATACTCATTGGCAATAAAAAACCCCAAGAATTCAGGTTGCTAATTGACAAGATCGAACTGTTCTGATTCTTGGAGTAATCCTAAAATTCTTTTGCCTGCCTGTTCAGAAAAGGTATTTCTGGATTTGAGGCTGGCGTGTCTTATATAACGTCAAGCGGCGCGCTCAGGAAAATACCTGTAGTATTCAATGCTACAAATTACTGTTTGAGCGTCTTCAAAACTTGTTAAGCCGGATGCGTACTGCACTTACAATCAAGTTTTACCGATTATCTCACAGAAGAAATTTTGGATATTCTAAAAAATACTACTATCAATTGTGTAAGTTCAATGCCTAATACATAAGGCCTGAACTTGTTACGGTCTGCAACTTTAAAAGCGCTTTCCGTCAAAAGAGTGCCAATTAACTAGGTCGATAGGCAATCAAGAGCAGGGTTTCTATATTTGAACTATTTTTAATGAATTGATTTCCGAGTAGAAATTTGGACAGTGTGACAGCTAATGATAAGGTTTTTGTCTTTTAGTTTGACAATGACCATTATACCAAGGCGAAGCTTAACTGATTCTAATTAACCCCCAACACCGACTCAGAGATCAAATACTATAATTATTTCTAACCTTCACATATTTCGGTTAGAAGTAAAAATGTATGTTCAAGAGAAATGTACTGTAAATTTCCATAAATATGACTATACTGACAAAGCATATAACGGTTAGGAAAGGATTTGTGATTGCGGGCCTAATGAATCTCTCTGTGCTAATCTTCTCAAGATTTTTCACCAATCAGGTCATACCAAAATACGACCCTGTGGTAATGTCTAACTTTGGATTGTTAATGATTGTAGTCTGGGGTCTGGCATACATCGCCGTTGCTAGGAAACATACCGAGGTCAAATGGCTTGTTGCGGTATTCGCTGTAGAAAAACTGATCTACGGTCTGGTTTGGATCAATTGGTTGTGTCAAAATAGCATTACCACAGTTTTTGAAGAAGATAAAATGGCCGGTATTTTCTACGCCGTTTATGGTGTCAATGACTGGGTTTTCTTTGTTTTCTTTTCTTGGGTTTTTGGGCGATGTATGTCAACCAAGGACTAGGTCAGCCATTCTACTGGTAACTGGCATTTTTTCAACGGGTTCCTTTTCTTAGCATTCCATTTTGTTTTTGCTGTGGTCTTGCAACTTAATTGCTTCGACGCTTACATTGGCTGAGGTTCTATGGAAAACTCATTTTCAATAGGATAAAGGATCATCAAAGTTTCCGCAAAGCGAAAACATTTACATCCCAACCTTTATTCCAAGCTTTCAAAAAATCCTCACCGTACTAGGTTTTCAAAGCTTTATCGCTCCACACAAATACTAAAGTTCTTAAATCTTTATACACCATTTGTGCTCAACTTTTCCCTGGAACTCAAGACAGCATTGAAGTGAGCCTATCGATGCATTTTAAGCACCCTGATTTTTGCCGGTGCGGGGAACGGTCACAAAATAAAAGAACCGCCTAAAAGCGATTTAAATGATCGGGTTTTCAAGAATTATAGGCTTGTGCAACGGTTACTTTTGTTGTGGCTAGTACTTTGCGAACTTTAAGGTAAATATATTATGGCTAAAATTAAAACCCATTTTACTTTCAGTTATTGGTCCAAACTCAGTTTCAAAGTTTCCTTCATTTATTTCCATCATTTGATTTATTCGCCACATTCCAATACCGTCTCCCTGCATATTCATTTTCCTCGCCATTTCTCCAGAAACACCTTCTTTTAAAACATTATTACTTTCTTCCGGTTTAACGTGGGCACTTATCATTTGAAATTTTAAATTTACTTCATTTTCATTTTCAGTTGCGGTTATATAAATTGTGGTATTAGCCAAAGCATATTTAGCTGCGTTTTCGATAAGGTGATAAAGTGCAACTTGTATGGTTTCATAGTCAAATTTTACTTTGTAATAAAATACATCAACATCGACATAAATTTTCCTTTTAGAAAAATCTGAAAAGAAGGTATGTAGTGTATTTAGTAATACATTTCTTAGCTTATGATTTCTACTGTCAAGTTCTATATTATCGTCTCTTTCAATTTTTCTGTAAATTGAAAATTCAGAGCGCATATGTGTATTGTGTTTTGCAATTCTAAGAAAAGTCAAAGCAGCTTTATGCTGAGTTCAACCAATAAGTGCAACAGCCTTTTCTATCTTGGTCTCAATTGAGTTGTTATAATTGAACTTTCTAATAGGTCTGTAATTTATTAATCTTTCCACTTCTTTTATGCGTTTGTGCGGTACTTTCCTCAGGTCCGTTTTCTTGGGGAAGAACCTCCTTAT
>JBATUQ010000057.1:0-12247 GCA_049671285.1 Leeuwenhoekiella sp. | reverse complement strand
GCTAAAATCGAGGCTGTTTTGAATGCCTGATCAACCCAATAAAAGCGGACTTTAATGCAGATTTAACAGCTTAGCGATCCTGCCAAAAGCTTACTGATACATTTACGTAGCATCACAGGCGATGGTTTTAATCTTTCTCAAATACAAAAACCGGCACTTGTGCGCCGGTTTTTGTATTTCCTAATTTAAGGATTCCTAGTCCACGGTATTTTTAAATTCATTGAATTCATCCTGTGTTTCTTCCTTGGGCCAACTGTTATTGCTGGTGTCGATATCTGCCGTTTCCAGATTGGGATCAACTACGATGCTGGTCACTTTTTTGGCTGTGGCAAAAACACGGCTTACTTGAGCATCACTCTTTCTCCAAATTTGTACCGGAAATCTTTTCATTTCTTTTGTGCCGTCCTCGTAGGTGAGTTCAACAATAAGCGGCATTGGGATCCCGCCCGGCTTATTGAACGTTACGTTGTAGAAAAATTCAGGAACCTCTTTCATCGCCGCCCTTTCGGTCTCGCTGAAGTTATCCATCAAATATTCCTTGAGGTTGGCCGCGTTCTCCATAGACTTCTGCTTGGCAATGGTATCTGTATATTCTGGGGTTCCTTCCTCGACCATATACACAAGATTGGCATCCTCAGGTGTCATGTTATAACGCTCCTTAAGCAGCTTGGTCGCTTCTTCGGTAGGTGTTGAAGAAACTTTCATCGCTTCAACTTTCTCAATACCGATATCCACAAATTCTGTGGAATAAAACCAACCTCTCCAGTACCAGTCCAGATCAACGGCCGAAGCATCTTCCATGGTACGGAAGAAATCCTCTGGGGTAGGATGCTTAAACATCCAACGTTGTGAATACTCTTTAAAAGCATAATCAAACAGCTCACGGCCCATCACGGTTTCACGTAGGATATTTAGGGCAGTTGCCGGTTTTCCGTAAGCGTTGTTACCCAATTGATAAACATTCTCGGGGTTTGACATAATTGGCGAAATGTACTCTTGGTTGCCGCTCATATACCGTGTAATCGCAGAAGGTGCGCCACGACGGGAAGGATATTTCTCGTTAGGTGCAATCGCTTCAGGAAAGTTTTCCCCAAAATCCTGCTCGGCAACGTATTGCACAAAGGTGTTGATCCCTTCATCCATCCAGCCATATTGACGCTCGTCACTATTCACGATCATGGGGAAGAAGTTGTGGCCCACCTCGTGTATGATTACGCTGATCATACCGTATTTTACGCGATCTGTGTATTCTCCATTCTCATCGGGACGGCCATAGTTCCAGCAGATCATGGGATATTCCATACCCTGGTTTTTTCCGTGAACGGAAATGGCTTTCGGATAGGGGTAGTCAAAGGTCATGCGGCTGTACGACTTCAAGGTTTGCACAACGGCTTTTGTAGAATATTCTTCCCAAAGTGGGTTTCCTTCTTTGGGGTAAATGGAAATGGCCATCACATCGCCTTTGGGGAAACGTACCGCCTGGGCATCCATAATATATTTCCTGGAACTTGTAAATGCGAAGTCACGCACGTATTCGGCTTTTAATGACCAGGTTTTCTTTTGTTCGCTAAAACCTTTTTCCTTTTCACGGGCCTCTTCTTCTGTAACGATGATCACCGGTTTGTCGTAGGAGGTTTTGGCCTTTTCCCAACGATCCAACATCGTCTTAGAATAAACCTTTTTGCGGTTTACCAGTTCGCCGGTGCCGTCAAGTAAGTGATCTGCGGGAACGGTAATATTTACCTCATAGTCGCCAAATGGCAACGCAAACTCACCACTGCCCCAAAATTGGTAATTCTGCCAGCCTTCCACATCGTTATACACACACATTCTTGGAAAGAACTGCGCAATCACATAATTTTTGTTTCCGTCCTCAAAGCTTTCAAAACCTGAACGGGCACGATCAACCGTATGCTCTGGGATATTGTAGTTCCAGGAAATGCTAAATTCATAATCATCACCAGACTCCAGCGGCTCCTCCATTTCGATACGCATCATCGTATAATTAATACTATATTTTAGCGGTTTTCCATCACTGGTTACAGACTCTATATTAAAACCTCCATCAAAAGGCTGCTTCATAAACTGATTGGCAAATGCCTGCGGAGTGGTCGCTTGTGGAGTTCCACTGGGATTTCGGTCTGACGCTGGAGAGTCTTTTGACCGTACATTTTGATCCAATTGCAACCAGAGGTAATTCAAGTTATTGGGCGAATTGTTTTTATAGGTAATGGTTTCCCTTCCGGTAATGGTCTGGTTTTTATCATCCAGTTCGATGTCCATCTTGTAATCAGCCTCATTTTGATAATATTCTGGGCCAGGGGCACCAGAGGCGGTACGATACACATTGGGAGTGGCAAACTCATCATACAACTGCTTAAACTTATTGGTATTGACGTGTCCTCCTTCTTTAGCTTCGGGCTCTTTGGTTTCTTCGGTTTCCTGAGCCTTAACGCCAAAGGAAAAAATGAATACCAAGCTGAAAAGTAGGTATTTTGAAATTTTCATATAGTTGTGGGGATTAAAATTAATTAGGGGCTAAAGTATGTAATTGACAAAAATTTAGGAATTCTTCTTATAAGTTTAACACGGCTTTATCGTTCTCGGTAATCAACAGGAAACTTTTTCGGTTTCCCCCGATTTCCAAGTGAATGACATTTTTTTGATTTTCAAAGAGATCACGGAGCAAGGTATTTACAACCTCGATGGATTTAATGCTGGGTACATTTTTTATTTCTGCGAAATTGACTGCATAATCCTGTTCAGTCTTAAGGCCGAGGAACTTTAGCTTAACAGGCTTGCCGTTGACCTTAATACGTAATTTTTGATCAAAATACCGCTGAAGCAGTGCGATACGTTTGTCTTCCGGGTAGCCTCCACCAATCTTAAAATCAGCATCGTAGCGTGTCTGCATGGTTTTCTCAAGGTCGTCATAAAATATCCGGGTGATGATCTCAACGGATTCATTCTGCACATTGTATTTGATTTCGCTTACGCTGAAATAATATTTATGCGCAGCAAGTGCTGTAGAAACGGTAAGCAACACGCAGCCTAATAGAATAAGTTTTTTCATAAAAAAAAAGAAAACCGAAGCGGTAAAGGTAAACTGTCAGCAAAGGCCTTGCCAAAAATTATAAGATTATATTCCTTTAAATTTCCGGTACCTTTTGGCCCGCACGATCAAGCTATCCATAATCTGCAAAGGATTGTTCTGTTTTACCAGAAACAACAAAGCTTCATTGTCCTGATACGTATAATGCACAAAATCGTCAATATATTTTGCTGGAATGTTTAGGATTTTGATGTAGGTGCTGTCATTTACAAAATTTCTGGCATCCTGTACACGGCGCTCCATATTGGAAATAACGACATATTCCTTCAAACGTTTGGTCCTTCCGCTTATGGCATTGATTATAGCATCAACCGGAACAAGACCTCCGGCGGTATGTGTGGCTGTATATAACCTGCGCTCTTCTAATGTAAGACGCGGACCGGTGTAACGCGGCAACCCGGCATCTTCTGCTGTAAAGGGTTTTTCCAGTTTGGGAAGTTTGGCATCATCGCCCAGACGACCGCTCAAATACAGGTCGCTTACTTTTACCTCGTTCAATTGGGTGTTTTTTTCTGTTAGGGCGATGGTGATTCTGCCTTGAGAGAAAATTCCTGGCGTTACCACAACTGTTTTTGGCTCAAACTGAATGGCAGAAACATACAGCGAATCGTTTATTCTAACAGGAATGGTAAACCGGCCACCTGTATTGGTAACCGTTCCCTTTTGTAAACTCAAATTGATGACGTGCAGATATGATTTTTCTATGGAATCGTTGGTGACTTCACCCGAAAGCATAACAATTTCTTGAGCAGAAATTTTTATAAGTGCGAAAAAGATAAAAACGAGGGCTGTATAAAAACGGTTATGCAAGTGTTTGTCTTTGTGAATTGAAAAAGGTTGTGGCTATTCAATAAGACGCAAAACTGCCACCAATGTTGCACTATAATTAAAACCAAACGTTAATCCCGCTGCATATCTTTATATTCTTGGCGTTTTTTTAATAGAAACTGAATCAAATTGAGCTCATTGCCCGAAGCGAGCATAGCATCGTTCAATCCATTTTTTTCAGTATAAACAAGGAAGGGTTCAATCTCCTCTTGCTGCAGATCTAAATTATCGTGAAAAAAACGGTCGTTGTACAATTCGACTATTTGAGCCCCTGCCGACTTTTTAAAATCCAAGGTATTTTTCTTGTGCTTTTTAAAAATTGCTTTATAGATATTGACAAAATTGAGCCCGGTACGCCACTGCTCATCATCAAAGGCTGGGTTGACCACCTTGCTGTACGTATCGTAAATATGGGTCTCATAAAATGTATCCCTATTTTCCAATGGATTATCCGGTGGCGTAGTTAATGGAACAAATGCCACATCTGCCGAAATATCTCCCGAAAGATCGTAAGGTTTTACCACAACCTCATTCAGTTCATTAACGCTTTCGCGCAGCGTGATTACAAGATCTTCGTTGGTCACGGCTGCCCTGCTTACATTGACGGTCACGGGATCAAACTGTATAGACTGTACAAGTATCTGGTCATTGGGCTTAACTGCGATAAAAAAGTAACCGGCCTCATTGGTGATGGTGCCCTTTCCCGTGGTAATGTTATAAATAACAATACCTTCTGGGCTGTCCCCTTCGGGAACGATAAGGTGACCCTCGATAATGGGCCGTATAATCTGCTGGCCAAAACCAAAATGTAAAGTGAGGAAAAATGTGCAAGCGAGCGCTATGACTTTCATTGTGTTTAAATTTTTCATAAATATCTTAAACCTTTGGGCATTGCCCATACAGCGGTTCGGTAATCTTTTGTTAAATGCAGCGGGGGCGTATCTTTGGCAGGAAAACCACCATTTTGAAAAATTTAATCCTTGGCAGCACCTCGACCGTTTACGCAACCGGTTATTTAGAACATCTAAAAGATACGATTTCCATTCATTTTAAGGAAGCAAAGGAAATTGTTTTTATTCCCTTTGCCCGACCGGGTGGACGTTCACACGACTCTTATACAGAACACGCCCGGCCTTTTTTTAATGAACTGGGCATTTACTTAAAAGGGATTCACGAATTTGAGGATCCGGCAGCCGCTTTACAAAAAGCCCAAGGAATCTTTACCGGAGGTGGGAATACTTTTGTACTCGTCAACGCCCTGTACCAGAACAACCTGCTCGAACCCTTGCGAAGAGCAATTTTTGCCGGTGTGCCCTATCTTGGTACCAGCGCCGGTAGCAATATCGCAGGTGTTACCATGCACAACACCAACGACATGCCCATTGTACATCCACCCAGTTTTAAGACGCTTGGTGCAATACCTTTTAATATCAATGCGCATTATCAAGACCCCGATCCCAACAGTAAACATATGGGCGAAAGCCGGGAAACACGAATCAAGGAATTTCATACCCAGCAAAACATTCCGGTGGTGGGCATTCGCGAAGGCAGCTGGCTACAGGTAACCGGTGAACAATGCGTTTTAAAAGGGCCGCATACCGCACGGATTTTCCGTAAGAATTCCCAACCCTATGAGGCTCAACCGGAGTGCTTCTTAGAATTCTCTTAATAAACACAATCATTTAGCTTTAATCATTATTTTTAGCGAAACTTTCATCCCAATGAACCCAACCGTACAACACAAAGAAAACGACAGCCGTGGTGTATTCTTTATAAGTGGAGAGAATGGCATCATCTCAGAGCTGACGTACCAGAAAAAATCAGGCAGTGTCATCATTATAGACCACACCGAAACCAAGCGCCAACTGGAAGGAAAAGGATTGGCGGGCAAATTGGTCGCCCACACCGTGGACTACGCCCGTAAAGAAGGTCTCAAAATAGAACCCCTCTGCCCTTTTGCCGAAGTTAAATTTGACGAAAACCCAGAGTATGCAGACGTGAGGGCTTAGATCGCCGATGGAACCCATTGAAATGATAAGACGTGATTTTTTGACCAAAGGCAGTGCGGCACTCTTCGCACTCAGATTTACTCCAGAAATTTTATGGAATACTTTTCAAGACATTTCCCGCGAGGAACTGTTGGGAAAAGGCAATCCACAATTGATCACAAAATCGGGTTATCTGTTGCGGCCAGAGGCGGCGAAGGCTTTTGACCAAATGATGGATGCAGCTGCCGAAGCTGGCGTGCCCATTCAAGTAGTCTCCAGTTATCGCAGTTTTGACCACCAAAACCGCATCTGGAAACGCAAATACAACTCCTACTCCGCAAAAGGACTTTCACCACAAAAAGCCATTGATAAAATTATTGAATACAGTACCCTTCCCGGTACTTCCCGGCACCACTGGGGCACCGATGTGGATATTATTCAGGCAGGGACCTATGTAAAAGGCGACGTGCTGGTACCCTCAAAATTTCACGGGACAGGGCCATTTTGCGAACTTAAAATGTGGCTGGACGAGCACGCGAAAAACTTTGATTTTCATTTGGTCTATACAGATATTTATGGTCGAAAAGGTTTCAACTACGAACCTTGGCATTACAGTTACGCCCCACTTTCAGTAGCTTATCTCAACGCCTATCAAAAATTAAATTTATCCGATATTTTTCAGAAGGAAAATTTACTGGGAAGTAGCAACTTTTCTGAAGCATTTCTGAAACAGTACCGCAATGAAAATATTTTAGATATCAATCCAGAGCTTTTAGTTTAAAATTTAATAAGAAACAATAACAATTATGAGAATAGGCAGAAAAGGTCCGGCCGGACTATTAATTGGCGCGGTCATTATAATTTTTGGTTTGGTGCGCTATTGCAGCTCACAAGAAGAAAACCCGTATACGGGACGAACCCAGGCAATTGGCTTATCAACCGATGAAGAAATTGCCATCGGCTTACAGAACGCGCCCATTATGGCACAACAGCATGGCGGGCTCCATCCTGATCAGAAGCTTCAATCATTCGTTGACCAAGTGGGAAAAAAACTTGTAGACAATACCATCGCCAGGGAAACACCTTATAATTATGAATTCCATCTTTTGGCCGATGCGCAAACCGTTAACGCATTCGCTTTACCAGGCGGACAGATTTTTATAACCTACGCCCTGATGGACAGGCTTGAAAACGAGGATCAGCTTGCCGGAGTGCTGGGCCACGAGATTGGTCACGTGGTTGGCAAACATTCGGCTGAGCGTATCGCGCAAAGCGAACTGAGCAACACCATCGCAACCGGTGCCGAGGTAGGTGCCAATGCCGGCGTACTTGCCAGCCAGCTCGGGCGAAGTGTACTGTTGAAAAACGGTCGCGGTGACGAACTGGAGAGCGACGATCTGGGCGTTCGGTTTATGATTGAGTCGGGTTATGACCCAGAAGCAATGATAACGGTCATGCAAATTTTGAAGGCGGCCGGTAGCGATCAGCGCGTACCGGAGTTTGCAAGTTCGCATCCCGATCCTGAAAACCGCATCCAAAAAATCAAAGAATCTATTGCAAAGTACCGCAACTAAACCGTTGTCGTGATCTCTTGAACAACTCTTAGCGCAAAGCAGCGATAGTCTGTATCTTTGTTTCACAACCACAAAACCATGAATAAAAAAGTTATCTTGATGATCCTCGACGGTTGGGGATTTGCACCAAATAAGGATGTTTCAGCGGTCGATTTGGCCAATACGCCATTCATCGATTCGCTCTATAAAAAATACCCCAATGCCCAGTTACGTACAGATGGCGAAAACGTAGGCCTCCCGGAAGGCCAGATGGGAAATTCTGAAGTGGGTCATATGAACCTGGGCGCTGGCAGGATCGTTTATCAAAACCTGGCCAAAATCAATAAGGCCGTGCGGGAAAACACCTTGCGTGAGGAGCCGGTCATTCAGGAAGCTTTTGCGTACGCGAAAAAAAACAATAAACCGGTTCATTTTGTAGGGCTTTGCTCAGATGGCGGGGTTCACGCTCATACCCGCCATGCCAAAGGTCTAATAAGCGCTGCGCAAGCTGCAGGAATAGAAGATGTTTACCTGCACGCTTTTACTGATGGCAGGGATGTAGATCCACGATCTGGGGCAGAATATATTGAAGATCTAAACAATTACTGTAGAAATAACGGCGCCAAGTTAGCCACTATAATAGGTCGCTATTTTGCGATGGACCGTGATAATCGATGGGAGCGCGTCAAGAAGGCTTACGATCTGATCGTTCATGGTAAAGGTACTCCAACGACCAATCCCGTGGGCGTCATTCAGGATAGTTATAAATCTGATATTACTGACGAATTTCTTGAGCCTATCACAGTAACCGAAAATGGTCAACCTGTGGCCACTGTAAAAGATGGCGATGTGGTTGTCTTTTTTAATTTTAGGACTGATCGTGGTCGCGAATTATCACAGATGCTTTCTCAACGGGATTTTCCGGAGCAGCAAACCAAAAAACTCGATCTTTTCTATGTCACGCTGACGAATTATGACAAAACGTTTGAGGACGTTCACGTGGTTTATGACGATGCCAACATTATCAACACGCTGGGCGAGGCTTTGAGTGATGCTGGTAAAAAGCAAATTCGTATCGCAGAAACTGAAAAGTATCCGCACGTTACCTTTTTCTTTTCAGGTGGGCAGGAAACGCCTTTTGAGGGCGAAAAACGTATCATCTGTAAATCACCCAATGTGGCTACCTATGACCTTCAGCCAGAAATGAGTGCTTTTGAAGTACGCGATAAAATCAATGCTGAATTGGAGAAAAAGGAAGTTGATTTTGTGTGTCTTAATTTTGCCAATCCAGATATGGTAGGCCACACCGGTATTATGGAAGCCGCCATCAAAGCTTGTGAAACAGTTGATAGTTGTGCACAATCTGTGGTGGAAACCGGACTTGAACACGGCTATAGTACCATTGTAATCGCCGATCACGGAAACTGTGAAACCATGGCTAATCCAGACGGTTCACCGAATACGGCACATACAACCAATCCTGTTCCGCTCATTCTGGTGGATAATGATATCACACAAATTAAAAGTGGCGTGCTTGGCAACATCGCCCCGACCATTCTCAAAATGATAGGCGTGGAACAACCGAAAGAAATGACGCAAGACTCACTGGTTTAAATTGAAATATTATGAAGAAGATTTCATTAGTGCTCGGATTATTTTTCATCGCGATCAGTTGTAAAAGCGGTGCTTCGGCAGGTGCGACAGCTTCCACGGAAGTACAACAACCCACGCCAGAAGTCATTGATGGAAACTTAGTAGGCCAAATGTCAAAAAGTGATCTGACACAAGCATCCTACTCCGAATGGTTTGATCCCGGAGCAGCCAGTTATCGGGTAAATGATGAATTGGTAAAACCCTTAAAGAAAGGATTAAAAGGTGTTGATATTACCATTTTTATGGGCACATGGTGCGGCGACAGTAAGCGGGAAACGCCAAGGTTGTATGCTATCTTGGATGCTTTAGACTATGACCTGAGTAACGTAAACCTTATCGGGGTAACCCGCTCTAAAACAACTCCTGATAATCTGGAAGAAGGCCTGAACATTAAACGGGTACCTACCATCATATGCTATAAAAACGGCGAAGAACTTGGCCGTATCGTGGAATATCCTGTGGAAAGCTTGGAAGAGGATATGCTTAAAATCCTTAATGGTGAGGAATATAAGCACGCGTATGCGGATGCTTTTTAGGTTTAATTTAAACAAGGAGCAAGCGGACATAAGAGTACATATTTAAAAATAGAACAAAAGTTACCACAATGGTAACTTTTGTTCTATTTTTAGTTCAAACCAATTGGTTTGAAAATATTTTCGAGAGGAACATTACGGGATTTTTGGGAAAAGCACGGTGATTGTGAACTTCAATTAAGGACGTGGTACCGTGAAACGGAGAACGCAAATTGGGTTTCAATCAATGTACTGAAAAGTAAATATCCTAGTGCAAGTATTTTAAAAGACAATCGTATTGTTTTTAATATCAAAGGCAATGATTACCGACTGATCGTAAAGTTTAATTTCGAATACCAATTAGCTTGGATACGTTTTATCGGAACACACGCTGAGTATGACAAAATTAATGCAAACGAAATTTGATATGAATATTTCACCTATAAGAGACGAAAAAGACTATCATAAAGCACTCGAAAGACTTGAGGTGATCTTTGATGCCAAGCGTGGAACCAAAGAGGGTGATGAGCTGGAAATACTGGCAATTTTAATCAACAATTATGAAAATCAGAATTTCCCCATCGCAATGCCTGATCCCATTGCTGCTATAAATTTCCGAATGGAACAAATGGGTTTAAAACAAAAAGATTTGATTCGTGTTATTGGTTATGAAAGTCGAGCAAGTGAAATAATGAACCGAAAACGCAAACTGACATTAAAAATGATCAGAAAGTTAAGCGCCGATCTCCATATCCCAACAGAGATATTAATACAGGACTACCCAGTAAATTAAAAATAAAGATTCCTCTACAATCGATTAATGATATTTAAAAGGAGCAAATAAATACTGCTCCTTTTTTTATGCCGTATTGTCTTAAAAAATTAACTTCCGTATCTAAATCCTCTCGATGGAAGCACTTCCCAAAGGCAGTAAAAAACTGCTCAACGCCTGGGCCTTTTATGACTGGGCAAACTCGGTGTATTCGCTGGTTATTTCCTCCGCAATCTTTCCCATTTTTTATGGAGCACTCACGGTACTCAAGGACGAGAACGGAAAAATACTGGACGATACCGTTACCTTTTTGGGTCAAGACCTCAATAACGACACATTGTTCAGTTGGGTCACGGCTTTGGCGTTTTTGGTTGTTTCCTTTTTAAGTCCGTTTTTGAGCGGGATTGCTGATTATGTTGGGAACAAGAAGATTTTCATGCAATTCTTCTGTTACCTAGGCGCAGTCTCCTGCATTGGGCTGTTTTGGTTTAATCTGGATTTTCTTTGGTTTGGTCTGCTTTGTTATTTCACCGCCTTGATCGGTTTTTGGGGCAGCTTGGTATTTTATAATTCCTATTTGCCGGATATCGCGTTTCCTGAGCAACAAGATAAGATCAGCGCCAAAGGTTTTTCCATGGGATACATAGGCAGTGTGATTCTCTTGATTATTTGCCTGGTGATGATTCTAATGTATGATACTTTCGGTTTTGAGGACGAGGGCCTCCCTACCCGACTTTCCTTTGTACTCACCGGTATCTGGTGGATCGGTTTTAGTCAATACACCTACAAATACCTTCCGAAGGGAAACAAAAAGCAAAAGCTTACGCGCAATGTACTCTTCAACGGTTTTAAAGAACTTCGTAAAATTTGGTTCCGCCTGAAAGAAAATAAAGCCCAGCGTCGCTACCTCAGCGCATTCTTTGTTTACAGTATGGCCGTGCAGACCATTATGCTGGTTGCGACTTATTTTGGCATAGAAGAACTTGATTGGGGCGAAACAGACAGCACCACCGGACTCATAATCAGCATCCTCCTCATCCAACTGGTAGCCGTGCTGGGCGCATTTATCACCTCAAGAGCTTCAAAACGTTTTGGAAATATCCAGACGTTGATCGTGATCAATTGCATCTGGATTGTAATCTGTATCTACGCCTATACCATCACCTTGCCCATTCAGTTTTACATCACTGCCGCATTTGTCGGTTTGGTGATGGGCGGTATTCAATCGCTATCCCGCAGTACGTATTCAAAATTGATTCCTGAAGGTGAAAAGGACACCGCCTCCTTTTTTAGTTTTTATGACGTGGCCGAAAAAATCGGCATTGTGATTGGGATGCTCAGCTACGGTTATGTCGCTCAGGTTACCGGAAGCATCCGCAAGGCCATTCTGTTCTTTATTGTCTTTTTTGTGGTGGGTGTCATTTTATTATTTTTTGTTCCTCGAACCAAGCCTGTAAAAGGTACCGATTGATTTTTTTTGCGTGAAATAAATGCTGTCAAAACCTCGTTTTAAAGTAAGAATCAAATACACGAATGACCCCAGAAGAACGTATTGCCGCCCTCGAGGCCGAAAATGAGAAACTCCGCCTCGCCTCTGAAAATCGCAAGGCTCGTCATAAAAGTACCCAAAAATTCAGTTGGAATATGCTCAAGCGATCTTCGGGTTTGATGCTGGGGATTCCGCTAAAAAAGTCCATCGAAAAATTTCTGGAGGAGATGGGCGAAAAGCAGAACGTTTCGCGCGAAACGCTGTCAGACTTGCTCAGCAACATCATTCTACGGTTGACGCGCATTGGCTTTTTTCTGATGTTGACCGCCGTGCTTCCTTC
>JBATUQ010000056.1:0-4103 GCA_049671285.1 Leeuwenhoekiella sp. | reverse complement strand
CACAAGTGATATGTCATTGCTGAAACTGGTCTATCTGGCCACCAGGAACATCGAGAAGAAATGGACGGCACCCCTGCACAACTGGAGCCTGACCATACAGCAATTTTATATTAAATTTGGGGACAGGGTACCCCTGTCCATCAACGCCAATTCCTCTGGGGCTAGCCCCAGAGGAATTAAAACCTCAGACAGAGTTTAATTTACAGACCCAATGCCATAGCAAATGAAACACATAATTGCCTTAATTAGTCTTATATCTTGTAGTTTAATTAATTGCCAGGCCTATGATACGTTTTCCCGACAGGATATTGATCAGATTATAAATTTGGAAATGGGTCTGTGGGACAATACATACCGTATTAATACATTTTTCTTTTCTGGAAAATTAAAATATACAATAATTGAAAATCGCTACGACGATAAAATTCCTGAATACAATCTTGGCCGGTTTTTAAACGATGAAAAGATGCACGAGCTATTTTTTGAAGACCATGCCGATTTCATGATTGATCAAATAGATACTTCTAGGACCAGACGCATAGCTCCCTATGTCACTGCAATCCATAAAAATAAATTGCTGGACATCGATAAAGCTCGGAAAAACGCGAAACAAGGGGATAATATTATTTATGAACTCTCTGTCCAGCCTATGGTGTATATATCTAAACCGGTCATATCAAAGAACGGTCAATATGCTTTAATATATTTGACTAAAGGACCTCCAACAATTACTGAATCAGGCATACACCTGTTAGAAAAGGTAAATAATGATTGGCAATTTAAAAAGGAACTTATGTTATATATTGAGTAATACTTTTAAAAGCAGTTCCTTGCTGAACCGCAAACTCTATATTTGAGTTGCTGGTTTTTTTTTGATTTTTTAGAACAAATATAGCACGTAATGCTTTGGCACAATGTATCTGTTTCGCAGCTTTTTAATTAGCCAGATTTCTAAGCTCATTTATATCTAGCTAGGCTGCTTATTCCACGCTTCAGTAGCACTTTCGGTATGGAAGGCTCGTATAAACCTGAACTGCATTACTTCATGTTTTCAGAAAAATGGAAATAGGATGATGAAGTATAAACGGCACCGAAGCTCTAAGTAACACTACCCGCTTAAAGTGATGAAAAAGTTTTTTTTTGATCATCGCTATCTGCTTTTTTGACCGTTTATATTCTCAATCCTTTAAACTAATAGGACAGGTTTTAAATCAAGACGCTGACCTTATCAAAATTTCGTCAAATTTTTACAACTTCACTGAATCTGAAATAGAGCTATTCTTATCTAAACAATTCATTATTGAAAATTGGGAACCATTACCTGACCCTCATACTCCTAAAATAGAGCCTTTTCTACAAAATTTCGATTGGGATCACAAGTGGTCCGTAAATGAAGATGAAACTATCGATTTCAGTAAATTGCCTAATAATTTCAAAAAGGCTGGAAACGACAAAAATTATTTTATTCTAGGCAATCCCATGTTCAACCAAGATAATACGTGGGCTGTCATGTATCAAGGTTATGTATTCGATAAGGAAGTTGGGAAGAGCACGCACCTGTATATATGTAGATGGTTATTAGCAATATTATCATAAGATTTTACTGGTAATTTTCTAAGTGCACAATAACTTTAAAAATCAAATTTCAACTGCACCGCAACCTCTTTGGGTTGCGGTGCTTTTTTATTTAAATAGAATTCTGTGTTAATAAAGGATAGAAATGCCGAAGCACTTGGAAAATTTAACATCGACAATGTTATTAAAACGTTAAGGTGAGTCCACAAGGGTAGGTGCATATTGATTATTCGTGATATTGCTTTTTATTATCTATAATCGTATGAAAAAATCAACTCTTATTACCTTTATATATCCTGGATCCTTTGTCTGGTAATAATTCCTTTGAGCTGCACCCAGGATGACACCTTAGTAGATGATGGTCCTGACAAGGTGGATCAAAGTATATCCTCATCCTTTATTCCCTTTTCCACGATTAAGGGGGATGGGGTCGCCATTGAAGCCGTAAAAAATGCAAAGGTTGTGCTTAATGAAGTGCGGTCAGACCGTTCCCTTGACCAAAATGGGGAATATAGCCTGATCCTGGACGAAGTCTTGAGGGTCGATCATGATAGCACCCACAGTTATACCTTTAAACTTACAAACAGTAAACCCAGACATTATATTGAAAATCTGGTTTTACATTACGATCCCAAAACTAAAGAATACAGGAAATATCTCTTTCAATATGATATTTCGGCAGATCGGTTTATACAGATGACGGCAGACCCATCGACCTTCGCAGACTCTAAAAATGTCACCGTGACCCGTCTTGACAAGGATTTTCTGGAAGGTCAATTGATACATCGCAGTGTCTTTTGCCAGACCGTTTCCCGGACAGTGTATCACAATTGCAGCCAGAACGCCCATGGTGAGTGGAACATTGATGATTGGGATCGCTGCAAAGCCAGCGGCAAGGCATATGCATATCAAGCAACATCGACGCAGTGCCAAGCGGTGGACGACTGGGACGACAGCCCTGGTTCTGAAGAAATCGACAACAACCCGCCCGGCGGCGGAGGCGGCGGGGCCGTAACCGGCCCGGTCCCAGGCATCCCCTGCGATGACCTACTGGGCAACATCGGCCTGGTCGGGGAAGCTGGGGACTGTGTTCTGGTCAATAATGACCCGCTGCCTGATGTGGATGCTGATGATCAAATTATTTTAGACCCTAGTGTTGAAAATGAGCCTTGTCTTAGAGATAATTTAAATCAATTGTCTACGAGCGCTATTGCCTCAGGATATTTCGATAATTTCTCAGGACAGACTCCTGTAGCCCATTTAAAATTTATAGCTTCTAGTTTTGGTAATAATAAAAATGCAAGTACTTATCCACCTCAAAATTTTGTTATTGAAATAAAATTTAATACTGACAGAACTTCAAGACCTAATGCAGATATAGCCAGAACAATAATGCATGAAGTAATTCATGCTGAAATTTTCAGAAAATTACTTTCCTTAGCGGGCAAAGGAAGTTTATCAAACTTAACTGAACAGGACATTATTGACGCAAAAGATAACTATCCTGGAATCTATGATTACTATACTCGATACATTTACAATAACCCTAACCCTTCTAGTCCCCAGCACGATATGATGGCACAGCATATGATAGGTACTTTGACTAATTTTATAATGCAGTTTGATGGTAATTTGTCTTTATCAGAAGCAGAAGCATTGGCTTGGACAGGACTAAAAGCAGGTATAAACAGTGATAGCAATTCTGTAATAGATCCTGCAACAGGCTTGGTTGTTGATGAAGTAACAGGATTAAATGAATCAACTGTAGCTTGGACTAATTTAACCGATGCATAACGTCTGAATATTAATCAAATTAAAAATAACTATATGTTAAATACACCACCATGTCAATAGATTTAAAAATATTGATGGCTATTCTTTTTTTTATGGTTTTACCAAGTCAAAAGAAAAAAGATGACTGTTTGATTATCTTTTTGAAAGACAATAAAGAGTTATATAAAATTGGAACTATTGCGAATCAAGGAAAACATTTTTACATATCATTGAAATACCCTAACCCACAAAAAGATGAGAAAGAATACTCAAACCCTGCTCTACAAACAGGAGTTACAATAAATCCGGAAAGCACTTCATATAACCTCCAAAATAGAATAAAAATGAAGAATTTACCAGATAGTATATCTATTTGTAATTGCTCAACACTGGAAAATTTTAATTTAGGTTTAAAATTTACGTTATATGTTGAAATAAAAGATGGTTGGTTGAGCTATAACGCTCAAGATTTTTTAGTCGAAGAATAACGAAACTATTTCTATATAAAGGTACATTTTTTTAGATGAACAGTTTAAAAGAAAATGGGGTCTGTAAATTAAACTCTGTCTGAGGTTTTAATTCCTCTGGGGCTAGCCCCAGAGGAATTGGCGTTGATGGACAGGGGTATCCTGTCCCCAAATTTAATATAAAATTGCTGTATGGTCAGGCTCCAGTTGTGCAGGGGTGCCGTCCATTTCTTCTCGATGTTCCTGGTGGCCAGATAGACCAGTTTCAGCAATGACATATCACTTGTG
>JBATUQ010000055.1:0-14637 GCA_049671285.1 Leeuwenhoekiella sp. | reverse complement strand
GATTCATCATTAAGTTTGAATCGGGTTGTGGTTTTTTTTAATAAAGAACTTAAAACATTATGACTGACAAAAAGAAAAAATCGCAGGGGTCTACTGCAAAGACCAAAGCACTTAAAAAATCTGAAATTGACCTGCGCGACCAGCCTATGACCACCCAACAAGGCTTAAAGGTCAACGATACTAACAATTCACTTAAGGCCGGACCACGCGGAGCAACGCTTTTAGAAGATTTTTTACTGCGTGAAAAAATTAACCACTTCGACCATGAGCGCATTCCTGAGCGCATCGTTCACGCGAGGGGTAGTGGTGCCCACGGTTATTTTGAACTTTATGATGCCATTCCGGAATATTCAAAAGCGGGAATCTTTAACGACACCTCCCGTAAAACACCGGTTTTTGTACGGTTTTCAACAGTGGCAGGTTCTAAGGGATCGACTGATCTGGCTAGGGATGTACGTGGTTTTGCCGTAAAATTTTATACCGAAGAAGGCACCTGGGATTTAGTTGGCAACAACATGCCGGTCTTCTTTATTCAGGATGCGATGAAATTTCCGGACCTGATACATTCCGTGAAGCCGGAACCCAATAATGAAATTCCACAAGCCGCCTCGGCGCACGACACATTTTACGACTTTGTCTCCCTGACCACAGAGACCTTGCACAACCACATTTGGGTAATGAGTGACCGCGGCATACCACGCAGTCTGCGCATGATGGAAGGATTTGGGATACACACTTTCCGTTTGATCAATGACAAGGGCGAGGCGCATTTTGTGCGTTTTCACTGGAAACCAAAATTGGGTGTTCATTCGGTTACATGGGACGAAGCTGTAAAAATCAGTGGTGCCGATTCAGATTTTCACCGCCGCGATTTGTGGAATGCTATCGAAGCCGGTCATTTCCCAGAATGGGAACTCGGGCTGCAGATCATTCCGGAAGCTGACGAACATAAATTTGATTTCGACCTTTTAGATGCCACCAAACTAATTCCTGAAGAAATGGTTCCGGTCAAGCTTGTGGGCAAAATGACCCTCAACAAGAACCCGGAAAACTTTTTTGCAGAAACAGAACAGGTTGCCTTTCTGCCCGGACATATAGTTCCGGGTATTGATTTCAGTAACGATCCGCTCTTGCAGGGGAGGTTGTTCTCCTATCGCGATACACAACTGTCCCGATTGGGCAGCGTAAATTTTGAGCAGATCCCAATAAACCGCCCACTTGGCAAAACGCACAATAACGAGCGTGATGGCCATATGCAGATGGATATTCCCAAGGGTAGGACGGCCTATTTTCCCAATACATTGAGTGGTGGCTGTCCTTACTTGTCAAAAGTGGCAGAGGGAGGATTTGAGTCGTATCAGGAACGCATTGATGCCAAAAAAATCCGTGCGCGTAGCGAAAGCTTTAACGATCATTTTTCACAACCCGCCCTTTTCTACCGAAGCTTGGCAGGATGGGAAAAAGAACACGTTGCCAGTGCATATTCTTTTGAATTGGGGAAATGCAACCACGAGCACATTCAATCTCGAATGTTGTGGATCATTGCACAGATCGACGGGGATTTAGCCGAAAAAGTTGCTGGAAATCTGGGTATGGAAATTCCCGACGATATTGAGCGGCCCATCAATCAGGCCATAGGTGCAGATGCTAATGTGGAAGACCACCAGCCCGGTCCCAAGAAGATGTACTTGGAAAGTGATAAGGCATTGAGCCAGGCACATACCAAGTTTGACACAATTGAAACCCGACAAATCGGTGCCTTGGTCGCCGATGGTTTTTCTGGCGAAAGCTTTACCGCTATGAAAGATGCGTTGGAAGCAAAGGGTGCTATGTTAAAGATCGTCGCACCCCACGGCGGAAGCGTGACCTGTGACAAAGGCCACGACCATACCGTGGATATGGCCATTGCCACCACAGAAAGTGTGCTTTTTGATGCTATTTACATTCCCGGAGGTGAAAAAAGTATTGACGGTTTGATGAAAAAGTCAAAGTTCACCAAATTTGTGAACGAAGCCTTCAAACATTGCAAAGCAATCGCAGCAGACAAGGAAGGAGAGGATTTTCTCAAAATGACCTTTGTGGCAGATCATTTGGATGACAAAGCGGTTTTGGTCAATACAAAGCCAAAAGCCTTTATATATGCCATTTCCCAGCACCGTAACTGGGATCGTATGCCAGCTGCCGAAATGGTGCCTGCATAAATACATTTCAGATAGGTAATTTTAAGTGTATCCTATTTTAGTGGAAGCCTGACTGTAACGGTCAGGCTTTTCTTTTTTATTTTGACTTATTCCGCTTAAAGGAGCAATAAACACCAGAGTCTATTATACATTTTAAAGGTTTACGAAGTTCAGCTTATGGTGTATTCGCTTTCAAAGTGCGATCAATAGACACATTCCATACATTGGCGGCCTGCCACTAAGCTGCAAAGCGACGGGCGGATAGCTAACAATTCTAAACTTGATTAGTTTTCTGTGATAGGGTAAGTTTAAAATCCGAAAATAGGACTTATCAACTGTCCTGTTTTTAGGAAAGGCCACACTCCATTTAACCAGCTATGTAAAGTCATCGTGGAGCAATCTCTTTTTTTTGCTTAAAGGTGCAAATTGAATAAAAAAGAACAGCGAGGGCAGGCCCCCGCTGTTCTTTAATCTTAAACTGTAAAAAATAGTCCCTTACAGTTTTATACAAAATAATTGCGAATAGGTGATTATTTCACAATTAATTTTTTTGTAAAACTATCACCTTCCGAATCTACAACCTGAACTATGTAGATGCCAGCTGAAATTATATTTCCAGTAGAAATTTTAACTATATTTTCAGTTGTGCTTTCTGAATAAATCTGCTGTCCTCTCAAGTCGTATATCGAAAGAGTAGGATTGGTAATATTTTGTAACGAAATTTCAAACACATCCTTCACTGGATTTGGATATATCGTAAAATCTTTTACATCATTAACAGAATCAGGATTTATCGTAAGATCGTTTGAAAAAGATTCACTAGAAATCCCGTTTTTCTCCAAACTTGATCTTGTTGACAGAGCAAGATAATCAAGCTTCCAAACAGTACTACTGTTTTTACTACTGGTATATTTTAATCTGTTGTTACTATCAACAGTAAGGTAACCCCTGGAAGAAACCCTGTTTTTAAATCTGTATTCATTATTGCCCAATGGTATTGCCTCCCATTCATGAACATTGGAAAAGGATTTATTTTCAGTGGTTGACCAAATAACATTATTGGAACCCTGTGACTCTAACATACCTCTACCTGAAGCTTCGTTATTAATATTATAAAAGTATTTATCTGTTTCTTCTAGCAGCCATTGTTTGTCTATACCAGAACTTCCACTACTTACTTTTACATTATTCCCTCCATCAGTATCTAAATACAATCCTGAATTCTTATGTCTCATCGTATAGATGCCATCAAGTTTGCTAGCGGCCCTCGTGTAACATTTTTTAGCAACTCCTTGTATTGGGTCTCCACCAAACGAATTACTGTTACAAGGAGTATTACTGGTTACATTATACAGGTAATTGTATTTGCCATTAGCTCCATAAGCTATATCAACAGGTTTACTACTGGATACGGAAACGGTGCTATTCTCATTCTTAGCATAGGTGTATGTAGCTGGTTTGGTATAGCATTTTTTGGCCACACCACCTATAGGATCTCCACCAAAAGCTCCATTATCACATCCAATATTCGACTTTTGATTCAGCTTGTAGTGAAATTTACCGTTCGCGCCATACGCAATATCCACAGGATTGGTAACTGATACTGTACCTCCCTCATTACGTGTATTTGTATATCCAGTAATACCGTCATCTAATCTCTCTAACTTTATGTAGTCGATCCATAAGTATTGATCGTGATCCGGGCTAAAAGTAGTATCACCACCTCCCATGAAAATAGAAAACGATATTTGGTCAATTTCGTTTCCTATGGTCATAAGTCTAATATTTGATTTATTTAGCACTAAATTTCCATCTATATAGGCCCTGCAGTAACCGTTTGCGCTGGATCCCGTATTCATTTTAACTTCTTGTTGTACGACATACCAACGATTTGGTTTAAAAGAAAAACTAGAATTCCAGTTTTCTCCATATTGTAAATTTGAGGGCTTATCTTTATAATAGGCATACACATTAAACAGACCAGGAGAAGATTTAGTCCAGCTGGACCTAGCTGTAAAACCTCTTCCATCTGCTGCAGACTCACCACCTCCAGGGTGAGTACCGCCTCCAGGACCTGGGAGTTTACTTCCTTTTCTATAATCAAATCCATCTTCGAATCTAATTCTATATTCTATAAGTACGTGTTGAGATGGGGTAATGTAAGTCGAACCAGTAAAACCACAATCTGGACCAAACAAGCCTTGTGTAAATTTTACCCGTAAAGAATTATCGTAGATTTTTGAGTTTTGTTCTCTACTCCATCTGGTTTCTGGACCGAAGTCATTCCTTGCTTTGGTTCTGTCGTAAGTTGTACCGTTGGAGAAGGTAAAATCTGCGTTGAAATCATCGAACCGTTGCGCATGGGATGTTTGTATGAGAAATATAAAGGCAAGTACACATAAAACCGTGCAATAGCTATTTATAAATTTAGGATCCGTTTTGATTGAATCTGCTTTTTCGTAATTATTGAATTTTGAATTGTAATACTTTTTCATAGTTTAAAAGTTGAATTAATTGTCGTTGGCCTCATTATTTTATAAAAATTTAAGATAAAATGTATTAATTCGTAAACTTAAAGATATAAAGTTAAATATGTTGATAATACTGTTAATTCTGTTACAGTGTGTAAAGAGAATGCAAGAACTTCATTAGTTATACCACTAATATTTAGAATATAAAGGCCAAGCACGCATGTTTAGCTGACTTGTGTTGCAGATTATATTGATATGATCCTTTAAATGGACCGTAATTTTGAAATTTACTTTTTAATATACTCTAAGGACATAGAGGAAATTTACATTCACTAATATTCTAGAGGCTTCTGTGCTTGTGTAAAATTAAATTTAGCTAAACACCTCTGGCAAAATGTACATGCCTTTTGACATCGCTATTTGATAATCACCAGACGTTTCAAAACTTACAAATATCCCTTAGCGTCACCCACTTGATTGGCAAGGTTGATTGTCTTTCCGTTAACGGGAAAGGGCATCTTTGCTTTTCGTAAATAGGGTGAAAATACCTATATGTCATTAGTTTTTAATGTATTAACTTAGCGCGGCACAACTTCCCCCTAGATTTCCATTCGAAAAAGCACTTATGTCATTAGGTACACTAATACGTTTAAAAAAGCCCAAGGTGCGCAACCGGAAAATCCTGGGGCTGGTCACCTTTGCCGTGCTGCTCATCCTCCTTTCTGGTGGTCTTTATTATTTTCACATCAAAGCAAACCAAGAGCAATTTAAGCAGAACAAGATGCACCTGCTGGATGATCATTTTTCTCAACTGCGAAAAAAACTCTCAAACGATTTGCTCAGTGAACTGTCCAAACTCAAAAAACCCGATAGTACCCGCCAGCAGCAAGATTCTGTATTACGAAAAGTATTGGTGCCGCAGGCTTCTACTAAAGCCTCATTTATTGAAAAGGATTCAATATTACTTGATTACGAACCATCACAGCCAGTCAAAGACACCTCATCGCACCAACAGGATTCGGACACCTTGACAAAAGCTTTTCTGCTCGAAACTCTCAATAAGCAATGGAAGACTTCAAATATGGGAGAAGATTTTAGCGAATTCCTCATTGTTATTTCCAAGCCAAAATATAAAGGTGATACGGTAATTGGTAATGTACCTGCAAGGGGTACTTTGTTTATTGAAAATCAAAAAGTTTTCGATACGCTTTTTAAAAAACAGGCTTTTAATTTGCCAACCATAGCCCAGATGGACGTCTTGGGCGAAAATTTTCAGATTTTCTCGCGGCTCTATCAATTTGATGAACACGATTTAAAAGCAAACATTCGTATCATAGGTATGGTCGATCAAGGAACGTATGCCAAAGCCACACGAAAGCTCGACCCGTGGGTCATCGCCTTGCTGGCTACATTTGCCTTGCTCTGTATTTTTGGGCTTCCGTTCTTTAAAATGATTTTTATTGCCGAAGATGAACGACTGTTCAGCCGGGACGTGTTGTTGGCAGGATTTAGTGTTTTGGTTGGCTTTCCTATTATCATTTCTGTGTTTTTGTCCATTGCCAACTATTTTGGGATGCTACACGTGGTCTTACCCAACCGGCTGGAGCATATGACGGATACGCTGGTCAGCAGTTTTATCGATGAAAACCATAAAACTGCCGTGGCGTTACGTGATGTGGATTTAAAGCCGTATCAAGATAGTTTGGCTGAACTTGCTAAGGACACTCTTCCTATCTTTTTACCCCAAACAAATGACACCTCCCTAATAGATAACTTTAAGTTTATTACTCAGGTTAATGATATGGGCAAAATTGCCTACCACATTAATTTTATTAAGAAGCCCGATCCAGAAAACACCCCTACCGATATTTCCCGACGGGAGTATTTTCAAGATTTTGTAAAAATTAAGAAAAACATTTGGCAAGATACTCTGGGATTTCGATATTTAATGCGGCCAGTTGTGTCCATAGAGGACGGAACGGAAGAAGCCGTTTATATTATAAATGATTCCATAAATGGTAAAGCCGTTTTTAAAGTAGGAAGTTCCCAGATGGCTTCGGTGCATAATTCGGTGCTGCCCTTTGGCTACCAATTTGCAATAGTTGATGGGGATGGTGAGGTATGGTTTCACAGTACGCCAGGCAAATCCACTTTGGAAAATCTCTTAAAGATAAGCCGAAACACAGGTAGTATTCAGGCAGCACTTATAGGTAGGGTAAAGGCCAATGGTCAATTTTACTACCACGGCAAAAAACAGCGTTATTACCTGCAACCCATAACGGGTACCAATCTTACGGCGATAACTTTTTACGACGTCGGGCTGCTACGCATACGTACTTCCGAAGTTTTGACCATTACAGGGGTGGCCGTACTGTTTGCTTTTCTCCTTACCGCTTTTGTTGCCATACTCACGGTTGCCTTTAGAAGAACAAAATGGGGCCTTTATAAACATAACAATTTTCTGTTTGAGTTTATGACCCCAAAAAAGAACCAAAAGGACCACTACATACTGCTGAGTCTGATTTATATAGTTTTTATAGTTCTTTCTATCGTAATCATGCAATTTGCAGATTTCCCCCCAGTTTCTGCCTTGACGGCCAGCTTACTGTATATTCTATGGTCCTATTTTCTGCTTTATGTTACCCTCAATGAAAAACCTACAACCAAAAAGAATAAGAAAAGAAATAAAAGTACGGACAAAAAACAGGATAAGGTAAATACTAAGTCCAAGAAGAATACTGATAGACACGATAAGAAGCTGGTGTATGACTTTGCAGTAATGCTCCTCGGAATATTTATTGTTTGTATCTCGCCATTTATTGCAGGGATCATTGCTCCAGAACCCGAGGATGCCGCTCTCTTCATAAAGGCCAGGAATATGATTATTCTCGCCGCCACCATGCTTATAGTGGTTCCGTTGATCTATATTTTTTTGAGCTACCGAAAATCGGTCAACTTTAGACGGATATTGATTATTGTTGCCATCTTAGTACTCAATACCTTACTTTGGGTAGAAGGCAGTAAAAATGCGCCAGCCTTTTCAGCAGCATTGTTTTTGCAATGGCTATGCCTCATTTTTCTATTTCGCCATAAATTGAAGAATTTAGCTGCGCTGCACGACCAAGCCATTTTGGAAGTGCAGAAGTTGGTTGTCATTCCATACAGGCATTGGTATGCTACGTTTCTCTTTACTTGGGTTATACTCGCTTCAATACTGCCAACTATTGTCTTTTTTACAAAAGCCCGCGCTATTGATGATTACCTCTGGGTAAAAAGTGAGGAGCGGTATATGCTCAATCGCTATATAGACAAATCAAAAATACTACGAACAAAGAACCTTCAGGCAATTCCTGGGAAGGAAGCACGTTTTGAGGCGCTTTACAAACGGCATTTGAGCAAGGGGCAATATGGCGGAGAAAACTTTGATCAAATAAGTCCCTCAAATGATTCCTTGGACAAGATTACAGGACCCGGACCTTTTAGGGATTTGCTTTGGAATGCCCGTCCTATTTATGACGAGCAGCTTCGGGAATTTCAGGCCATGGCATACGAGCAAGCTTCTGATGGAAGCTGGTTTGGCACAGAAGATAGAACTACCATCAACCTACTTTTAAAAGATGCTACCAAGGATCACAATAGTCTTTTGGCCCGTTTTAAAAAGCCCATAAAATTCAATGCACGCGTACTACCCTTTGAGAACTGGAGCGATCGCAACGCCATTTACCATTCGCTGGTAAGTCTGCTAAGTTTCTTTTTGATCCTCGCCCTTTTGTTTGCGCTGATCCTGTATTATGTGGATAGGTTCTTCGGGTTTCGGTTTGGGGATCTTAAGCCCAGCAATTTTGACTCATGTGGGAAAGACAATTACCTCGGTAAATTTGCGGGAATCCTCAAAAAATCTGATGCCAATACCGGTCTGATGTTAATAGGTCCACCAGTTTGTGGGAAGGAGCAGTTTGCCAATAGAGCTGTTGCCAAAGCAGGGTTTAAGTCCGGTGCCACCCTTTCCTTTTTAAGGATCGATGCTCTTGATGAGACTGCTGATATACAGAAGATATTTGAAAAACTTTGTATATCAACATTCGATAAGAACGGACTTACAAAGGCTTGGGACGAAATGGACGTGTATATAATTAAAAATATGGAACACGGCCTAAAGTCGTATGAGGCCAATCACATCAAGTTGCGCCTGCTATCCCACCTTATTGCAAAAAGACATTGTATGGTTTTGACATCAGAGGTCTATCCCAGTCAGATTCTTGGCTTTTACACGCACCAGACCAGTGCCGAAGGTTATCTGGAACCCAAATTTGCCAGTGATTTTTATTCGTGGCGTGATGTGCTTAGCGCTTTTCCGCAGGTTCTTCTTGGCCTGACAACTACTAAAGCTAAAAAAACGGTTGCAAAGGAACTCAACGTATATTCTAAATCTGGCACGCCTTTGCGCAAGAAAGATCGTAAACTTTTAAAATCAGAGTTGGGTTATAGTATATTTCTTCCGGCATTGACTCAGGTGATCCTTGCAAGGAGCCTAAATCACAAGAACAATCGCATCGATCAACAACGTATGGTTTTGCATACCCAGAATATGGCGCACGGCTATTATACGGATATCTGGAATTCCCTGCCTACCCGGGAGCGCTATGTGCTCTACGATTTGGCCTACGATGGCTTTATGAATATCAAGAACAGTAATTCCTTGTTTTCTTTGATGAAAAAAGGCCTGATTGTCTGGAGGGACCGTCCGGCGATTTTCAATACCAGTTTCAAGAATTTTGTGGTGTCCTCGGTTTCTCAGGATGAGGCCCTCAAGCTCGAACTTAAAAACTCCGGTAAAGGCGCCTGGGGTACGATACGTATTGTCTTTTACCTGATGATCATTGCGATGATCGCCTTTATTTTGCTCGGCGAGCCTGGTCTGATCAAGGACTTTGAGGCATTGATCGCTACGCTGGGTGGCCTTGGGGTGGTGGTGCCCATTATGACTTCGGTGCTGACGCAGGGGCAAAAGTAGGCGGCGAGTGGTTTCGCTTTCGCGGAAGCGATAAAGTTTCTTTTAAGTTTTCCATACTTAATTAGACGTTCAGGTAACCAAAGTAATCGTTTGCGCAAATCGGTCGGTTTGCTATCTTTAAGCTTTAAAATTTGGTCTCAAACCAAGCAGCAAATCCATTTTATCAATGAGCAATTACCACATAAAACATCTGGAAGAATATTATCAAGTGTACCGAAAATCAGTGCGTTCCCCTGAAGTTTTCTGGGAGGAAATTGCTGAAGAGCATTTCCTGTGGCGTAAAAAGTGGGACAAGGTACTAAGCTGGGATTTTGAAAAGCCGGAAGTAAAGTGGTACGAGGGTGCTCAGCTCAACATCACCGAAAATTGCATTGACCGTCACCTTTCTACTCAACCGGATAAAACCGCCATCCTCTTTGAACCCAACGATCCCGGGGAGGAAGCCCAGCATATCTCGTATGCAGAACTTCACAGACGGGTAAACAAATTTGCGAATGTCTTAAAGGAAAAAGGTATTGGGAAGGGCGACAGGGTGTGCCTCTATCTTCCGATGATTCCGGAACTTGCTATTTCGGTTCTGGCCTGTGCTCGTATTGGGGCGATACATTCCGTAGTGTTTGCAGGTTTTTCGGCGACTGCCCTGGCCACACGCATTAACGATTCTGACTGCAAAATGCTGGTTACCAGCGATGGTAGCTTTCGCGGAAGCAAAAAAATTGACCTTAAGAGCATAGTTGACAAAGCTTTGGAGAAATGTCCCGGGGTCGAAAATGTTTTGGTTGCCAAACGCATCCATACTGATATTCAACTTAAAAGCAACAAGGAACACTGGCTGCAACCGTTACTGGATGCAGCGAGCGATGCTTGTCCTGCCACCTTGATGGATGCCGAAGATCCGCTGTTTATTCTATACACCTCAGGCTCTACCGGTAAGCCCAAGGGAATGGTCCATACCCAGGCCGGATATATGGTTTATACCGCGTTTACGTTCAAGAATATATTTCAGTACCGGGAGCAAGATGTTTACTGGTGTACGGCAGATATTGGCTGGATCACTGGCCACAGTTATATTGTTTACGGCCCTCTTGCCAATGGTGCGACCACGGTGATGTTTGAAGGAATTCCGTCGTACCCTGATTTTGGCAGGTTTTGGCAGATCATTGAAAAACACAAGATCACTCAATTCTATACCGCGCCCACGGCAATACGGGCGCTGGCCAAAGAGAAATTGGACTTCGTCGAAAAGTACGATTTATCTTCCTTAAAGGTTCTGGGTACTGTGGGTGAACCCATTAACGAAGAGGCTTGGCACTGGTATAATGATAATGTGGGAAAACGAAAAAGTCCAATCGTAGATACCTGGTGGCAGACCGAGACCGGTGGGATTATGATTTCGCCCATACCTTTTGCCACGCCCACTATTCCTACTTATGCAACGCTGCCCCTTCCCGGGGTACAACCTGCACTGATGGATGCTGAGGGCAACGAACTCAAAGGCAACCAGCAGGAGGGGAGTTTGTGTATAAAATTCCCGTGGCCCAGTATGGCGCGAACTATTTATGGGAATCATCAGCGGTATAAGGATACCTATTTTTCGGCATTTAAAAATATGTACTTTACCGGTGACGGTGCGTTGCGGGATGCCGTTGGCTTTTACCGCGTGACCGGCAGGGTGGACGATGTGATAATCGTTTCCGGTCATAATCTGGGTACTGCACCTATTGAGGACGCGATCAATGAACATCCGGCAGTCGCCGAAAGTGCCATCGTTGGCTTTCCTCATGAGATTAAGGGAAATGCCCTTCACGGTTATGTAACCTTAAAAGAAACCGGAGAATCCCGTGATCAGGGTAATTTGAAGAAAGAAATCAACCAGCTCATCACCGAACGCATTGGCCCAATTGCCAAACTCGATAAAATCCAGTTTACCGATGGCCTGCCCAAAACCCGCTCAGGAAAAATCATGCGCCGAATTCTTAGAAAGATAGCTTCGGGCGATACTTCAGACTTAGGCGACACGAGTACACTGCTAAATCCCGAGGTCGTTCAGGGGATAATTGATTATGCAGTGTAAATGCCTTTCGGCGAAATTTTTAAAGTTGAGGTGTATTAATTTAATAAAGCATTGTCAACTTACTGTTAATGTAAGTGGTCTGTTTATACTTCTCAAAAAATAAGAAAAAATATTACCTTGGCTTTCTTTTAAGAAATAGTGAGAAAGGAGGAAAAAAAGGAGTACCGATCCATCAGCTGGCAGCTGGAGTTGTTCATTTCTGGAGGTGTGCTGTATGCGCTTTACGAAAGCACAGATTTTCTAAAATACTTTTTCTATCATAAATACCCAATTATAGAGTTTACCACGGTGCAAATGGTTTTACTCTGTACGTGCTATGTGATCACACGGGCGCTGCTTTTGGGATTTGGCGCCAACCTTTTGCTGCGCACGGTCTGGCTTGCCTATGGTGGTATCGAGTTTTGGCACCCACAGACCATTGATCCCGAAGATGGCACCGATATGCCATCCAATCCCCGTCTTGACCGTTTGGACAAATGGGCAAACCTTTCTTTCTCGGCAGCAATACTATTTACTTTGGTCACCTTGAGTATGGCCTTAGTGGTTACTACCCTTATTTTCTTCATCAATCATGTGCTGGGCTTCCCTTGGCTTACTGATTATAGTGATTTTGTTTATGGACTGGTTATCGTGGTGACCCTTTTGCAATTGGGTTTTTTTGGTTTTGCTACCAAATCTAAAAAGAAGAGAACCCTTTTAGGTAAATTAGGACAAGGTTTAGGTCGTCTTCACTACTTCGCCAGTGGTGCTTTTTTATACGCTCCAGAAATGCGGGCGCTTCAGGGTAGAAAATCAAAGCTTACACTTCTCTTGTCAGGTGCGGTTTACCTATGCTTGGCCATCGTAATTTCCATAAATCAAGTAGGGAAATATTACCCCTTCGGAACGTTTACCTTTGAATTTCTGGAGGACCGAAAGTATTACGATATTCGTGGATCAAATGTTTACAATTCAGTGTATTACAATGACAACATTGGTGAAAATTCGGTTAGCTTTTACGGTTGTATTCAGAGTGAAATTATCAAGGATAAGCACCTTAAATTGTTTATCCCCTCCTGGAATCATTTTGACAAATATTTAAGGCATGCGATGGATAGTCTTGATTATAGTACCACTTATGATTATAGCAATATAGATTCCGTCAGGGCAAAAGAAATTGTATATCGAAAAAATTCTTTCAACAAAATCCTCACCCGTCTATTTGAAGTACGCATTGATGACGCCATCATAAACCCGCCAACCTGGTACCGCTACACCCATCCCAAAACCAGGGAAGAAGGCTATGTTACTTACATTTTATGTGATTCACTCTCCATTGGGCATCACCTGCTGAAAGTTGACAACCGCTTTATCAACTGGAAAGGTGAAGTGCATCAGGGCAATTGGATCAACATTCCTTTTTGGAAAGAGTAATTTTATTTTAGATAATCCACTAATACATCTTACTTAGTACATTATTATATTACCTGATGAAGTGGAATGCATCTAACAATAACGTACCACTTCACCACAATTTTTAAGAAATCGCTATAAACAACTGTCAGACAACAGAAGGTGTGCCATTAGGTTTGTATTGGTCAGGTAGAATCTTAATTTTAAAGCCCGACGAAAAAAGATAACCTAATTACCCTAACACCATGCCATGGCCACATTTGACCAGATGACCAAAATTGAAACCATTGGTGAGCCCAAAATAAACTCACCCATAGATTTACACAACACCAGAGGGAATGCATTCGAATTTGTAAAGGATGACGAGCGGGTGCTGCTGGATATTTCTGCAAAAAAAGTTCAGGAAATTTTGGAAGAAGGCGGAGAGCTGCCCAGTTTTGAAAAGGCGGGTCCGCGGGAGAAAATCTTTTTTGAAACTAAAAAATCAAAAGCCGCAATTGTCACCTGCGGCGGTTTGTGCCCTGGGATCAATGATGTGATCCGTAACATAACCATGGGCTTGTACCATTTTTATGACGTTACCGATATTGTAGGGATTCCTTACGGTTATGAAGGTTTGATACCTTCATTTGGTCACGAGTTTATTAAGTTGACGCCAGATGTGGTACGCAACATTCACGAGTTTGGCGGCACTATTCTTGGTTCTTCCCGGGGGGCTCAGGACATTGGGATTATGGTTGATACCTTGGTAAATGAGAAGATCGACATGCTGTTTACAGTAGGCGGTGATGGCACCCTGCGCGGTGCTGCCCAAATTGCCGAAGAAATTAAAAGGCGTGGGCTGAATATTGTTGTTGCCGGTATTCCCAAGACCATTGACAACGACATAGATTACATCGACAAATCCTTTGGTTTTGAGACGGCCTTTGATATCGCCAGCCCCATCGTACGGGATGCCCACAACGAGGCCACCGGAGCATATAACGGTATAGCCATTGTAAAATTAATGGGCCGTGACAGCGGGTTTATTGCAGCCTGTGCAGCGCTATCGATGCCTGTTGTCAATTTTGTGATCACTCCAGAAATGAACTTTCAGTTGACCGGTGAGGATGGCCTTCTCAACATTCTGCACAAACGGCTTAAGGATAGAAAGCACGCCGTTATTGTGGTTGCAGAAGGTGCAGGCCAGCACCTCTTTCAAAAAGACGAAACCATTACAGACGCTTCCGGGAATATTATGCACCAGGATATTGGCACACATCTAAAGTCTGAGATTGCGACTTATTTTAAGCAGATAGGAGAGAAGGTGACCATAAAATACATTGACCCCAGTTACATCATCCGTTGTGCCCCGGCCAACGCCAATGACACCATATTTTGCAGTCGTTTGGCATACAACGCGGTTCACGGAGCGATGGCAGTCAAGACCCAATTTGTGATCGGAATCCTGAACAACAAATTTGTATATATGCCCATAGACAGTGTAATCTACAAACGCAAAAGGAT
>JBATUQ010000054.1:0-1666 GCA_049671285.1 Leeuwenhoekiella sp. | reverse complement strand
GAGTTCTATAATGATAAGAATGAACGAATTTATCAAACCAAGATTGTTTTATCTAGATGATAGAGACACTTGACAAACCACCAAGAAAGACAAAGAAACCTAGGCATTAAGACTTTGTATCTACGTTATTAGATGCACTTGTGGACATACCATACAAAACTGGAGACTCAGTTAAGTTACGCTGCTAATTTATGATTATTTATTTCCAATTCAAATTCATTAATGGTTTTGTAATTTAAAGCCGAGTGCCTACGATTCCTGTTGTACCAAGTTTCAATCCACTTAAAAATGGAGAGTTCAGCATCAGAAAAATGATTATAGTTATTTTTATAAACCCATTCAGTTTTCAGACTCTTAAAAAAACTCTCGGCAACAGCATTGTCCCAGCAATTACCTTTTCGGCTCATGCTTTGTTTTATCAATTTATAGCTTTTAAGGATGTTTCTGAATGTTTCACAAGCATATTGACTTCCTCTATCAGAATGAAAAATTAATTCAGCCTTAATAGATCGATTTCCAACGGCCATATACCAAGCTCGTATCACAGTTGATTCAGCAGTCATGTTTTGACTAACCGACCATCCGATTACTTTACGATCGAATAAATCAATAATGACAGTAAGGTAAGCCCATCCATTTGATGTTTCAATATAAGTGATATCTGATACCCATACTTGGTTTTTTCTTGAAGTAGAAAAATTTCGATTCAGTAAATTTGGAGCAATAGGATAATTGTGGTTTGAATCAGTTGTAGCTTTAAATTTACGCCTTCTCCTTGCTTTAATTCCAAGTCCCTTCATCATTCGTCCTGTTCGGGGCCTTGATACTTTAAACCCTCGTTTTTCTAATTCAACAGCCATTCTCGGAGCTCCGTAACTTTGATAACTTTCTTCAAAAACCTTTTCAATTATTGATATGATATTTTCATTCTCTAGCCACCTATTTGATGGCCCATTTTTGAGCCAATGATAATAACCACTGCTACTCACATCAAGTAATTTACACATCTTCTCAACTGGATATTTTAGTTTATGCTGTTTCATGAACCTAAACCTTTCCTGTCGCTCTTGGAGAAGATGCTGATGGCCTTTTTTAATATCTCAGTTTCGAGTCTAGCGTCTTTCAACGCTTTTTCCAATCGATCTATTTCTCGCTCCTGATCAGTCATTTTTGGCTTGCCATAACCTGGGAAACTATTATGAGAATATTGCTCTTTTTCTTTTTTCCAACGGTGAATCATGGGCGGCACTATCCCTAATTCTCTGGCTGCTGCCGCTACATTTCCTTTTTCCTCGCTCAACGCTATTGCTTTTTCCTTGTATTGAGCTGTGTATTTTCTTCTACTCATTTTACTAAGTTAATTTCTAGCAACAGTATCTTAACTTACTTTCCGATTTAATGTGGTACTTCCAGGTTGGGAAGAGGTTGTTTTTTTAAGGAAAAATAAGATATTTGTGTGAAAATCTTTATAAATAATGAATTTCGAGATTGAAAAAATAGCTTGTTACGGATGCGGGGCATTAACTGAAAATTTAGACGGAGTACCTCATCCATATATCGGTGCTAGCCAGGGTTGTTGGAATTTGTATGGACAAATTCTGGCCAAAGAGTATGGCGAGTATGATTATCCAGAACTCACCCATCGCTTAACTGTTGACACGTATGC
>JBATUQ010000053.1:0-23979 GCA_049671285.1 Leeuwenhoekiella sp. | reverse complement strand
TTCTTGGTATACTTTCTTTCCTTGCATACCATGAAATTAATTACTTTTAGGGAGTTGTGCAACAGGCACAATGTATAACCGCAATTACGGCGGATTCGACTACGTCCGAATCCACTCGGAATTGCTACCGTAACTGACGGTTATACGAAACAGTTGTGAGCAATATGAGAAAAACGCTATCAATACTGCTATTTTTACTTCTGATTTTATCGTGTGATAAGTCAGATAATAAAACGGTTGACTACGGAGCGTTTGAAATAACTGTTCCGAAAAGTTGGTCGGAATATGAGATAAAAGGAATTGACAGCTATGTTAGCGGATTGATAACAGACAAAAACGACACTTTAATTTTTGATTTGGGTTGGTATTCGCCTGATTTGACAAAAAACCCAGAACTTCTCGTATTTGAAGAATCTGAATATGCCGAATTCACAGCTGAACAAAAAGAAAAACTCAAAGGAACTAAACACTTGGTTGTAGCAGATTATACATCAGCGGAATTCCTGCCTAAAGATTATTTAAAATACGAGTTCGAAATTGACAGTATTGACTGTTTCGAAGCTAAATTTATAAAACCAAAAAACAAAGGTTTTGGAGCGAGCGGAATTTATATTGACAGTCTAAAAGGCGGTGGACCGAATTCCAACAAAACAAGATTGAGTTTTTATGGAAACAATTTATCGGACTCAACTCAATTGGAATTTTTTAAAGCATTGAAAAATATGCGATTCACCGAATATTGTAAATAAATACTGCTCACAACACGGTGTATAATTAATTGCTATGGCTAGTGCTTATCTGGAAAATTCCTTCGGAATTTTCTCTGGCAAGTTTTTGTTTACTAAATTAGTTGCTGCACACGCAACTAATCATACACAAAACGTTACCCACAATTTGAGAAAATGCCCCCGAATTCAAGAACTCAACGCAACAAATCATGTATTCCCTCCCCTTCTCCTCCAACGCCTTGGTCAGCGCCAAATAAATAATCCCCGCCGGGATAGATGTGTACTAAGGCCAATCACTAAAATTTTTTAAGATAAAAATCTTTCTGTCCTCAAAATGATGTTTCTCGCTTACACTAACTGTTAGCTTTCTTATCCGCACCTCAAATTCACCAGCCTCAGGTTCATAACTCAAATGGTTCAACCGTAAACTATTAAACAACAGCTGTTTATACACTTTCTTTCCTCGCAAAGGTTGAAATTACCTATTTTTAGTAAGTAGTGCAAGATCACACTACAAGGTGCTAATTGTTAAACCCTACTGTGATGCTATTCAGGAAAATAAGACGCAAGCTGATTTTGGACGAAAAAAAATCGCAGTACTTAAAGTATGCTTTAGGAGAAATCGCATTGGTGGTAATAGGCATTTTGATCGCATTGCAAATCGACAATTTGAACCAGGCGATAAAGGATAAAAATTCCTTGAATGAATACCTAATAAAGATCCAGTCCCATACGGAGCAAGATATAGAACAGCTAAAAGAATTGGCACAGGGAAGAAAGCAAATTGGTGACCTGTGCATAAAAGCGCGAAATAGCATCTTGAACAAAACCGAAAATGAAAATCTTTTGCTGTTGCTAACAAGTGGTCTGGCCTTTACCGATTTTTATTTCAAACCCAATTCCGGGGGGTATGATTCGTTGAGAAGTTCAGCGTTTTATGGGAAAATCAACAACACCAGGATCGATTCACTTTTAGCCAGATATCATGGTTTAGTCGATGTAATTGCTGAAAATGAGACCAGTTACAACCGCTATGCGGTGCACCAGGAGAATCATCTCGATACACAAGTGGATAGAACACTTATCTTCGCTTCCGCTTTTATGTCCAGGGATTCTTTGGCCAATAAAGCAACGCCCCAATCTGAATATGATCAAGTATTCAAGGAATATACGTCCAGGCCGGGGTATAGAAATGTGATCAGCTTGGCTGCGTGGCAATTCGGTACGATGATAAACGAATACAATGAATTAACAGAAGTAGGCCATCAAATCATAAAAGAAATAGACACCTTAATTGATGACTAAAAGAGAACTATGATCAAAAATAAAAAGGCCAAATGGATCGTGCGCATTTTACTGCTGGTCGGGACCATGGTTTCACTATACTTTGTGCCTTGGCTTTTGGTCAAGGCTTGGATACTTCCACTGCGCAACACGGTGCAAGAACAATTGGATGAGGCCATTGGCCACGGTTTTGACGGTATGATCGTTTATGTGGACCGGGCGGGTCAACCTCCCCAGTACTTTGCTTCCGGTTGGCATAATCGGGAAATTAAGATGCCCGCCAAACCCCGGGCCCTGTTCAAAATTGCAAGTATTAGTAAGTTGTATGATGCTGTGGCTGTCACTAAATTGGTAAGCGATGGGCGACTATCTTTAGACAAAACCATTACGTATTATTTGCCAACGCTAGAGGGTAAAATAGAAAATGCAGACGACATCACTTTAAGGATGATGATCCAACACAGAAGTGGTATTCCCAATTTTACCGACGCTCCCAATTTTTGGGCAGCTCCCACGGCGACCTTTGAAGAAAGTCTTGCATTGATTCAGGGCAAGCCCGCCAACTTTGAACCTGGTGAAGACTATGAATATTGCAACACAAACTATCTTCTGATCAATAAGATCATGGACGAAGAATTGGGGTATTCCAACTTTCAATTCATCAAGGAAGATATCCTAAATCCACTCAATCTGAAGAATACCTTTGGCTCGCTTAACGATGTGAATATGGCCGATGTTATGAGCGGCTATCACGTGGGCCATCCTCACGATTTAAAAGCAGACGAACACGGCATGCTGGCTACAGCAGAAGATGTGGGTATTTTCTTGAGGGCATTAAATGATGGATCGTTGTTTGAACCGGGAGAACAGGAAATATATGCGTCCATCTATGAGTATGAACATTCCGGTTGGGTGCCGGGCTACCAAAGCTTTGCCGAATATCACAAATCCCTGGATGCCGTTGTTGTAGCATTCTACAGCACCACCGATTCTGAATTGTACAATTGGAACCTGTCTGAAATCATAAACAACAGAATTGTCAAAATACTGAAAAAGAAAACTGGCTCTTGATCACCATGCTTGTATTCCCCTCTGCCGCAGATAACAACAGTTTAAACCTATCTTCCGCGACCTCAATCATTTCAAATCCTTTGCGGAAAAAATAAAAGTTTCTGTTGACGAAATCATTCCTTCTTAGAAAAATGTGCGCCTGGCCGGAGCGAAAGTTCCCATAAACCAGAAAACTGAAAACACGCAAAATTCCATGTAAAATACATTCTGAATGGAAAGCGCTTTTAATACCTACCGTCCCCTATCTTTCTCCTCCAACGCCTTGGTCAACGCCGAAGAAATAATCCCCGCCGGGATGGCCACGATACTCAGGCCAATCAATAAAATCACAAATGTAAAGATCTTTCCGCCCACGGTGATGGGATAGATGTCGCCATAACCTACCGTAGTCAGGGTCGCGACCGCCCACCACAAACTGTGAAAAACAGACTTGAATTTATCGGGCTGTACGGCGTTTTCAAAATAATAGATGCCCACCGCCGCCAGATAGATCACGATGATTGTGATGACCAAAAATATCACCAGTTCTTCCCGGGCATACCGCAGCGCCCGTGTAAATTTAATGATAGTCTGGTTGTACCGCACCAGTTTCAGCAAACGAAAAAGCCGCAGCAGGCGCAACGCCCGCATCGACCGCAGATCAACACCAAGTGAAAGGTAAAACGGCAGGATCACGATCAGGTCAATAAGACCTAAAAAACTAAAAACAAATCCCTTTTTACTGGGCGCGGCATACAGCCGCAGCAGGTATTCGCAAGTAAAAATCAGGATGCAGAAATACTCAAAATACTTAAGGTACAACCGGTATTGCGGCGCTAGATCCGGCAAGGTTTACACCGAAAAAGCAATAATGGAAAGCACGATCAGCAGCTGTATGCCGTAGGCAAAAACCCGGCCGCCAAGCGTATGGTGGTTGTCGATAATGTCAGCTACCCTTTGTTTCATCCCCACGATTCAGCATTGCGCAAAGCCTGTCATCGAGACTATTAAGATTTTTTCATTACCGAAGATATAAAAACATAATTTTCTAGAAGCATTGTAAGCATTTCCGTTTCAATCGTGCTTGCATTCTGCGGAGGTTCATCCCATTCCATAACTTAGGACCGTGGGTTTCGCGTACATCAGATCAATTAATAGTAACCAGCGACATCCAAAAACAAATACAGCATGATTGATTTTCAATGGAGGTTTTTAGAAGTTGAATAGTAGTTTAAATTAAGTCAAATAAAATCAATTACTACACAAAATGTAAATATAGGTAGTTTTAAAACTTCTTATTTGTATATATTTGTTCAATTAAATTATCTTTAGGAAATGACAAACCTTATTCCAACAGACAAGATCATTGAACGACTTCGTTATGAAAATCCTTGGTGGATTACTAAAGTCATTCCAAAAGTGTACAGCGCTATGTCTAAAAGACTGTACTTTGATCTGTTCTATCCTTTTGTAATTGAGCGAAGTATAAAGCGAGCCTTGGTTTTGATGGGTCCCAGACGCGTAGGTAAAACGGTGATGTTGTTTCATTGTATTGAAGATTTATTGAAAGAAGGAACAAATCCACACCACCTATTCTTTATAGGCATTGACAATCCCATTTATGTCAATTTAGGACTTGAAGACATTCTTACCCTTTGCAAACAAGCCTTAGCCATCGAAAATCTGAACGATTGTTATGTTTTTTTTGATGAAATACAATACCTAAAAGATTGGGAAAGACACTTAAAAATATTGGTGGACACCTATCCTAAAACAAAATTTATCGTGTCAGGCTCTGCTGCGGCTGCCTTAAAGTGGCACAGTACCGAAAGCGGAGCAGGTAGGTTTACAGATTTCCTTTTACCTCCCTTGACCTTTCAAGAATACATTCATTTAAAAAATTTAAACCATTTGATTTATGATGGAAAAATCCAATATGGGGACAAGGATATAGACTATTGCTTAACTCGTGATGTAAAAGAATTGAACAAAGAATTTGTGCATTACCTCAATTTTGGGGGATATCCTGAGGTGGTTTTGTCAGAAAAAATACAAAGTGATATGGGCAGGTATGTCAAGAACGACATCGTTGATAAAGTCTTGCTCAGGGATTTACCCAGTTTGTATGGCATAAAAGACGTCCAGGATTTAAACAGATTCTTCACCTACCTCGCCTATAATACAGGAAATGAATTTTCGTATGAAACGATGTCCAAAGAAAGTGGAATTCAAAAGGACACCCTAAAAAAGTATCTCGAGTATTTGGAAGCAGCCTTTTTAATAAAAGTTTTGAATAAAGTCGGGATCAATGCAAAACGACTGAAAAGAGTAACAAGCTTTAAAGTGTATTTGACAAATCCATCACTTCGAACAGCCTTATTCTCACCAATTATCGAAACTGATGGTGAAATGGGAAATATGGTAGAAACCGCCATCCTTTCCCAATGGATGCACCTGGAGCAACTGGACTTAACCTATGCAAGATGGAAAGAAGGCCGAAAAGAGGGAGAAGTTGACCTTGTTTTGGTTGATGATAAAAATTACAAACCCGTGTGGGGACTAGAAATAAAATGGAGCAACCGCTATTATGACAAACCCCAGGACTTAAAAAGTCTAATTGGTTTTTGTACCGAAAATAAACTTGCATCAGCGGTGGCAACATCAATTGACAAATCAGGGTTTAAGGAAATCCGGGACTTAAAATTCACCTTCATTCCTGCCTCGGTTTACGCTTATAACATTGGAGAGATTACATTAAAACTGAAAACAAAGGCCTAAATGCATAAGGACATTGGCTTATGGAAGTTGTGCTTCATCCCCACGATTCAACATTGCCCAAAGTCTGTCTTTCAGTTGCGTCAATCCTTTTTGCGCTACCGAGGAAATAAACAGATATTCTACCGGGAGTTTTTTGTCGAGCTCGGTTTTGAGCTCGGCCTGGAGTTCGTCGTCCAGCATATCGCTTTTGGAAACTGCAACCAGCCGATCTTTATCCAATAGCTCCGGACTGTACTTGCGCAGTTCGTTAAGTAGGATTTCGTATTGCTCAGCGATATCCGGTGCATCGGCAGGAATCAAAAACAATAAAGTAGAGTTCCGTTCAATATGACGCAGAAAGCGATGGCCCAAACCTTTTCCTTCGGCGGCACCTTCTATGATTCCGGGAATATCGGCAACCACAAAGGTTTTAAAATCCCGGTACTGTACGATGCCCAAATTGGGTTTAAGCGTGGTAAACTCGTAATCGGCAATCTTGGGTTTGGCAGCCGTTAATACAGAAAGCAACGTTGATTTCCCAGCATTAGGGAAACCTACCAAACCAACATCGGCCAAAATTTTGAGTTCGATGGTAATATCCACTTCTTGACCTGGAGTACCAGGCTGTGCATAACGCGGCGTCTGGTTGGTCGAAGATTTAAAATGATCGTTTCCGCGGCCGCCCATTCCGCCTTCGGCGATGATGTATTCCTGACCTTCTTCGGTGATTTCCTTAACTACTTCTCCCGTTTCCGTATCGCGAATAACCGTCCCCAAAGGAACGTCTATATACACATCTTCGCCATCGGCACCGGTACTGGTCTGTTTACTACCGTTTGAACCGTGCCCGGCCTTGATGTGCCGTTTAAATTTTAAGTGCAGCAACGTCCACAAATTGGGATCAGCCCTTGCGATGATATGACCGCCACGACCGCCGTCCCCACCATCCGGGCCGCCTTTTGCCACAAACTTCTCCCGCCGCAAATGCGCAGAACCACCACCTCCCTTACCGGAAGCCACGTGCATTTTCACATAATCAACAAAATTTCCTTCAGTCATGGTTCTGTTTTCTGTTTTCCGTTCTCTGTTCTCTGTTCTCTGTTCTCTGTTCTCTGTTCTCTGTTCTCTGTTCTCTGTTCTCTAAACTTAAAATAAAGGTTTTCGAGTGTTTTTCGAAGCCTGTGGAACAGGAGTGAAAAATGTATCGAGGAGACCAGCTCGGTTCTCTGTTCTCTGTTCTCTGTTCTCTGTTCTCTGTTCTATGTTCTCTGTTCTCTGCTCTCTGCTCTCTGCTCTCTGCTCTCTGTTCTCTGTTCTCTGTTCTCTGTTCTCTAACTCAAAATAAAGGTTTTCGAGTGTTTTTCAATTCCTGTGAAACAGAAGTGAAAAATGTACCGAGAAAACCGGCTCTGTTCTCTGTTCTCTGTTTTCAGGGATCAACTCTTTGTCTTTTTGACCGTATCAATTGTGATTGCAGTTCCTTACACGATCTTTTGGCATAGCCTAAAAAAATTTCGCAACTCGCGGTTCCCTCCCCAAAACTTTCAGCGCTATTATCCATTATCGATCCCGACGAACCGTCCATTTGGTCTCGCAGCGCATATATCTCCCCCAGTGGTCTTTCCACAAATAAGGTTTCGGTTCTACTTCAAATTTCCCTAGCCATTTTCCAAGTTTCCAACTCCTGAAAATTTTTAATTTGAGCCATATTGAAAATTTACGAACTGTTTTCAATCATCCCTTTTAAGAATCCTTGTAACCGAAACGGAAAACCGAGATAAACCGATTCACAATGAATCCACCACTTTAGAAATCCGCTCTGTAATTTCCTGAACCGTTCCTACCCCATCAATGCCATAATACTTGTCCTGGGCTTCGTAAAATTCCTTAAGAATAGCGGTTTCGGTATAATAGACCTTGATTCGGTTGCGGATTACCGTTTCGTCGGCATCGTCTTTTCTTCCAGAAGTTTTTCCGCGTTCCAGCAGGCGTTTTACCAAAACATCATCTTCCACCTCAAGCGCGATCATCGCGGCAATATTGGTCTTTTTTTCCGCCAGGAAAATCTCTAATGCTTCAGCCTGTGCGGTCGTCCGTGGGAAACCGTCAAAGATAAATCCGTTGGCTTCGGGATTTTTTCCGACTTCCGCATTCAGCATATCTATGGTCACCGTATCTGGGACGAGCTGGCCTTTGTCCATATACGACTTGGCAAGCGTGCCCAGTTCGGTCTTGTTTTTTATGTTGTACCGAAACACATCCCCAGTCGAAATATGTATCAGTTTATACTTGTCTTTTAGGATGTCTGCCTGTGTCCCCTTCCCTGCTCCGGGAGGGCCAAAAAGCACCAGATTGGTCATAGATATGTTGGTTTTCAGTTTATATACTGCGTTTAGGTTTCGGCCCAGCCCGTTATAATCAAGCCCGTAGCCCACGATAAAATCGTTGGGAATTTCCAGGCAGGGATAATGTATTTTGTATTCTTTGCCGTAAGCTTCCGGCTTAAAAAACAGCGTGGTAATCTTCAGGGAGGCCATTCCACCGGCGGCGATCATCGTAATCAGCGTGTCTATGGTATTGCCGCTATCCACGATGTCCTCAACGATGATCACATGGCGGTCTTCCACATCAAAATCAAACGGAATATTGCTGACCACCTCGCCCGTACTCGCCGTGCCGTCATACGAACTCATCTTCACAAACTCCACCTCGCAATTGTCTTCAAATTGGCTGATCACATCCGAAGCAAAGCGAAAAGCCCCGTTGAGCACCACCAAAAATAGCGGGTTTTTCCCGGCATAATCTGTATTGAGTTGTTCGGCCACATCCGCGATCGCGGCGTGTATGGTCGCCGTGTCCAGATAAGGTTCAAAATGCAGGCCGTGAAGCTGAATCATAGAAGAGGTAAATTGCTCTTTTAAAGAATCCGTAAATATACATAATCTGTAAGAGTGCCGTTTGCCTAGCGGCGAAAGGTTTATCGATAAACATCATAACACAACACCGATTGAAATTCCTGAACGATCCAGTACATTTGTCAAAATATTTGGTGCTGTGGCGGAAGGATAGGAGTAAACTTGAGTAATTCCAGTTTCCCTTAAAGCAAAACGTGCAATAGTTGTCAGTTCGAGCGGAGTGGAGAACCTTTCTTGTCTCGAGGGCTTCGACTGCGCTCAGCTTGACATCTTAAAATTGTTTGGAAATAAAAAAGTTAAACGGTACCCAGCATAGCTATTAATTATCGCAGCAATTGTATAGTGAAAAAACAACCTATGAAAAATTACTTTTCATCAGATTTTAAACTCGGAATCCTAGGCGGTGGCCAACTCGGAAAAATGCTGCTTTATGAAACCCGAAAGTTTGACATTCAGACCGCTGTGCTCGATCCCAGCGCTGAAGCTCCCTGTAAAATCGCCACCGAAAAATTTGAGCAAGGCGAACTGATGGATTATGATACCATTTTAAAATTTGGCCGCCAGGCCGATGTGGTCACTTTTGAGATCGAAGGCGTCAATGTCGATGCACTCGATAAACTGGAGGAAGAAGGCATAAAAACCTATCCCACAGCAGAAACGCTTCGCATCATTCAGGACAAAGGCCGCCAAAAGAAATTTTACAAACTGAAAAACATTCCCACAGCGCCTTACACGATTTACAAGGATCTGGAAACCCTGCGAAAAGCCGTCGCTGCCAACCAGACTGAAGTCCCTTTTGTATGGAAAAGTACCACCGGCGGTTACGACGGAAAAGGCGTAAAAATCGTCCGGAAAAACGAAGACCTCGACACTCTACCAGACGTAGAATGTATAGCTGAAAACCTCATCCCGTTCAAAAACGAACTCGCGGTGATCGTCGTTCGCAATCCTTCCGGCGAAGTCAAGACCTATCCTGTAGTTGAAATGGAATTCCACCCAGAAGCCAATCAAGTGGAATATGTGATCTGTCCGGCACGTATTGATCCGGAAGTTGCACAAAAAGCGAGGGATGTCGCGCAACAGGTTTCCGAAGGTTTTGAACACGTAGGACTGCTCGCTGTCGAACTCTTCCAGACCGAGGACGATCGTATTTTGGTAAACGAAGTTGCTCCCAGACCGCATAACAGCGGCCATTACAGCATTGAAGGCAGCGTGACCAACCAATTTGAAAACCACCTCCGCGCCATCCTCGACCTGCCCCTGGGCGACACCGAAAGCAAGACAGGAGCCGTGATGGTTAACCTCGTTGGCGCTGAAGGTCACACCGGCCCTGTCGTATATGAGAACATCGAAAAAATCCTCGCCCTAAAAGGCGTCACCCCCCACATTTACGGCAAAAAAGAAACCCGCCCTTTTAGGAAAATGGGTCATGTAACTATCGTAAATGCTGAACTCGATGAGGCGCGGCAAATTGCGGAAGAGGTCAAAAGGTTGATTCGGGTGGTGAGCCAAACTTCCTAGAAATGCACTGGCACCCCAAAGGAGAACTTTTATGCAAGCAGTGAATGGCGGTGGCGTGATTCTCGGGATCAGGACCATTCGGCAGATTATCAAGTTGTAAATCTGTAAATCTCGAACTGCACGCCCGGCGTTACTTATCTCAGCTACCAAAACCGTGGGACGGCCACGCAACTCGAAGATTTATACTTTGAAGTGAAAACCTTATTGCTCAAGTAACCCCAACGTAGCCAAGCACCTACCAAAAAACGCGGTTTTAAAACAAGAAAACCCAGGGTAATTTATTGATTTGAGATTACCATTACACTGTCAACCGAAGCCCTGTCGAAGGCATTATTGAAATACAACTTATTATAATTAAGTTGCGTTCAAATTTTTGAGCCGAAAACCTTGAACGCCTCCTTTAGAAATAGCCTGAAAAATTATACGCAAACAAAACCAACTTATTTCCTTACAAATTGTATCTTTGCGCCCGCTTTATCCGCCTGTGGCAGAAAGCATACATAAAAATCATTTAAATAATATTGGCATGTATTTGACAAAAGAAAAGAAAGAAGAAATTTTTGAAACCTACGGAAAAGGTAAAAACGATACCGGTTCTGCGGAAGGGCAAATCGCCCTTTTCACACATCGCATCAGTCACCTTACCGAACACTTAAAAACCAACCGAAAAGACTTTAATACAGAGCGTTCTCTGGTTATGCTGGTAGGTAAGCGTCGTTCGCTATTGGACTATCTCATTAAAAAAGATATCACCCGGTACCGTGCAATCGTTAAGCAATTAGGTTTGAGAAAATAAATTTTAAAGGGGCGTTATGCCCCTTTTTTATTTTACCCGTTTTGTGGGCAACCTCAGAACAAAGAAAGCTGAATCCTGTTTTTCATTGGTCACCTCACTACACACAACACAACGACCCGCCGAAAAACCCGTCACTACCGGGTCACTAGGCGAACATTAATCCGTCTCAATTTTGAGACATTTTGAAAAACACATTATGATTCCACAAACTTTTAAGGAGGTCATTGACCTCGGTGATGGAAGGGAAATTTCCATCGAAACCGGAAAGCTGGCCAAGCAGGCCCACGGCTCTGTAGTCGTTCAGTCCGGAAAATGTATGTTGCTGTGTACCGTAGTTTCAAACTACAGACAGAGCGATGTTGACTTTTTACCGCTTACGGTAGATTACCGCGAAAAATTTGCCGCTTCTGGGCGATACCCAGGTGGTTTTTTTAAGAGGGAAGCGCGTCCCAGTGACGGCGAAGTCCTAACGATGCGCCTTGTTGACCGCGTATTACGTCCACTTTTTCCAAAAGATTATCATGCCGAAACTCAGGTAATGATACAGTTGATGTCTCACGACGAAGACGTTATGCCAGATGCTATGGCGGGTCTTGCTGCATCTGCTGCAATTCAACTTTCTGATTTCCCATTTGAATGTGCCATTTCCGAAGCACGTGTTGGCCGTGTGAACGGTGAGTTTGTCATCAACCCTACCCGCGCGCAGCTGCTTGAATCTGACATCGATATGATGATTGGTGCTTCTGCAGACAGTGTGATGATGGTTGAGGGCGAAATGAAAGAGATTTCAGAAGAAGAAATGGTCGAAGCGATCAAATTTGCACACGACCACATCAAAAAACAATGTGAAGCACAGCTAAAACTTGCCGAAGCTTTTGGTAAAAAAGAAGTTCGCGAGTACGATGCAGAGCGCGAGGATGAAGAACTTGCTAAAAAAGTTCACGACCTTACTTATGATAAAGTGTACGCAGTTGCTAAAGGAGGTTCTTCCAAGCAAGAACGTTCTGTAGCTTTCGCCGAAATCAAAGAAGAAGTAAAAGCTACATTTAGCGAAGAAGAGCTGGAAGATTTTGGTGACCTTGTTTCCAAATATTTCTACAAAGCCGAAAAAGCAGCCGTTCGCGATTTGACCTTAAACGAAGGTTTACGTCTCGACGGAAGAAAAACAGACGAAGTACGACCTATCTGGTGCGAAGTGGATTACCTTCCGTCAACACACGGTTCTGCCGTCTTTACACGAGGGGAAACCCAAGCTTTGGCAACCGTAACATTAGGAACTTCACGCGAAGCCAACCAGATCGATATGCCGTCTTACGAAGGTGAGGAGACCTTTTATCTGCACTATAACTTCCCTCCTTTCTCTACTGGTGAAGCCCGACCTATTCGTGGAACTTCCCGTCGGGAGATTGGTCACGGAAACTTGGCCCAACGCGCTTTGAAAGGAATGATCCCAGCAGATTGTCCGTACACTGTACGGGTTGTTTCAGAAGTTTTGGAATCTAACGGTTCCTCATCAATGGCAACCGTTTGTAGCGGTACCATGGCCTTAATGGATGCGGGTATCAAGTTGAAAAAACCTGTTTCCGGTATCGCAATGGGATTGATTTCTGATGCCGAAAGCGGAAAATACGCGGTTCTTTCAGACATCTTGGGTGACGAAGATCACTTGGGAGATATGGACTTTAAAGTAACCGGTACGGCTGACGGAATTACCGCCTGCCAGATGGACATTAAAGTAAAAGGCCTTTCTTACGAAATTTTGGTAAATGCTTTAAAACAAGCTTCCGCCGGAAGGTTGCACATCCTTGGAAAACTTACAGATACCATCGCAGCGCCACGTGAGGACGTTAAAGCACACGCTCCAAAAATGGTGACCACTACGATCGCCAACGAATTTATCGGCGCATTGATTGGTCCTGGCGGAAAAGTAATTCAAGAGCTTCAGAAGGAAACCAAAACCACTATCGTGATCAATGAGGATCCCGTTACCGAAGAAGGTATTGTGGAAATCCTGGGTACCGATCAGGCAGGCATCGATGCGGTGCTTGCTAAAATCGATTCGATTACCTTTAAGCCTGTAGTAGGAAGCGTTTACGAAGTAAAAGTTATCAAAATGCTGGACTTTGGTGTTGTGGTAGAATATCTTGATGCTCCTGGCAACGAGATTCTGCTTCACGTTTCTGAACTGGCTTGGGAACGTACTGAAAACCCAAGCGATGTCCTCAGTATGGGTGATACGCTGGATGTGAAATATTTTGGTCTTGATAAAAGGACACGTAAAGAAAAGGTTTCGCGTAAAGCTCTTTTGCCAAAACCTGAAGGCTACACAGAACGTCCACCCCGCGACAGCAACCGTGGCGGACGCGACAGCCGTGGTGGAAGCCGCGATAATCGCAGTCGCGATAGAAAGGATCGGGACTAAAACCTTTCTAAATGATTTAAATTTTAAAAGGACATCTTCGGGTGTCCTTTTTTATTTTCAGTAATCCAAATTATTCGTTTTCAATTGAATATATGAACTTTGGGTGATTAAATTCCAATTCCTAACAATACATTATTTCGCTCAGAATTTACAGGCAGGTGTCATAATTGCTGATACCCGGTCAAATCGTACTAAAACTGACAGAACTGCGTATCTTTTATTCTCTTAACTAATTTTTAACAGAAACGCCCAATCCCTTGCAAACCTTGACACAAGTTATAATTTGTCTAGATTAATGTCAAGCCAATATCATCATTCAATATCTCGCACAGTGCTTGCAGCCCAACCATCGAATCAATAGAACAACCAATGAAAATATTAGTAATAGGTGCAGGGAATATGGGCTTGACCTACGCCGAGGGTATGGCAAAATCATCTCTTTTGAGCAGAAGGAAACTTATGATCTTTGATGTTTCCGCAGAGAAAATTTTGCAATTGCAGGAGATGCCGCACTTTGACGTTTATGAGAAACTTGAAGACTGCGCGTCTCAGGCAGATATGATCTTTTTGGCAGTGAAGCCCTATCACAGTGAGGAACTTTTCACGAAGTTAAAACCCATGATCAACGATCAGCAGATTGTCATTTCGCTAATGGCAGGTGTTACACTACAAACCATTGCCGAAGGTCTGGGCGTAAAAAAAATCGTAAGAACCATGCCAAACTTGCCTGCAAAAGTGGGCAAAGGGGTGACTTCGTTCACCGAGTCTGAAGCCGTGAGCCGCATTGAGCTGTTGTCTGTGCGCAATCTTCTGGACACGACAGGAGCTAGCATTCACGTTGATGATGAGTCCTTCATTGACAAATCGACCGGAATTTCCGGCAGTGGTCCGGCTTACATTTTCTACTTTATGGAATCTATGATGGAAGCCGCACTTAAAATGGGTTTTTCGTCAAACGACTCCAGGATTTTGGTAAGTAAGACTTTTGAAGGTGCTGTAAAACTGTTCAATGAGTCAGACCTGTCGCCTACCACTTGGATGAACCGTGTTGCTTCAAAGGGCGGAACCACCCGCGCCGCTCTGGACTCCATGGAAGACAATAATGTAAAAGAATTGATCAAAGAGGCCGCCTATGCTGCCTTTGATCGTGCCGTAGAACTAGGAAACGAGTAATTATGGAAAATATAAAACCCAAAAAATATAGAAAAAGAGTGGTTATTAAAGTTGGGACAAACGTTATGACCAATAAGGATAATCGTATTGTTGGCCCTATACTTAATGAACTGGTGCGGCAAATTGCGGTGCTTTATGAAGAAGACATCATGCCCGTGCTAGTTTCCTCAGGTTCCGCTATTGCGGGGAAGGAAATTCTGGGAGATTGCGAATCAGACAATCCTGCAACACGACGACAAATATTTTCATCGGTGGGGCAACCGCGGATGATGCGCCATTATTACTCATTTTTTCACAGTTATGGGATGCGGTGTGCGCAAATCCTGGCCACCAAAAGGGACTTTGATCCCGGTATGCACCGCGATAATATGATCAATTGCTATGAAGGGCTTCTTCACGAAGGCATTGTACCAATCGCCAATGAAGATGACGCAGTAAGCCTATCCATGTCGATGTTTTCAGACAATGATGAACTCGCAAGCCTCGTGGCAGAATTGATAGACGCTGATGCGCTCATCCTGCTAACAGATACTGATGGATTATACACCGGTCACCCCGATGATGATGATTCTAAAAAACTCAACCGCGTACATCCCGAGCAAAATGTAGAGCAGTTTGTACAGGAATCCACCAAGGAAGAAGGCGAAGGCCGTGGGGGAATGAAATCCAAACTTAAAATCGCAAAACAAACCGCCAAGAAAAATATAATAACCTATATCGCCAATGGTAAACGACCCAATGTGATCGTTGACCTTCTTAACGGTAAAGATATAGGAACTCGTTTTGAGGCTAAAAAATAGATATTATGGAATTATTGAAAACCAATCTTAAAAACGAGGTCTTGACCTCGATGATCAATATTTTAGACAAAAGAAGAGATCAAATCCTGGCAGCCAATAAAACGGATTGTGACGCTTTTTCCAGAGATGATCAAGCCCTGTATGACCGTTTGGTCTGCGACAATTCTAAAATTGATGGAATGATACAGGCAATTACCGAGGTTCAGGCGCAGGATGATCCTGTAGGACGTGAGATCTCAAACAACACTTTAGACAGTGGTCTGAAAATTATCAACAAAACGGCGCCTTTTGGCACCATAATGATCATCTATGAAAGTCGCCCCGATGTAACTATAGAAGCAGCCGTTCTTGCCTTTAAAGCGAATAACAAGATTTTGTTGAAAGGCGGGAAGGAAGCGTACCACAGCAATAAAATTTTGGTCGCTTGCTGGCATGAAGCTTTAGCAGAAAACGGACTGGATAATTCCTGGATAACGATGTTGGAGATGAACCGTACCGAAACCCAGGAATTTCTCAAAAATCCGGATAGACCTTTAGATTTAATTGTGCCACGCGGCGGAGAACGCTTGATTCAATTTGTGAAAGAGCACGCCAAATGTGCGGTTTTGATAAGTGGTCGTGGAAACAATTTCCTATATGTGCACAAGGATGCAGATTGGGCAAAAACCATTAAAGTCATTTTGAATGCTAAAACCGATAAGATTTCCGGTTGTAACGCTTTGGATAAGGTTTTGGTAGATAAAAACCTGCCAAATTTTGAATCCCGCTTACGCGAAATGGAAACTGTCCTGAACGACGCCAAGGTAGAAATTTTGGCAGATGCCGAAATTATCAAGCATATGAACACCGCTAAGGAAATTCCGTCGGAAGATACGTGGTACGAAGAATTTCTAGCGATGCGAATCATGATCACAGCCGTTGACAGTAGCGCGGAAGCCACTTCCAAAATAAATAAATACAGCGGAGGCCATTCTGCAGCAATCCTGACGGAAGATAAAGCAACCGCCAAGCAATTTATGGAAATTGTTGACAGCGCTGCCGTATATCACAACGCCTCTACACGTTTCACAGATGGTGGGCAGATGGGCGTAGGCGCTGAACTTGCCATCAGTACCGATAAATTACACCACAGGGGGCCGTTGGGCCTTAAACAATTGGTGACCAATAAATATTATGTGTACGGCGATGGTCACATTCGTGTATAATATTAAGAATTAATTAACGTATTTATAAATAAACGACTGTTCATCAGTGGTTTATTTATTTTTAGTAGATAATACTGAGACATTCATAATTATTGGGGGCACGCTAGCAACCTGATTGTTTTTATCGCAATTTTAGTTTAATAATCCTAAGATTATGAGACAACTTAAAATTGTTAAACAGGTAACCAACAGGGAAACGGCATCGCTCGACAAGTACCTGCATGAGATTTCAAAAGTAAACCTTATTACGGCTGACGAAGAGGTTGAATTGGCCCAGCGCATCCGCAGCGGCGATAAAGTTGCCCTCGGGATTTTGACCACGGCAAATCTCAGATTTGTGGTTTCTGTGGCTAAACAATATCAGAACCAAGGCCTCACACTGCCAGATCTCATTAACGAAGGAAATCTGGGCCTTATAAAAGCCGCAAAGCGTTTTGACGAGACCAGGGGATTTAAGTTCATTTCCTATGCCGTCTGGTGGATCAGGCAATCTATTCTACAGGCTCTGGCAGAACAGGCACGTGTCGTCCGGTTGCCCATCAATAAAATAAGTACAATCAACCGTATCAAGCAAACCTTCGCACATCTTGAGCAGGTAAACCAGCGGCCTCCCAGTGCGGAAGAAATTGCACGTGAGTTGGAACTGAGCATAAAAGAAGTCAAGGATTCGCTAAAAAATATGGGTCGTCATATCAGTATGGATGCACCCCTCATAAGTGGTGAAGACACTAATATGTACGATGTCTTGAATTTTGGAGAATCCCCAAATACTGATGCTGGCCTTTTGCACGAATCGCTGGGCACTGAAATACAACGTTCCCTGGAAACATTGACCCCTCGGGAAGCTGATGTAATCAGGCTCTACTTTGGCCTCGAAAATTATCAAGCAATGACGCTCGAGGAGATCGGCCGCCTGTTTGACCTGTCCCGGGAGCGCGTACGGCAAATCAAAGAAAAAGCTTTACGCCGGTTAAAACATTCTTCACGGAATACAATATTAAAAACATACTTAGGTTAAAATAGAACAGATTGGCACATATTAATAAGAATAGCTATATTGCAATGCTATCATTAAAGTAAATAAAAAAATTCAAAGCATATATAGTAACAACAGTTCATCATAACTGTTTGTTTTTTGATTGATGAATGAACCCCCGGCTGATTACCGGGGGTTTTATTTGGGATAGTTTAGAATTGACTTTTGATGATCCATTCCATTATTTATTTAAGTGCCGCAAATACAACGCTGGGGCACGAAAACTTAAAAGACCTCCTTAAGCAGACCCTCTACAATAACAATGCGAGGAACATCACCGGTTTTCTTTTGTATAAAAATCAATATTTTCTGCAGCTGTTGGAAGGCAATAAGAAAGACCTACGGTCACTTTATAAAAAAATTACAGCCGACAGCCGCCATAGCAATGTCATCAAATTGGTGGATCAAACAACTCAGGAACGTACATTTGCTTCCTATCTTTCAGGTTTTGAAATATTTGATAATAGCCATTGTGAGGAGCTACTTAAAAGTCGTATCGCCAACATCAGCACTTTTCCCAGCCCAGATATCCGCAAGAAAGCTTACATCATTTCGGGTATCTTAAACAGTATGTAAACCGTAACTCTTATCTTTGGCCAAACCGATACCATGAGCCAAAAATTGATTGCACCTTCCTTACTGGCGGCAGATTTTGCCAATTTGCAACGCGACATCGAACTGGTAAATGCAAGCGCTGCAGATTGGTTTCACCTCGATGTAATGGACGGCGTTTTTGTACCCAACATCTCTTACGGGATGCCGGTAATCAAAACTATTAAACAATATGCAACCAAGCCCCTGGACGTGCACCTGATGATCGTTGACCCTGACCGTTACATAGAGACATTCGCCCAATTGGGCTGTGATCACCTGACCGTGCATATCGAGGCCTGTCCCCACTTGCACCGAACGCTTCAGGCAATAAAGGATGCCGGGATGAAGGCTGGTGTGGCCCTCAATCCTCACACAGCGGTTAACCAACTTTCTGAAGTCATCGAGGATATCGATATCGTTTTGATAATGAGCGTCAATCCGGGATTTGGTGGGCAGTCGTTTATCGAAAATAGCTACCGCAAAATAAGCGCATTAAAAGAATTGATCCTTTCCAGAAATGCTTCTACCCTGATCGAGGTAGATGGGGGCGTGAGCGATGCCAATGCCAAAAAGCTGGTCGATACCGGTGTGGATGCTTTGGTAGCGGGTAGTTTTATATTTAAGTCAGACGATCCCAGAAAAACAATAAGCAACCTGAAAGATCAGATTGCTTAAAATAATTTATCCAAAGAAATTCCGCTTGCGCGAAAAGGAATCAGTCCCGTGACAAGATGCTTAGAATGTACCAAAACAGCAGCATTAAACTTGCGAACAGTCCCAGGCTGGCAGCGACATATTGATCTTCGGCATATTTGTGGACCATATTAGAGGTCTGGTACAAAATAGACCCTGAAGCCAAAACGACCTTCCCAACACTGAACCACAGCCCCAGATTAAATCCAAAAATCAAACCGGCAACAATAAGGCCCAGCGCAATAAAAAAGCCAATGGTCAACGCTGACCGAAGAAAAGAAAAATCCTTTTTGGTCAAAAGCACCACTGCCGAAAGACCTGTAAACAATGACAGTGTCAAGACAGCCGCCTGATTGAGAATCGCCATCCCGCCATCCTCGGCTACCATCATTGCGATCAAGATCATGGGAATGAAAATAAATGCTTCTGCCACCACGTACAACAACAGCGCGCCATACTGTTTCGTAGGATCGTGGGTTTCCAGCGCCATTTTTTCAGCATAATTGGTGATAAACATAAATCCGCCCAAAAGAAGCAGCCACGTCCAACCTTGCGTTAACGACATCGCAAAGTTGACCAGTGCCGGTATTTGAAAAAATACCGTTTCGACCAGAATAAACAGCAGGACGGCAAGCGCCAAATGAGTATAAGTATTGCGGTAAAAAGCCACGCGGCTGGCGTCATCCAGACTGCCCACGGTTACCGGTACATTATTTTGATAATCTTCCATAGGTGATTTTAATTTTTTGTTTAAGGTTTTGGTATAAAAAGTTTAAGGTTCAATAAATCAGTCTTCAATCAAAATTTGTACAATTTAAGCACCTTCGGCTGCGCACAGGCTGACCTTTCTATCATAAATATAAATTCTGTTGTCGTTCTTCTTTTCTCTTTTTTCTTTAATCTTTTCTCTATTTTTTTGAAGAATCTCCTTTAAAATTCTGGCTGGCATTTTTAAAAAGCACGTTAAATGTGGTCAGGCTTCCGTAGATACGGGTCAGGTACTGCTGCAGGTCAATTTTGTCCTGATCGTCGAGTTGTTTGTTACTGTTGATTTTCTGCTCCATAACGCGCACGCGGTCGCGCACCATCACAATCTTGTGAAAGAAAGTATCGATTGGGATTTCCTTGCTGCTCAGATTAGGGTCTTTGGGAGTTATGGTCAGCGTCCCGCCCTTCCATTTATCTGCGATCGGAATAACTTCAGAAATATCTGAATACCGTTTTAAAAGATCCCGCAAGCTGCTTTCGACCTCAGCAAAACTTACGGTATCCACCGCGTCTTCCACAGCATCGGTGACCTCGAGTTCCTCTCCTATTTCCAGAGTTTCCAGTCCGCCATTGATAAAGGTGATCCAGTAATGTTTTGCGGTAACATTGGTCACGACCCCATCGCCGTAAACCTGATGCTTTACCCTTGAGCCTATTCCTAAAAGTGTTTGCATAATCCTAAAATTTGATCGTAAATATAAAGATATAGGTGAATACTGTACAGCTGTCACCGCTATCTTTTAACTTTCGGTAAGAAAGAGCTTTTTAATGGAAAACGAACAAGAAATTATAGGACTAGGCGGCGGCTGTCATTGGTGTACCGAGGCTGTTTTTCAATCGCTGAAAGGCGTTCATAAGGTGCAGCAAGGTTATATCGCCACTTCGCCATCAGGGCGGTCAGACCAAGATACATCTGAGGGTTTGTCTGAAGCGGTCATCGTGCATTTTGATCCTAATGTGATTTCACTGGCAGAGCTGCTCCTCATTCATCTGCACACGCACGCTGCTACCCGGCAGCATAGCTTCCGCGACAGGTACCGCTCGGCCTGCTATTATTTTGACGAAAAGCAAGGAGAACAACTGAAAATTCTCATGGAAGAAGCCCAAAATCATTTCGCCGAAAGGCTGATCACTCAAATCCTGCCGTTTCATAAATTTCGCGAGAGCCGGGAAAGCATACAGGACTACTACCTGAAAAATCCCGATGCTCCTTTTTGTATGCGCTATATCGTCCCGAAGTTAGGACTGCTGAAAGAACGGTTCAGCGAGCTGCTCAAAAATCAAGAATGACGCCTATGCCCAGCTGCTGTTTCCACTGTACCGCCGGCCCACGAATTACCTCATCGCCCTCAGCGTTGGTTTCGGTGGTCTTGACGTCGTTGTCGTACCGCAAATGCGACCCAAACGTGGCCGCGACAAAACTGTTGACCTTAAAATTTAGGTTCATCTCCCAGTCAACATCCACATTGCCAAAGCTGTTCAAATAATCTGTGTACAAACTGGCAATGGTGTTGAGAACTATGTTATCAAAGATTTCGGCTTTAAACTTACCGTTAAAGAGGATCCCCAGTTCGTTGCGCATGTTCTCCCCTTCCCTTATGATATTTCCGTCAGCGTCACGCTCTGCGCCGCGCACCCCAAAAGCACCGCGATTGGCGAGCTCCTGGTCCAGCACAAAGGTAGATTTGTAGGTAAGTGGGGAAAAATAGAGGGAAAGATTATCAACCCGCTTGCCGTATTCTGCACCAATACCGGTAAACAAATACCCAGGTGCCATAAAACTTGAGATAGGATTCTCAGTGTTGGGATACCGGAATCCATTGGTAAACTGTGTCCTAAAATCGATCCTGCCAGAGTAGAACCAATTGCTCAACGTATCGCGACGATAGCCATAATCTGATACAATCTGGAGTTCGTCATCTGTTTTGCGCAGTTCCCGTCCTTCCTGGCTATTGATGCCATACTTGGCAGTAAGCCTGTTCTTCCAGTTCATCCGTTTGTCGCGGTAATTGCGTTCTTCGGTCAGGATGGCCTGCCCGGACACCGAGTTGCTACCCCCAGAATTCCAATTTACAAAGGCGCTCTCATTGAGATTTATACCCAGTTTGTTGACCTTTCTCCATTTACTGGGCGGCAGAAAAACACCTGCCCGTTTCTTTTTTGCATAGTCCTTAATTTCTGAGACATCCAGAGGCACGGGAACGCTAAAGTCTTGAGCACTCATCTGGTATATAAAAAGCAGAAATACGCTTAGCGCGAAAAATTTATGGGTCATAGAACGACAGGATTGACGTTTATTTTAATAAGTAAACGTACCGTACGGGCCATTAATTGTAAGCCGTTTTGTTTCAGAAGCTTCTACGCGTCCCACAATCTGGGCGTCAACGTTGAATGATTTTGAAATTTCGATAATTTTTTCTGCAATCGCTGGGTTTACGTAAAGTTCCATCCTGTGGCCCATATTGAAAACCTGGTACATTTCCTTCCAACCCGTGCCACTTTCCTCTTGGATCAACTTAAACAAGGGTGGAAGCTCAAACAGGTTATCTTTTATAATGTGCAGGTTTTCGACGAAATGTAATATTTTAGTCTGTGCTCCGCCGCTGCAATGTACCATACCGTGCAGGTGGTTACGATTTAAGGCAGACAGGATTTCTTTTATGATAGGTGCATAGGTACGCGTGGGCGAAAGCACCAGTTTTCCCGCATCGATGGGGCTTCCGGTGACCGCATCTGTCAATTTCTTAGATCCTGAATAGACGAGTTCCTCCGGGATGGCATCATCATAACTTTCCGGGAACTTGGTTTTTAAATAAGCATCAAATACATCGTGACGTGCAGAAGTGAGCCCGTTGCTGCCCATTCCACCATTGTATTCTTTTTCATAAGCAGCCTGACCGGAAGATGAAAGTCCTACAATCACATCCCCAGCCAGAATATTGGCATTGTCGATGACTTGATCCTTCCGCATTCTGGCCGTAACGGTAGAATCTACGATTATCGTACGTACCAGATCGCCCACATCGGCAGTCTCACCACCGGTACTTTTTATGGAAACCCCGTGAGTGGCCAAGTCTGCAATGAGCTCTTCGGTTCCATTGATGATTGCAGATATCACCTCTCCGGGAATCAGGTTCTTATTGCGGCCTATGGTTGAAGAAAGCAGAATATTGTCTGTCGCACCCACGCACAAAAGGTCATCGATATTCATAATCAGAGCATCTTGGGCAATCCCCTTCCAAACGGATAAATCCCCGGTTTCCTTCCAATACATATACGCCAGGGAAGATTTAGTCCCGGCACCGTCTGCGTGCATCACCAGACAATGGTCATCGCTTCCGGTGAGGTAATCAGGTACAATTTTGCAGAAGGCCTTAGGAAAAAGTCCCTTATCCACATTTTTAATCGCTTGGTGCACATCTTCCTTGGCAGCAGAAACACCGCGTTGCGCGTACCTTTTGGAAACCTCTTGGGCCATAGTTTGGTTATTTCGCACAAAAATAGTGAAAACCACTTGCCAATTGTTTTTTTAAACGGTTTTTGCCAGCGATCCGAAAGGACGTGAATTTATAAATTATCGAAAAAGCGTTGTGAATATGCGATTAAATACACATCATTTTACTTGAAAGAATTTTTTTTTAATTCCATTTTTATGAATATCGAAATAATTACGACGCTCATTAAAAATTCAATAAAATAAATCACGATAGTCACGGCTAAATTTTCAACCCTTTAGAAATATGGGTGGAGGGGAACAACCGTAAAAAATTAAGCTTTTAAATAAATGCTATATTTACGATCCAACAATTAAAAATAGATCTATACCATGGCAAAATCAAAATTAGAGTACCTATGGCTGGACGGTTACACACCTACGGCCAATTTAAGGAGCAAAACAAAAGTAGAGGATGACTTTAGCGGAAAGCTGGAGGATTGCGGAATGTGGTCCTTTGATGGTTCTTCTACAAAACAAGCAGAAGGCGGTTCATCAGACTGTTTGCTCAAGCCTGTTGCGATTTACCCAGATCCTGCACGTAAAGATGGCTATTTGGTAATGACAGAAGTTTTAAATGCTGACGGAACACCACACCCTTCAAATGCACGTGCCCTTATCGATGATGAAGATGAAGACTTCTGGTTTGGTTTTGAGCAGGAATATTTTATAATGGATAAGGACACTCAGTTACCACTTGGCTTTCCGGTAGGTGGTTATCCTGGTCCTCAGGGAATGTATTAT
>JBATUQ010000052.1:0-79773 GCA_049671285.1 Leeuwenhoekiella sp. | reverse complement strand
ATTTAATTTCGGATTCAATTTGAATTTTTAAAAAACAGCATATGAAAAATTTAGTATCACGACTTATAATATCCTCATTGCTTTTTCTTGCAGTTTCCTGTGAGGAGTATTTGGATATTGCTCCTGAAGTTATTCTAGACGAAGAAGAAGCCTTCAAGAATTTTGACAACGCACAGGGTTTTATTGAGGAGATGTACCAGTTTGTTATTAACTATGGTGAGGCAGGTTGGACTTTTCAAGATCATTTATATGGCGACGACTCTTGGCAACCCCGGGGTTTTCAGGCAAGCGCTCAGATAGATAGCGGTAATCTTACCTTTTGGATCAATCATAGGTTTTCATACCTCAATGGCAGTGGTCCCGATGATGTTGATAGTAACAGGGCTAGAGTAAGGCCAGGGCTTTGGGATGCCAGTCTAAGGGGGATTAGGAAGGCCAATATAGCCATACAGAACATCGATCTAATGGTCAATGCCACACAGGAGGAACGAGATGTGATATTGGGGCAGGCCTATTTCTTCAGAGCCTTTTTTCACAATGAAATCATGAAATTTTGGGGTCGTTTTCCTTACATCAAACAAGTGTTGGGGTCAGACGACTTTAGACTGGCCCGACCGGAGACCTATAAGGAAGTAGCCCTTGAAGCCAACGAGGACTATCTGCGGGCTATTGAGCTTTTGCCGGTGGACTGGGATGATATGGAGTATGGGCAAAAGACCTTGGGACGAAACGAGGCTAGGATCACCAAAGGTGCTGCTGCTGCCTTCCGTGGGAAAAATCTATTGCTTGCGGCAAGTCCTTTAATGAAAATGAACAACCAGCCAGGGATAGATACCTATGACTACGATATTGAGCTTTGCAACATGGCGGTTGATGCCTTTGCAGATGTTTTAAGACTTGTTGATCAAGGAGTTTACGGCCTCGTGCCTTTTGAGAGATACGAGACTGTATTCTGGGATGTTCCCCGCCGCAATAGTTTTCCTCTAAGTTCTGAATTGATTATGGCCCCACCTGGAGGTAATTTTGGTGATAATGGTCGATTCATGGCAAATGGAACACTGAGAAGTTTTAACGGGGTAGGAGCTGCTGAGCATAATAGTCCCACGCACAACTACATACATAACAATTTCGGTATGGAGAATGGTTTGTCCATTGAAGATGACCTAAGTGGGGAATATGGGCCAACTACCTATGACCCCACCAAACCATTTGAAAACAGAGATCCAAGGTTTTATAAGTGGATCATTATAAATGGAGACCAGCTTGCTCCCAGTAATGCTCCGCCAGAACATCAATTTGCCCAGCTTTATGAAGGGGGAGAGCACCGTAGGAGCAGTGGAGGTTCTTATTCTGGCTACCTATTTAAAAAATTCTATCCTACCGGTCACAGCCGATGGAACAATATAATAAGGAGATATGTGGGCATGATAATGCGCATGCGTTTGACTGACGTTTACCTCATGTATGCTGAAGCCCTTCACGCGGCTCAGGGTGCTACTGCGGTGCCTGCTTCATATCCACTTAGTGCAGAGCAGGCAATAAACCAGATTCGGGAAAGAGCTGGTATTCCATTGATGCCATCGGCCATTGTTGCAGATAGCGACAAATTTATGGATGAGCTAAGGAGGGAAAGAGCCGTAGAGATGAGTTTTGAAGCTCATCGTTGGGTGGATATTCGCCGTTGGGGAATAGCGCATCTTGAAAAATACAGGGTAAAGACCGAATTGAGTTTTCCTGAAGACGAATCATTTTTTGAGGTAAAAGTACTAGCAAACAGGGTGTGTGAATACCCCAAGCACTATTGGTTACCATTTGAAAACAGCCAGATTCAAATTTATGAGGGTTTTCCACAAAATCCAGGCTGGTAAAATAACTGTAGTCTTTTTTAATAAATAGATAGAAAAATGAATTTAAGTAAAAAGTACAGGTTGTTTCCCTTAATGCTCCTTGCCGTTCTTTGTTTCTGTAAACAAACAAATGCGCAGGAGGGTACCACCATTACTGCTACCGTAGTGGATAATCTGGGCGCGCCTCTCAGCGGTGTCGAAGTTTATGGGCCGAAAGGAATAGAGAAATCCACCGATGCTCAGGGAAAATTTCAATTGACAATTGCAGAAAATGAAGTTGTCCGGATACAAAAGGAGGGATACGAAAAACGACTTTTACAATTTGCCGATTTAACAGAGAATATTGTCCTGCAACAGACCCCCTATCTCGCATCTTGGGAGGATGAAATCAAAATGGGAGTTGCCACAAAAACCAAACGCGAAATCACGGGTGCTGTCTCAACTGTTGAAACTAAGGAACGATTGCCTTATGACAACACCCAGGGTGTAAGGAACTACATCAATGGTGCTTTACTTTTAGGTGTGGAAGGATCTAATAACATTAGGAGCTTCAACAACGCTTTGTATGTAATAGATGGTGTTCTTGGCCGTGATCCCAATTTGTTGAATATGGAGGAAATCGATCAAATAACCGTTCTTAAGGATGCAAATACTTTAGCGCTTTATGGTAATCAAGGTCGTAACGGAGTAATAATTATCAATACCAAACGTGGTGAGATCAACAAGAACAGTATAAGTGTAGCCGCCCGTTCTGGTTTACGTGTACCGGTAGCACTGCCAAATTATTTGGGGTCTGTAGAATATATGGAACTGTTCAACGAGGCCAGGAGAAATGATGGTTTGGATAATTTTTACGATCCAGAACTGATCGAAGATTTTAGGACTGGTTCAAATGATATTTTGTATCCTGACGTTGATTTTTATTCTGATGAGTATCTGCTGCCATTTGTAAGTACATCGTATGTGGTATCCGAGTTTACCGGTGGTGATGAAAAGTACCAGTATTATGTCAACTTAGGATGGAATTATGATCAGGATATCGTCAAGGCCAACGATGATGCTGATGGCGGAACGAATCGATTTAATATAAGGGGAAATATAGATTTTAAGGTAAATGATTGGATTGATAGCAGCATTGACGGTGTCGCCGTCATAAGGAACAATCAAAGCCCGCTGGGCAATCTTTTAAATGCCGGAAGAACATTTAGACCTAATGACTATGCACCATTGCTGCCCATCGATCTCATCGATGTGGAGGGTAACCCAAGTTTAGCGGCTCTATTAACCGATGCCAGGATTATAGATGGTAATATATTGGGCGCTACCCAGCAATTTCAAAACAATACCCCGGTTGCTGACTTACTTGCCGGTGGATACCAGAATACAATAACCCGTGCAACGCAATTTAACAATGCTGTAAATTTTGATCTCAAGGGAATAACACAAGGTCTTTCAGCGAAGACCTATTTGAGCTTTGACTTCATAAATACTTACAGAACATTCGTAAGCAATGACTTTAGGGTGTATGAACCTGAATTTGATGGTAACCGCATTGTGAACTTAACACCTTTTGGTAATCTTGACCTGAACGATCAGACCCAGAATGTAAGGAATAGCAATTTTATTTCACGATTGGGCTTTTATGCTTTGATCAATTATGACAAAACATTTGGTGAGGCCCATACTATAAATACTACCTTGTTGGGTTACTTTAATAAAGAACGGCGTGACGAAGTTATTCAATCAAATAACGACGCGCACGTAGGTTTTCAGATAGGTTATAACTATCGTCAGAAGCTTTATCTTGATTTTAGTGCAGTTTATATTAATTCGTTGAGATTGCCAGAGGGTGAGAGAGGCGGACTATCCCCAACGGTAGGTGCGGCATATATAATTAGTGAGGAGCCATTTTTAAAGGATAACAACTTTGTTGATTATCTTAAACTAAAAGCTTCCGCTGGTATTATTAAGTCAGATTTGGGAATAAATGGCTATTACCTGTATGAAGAAAATTATACAGATGGATCAAATTTTGTCTGGGCAGATCAGCAAAGTGAGAACCGCAGACAGAATATCTCACAGGGAGAAAATCTTAATCTAGGATTTGAGGAACGATTGGATCTTAATATAGGCCTTGAAAGCTATCTGATGAATTCATTATGGTTTGAGGTCAACTACTTCAAATCAGAATTTGACAAACAACCGGCCTTTCTAGGTGCTAATTATCCTTCATTTTACAATACATTCAGGCCACTTGACAACTTTGACAGTGATCTTTTTACAGGCGTAGAAGTGGGAATTAAATACGATAAAAGACTTGGGGACCTCATAATGAGCATTGGTGCAAATGTGCTCTACAATGAATCAGAAATAATACAGCGATCAGAAATTAATGAGTTTGCATATCAAAATAGGGTTGGCACACAAACATCGACAAGGTTTGGGCTTGAAGATTTAGGCTTTTATTCCGAGTCTGATTTTACAAGAAACGCCAGTGGAGAACTCGTTTTAAACGACGGATTGGCAGTTCCTGGATTTGGAGATGTACAACCTGGCGACCTACGCTATCGGGATCAAAATGGGGATAACATAATTGATAACGACGATATCGTCAATATAGGAATGGGTAATAGTCCTTGGTCCTATGGTCTCAATTTAAATTTTAAATTGAACCAGTTTAATCTTATGGTTTTGGGTACTGGTCAAGTGGGCGGTGATGGCAATAGGACGGATGACTACTTTAGGGTAGACGGAAACGAGAAATATTCTGAGGTTGTACGAGGTCGCTGGACTCCAGAAACCGCAGAAACTGCTACTTTCCCAAGGTTATCGTCCACATCCAATCAGAACAATTTCAGAAATTCTACATTTTGGCAATATGACAATAGTTTCTTTCGTATCAATAGGGCACAATTGACCTTTACATTTGATGATAACTTCTGTGATCAGCTTGGAGTGAGGGATTTTAGCCTGAACGCAGCGGGAGACAACATTCTGCAAATTGCCGAGAACAAGGATATACGCGAACTCAACATTGGAGGGGTGCCACAGTTCAGCACCTTTACACTCGGTTTGAGAATGACTTTTTAATTCATCGATAAATTACAATTAAATAATGAAAAATTTTATACGACACGTAGCATTTATATTGGTGGTGTCCAATCTCATTAGCTGTGACGATCTTGAGCCGATTGATGAAAACAGGTTGGAATTTGACGATATAAGGAATGTACCGGAGCGTGCAGAAGGTATTCTGCTCAATGCCTACGATGACTTGGTCGATCAATATTCATTTACAGGAGTAGCTACTGACGATGCCGTTCACAACGATTTGGGCAATGGGTTGAAAAGAATGGCGCTGGGTGAATTGACCGCTCAGTTTAATCCTACTTCGCGATGGAATAGTTTTGAGAAGGTCTTTTTTGCAAATCGTTTTCTGGAAATCGTAAACGCGGGTGAGATTAACTGGAGTCAAGATCCTATTACCAATAATTTGTTTAATGATCGTTTGAAAGGTGAAGCCCTTGCTTTAAGGGGATTACATCATTATTATGCCTTGCAGGCACACGCAGGCATAGATGTATCAGGTGATTTGAGTGGGATACCGTACTATTCAGAATTCATAGAAACAGATGGTGATTTTAATGTTCCCCGTTTGTCGTTTGAAGCATCAGTAGCCGCCATTATGGCTGATTTTGATGAAGCGCTGACCTTACTGCCCAGTATCTACTCAGACAATGTATCCGATATAGATGAAAGATATGCCGATATAGACCCCGATATTTATAAAATTGTGAATGGTGCACAGAACGATCAGCGTATCTCAGGTAGAATAGTAAAAGGCCTTAAAGCCCGTTTGGCACTGTTTGCGGCAAGTCCTTCTTTTTTGAATGGACAGGATGGTTATTACTCAATTGCAGCCAATAATTCCAGTGAGGTCCTCAATACAATAGGTGGTGTTTCAGGACTAGCCGCTGATGGGGACGAGTATTATGACTCTGATTCTGATATTGATAGCGGAGAAATGTTGTGGAGAGGAAGTATAGAGAATCCAAATTCATTTCGTGAAAGGGCTAATTTTCCACCATCGGTAAATGGTGATGGCGATGTTAACCCCTCACACAATCTAGTAATGGCTTTCCCCATGAGAAGTGGGTTTCCCGCTACGGTGGAAAACGGTTTTGATCCTCAAAATCCATACGAGAACAGAGATCCTCGCTTACGAAAGTATATCGTGGTAAATGGAGACTCTTTTGGCGGAAGCACTATAAATACCGGAGTTGGTGGAGGGATTGACAGACTGGACTCCATCTCCGAAAGTTCTACGGTAACCGGATACTATTTAAAAAAGCTTTTACGCCCAGATGTAAGACTAAACGATGACAATACAACGGCTGACCAACGACATTATGACGTATATTTTAGATTTACAGAACTGTTCTTGATATTTGCGGAGGCAGCAAATGAAATGGGTGGTCCAGAAATGTCCATAAATGGAATGACGCCACGGGAGGTAATAGCTGCAATTCGGGAAAGGGCTGGAATATCACAGCCAGATGACTTTTTGGCAAGTGTCAACAGTATGGGTGAAATGCGGGATTTAATTAGAAATGAGCGGCGTTTAGAGCTTAGTTTTGAAGGGCACAGGTTCTGGGATTTAAGAAGGTGGGGCCTTCCCTTAAATGAGACGGTCACCGGTTACTTCTTTAACGGTGATGATTATGTACTTCTTCCTGCGGTTGAGCCGAGAAATTATCCTTCTTTTGCAACGTACTTGCCAATACCCAATAACGAGGTGATCAAATTTCCGGCATTGGAGCAAAATATGGGTTGGTAAGGTTTTATTTCCTGATTAATAATAATATTTTTAGATATGAAAACGAAATATTTGGTACTGGTTGCAATCGTAATTGGCTTGATTGCCTGCGAGAATCAGGAATTTGAGTTTGATGACTTTGGAACAACAGCGGTTTATTTCCCATTTCAAACTCCTGTTCGAAAACTTATACTGGGAGACTACGAGTTGGGGTTCAATGATAACGACAACGCAGGTCGTTTTGTGATGGGAGTAACTATGTCTGGTGTATACAGCAATGATACCGACAGACGTGTTTTCTTTGAAGTAGCACCAGAGTTGATTGATCCTGTTTCTTTAGGAGTAAGTTCTGTAAACGTTCAGGTTTTACCACCCTCTTATTATACCCTAGAGCAGGAGAGCCCTTTGACTATTCCTGCCGGTTCAATAAAGGGGCGAATACCCGTACAGCTCAATGATGCATTTTTTGAAGATACGTTATCCTTTGCACCTAACAATGAAGTCAACTATGTAATTCCCTTGCGCATCACTGATTTTGACGGTTTAGACAGCCTTCTGGTCGGTGTGGTGGCTGGTGGTGTTGCAAATCCTCGTAAAATTGTTGACTCAGATTGGGAAGTATTACCTAAGGACTATACATTATACGGTATCAAATTTATGAATGAATTTGAGGGAGTTTATTTAAGAAGAGGCGTTGATATATTGACTAATGATGCCGGGGAGACAATTAGTACGGTTTACCGAGATGAATTTGTTGTACGGGACGAAACCGTTAAGGTCACTACCACTGGTAGAAATAGCGTTGAACTTTCTAACATTGTTCGCAGAGATTCACTATCAAGCCCTGGAGAAGTTAATTTTGAAGTACTCTTCATGGATAATAACACGGGTACAGTGACCAGTTTTGGGGACCACGCTTACGATGTTTCTGGTTCTGCTATGTGGGCGGAGGATCAAGAAGAATGGGGCGGACAATCCCGTAATGCAATTTATTTGAACTATCAATACACGGATACCGTAAACAATGAAAGTCACACTGTACGGGACACGCTGGTAATGAGAAATAGAGATGTGACTTTTGAAGAATTCGATGTAGAAATTGATAACTGAAAATTTAATAATGGGACTTAATTGTTTTTGGACTATTTGAAGATTTTAAGAATAGCGGGTTCTAACCCGCTATTTTCATTTTGAGGATTCACTGAACTTCTAAATCTTTTACAGAAGAGGAACTTATCAAAATGTCTATTTAATATTCTTGTTGTAAAATTGTTAGTAATGAAGGTTAATTAAGTTTCCAGATAGAAATTTCCCTGATGTTGGAATTGGCATTTGATCAATAAACGGGTGCTAGTCTAGTTGCCCGCACCTGTCTTGAGCCATTTTTCCCGCCTGAGTGCTTCCTTTCTATTTTCAACAACCTCCAAGTGCAAGACCATCCAAGGCCGGTATTTTACCGTCCAGCCTTTTTTGGCAAATGTGTTGTGGGAATGGAACCTTGAAATAAGGGAAGCGGTTTCCCCGATATAGGACTTTCGGTGCTTGAACGAATACAGGATGTAAACCACGTGTTCCATAAATAAACAAAGCCGACCATAAAGATCGACTTTCTTAAAGTAGCGAGAGGGGGGCACGATCCCCCGACCTCCGGGTTATGAATCCGACGCTCTAACCAGCTGAGCTACCTCGCCATAACTTTTACTAAAAATTCCTTGCTTTAAACAAATGCTCGGTTTTTCTTTAGCGGCTGCAAATATAACAACAATTCTTATCACTGCAAGCGCGAAAAAGCGCAATTAAATATTTACCAATCCCTTTTGTAGTTTTAGGAGAATATCTATATTGGTGCGGTAACCGATATATGTATGGAAGATAAAGTAAAGTTTGAGATCGAATTTGTAGTGCAGGCGTCACCATCCCTGCTGTATCAATACATGTCAACCCCTTCTGGGATGTCAGAATGGTTTGCCGATAATGTCAATTCCCGGGGTGAGTATTACACCTTTATTTGGAACGGCAGTGAAGAAAAAGCCAAGCTTTTAGGAAAGAAGAGCGGCGAGCGCATTAAGTTCCGCTGGATGGATGATGTGGACGACGAGGTACCCTACTTTTTCGAACTGCGAATTGTGGTTGATGAGATTACAAAAGATGTCTCACTTATCGTAACAGATTTTGCCGAAGAGGATGAAATCGATGAGGGAAAAATGTTCTGGGAAAATCAAATCGCAGAACTCAAACACGTGATTGGAAGCACCTGATTGAGCCACATAGGAAACGTATATTTGTCCCTTGTAACCCAAGGGATTTTTTTATGATCAACTTTAACGGTGAACTTGTCGAGAAACCAGAAATTTCCCCGTACAATCGTGCGCTGCTTTACGGTGATGGCTTATTTGAAACTATACGGTACAGTGCCGGAAAACTCAACTTTTGGGAAGACCACTATTTCAGGTTAATGGCCTCGATGCGTATTTTACGTATGGAAATCCCTATGGAATTTACACCAGAATACCTGCAACAGCAATTGCTGGAAACGATTGCTGCCAATAACCTTGAGAAAAGCGCTGCGCGGGTTCGCCTTACGGTATTTCGCAGTCCCGGTGGTACGTATTTGCCCACGGACAACAAGGTGGGTTATTTTGCATTCGCGAAAGCGCTAAAGACCCCATTTTTTACCCTTGGTGCTGATGATTACGAAGTGGATATCTATAAAGACCATTATCTCAATGCAGACCTGTTAACTACCCTCAAGACGACCAGTAAGCTTATTAATATAACCGGAAGCATCTATGCCAAGGAAAACAACTTGGAAAATTGTTTGCTGGTAAATAATAATAAGATGGTTGTCGAAGCCCTTAATGGCAACCTGTTCTTGGTGAAAGGGAAACATATAAAAACACCACCTCTGGATTCGGGCTGTTTGCGGGGCATTATCAGGAAGCAATTGCTGGATATGCTTAAAACATTAGATGGCTTCACGGTAGAAGAGGCTGTCATTTCACCATTTGAGTTGCAAAAAGCAGATGAACTGTTCATTACCAACGCGATTGTAGGTATTCAGCCCATTAGCAAGTATCGTAAGAAAGCCTACGGTAATGAAGTTGCCAAAGAACTATTGGGTAAATTAAACGCCATGATAAGATTGGGAAGTTGAACAGGGCAGAATTCCTAAATTTAATTATAAGAAGGATTTTCGGGAGCGTTGGACCAAATCAAATAATCACCGCCAAGTTCCGTGATTTTTTCTTTCCAAAAATCTGGGACACATTTACTGATGATGTCTTTTTCGTGGGTATTTTCCACCACAATCCAACTTCGGGACTCCAGTTCTTCTGAAAGTTGCTCAGATGCCCAGCCGCTATAGCCTAAAAAGAACCTGATTTCTTCCGGGGAAATTTCATTGGACTGTAAGAGTTTTAGCACTTTGGCGAAGTCACCGCCCCAGTAAATTCCAGAGGCGATCTCAATGCTGTTGGGTATAAGATCAGGAACTTTGTGTATAAAATACAGATTGTCCTGTTCCACAGGCCCGCCATTAAATACCTGAATATCAGAATGTGCCTCGGGAACAAGATCCTCTAGAGTGAAACTAAGTGGCTTGTTCAGTATAAAACCTACCGAGCCTTCTGCATTGTGATTGGCGAGCAGGATAACAGAACGTGCAAAGGAAGCATCCCCAATGATCGATGGCTCTGCTATAAGTAAATTCCCACTTGTTAGATCACTTGTAGTCATAAAATAAACTTAAAACTAAACTAGGTTTTTTTTATGATATATCAAAGTTACATAGTAATAAATAAAAAAACCCTCAAGATTGAGGGTTTTAAACTTGTATAAGTTGCTGTTTCTTAGTTTACTGCATCAGAGAGTTCTGATCCAGCCTTAAACTTTACAACATTCTTGGCTGCAATCTGGATGGTTTTCCCGGTTTGAGGATTTCTTCCTTCACGGGCAGCACGTTTTGATACTGACCAAGATCCGAAGCCTACCAGTGATAGACGATCTCCTTTTTTTAGTGTTGATTCAACATTGCTCAAAAACGATTCGAGGGATTTTTTGGCTGCTGCTTTGGTGATACCGGCATCTTCTGCCATTGCATCTATTAGGTCTGATTTATTCATAATTAAAAGGTTAAAAAATTTTAAATTGATTTTCAGTTAAACGTATCTGTAACAAATTTAGACGGATATTCCGTTCAGGCAAGTAATAGCGCAGGAAATCCGGGTTAATGTTGATAACTTTAACGTATTGTTGATAACCATCCCAAAAATTTAAGAACTTTGGACAAGTCAGTAAATACAGGGCATCAGAACATTTTACTTCCTTTAGCAAAGGTGTATCCATTTAAGAGCGATTTCACGTCCATCCTTTTTTTGCCGGATAATTGAATATCTGCAAGGGATAAAATACCATCTATTAAAGGAATCAGGATACGATTATCACTTATTTGAATTGTTCCAAAATTATCTGAATTTGCCTTACCGGTATCCAATACTTCGGCAGCATAGATTTTTATCTGCCTAGTGCTGCCATCTGCGCCAAAGTTGCTCCAGGCCACAGGATATGGACTCAGTCCCCTGATGTGGTCATGAATTTCTTTAACGGGCCTCGCCCAGTCGATTTTGGTGTTGTCCCGGTTTAATTTATAAGCGGTCTTTTGCTGTGCAGGCTTCGGTTGGGTATGTGTGACGACAGAACCAGCGGCGATGGCCTCAACGGTCTTCAATACAAGTGTACTGCCCGCTACCATCAATTTATTGTGAAGCGACCCCGCGTTTTCAGAGGGTTCAATAGGAACCCTTTCCTGATAAATGATCGCACCGGTATCAATCTGCTCATCAATAAAGAAAGTGGTGACCCCGGTTTCTGTTTCTCCGTTCATAATGGCCCAGTTGATGGGCGCGGCTCCACGGTATTGGGGCAGTAGGGAAGCGTGTAGGTTAAAGGTACCTTTCTCTGGCATCCGCCAAACTACTTCCGGCAACATCCTGAAGGCGACGACTACAAAAAGGTCTGCCCGAAGCGCTTTCAAGTCTTTGATAAAACTATCATCTTTTAGATTGGTAGGTTGCAAAACTCTAAGGTTTTTTGTATCTGCAAACTCTTTGACCGCACTTTGCCGTAGTTTTTGGCCGCGGCCTGCTCGGCGATCGGGAGCTGTAATTACGCCGGCGATCTCGTGTGAAGAATCATTTAAAGCTTTGAGGCTGGCCACTGCAAAATCTGGAGTGCCCATAAAAACAATGCGCATGGTAGTTATGGTTTTTGAAATCGGTTTGAAGGATTGAGTTTGATTTTTTCTTCAACGAGCAGCTCTTTCAGGTTTGCCAAAAGGACTTCTTTGGGCAACTTGAGCGCGTTTTCGAGCTCGCGTGAATTTTTTGGTGCTTCTGCGACAGCTTCTAATATCTGTGCTTTATAGCTTTTCTTTTTAGAAGAACTGCCCGATCTGTTTTGGGTCTTTTTGCAAATATCGCAAATTCCACAAGGCTCTTTTTGGCTTTCACCGAAGTATCTCAGCAAAAGAGTGCTTCTGCAATGCTCTTGCTGCTTTACGAAATACAGAACAGATTTGACCTGTGTAATCTTTTGTTTCCGTTGCTGCTTAACGTAAGGCAGTACGGGGTTCCAGGTATGCTCGTCCTCACGCGGTACCAAAAACAGCACACCAGAATCATAGCTGGTATAAGTATAAGTGGCCAGTTCCTCGCGATCCAGTTGCAGTAGGGTTTCGTGGATCTTGGCAATAGCGATGTTAGACTTGCGTGAAATGGTCGCAAGATCAATTTGTACTTCCTCATCAAAAATACCGCTATAGGTTCGCAGGATGGTTTTTACCGCACCATCAAGCGCCGCATTGCGGATCAAGTAATGGGTGAGCTGCAAGGGTGTGGTTTCCAGTTTAAGGGAAGTAGTACTTTTAAATTCCTGCGAAAGGGTTAAAACTCCGGTGCGGTCCAGTATTGTTAATGTGTTGTAGGCCAAAAGGGTGTTGAGGCCGTACGTTTTACAAAATTCACTGAAGTTGAACGGAAAATATTCCTCTTGGCCTTCCCCAAATGAAATTCGGAAATAAGAGACCAGTTTTTTATAGATCAGCTTTACGGCCGAAGCATCCGGTAGAACGGAAATGAACTGGTTTTGCAACCGGTCTTGGTCTGAAGGGTGAAAAAGGATCACGCTTACCGCTGGTTTGCCATTTCGGCCTGCCCTTCCCGCCTCCTGAAAATAACTCTCCAGACTTTCCGGTAGCTCAACGTGAACCACCGTTCCCACATTTCCCTTATCGATTCCCATCCCAAAAGCATTGGTCGCCACCATCGCACGTACTTTTTCGTCCATCCAGTCTTTCTGAAATTTATCGCGCTGGGAAAGGTTAAGTCCGCCGTGGTAAAAATGAGCAGGGATACCGTTGGTATTCAATAATTCTGCATAGTGCTTTGCGGTTTTCCGGCTTCGCACGTAGATGATGCTACTTTCTTTGCGGTGCTTCAAAATTTGGATAAGATCATAAACCTTATCCTCGGTCGTGCGTACCACATAACTTAAGTTTTCCCGTTTAAAACTGGTCTGGAAAATGGCTTCTTTTGGCAGTCCCAACTGCTCTTGAATATCGCCCACAACCTTTGGCGTTGCTGTAGCGGTCAAAGCCAGGCACGGCACTTCGGGGATATGTTCCCGAAGTTCCTTTATTTGTCTGTATGCCTGACGGAAGTCATGGCCCCATTGCGAAATGCAATGAGCTTCATCAACAGCCAAAAGGGAAACGTCCATTTTTTTAATCCGCTCAACGACCAGTTCCTGCTGGGCGCGTTCTGGTGATAGGTAAAGCAGTTTATAATTTCCGTAAATGCAGTTGTCTAAAATTGTATCTACCTCTTGCAAAGACGTGCCGCCAGGGATATACGTCGCTTTGATGCCCAGTTCGGTGAGTCTGTTGACCTGATCTTTCATCAAGGAAAGCAACGGGGAAATGACCAGTGCGATCCCAGGCTGTGTTACGGCCGGTAGTTGATAGCAGATTGACTTCCCGCCGCCAGTTGGCAGGAGGGCGAGCGCATCCCGTTTGTTAAGCACTTGTTTAACAATGGCTTCCTGACACGGCCTGAAATTTTCAAAGCCCCAATATTTCTTAAGTGTTTCCCTGATTTCGTCCACGCTAAATGTGTTGAAGGATAAAATCCTTGCGTGAGGCAACCGATGTTTTGGGAACCATTATGGGGTGATATGAGAAATGCTCATACGTTTTAATGAGCTGCTGCTGTATGGCGATGGCCTGATCAAAACTTTCGTAGCGTTCTTGATCGGTTTGATGTATTTCCCGCCACGGCGGAAGCGCAAAGACAAGGTCATACCGGTAGTCCTGGCAAGCCTGACCAAAATTTTCTGGATAGTCTTGATTTACATAATCCATATAGGCCAATACATCGGGGATGCCGCGGTCTATAAAAACCAATTCAGAATTTTCCTCAGTGGCATTCTCAAATTGGGCAATCCGGCCTTCCAACAATTTTTGGCTAAAAAGCAGCGGGTCTGTTAGGAACAATTGGTCAATGCCCTGCTCTTGTGCGGCTCGTGTTACTTCACGTGAAATTTCTTCGTAACAAACGTATCCATCTTCTTTTAAAGCTTCTAAAAGTGTGGTCTTACCGGTACTGGGCCCGCCAATGAGTAAAATGCGTTTGGTATTCCCGGACATGTCGAAGTTTTCTTTCTTTCTTAATTTCTTTGGCAGCAGCCAAAACTAAACGTCAAAGGTACGGCAACTTCTAAAATCTGTTATTTCCGTGTATCTTTGCATTTTGAAAAATCACGATGGAAAAGAACAAAAACCCCGAAGAATTTTATGACAAACTCAGGGCGCGCCTGGAAGAAACATCGTCTTGGCCATCTGAGTATCTGTTTAAATTTATAGTCACCAGCGACGAGCAGAAAATCAAACAGATTGAGAAAATTTTTGACAATATGGGTGCGGTGATCAAAACAACGGCTTCACGTACCGGCAAATTTACCAGTGTTTCTATTAATGTGCGAATGAAAGATCCTGACCACGTAATCAAAAAGTACAAAGAGGTCAGTGTCGTGGATGGGGTGATTTCGCTTTAAGCGAAAAAATTTCTGCTTACTTTTATAATTATCGCTCGCCACGGCGGTACAACCACAATTTAGTATATCGCATCACGATGCTGTAGCTCGCCGAAAAGCTGATCACGAAGCCCGGTACCCCATCACGGAATCCCTGTTGCAGAAAGTAGTGCTTAAAAAAGCGCCAGGAAGGTTTTATAAAAAAATGAAAAGGGTTTAAACGGTTTGTGGTCACATCATAATCCAGCGCTTGTAAATAGGCATACCGATTGAGCTTAGAGATATATGCATCTAGGTTAATGTAGGTATTGTGCAGTAAGCGGTGTTCTAAATAATACAATCTGCCCTGGGCAATGATTTCCTCGTGTACCTGTTTGTCCTCATACCTGCAGAGACTTTTTTTAAACAGCCGTACAACCTTATCATTTTGCCAGCCACTATACCGAATGTGTGAACCCATAAAATGATTTTTTCGATAGATCCAAAATCCTGCAAGGTCTTTTGGCGGACTTTTGAGAATCTGTTTGATTTCTGCTTCAAGTGCCGGGGTGCAACGCTCATCAGCATCAAGCAAAAAAATCCATTCGTGTTTGGCTTGGGGAATGGTCCAGTTTTTTTGTGAAGCCGAGTAATCAAATTTTCTTTGCAGGATACGGGTAGCATGGGGTTTTGCAAGTGCCACGGTATTATCTGTACTAAAGCTATCTACCACAATGATCTCATCGGCGAATTGTACGGTCTTCAACACCCCTTCAATATTGTGGGCTTCATTGTAAGTAGGTACAATTACCGAAAGTTTTTCCATAGGCTTCAGGCTCAAAACTAAACAACTTTTTTCATAAATAACGTGTAACTTTGTCTATTCATCTATGGCACATAAACCAAAAATTTCAGTAATCATAAGCACTTACAATGCGGTAGACTGGCTGCGGAAAACCTTATGGGGCTATGCAGAACAAACCATAAAGGATTTTGAGGTTGTGATTGCCGATGATGGTTCTACCCGAGAAACAGCAGATTTTATAACCACTACGGCCCAAGATTTTCCAGTAAAGATTACTCACGTTTGGCAGGCAGATTGTGGATTTCAAAAATCCCGAATTCTCAATAAAGCGATCCTGGCCTGTAATGCAGATTATATTTTAATGAGCGACGGCGATTGTATACCAAAGGCAGACTTTTTGGAAGTGCATTTGCAATATCGTGAACCGGGCTACTTTCTTTCTGGGGGATATTTTAAACTACCGCTGAATATCTCTCAAGAGATTTCGGTAGACGATGTACGCACTCAACGCTGTTTTGACCTGCAATGGCTAAAGCGATATGGGCTGCCTTCCAGCTACAAGAACAGCAAACTGGATACCGATCCTTTTAAAGCTAAATTGATGAACGCCATAACCCCGACCAAAGCCAGCTGGAACGGTCATAATGCCAGCGGTTGGAAGGCGGATATACTCGCCGTCAATGGCCTTGACGAAAGGATGCAATACGGAGGACAAGACCGCGAACTGGGAGAGCGAATGATGAACCGAGGGATTAAGTCAAAACAGATACGCTACAGCGCCCTCTGTTTGCACCTCGATCATCCCAGAGGATACAAAACCCCGGAAACCCTGAAGAAGAACAAAGCAATAAGGGAATACACGCGGAAAAAAGGATATTCTTACACCTATCACGGCATACAAAAAGAAAAAGATTAGACGACTTTTTTAAGAAATGCCTCCAAGGTTTCAAAAAGCAACTCGGGAATAAAACGGCTGTACATTTCTGGTGCCAGTTTTTTTACCTGTTTTCCTGAACCTCCAACAAACATTCCGGGATCGTGATCAAAATAGTGCACCGAAACCTGTTTGTCGCTACCAAAAGAGTCCCAAGCCTCCCTACGCGTTGCCGGACTGTAAATGGAATAAGTAGGCAGGTCGAGCGCTTTTGCCATATTGATGGCACCACCTTCATTGCCTATAATTGCGGTGCACTGAGAAAGCAATGCCAGAAATTCGCGTAAGCCTTTTGCATAGACTTCAGGTTTAATCTGTTTCAAAGTTTCCGGTTGACAGCTTTGCAGTAAGGTATCGATGAGTGGCCTTTGCTGTGGTATATAATTCACAAACATTAGTGCATCGGTTTTCTGGGCAATTCGGTCAAGTACTTCGGCCATATAGGCCAGTGGGTAGGTTTTGGCTTCAGAACTTCCCAAAGCGGAAATCATTATTAAATTTTCTTCGTCGAAAAGATTATGCTTTGCCAAAAGTTTTTTCGCGGAAGCGATCTCCTCATCCGTCAAATATATTTTGGGCTTGACGGGTTTAAGAACCTGATCGAGCAGTGGCGTTAATAATTTTAATCTATTTTCAATGGCAAGACCAGCATCGGTTCTGGGTTGGCGGTCATAGTTAAACGTGTGGTTATAGGCCAGGCGGGTGTAGCTTTTACGGTAGCCAATACGCATTTTGGCGCCGCTGGCGAAAGTTAATGCTGCGCTTCCTATTTTAGAATATGCATCAATAACCACATCGTACTTTTCAGATTTGATCCTTTTTGAAAATTCAAAGAAAGAAACCGTATCACCTGCTTCGTCCTCCAGGTCAAAAACAACCTCGTCGATATAGGGATTGTTTTCAACCACCGCAACCGTATGCCGCTGAATGAGGTAATGCAGCTTTGCCTCTGGATATTTTTTCCGAAGGGCCTCAAATAAAATAGACGACGTGAGCACGTCGCCTATCATTTTTTGCTGGATTACCAGGATTTTCATAACCGTAAACTGTCGATAATTCAGATTGAACCTGCTCTAAACAGCTACATCATATTCCCGTAGCGCATCGTTTAGCGAAGTTTTTTTGTTGGTACTTTCCTTACGCTGCCCAATGATCAGGGCGCAGGGTACGTTGTAACTTCCGGCAGGAAATTCTTTGGTATAGCTTCCGGGGATGACCACAGATCGAGGAGGAACAAATCCCTTGGTTTCAAAAGGTTTGTCGCCGGTCACATCGATTATTTTAGTTGAACCGGTCAGCACTACATTCGCGCCAAGAACCGCTTCCTTACCTACCCGAACACCTTCTACCACAATACACCGTGAACCGATAAATGCATTGTCCTCGATTATTACGGGAGACGCCTGCAAGGGTTCTAAAACGCCACCTATACCCACGCCACCGCTCAAATGCACATTTTTGCCAATTTGGGCACAACTACCAACCGTCGCCCAGGTATCTACCATTGTGCCTTCGTCCACATATGCGCCGATATTGACATAGCTAGGCATCAAGATTACCCCGCTCGAAATATACGCTCCGTGGCGGGCCACGGCGTGAGGTACCACCCGGATGCCTTTGTCCTGGTAGCCTCTCTTTAATGGCATTTTATCGTGGTATTCAAAAATGCCGACTTCTATCTTTTCCATTTTCTGAATGGGGAAATAGAGGACTACAGCTTTCTTGACCCACTCATTGATTTTCCAGTCGTCCCCGTCGGGTTCTGCGACACGTAGGTTACCGCTGTCGATCATCTCGATGACCTCGCGGATGGTATCTTGAGTGACTTTATCCTTTAATAAGGAACGGTCGTCCCACGCTTTTTTGATGATGTTTTTTACTTGTTCCAAGGTTGTTTATTTGAATTGTTATTTTAATTGCTATTGCTATTGCTATTGCTATTGTTATTCCTGGCTTTTTATATTTCCATTTGCTTTCTGATTTCCAACTCTTTTGAGTTGCTTGACCAAAGCTTTAATTGATTATTCAAAGCGGTCCAACCCAGCCATCCGAACAAAAGTCCGGCAGGCATTGCAATAATGGTTCTCAGGTTTTCAACCTTTTTTCTTTTTCCGCTGAAAGCAAAACCGATCAATACGACTATGTAAACGACAAGAAAAAAGCTTCAGAAAAGTTGAAAAGCGCTGATCATAAAAACTGTTATGCCTTTGGCCCAAAAAATAGTTATCGCCTCAAAGATACCTTCGCTGTTATAAATCGCCAAGAATTCAACAGATAAGTTATAATGCCTTATTTTTGCGAAAATTTATAATGGCACGGATTCTCGCTTTAGACTATGGGGCAAAACGCACCGGTATTGCCGTCACCGATGAGTTAAAACTCATTGCCAGCGGATTAAAAACCGTAGCGACGGTTGAGCTGCTTCCGTTTTTAAAGGAGTATCTGGAACAGGAAAATGTAGAGTTGATCCTGCTCGGGGAACCCAAACGGATGAACAACGAAGCTTCCGCCATTGAAGCCGAGATTTTAAAATTTCGCCAGCAGTTGGAGCAGAGCACGACGATTCCCATAAAACGGGTCGACGAGCGATTCACCTCAAAAATGGCAGCGGCTTCGCTTTTAACTTCGGGCGTAAAAAAGAAAAAAAGGCAAAACAAAGCTCTTTTAGACGAAGTGAGTGCCACGATTATATTGCAGTCCTATTTGGGTTCTGCGGCATTTTAATAGTAAAATAAACAATATTCATTAAGAATGATTTTACCCATTGTAGCTTACGGTGATTCGGTTTTAAGGAAAAAAGCCAAGCCCATCACAGAAGCCTATCCTGATCTCAAGGATCTGGAAAAAAATATGTACGAAACGATGTACGGCGCCAGCGGTATTGGCCTGGCGGCTCCACAAATAGGACTTCCCATTCGTATGTTTGTTGTTGATGCGAGTCCGCTGGCTGATGATGAGGCTTTTGAGGATGATGAAAGTAAAGCCTTGAGTGCATTTAAAAAAACCTTCGTTAACGCGACCATTACCGATGAAACCGGTGATGTATGGAGCTACAGCGAAGGCTGTTTGAGCATTCCGGGGATTTCTGAGGATGTTTTCCGCAAACCGAAACTGACCATTACTTACCAGGATACCGATTTTAATAGTTATACCGAAACCTATGAAGGCGTAATCGCCCGAATCATTCAGCACGAATACGACCACATTGAGGGCATCTTGTTTACCGATAAGTTGTCGAGCCTAAAGAAACGCTTGATCAAAGGGAAGCTGGCGAATATCAGCAAAGGAAAGGTCGATGCAGATTACCGAATGCGATTTCCGCTGAAAAAAGGAAGGTAAGCAGGATTGATTTCGAAGAAAAAAAATTAAAAAGCAATTATTGAACACTATATGAGTTTAGACAAAGTATTATCGATTTCAGGAAAACCGGGATTGTATCATTTGCGGGCCAGAACACGCACCGGCTTTATTGCAGAATCCCTTACCGATGGCAAAAAAATGCCTGTAAGTATGCGCCACAATGTAAGTGTGCTTTCGGAGATTGCCATATATACGTTGGGAGGAGAAGTGCAGTTGCAGGAGGTTTTTCAGAATATCTATAAAAAGGAAGACGGCGGAAGGGCTATTGATCACAAATCCTCAAAAGACGACCTGGAAGCCTATTTCTTTGATGTGCTGCCCAATTTTGACGAGGATCGCGTTTATGCCAGCGATATTAAAAAGGTGGTGCAGTGGTACAATTTGCTGCACGAGCACGATATGCTTGATTTTATTAATGATACGGAGGCTAAGGCCGAAGCGGAAACTGAAGCTGAAGATTCAGAAAGTGATGCGTCTTCTTCCGAAGAAAAAACAGAAGCATAAATTCATCTATGAATAGCAGAGCCCAACAATTACAAGCTTTTGACCGCCTTTTGACCATAATGGACGAATTGCGGGAGCAGTGCCCCTGGGACAAAAAGCAGACCATGCAATCGTTGAGGCACCTTACGATTGAGGAAACTTACGAACTGGGTGATGCTATTCTGGATAACGACTTGGTCGAAATAAAAAAGGAGCTTGGTGATATCCTGTTACATTTGGTTTTTTATGCCAAAATAGGCAGCGAAACCAATGATTTTGACATTGCCGATGTGGCCAATGAAATCTGTGAAAAATTGATCTCTCGGCATCCACATATTTACAGTGATGTTGAGGTAGCTGATGAGGCTGAAGTAAAGCGCAATTGGGAAAACTTGAAACTGAAAGAAGGAAAGAAGTCAGTTTTGGAAGGTGTTCCGAGATCGCTGCCGGCGCTGGTTAAGGCAACCCGAATTCAGGACAAAGTAGCCGGTGTGGGTTTTGACTGGGAAGAGCCTCAGCAGGTTTTTGAAAAAGTCAGGGAAGAACTGGAAGAGCTGAATGAAGAAGTAGCTTCTCAAGATCAGGAAAAGATGGAAGCCGAATTTGGTGATGTGCTTTTTTCGCTCATCAACTACGCAAGGTTTTTAAAAATCGATCCCGAAAGTGCTTTGGAACGTACCAACAAAAAATTCGTAAAGCGGTTTCGATATTTAGAAGAGCAAGTCATATTAAATGGCAAGTCCTTGGAAACGATGACGCTAAGCGAAATGGATGTTTTTTGGGAAAAGGCCAAGATGTTATAAGACCCCAATATATTTCGTTTTCGGTACTTATTAACATATTTTTGACGTTATAAGAATTGGATAAGGTGTAAACCGATTCACTCAATAAAATAAAAAACCTATGGATTTTGATAATCCCCTTATTTACGGAGTTCCTTGTTTTTTGGGCCTAATTCTGGTTGAACTTACCTACAGTCATACCCACGGCGATAAACAGTTGTACGAATGGAAAGATTTGGGTTCCAGCCTTTTTATGGGAGTTGGATCTGCCGTGCTGGCGCCGTTGATCAAAACCGTGACTATGATCCTGCTCTTTACGTGGGTCTATGATGTTTTTAATCCGCTGGTAGATGGTGTGCGTATGAATGTTTTTGGTTGGGAAAGCTTTGGTTATGCGTGGTACGTGTGGCTTCTCTGCCAGATCGCCGATGATTTTTCTTATTACTGGTTTCACCGGCAGAACCATATGGTGCGGTTTTTTTGGGCGGCGCATATCGTACATCATTCTTCCGATAATTTTAATTTAGGTACAGCAGTACGTAATGGATGGTTCACCATTTTTTACAAACCCCTTTTCTATGTTTGGATCGTTGCTATAGGATTTCCGCCAGAAATGTTAATTGTTTGTTTGGGTATTGAGGCGCTCTGGCAATTTCAGTTGCATTCGCAATATGTGCCCAAATTGGGATTCATCGAAAAATTCATGAATACCCACACCATGCACCAGGTACACCATTCCCGCAACTTGGAATATATGGATAAAAACCACGGAGGTTTCCTAAATCTTTTTGACCGTATGTTTGGGACGTTCAAGGAACTTGATGATAATATCAAAATTGAATATGGAGTAACGCATCCGCCCAACAGTTTTAATCCTTTTGTGATTTTGACGCACGAGTATCGCGACATTTGGAGCGACATGAAAAAGTCTCCCAACTGGGCACATAAATTCATGTATACCTTTGGCCCTCCAGGCTGGAGCCACGATGGAAGTACATTGACCATCAAACAAATGCGCCGAAAACTTAAGGAAGAAGGTGATTTAGATTTGGAAAAAGCTCCACATCGGGTAGAAGTGGAAGCAGTATCTTCCTAATTTAAACTTCGTTTAAGTTCATCCCTTATCTCAATTTTGAGGAGTTCAAGTTTTTGCTCAAGGTCTGAGCCCATCTCGGGTAGCCTCCTGTAAAAAACATAGCGCACCCGCCACATTTCTGAAATGGCGTTCAATGGAAATGTTAGTTCGCTGACGTTTTTATGATCTGCACGCAGGACACAATTTTCTTTGAGGGTAAATAGCCGTCGTAAGATTATTTTTCCTTCCACGATGACGAAGACCAGTGTTCCTTTGTTTAATTTTTTATACGCTTCCTGCGGTACGCGCTCTCCAATCACGATGTCATTGGGAAATAGTCCGTTATCGTAGCTTCCCATTTCCAGGTTGTTCACGGTATACCCTCTAAAATCCTTCTCAGGATTTAGTGGAAGCTTAATAAATTGCATATCCTTTATAAAAGCAGGCTTGCAGCCGTGTAAGAGATAATCTTCCGTATTGTTTTCAGTGATTAGCGGGATACCTGCTAAAGCTTGTGGTTTTTCAATTTCTGATTCAATGGCCAGTTCTCCTTTAAACTTTAGCAAACGGTTTACCGTAAGTTCTTTAGTCAGCAAATCGTCAATAGGTATGCTAAAATAGTTAGCAATTTTAATTATCGTTTCTATTTTAGGTTCGCTTCTCCCTTCTTCATAAGCTCCCAAAGTCCCTCTCTTTAAATCAAATAGCTCCGCAAATGCTTGTTGACTTAAGGTCTTGACACTTCTTATTTTTCTGATGTTCTTTCCAAAATAGGACATAAATTGCTAATAAAATTTGCAATACTAATTTTTATTGGTATATTTGACTAACAATATTAGCAATTTAGATTAACAGATGCTAATGTTATTAGGATAAAAAACAGTCCTAGAATTGTGATCAATCAAAAATCAATCAATTATGATGAACATTATTATTTACCTCATTACCATTGCCAAGGATTATTTTTAGCATTTTTCCAACAGTTTTTTCGTAGTATTAAACCGCTGAAAATTTTGATAATAATCAACAACACCAATCGATGAAAAATCATTTCAACATCACCAAAGAATTTCTGCTGGAACTGAATTTCAACATTACCAAGGAAAACCGGGAAGACGGAATACTAGTCGTTCAGAAGGAAAATTTTGGTATTCACAATTTGATCCTTGGCGTTTCAGAACCCATTCTGATTATGGAGCAGTTCATTTTTAAAATTAGAAACCAGAACGAAAAAATCTTCAAAAGCCTGCTTCAGAAAAACAGGGACATCATTCACGGCGCTTTCGTCCTTGATGAATCTGGCGAGAAGGTAATTTTTCGGGACACGCTTCAGCTGGAAAACCTGGATCTCAACGAACTCGAAGGCAGCCTGAATTCGCTAAGCCTATTAATGAGTGAATATTCAGACAAAATTATTGAGTTCAGTAAATATTGAAAATGTGATATTAGAATTTAGACATGAGATATGAGACTAGAATCAAAAAACTCCTTCTAAACCTACTCAAGTAAAGAATAGCAATAGCAATAACAATAACAATAGTAATAATAAGAACCATGAACATTTTTAAAAGATTATTTAGGATAGGCGAGGCCGAAGCCAATTCGGCCATTGACAATATGGAAGATCCCATCAAGATGACCGAGCAGGGCATTCGCGATATGAAAGCGGATCTCGAGAAAAGCCTGGAAGCACTCGCGCAGGTCAAAGCCTTGGCAATTCGTGCGAAGAACGACCAGGACGAATACTTAAACAAAGCCGAAGACTACCAGAGCAAGGCCATCATCATCCTCAAAAAAGCGCACAGCAAAGAGATGGATGCTGCCGAAGCTGATCGTTTGGCGAAAGAGGCTTTGACCAAAAAAGAAGAAGCCCAGCAGCACGTGGACCGTGCAAAAAAGGAATCTGATAAGTTTGATACTAATGTCGCTCAACTACAGAAGAATATTCAAACCATAAAGTCGAATATCAGCAACTGGGAAAACGAACTTAAAACGCTCAAAGCACGCGTAAAAGTAAGCACGGCAACTAAAAACCTGAACAAGCAGATGTCTGAAATTGACAGCAGCGGTACGGTTTCAATGCTGGAGCGTATGAAGGAAAAGGTCGCTCAGGAAGAAGCTCTTGCGGAGGCTTACGGCGATATCGCCAATGCCTCAAAAAGCATTGATGACGAACTTGACAAGGCCGCCGATACCACGGTTGCCAAAGCCGACGACGATTTGGAAAGACTAAAAGCCCAACTGGGCCTTAACAATACAAAAGAGGGATAGCCTTGGATACAAATTTATGGAACATATTATTTTCTGAGGTCAACATTATATTGACGTTATTGCTCTCTTTGTTGATCATCTACTGGTTGATCACGATGATAGGCGGTATCGATTTTGATCTCGATTTTGATGTCGAGGTCGATGTTGATATCGACGCTGATGTTGACATCGATACCGGTTTGGAAGGAGGTAATATGGACTTTCAGGACGTATCCAATGTGGAAGTTGACAAAGATCACGTCATCGGCAAAAGGCAGCGCAAATTAAAGTGGTGGCAGGTATTTTTGATTTATTTCAACTTTGTCGGACTGCCGTTTATGTTCACCTTCACTTGCTGGATTTTCATTTGGTGGACGATTACCACGTTGACGACCGCATTAACCTTTACCTATGACAACTATTTGGGGTTTGTGATCATGATTGCTGGATTTTTTCCAGCATTGATCCTCAATAAGCTGTTTACATCTCCTTTTAAGAGCTTCTTTAAAAACCTGAATAAGGATGGGGATGCGCCTGTGGATTATTTGGGCCGAAAGGGAGTTTTGCTATCCACGATTTCAGAAGATAAGATGGGTAACGCAGAAATTCTAGCAGACGGCAACCCTATGGCGATCTACGTCAAATCACTAGATGGTACGCCAATTACATATGGAAGTGAAATTTTGATCATTAAACGTTCTTCAGATAAGCACTCATATCTGGTTCAACTATATAACGAAACTAATTAATCAATCAATTTAATGGAAAGTATTTTACAAATTGTAGGCTTGGCTTTGGGCGGACTCCTTTTTCTAGTCATCGTCTACTTCGCGATCATCGCGATGTTTTACAAAAAAGTGCATCAAGGTCAAGCTTTAGTCAGGACCGGTTTTGGCGGCACCAAAGTCGCGACAGATAAAGGTCTGTATGTCGTTCCGGTTTTTCACCGGGTGGAAACCATGGACATTTCGGTCAAGAAAATCCAGATAGAACGTCTGGGTGTGGAAGGATTGATCTGTAAGGACAATATGCGGGCCGATATCAAAGTGGCATTTTTTGTTCGGGTAAACAACGATGTTTCCTTTATTAAGAAAGTGGCGCAGACCATTGGTGTGGCACGCGCATCAAGAATCGAAACCTTAGAGGATCTATTTGAAGCTAAATTTTCCGAAGCCTTAAAGACTGTTGGAAAGAAATTTCAATTTATTGAGCTGTATGAAGCGCGTCGGGAATTTCGTGACGAAATTGTAGATATCATCGGCACCGATCTTAATGGTTATACGCTTGAAGATTGTGCTATCGACTTTTTGGAGCAGACTTCAGTTTCGGTTTTAAAACCGGACAATATTTTGGACGCGGAAGGTATCAAGAAAATCACCGAACTCACCGCAGCCCAAAACGTAAAGGCCAACCTGATCAAGCGCGACGAGGAAAAAACCATCCGTAAACAAGATGTGGAAGCGCGGGAAGCCATTCTCGAACTCGACAAACAATTGGCTGAAAAAGAAGAGCAGCAGAAGCGTGAGATTGCCAACATTAAATCCCGTGAAGAAGCAGAGACTTTAAAGGTCCGTGAAGAGGAGCGTCTAAAATCGGAAACTGCAAGACTGGCCACCGAGGAAAAAGTAAAAGTAGCCGAAGAAAACATGCAGCGTCAGATCATTGTTGCATCTAAAAACAAGGAACGAACAGATGCCGTAGAAACCGAGCGTGTTGAAAAAGACCGTCTCTTGGAAGCTACCGAAAGGGAACGCGTCGTCACTTTGGCGCAGATCGAAAAAGAGAAGGTGGTTGAGGTCGAAAAGAAAAACATTCAGGATGTGATTCGCGACCGGGTGATGCTCGAAAAAGGAGTGGTCGAAGAACAAGAGAATATGAAGGACATTCAGGCCTTTAAAACTGCCGACCGGGACAAGCAGGTGAAAATTACCGTTGCCGAAGCGAATGCTCAAGAAGACTTAATCAAAACCACCAAAGCAGCGGAAGCCCAAAAAGAAGCAGCCAAGCAAAAAGCAGAAGAGATAAACATTGAAGCCTTAGCTCACAAAGAAGCCAGCCAGAAACAGGCAGAAGCCCGTAAGATTCTGGCCGAAGCACAAGCCAAGGAAGAAGCAACCGTTGGTATGTCTGAAGCTCAGGTAATGCACGCCAAAGCAGATGCCAACGAACGTCAGGGAATCGTGGAAGCTTCCATCATTGAGAAAATGGCATTGGCGGAAGCCGCCGGAATTCACGCAAAGGCTGACGCCAAGCGTAAAGACGGCCTTGCTGAAGCAGACGTAATCCGGGAGAAGGCCATTGCCGATGCCGCCGGTATCGAAGAAAAAGCCAACGCGATGAAGAAATTGGATGGTGTTGGTAAAGAGCACGAAGAATTCAAATTGCGTTTGGATAAGGAACTTCAGGTGGATCTGGCACACATCAACATCCAGAAAGCCATTGCTGATGCACAGGCTCAGGTGATTGGTGATGCATTGAAAGCAGCTAAAATCGACATCGTAGGTGGTGAGACGATGTTCTTTGATCAGATCATAGGCCAGATCACAAAAGGTAAAGGCTTCGACCGTTTAGTTCAGAACAGCAGTAACATTCAGGAGGTCAAAGACGCCATTTTGGGCAGCGATGATGTAAAGGGTAATTTATTGGCCAAAGTCAAAGAGTTCGCAGATAAATACGGAGTTTCCTCCGAAGATATCAAGAACCTGACCATCGCCAATGTGCTTCTGCAACTAAGAGATCGTTCTGGAGACCCTGGAGAAAAGACCATGTTCAGTAACCTAGTAAACTTGGCCAAAGGTCTTGGGATTGACGGGGTGAAGATGAAGTAGGCAAAACCACCCCTGTTAAATCTTTGATTTAACGGTCCCCTCCTTGCTTGTCCTGAGCTTAGTCGAAGGGAAAAGGAGGGGAGCTTTTGCACGCCAATGCAATTAATTGCATTGTAATATAAATTGACTTCAACACATTTTCATTTATGAAAATGCTAAAGGCTCCCCTCCTTAATTAAGGAGGGGAATTTTTCAGCGCAGCTGAAAACCGGGGTGGTTGCCCCGACCTGCAAGGTATGAGCGAGGAACGAGCGATCCTTGTAGGTCTCCCTTGCTCAATCAGGTAAGACAGACCTACAAGGTTGGCAAAACCTTGCAGGTCTTTAACAAAGCCCAAGCATGTCAGAAAACAATACCAATAAAAATAGTAATAACAATACACTGGACTCCGGCACCTACGAGATCATTCAAAACCGGCTGCAGAAACAGAAGGTCGATCTTCAGGAACGGCTACAGCAGTTGAATATTGACCGCCAGGAAGTCTTTGGGTCGCTGGAAACGAAACTGATCGCCAATGACCGAATCAACACCGAAAACAATTGCATCGCCCGCGATATTGTGTCGCTGGGAGATACTTGCCTGTTCGGGTACAATGTGCATTTTGGACTGCGTACGGAAATCACACTTTCCGATGTTTTTAGCGTTTATGAATTTAAAGACAATCGATTCGAACCGCTTGATCTTGGGTTGCTAAATGACGACACCTTTAAAACCGATTTTACCAACCTTTACAAATACTACCGGAACACCATTTTTGCAAAGTTCGCCGTCATTGGCAACTATCTGCATATGATTTTTCAGCTGAGCGAAAGCGTCACCGACATCAAAACCTTTAAATGGCTGATCAAGGAAAACCGCTTGGATTATGTGGACAACCGAAGCGATCACGAGTTCCGGTTTCCGGCGCAGCATGAGTTTAAGTGGTTGGAAGCGGGTCGCGATAACCAGCGTTATGGAGCACATCCGCACGTATCGATTGCAGACAAGGTTTTTGTGGAAGCGGTAGGCGGTGACCTCACCATTAAAATCGAGGACAACACCGATGATGGTAAAGGAATTTTCTCAGAGACGGTGGAACACTACGACCAGACGCTCGATGACGGGCAGTACCGTTTTGCCGATCTTGGCAATCTGATCGCTTTAGAAATCAAGCCTTTTCAGGAGCCGTCCCGCTATTTTGTTTACAACCACAAACTCAAGGAAGTTCAGAAAATCGCGAGTATAAAAGATGCCTGCGTTTTGCTTCCCGAGGATCAGGGGATTATTTTTCCGACGGGTTATTATTTGCAAACGGGCGAGTACAATGTATTTGATAATTCGATTCCAGACGTAAAGTTTCAGGGGCGCATTGCTTCTCCTAACGGTGAGGATTTTTTGTACATTTTTTATTCTTCCAAAGAAGGCCTGTACAATTTGATGTCCTACAATGTGATTTCGCAGGAAATTAAAACACCCATCATCTGTAACGGTTTTACAGTGCTACAGAATGGTGAACTTTGTTATTTCCGCACCGAAGAGGAGCAGACCAAGCACCACACCGTTCAGATCTGGCAGACGCCTTTTATCAAGGGGGATTTTATGCCGTCGCAGCACGAGGACACCCTGCTTTATAAAATAGGAAACAAGGATATTGTCAAGGCGATGGCAGAGGTCAATGCCCTGGTTACCTTGCTCAATAAAAAGGACAGTTACGACGGACTTTACAGCGACATTGCCAAATCGTCCAAGGATATTCTCGACGCTTATTATTGGTTGCCAGAGGCGGAAACGCAACAGTTAAACGAGCCGCTTGGTGAAATCAATAAGGCTGCAAATGCTGCGATTGATGAATTCCAAAAAGTGGTGCAGCTGCGCCGAAATGCCAAAAAGCAAACGGATGAAATCCGGAAAAAAGCGGAAGCACTTTTTAGTAAAATCAAAAGCACCTCTTTCCGAAGTATTGATGAGTTTGTTGCGGTGTTGACTCAGTTGCGCAGTTTGCGTGGCGAGGTGATCAGCTTACGCGAAATCCGTTATGTCGATCTAAAATTCACTGAGGAACTTGAAAGCGATATTGCAGAACAATCCCAGAAAATCTCCAAGCGTTGTGTTCAGTTTTTATTGGACGAAAAAGCGTTGCAACCGTACCACGCTAAAGTCGCTGAAAAGCAAAAGGCTTTGGATGGAATAGAAAAAGTAATCGAGGCCAAAAAACTGGAAGAAGAAGTCAATCAGATCGCGGCAGACCTCGAATTGTTGATCGATATCGTTTCCAACTTAGAGATTGAGGATACGGCGCATTCAACCAAAATCATCGATAATATTTCCCTGATTTTTGCCACGCTAAACCAGCTAAAAGCCGCTTTGCGCAATAAGCGGAAATCCTTGGGAAGCGCCGAAGCCCAAGCTGATTTTGCCGCGCAGTTAAAGTTGATCGATCAGAGCATCATCAACTATCTGGACATCGCAGATACACCCGAAAAATGCGACGAGTTTCAGAATAAAATCACCATTCAGCTGGAAGAGTTGGAAGGGAAATTTGCTGATTTCGAAGAATTCATTTCGGAGATTATCGACAAGCGGGAAGAGGTGTACAATGCCTTTGATGCCCGGAAAAACTCCTTGGTCGAAAAGCGCAACAAGCGTGCAATGGCTTTGCAAAATGCTTCCGAACGTATTTTAAAAGGCGTGCGGAAGAAGGTCGAAAGTTTTAAGACTGCCACAGAAATTAACGGATATTTTGCCGCAGACCTGATGATCAACAAGGTGCGCGACATCGTGCAGCAGCTGAAAGATCTCGATGATAGCGGTAAAGCCGAAGAAATTGAAACCGGACTCAAAACCGCCCGCGAAGATGCGCTGCGCAAACTCAAGGACAAACAGGATCTGTATGAAGATGGCGAAAATGTCATCAAACTCGGCAAGCACAAATTTGGGGTCAATAAACAGCAACTCGATCTCACGATCGTTTTAAAAAACGGCGAACTTAATTACCACCTTACCGGAACGGATTTCTACCAAAAACTGGACAATCCCATTTTGCTTAACTCGCGAAACCTCTGGGATCAGGAACTGGTTTCTGAAAACGATCAGGTGTATAGGTCGGCCTATTTAGCGTATAAATTATTTCAAAAGATTGGTACCGAAAAGCTGTATGATAAAACGGGAGAAGAACTGCTTAAAATCGTGCAGCAAGAAAGCAGTAGCGATTATGCCGAAGGGTATGTAAAAGGCGTGCACGATCGCGATGCCGCAGAAATCTTGGCGACGTTGGTCAACAAGCACCATTCGTTGGGACTGTTGCGGTTTCGGCCGGAGATCAGGGCGTTTGCGCAGTATTTTTGGAACAGTCTCGAAGCCGCGAAACAAGCACAACTCGATCAGAGCATTAAAGCTTCCGGGGAGGTGTTGCAGTATTTTCCGCAGACGCGGGAATATGATTTTTTAATCAAGGAATTAACCCGACAGATCGAAAATTTTTCTAAAGCGACCACACTTTTTGATTCCGCTCTAGGCGAAAATATCGCTGACTATCTTTTTGAGGAATTGCAAAACGACGATCAATTTGCGCAAAGTCATTTGGCGATATCCATCAAAGAAGCTTTTGAGAAACACCTGAAGGAGCAACAAGCAGATTTAAAATTTCGTAAAAGTATTGAGAAGATTCCCGACTTCTCGGAAATGATAAAGTTGACGCGGCAGTGGGTTTCTGCCTTCGTCAATACGGTTTACCAGAATGGAACTCAACTTTCGACAGCGCAGAAATCACGATATATCGATGAGGTGGTCTGTGCGTTGCTATTTTCGGATGCGTCGGTTTCTAAGGTAGAAGCGACTTCGCCAAGTGCCACTATAAGTGGTTTGAGCGGAAGCCATTCGACAATCACAGAAGGAAATTTCGAATTCAATTATCACGATTTTACGGCGACCTTGTCTGCTTTTGTAGCCGAAGATGTACCCGCTTTTCAAGCTTTTCGCGAGGCCAAACATCAGGTAACCGAAGATTTAAAAGAACAACTCAAACTGGAAGAATTCAAGCCGCGGGTGCTGACTTCTTTCGTTAGGAATAAACTGATCGATCAGGTATATTTTCCGCTTTTTGGTGACAATCTGGCGAAACAGTTGGGCACCGTGGGCGACAACAAACGCACCGACCGAATGGGTTTGCTGTTGTTGATTTCGCCGCCAGGCTACGGGAAAACTACCTTGATGGAATATATCGCGAATCGGCTTGGCCTAATTTTTATGAAGATCAATGGCCCGGCGATAGGACACGAGGTAACTTCAGTAGATCCTGCGAGTGCGACCAATTCTGCCGCGCGGGAAGAACTCAAGAAATTGAACCTTGCTTTTGAGATGGGCAACAACGTGATGCTTTATCTGGATGACATTCAGCATTGCAACCCGGAGTTTTTGCAGAAATTTATTTCACTTTCTGACGGAACCCGAAAAATAGAAGGCGTGTATAACGGCAAACCCAAAACCTATGACCTGCGCAGTAAGAAATTCTGCGTGATAATGGCCGGGAACCCATATACAGAGAGCGGGGAGAAGTTCCGCATCCCAGATATGTTGGCGAACCGGGCAGATATTTACAACCTGGGAGACATCATAGGCGATACCGCGCATCTGTTTAACCTGAGCCTGATCGAAAACTCGCTGACCGCAAACCCAATCCTGCAGCAATTGAGCAGCAGCCATTTTGACGATGTGTATACGCTGCTGGACCGGGTGGAAAACAACAATCAGGAAGCCCAACTGAGCGGCAACCACAGCAATCAGGAGATTGCGGAATATGTTGCGGTGCTGCAAAAGGTGGTCAAGATCAGGAATACGGTGCTGAAGGTGAATGCCGCCTACATCAAAAGTGCGGCGATGGAGGACGAATACCGCACCGAACCGTCGTTTAAACTGCAGGGCTCCTACCGCGATATGAACAAACTGGTCGCCAAGGTCGTCCCGATCATGAACGACCGCGAACTCGATACGCTGTTGCTTTCGCATTACGAAAGCGAGTCACAAACCCTGACCGCCTCTGCGGAAGCCAACATTTTAAAATACAAGGAACTCACCGGCACGCTCAACCCCGAAGAAACCCAGCGCTGGAATACCATCAAGGAAACTTTTGTAAAAAACAACAAGTTGAAAGGCTTTGGCGACAAAAATGAAATGGCCCAAATGCTTAGCCAGATGATGCAATTTTCGGAGAATCTGGAAGGGATTAAGGAGGTATTGAAGTTGGGGTTGGGGAAGGGCTCTTAATATGATGTGGCAAAAATATTGAGAAAATTTAATTAGAGCTTGTCTGAACTTGTGAGATTAGTAATTGATTAAAATGTTTGTTATTGAGCACATAAAAAATAACTTATAAGACAATAGGAAACTTTGTTTAGCAAAATTCAGAAAGATGGCAAAATGTAAAAAATGTGAAAAAGGTTTCGGGATTTTCGAACTTAAAAATGGAATATGTAAAAGTTGCATAGATAAGGAAAGTCCAAAATGTTTAGGTTGCGGTACAAATTTCAATAAAAAATCTATTAAACGATGGATTTTGCCAGACTTGTTATATAAATGAGCAAAATCGAAAGCAGGCAGAGGCGGCATATTTAAACAAAGAAAAAAAGCTGGACGAAGTAAAAAACCTAACCTTAGAAGAAATTAAGAAAATCACTTTGACCACAGAAAGTCACGTTGACTTTAAAATTGATCAACGAATAGATATATTAACAGCAGAATGTGCTTTTGGAATGAATGTTTTTAAGGATTTATTTGCAGGAGTTCGTGATGTGATTGGAGGTCGGAGTGAAACTTTACAAAATACTCTTCGCGAGTCAAAGGAAACAGTCCTTAACGAATTGCGTAAAGAGGCATTTTTAGTAGGAGCCAATGCAGTTATCGGAGTAGATTTAGATTATAGTGAATTTTCTGGTGGAGGAAAATCTATGCTTTTCATTGTGGCATCTGGAACAGCAATAAGATCATCTGAAATTAAGTAAGGAATTTCACACCTTAATAAGCGAGTAAATTAATTATACTGACTAATTCGAAGTAATAAATTGTAGATTACTCTGATTGAGTATAAACTATTGTAATACAGTCCAATTGAATAGAAATTTTCTTTTAATCAATTCTCGTATCATTAAATTTATGCCAAAAGTTCAAAAAAAACAAAGCTCAATTCCATATAGTTAGAATCAACTAATATGATTAGAAATCGTCAGCAAAGAGGTAATCATAATACCTACTGCTAGGCTCTTTGTAATCAATTAAACGAAGTTTTTTAAATAAGTACAACCGAAAAAGGAATAAAGACGAAACAGACAAATACAGACTAGTAAAAAGAATAGTTGTTGCTGGTTATATTAGTTGGAGCCAACCATATTTGTTGGTCTCGAGAACCAATGTACTTAACCATTTTGAGGATGCCGTGTAAATATTATGAGCTAAAAAGCTCAATAGAGAATTGCCCGAGCAGATATCAAAAGGGTATAGAAATTGGAGTTCAATAATATCACTAAAAAAAGCGAAAATGAAAACAGATAAATTCACGAAAATTATATTGACCGTAATAGCGGTTAACCTAACTTTCTCAACGATTAAAAATTTTGATATTATCCCAAGTTAGCCTCCGATGTAAACTATGGTTTAATACCTATAAACGAAGATGGAACCATCAGCGTTAAACTAAATGGTTCTGATGAGATCGATGTCAATATTGTTGGCGTTAAAACCAGTGATGAATTGGATGTGAATATAGAAGAAATTGGTGGTGGTTTTGTATCGCTAGGAGGACCTATTCCCGTTGAGATTGATTAAATAAATTTGATTTTTAGCCCGTGTGTACCTATGGCAAAGAATAGACAGATACCGTAAACTTTAAATTAGAGCCATAATGTTTGTTTTATTACATCTCATCTTTGAAATCATCCGTATTTCAATTTTAGCCATTGTTTACGGTTTTCTGCTCAGGTTTTTAATAGCTAAAGCTAGGAGAGGTACTTCGGTAAAGAAAAGAATCCTTTTTCCTGTGTTGTTTGTGGCATTGTTCATTTGGCGCTTTTCGTACTGGAAATAACGGATTGGGGGATTATGGCAGGGTGCCATTGAACTCGCAGTACTATATTACTATGATTGATTTTCACTATGCAAATGTTGAAAAAAGAAACGAAAACGATGACGGCTTTGGGTTGACGAGTTTGATTGAGACACTTTACGAAGAGCGTGATATTCTGTACACGAAGACGACTAACGGCTTTGCTATCCTCAATTTAAAATCAGGCGATCTTCACAGCCAACTTTCAGAGCAGGAATTTTTGAACCATAACGGTGACTCAACCAAATTGTTAGAGCCCTCGCAATTCCACAGTAATTATTGGGGTTGGGGTTTGCTTTTTTATTAGATATCTACGTGACTGATTACACTTACAGTTTTCGATTCTGCCTTCTCAAGCTTTGTTCAATTTATAAGAGCAGTCTGAGCATGGTCGAGGACTCTCTTGCTCAAAATTTTAAAGCTACAAGTTCAAGTTTCAGGGCTACAACTTTCCGTTTACACTTTTCCTGAAAAAATTGAACAAAGATTCCGTAAACACGATGATTTCAAGTTTTATCATGGTATTTTTGGGACAATATGAAGCTGACGTTTAAAGAAGTTTTCTATTTGTCCAGACCCAGATTCTGGATGTATGTCTTTGGGAACTATCTGGTTGGTGTGATTTCCGCGGGGAACTTATTTCTATATGACACGGCCACCACGCTTCTTTTAATCGCTTTTAAATTAAGACCAATAATTCCAACAACGGAAGGGAGTTGGCCCGGTATCACAAACCAGTAATTTACCTCAAGATAAAAACCTATTTCACAAGACCCTACACCTCTCGGGACAAGGGTAAAGTGAAGTTTAGGATTGGGGTGATGAGGAAATTCTACACAAAGAAAACGGAACTTAGAAAAGTACCGCACAAACGCATTAAAGAAGGGGAAAGATTAATAAATTACAGACCTGTAAGACCGTTCATTATTAACAACTCAGTTAAGACCACAATAAAAAGGACAGTTGCACTAATGAGTTAACCACAGCAAGCATAGTGAATTAATAATATAGAACACTGAAAGAATAACAAATAAGCAAAGCCAGATTTGACTCCCAAAGACAAAATAGCTTCCCTTACCGAAGAACTTCGGCAGCACAATTACAAGTATTACGTACTCGACAAACCTGAGGTTTCAGATTTTGAATTTGATCAAAAATTGAAAGAACTTCAGGAACTCGAAGCCAAGCATCCCGAGTTTGCCGATGTCAATTCGCCCACACAGCGGGTGGGTGGTGCGGTGACCAAGAATTTTGCAACCGTAGTGCACGATTACCGGATGTATTCGCTGGACAATTCCTATTCCCAGGAAGATCTGGAAGATTGGGAAAAGCGTATCAAGAAATTGGTTGATGGTGATGTCGCTTATACCTGCGAACTCAAATACGATGGAGCTTCGATAAGCTTGACTTATGAAAATGGAAAATTTGTACGAGCCATCACCCGTGGTGATGGCGTACAGGGCGACGACGTGACCAACAATGTCAGGACGCTTCGGTCGGTGCCTTTGCAGTTGCGGGGGGATTTTCCCGACAAATTTGACATACGCGGGGAGATCGTGCTTCCTTTTGAGGGTTTTGCGGCGATGAATGCCGAGCGGGTTGAAAACGGAGAAGAACCGTATAGCAATCCGCGGAATACGGCTTCGGGCAGTTTAAAATTACAGGACAGCGCAGAGGTTGCCAAGCGTCCTTTAGAATGTTTGCTGTATTCTATTGTGGGGGAAAACCTTCCGTTTAAAACACAATTTGAAGGTTTGCAAAAAGCACGTGATTGGGGTTTCAAAGTTCCAGAAGCGGCGACGTTGGCAAAGACTATCAAAGAAACTTTGGACTTCGTCAACTATTGGGACGTGCATCGGCGAGACCTTCCGTATGAAACAGATGGTGTGGTCATCAAAGTCAATAGTTTACAGCAGCAGGACGAACTCGGTTACACCGCCAAAGCGCCGCGCTGGGCGATGGCGTATAAATTTAAGGCCGAGCAGGAGAGTACCCTACTCGAAAAAATCACCTATCAAGTGGGTCGCACGGGAGCAATTACGCCTGTGGCCAATTTGAGCCCGGTGCAGTTGGCCGGAACCGTAGTAAAACGTGCTTCTTTGCACAATGCCGACCAAATTGCAAAGCTGGATATTAGGGAGGGCGATACGGTGTTTGTGGAGAAAGGCGGCGAAATCATCCCCAAGATCGTGGGAGTAGATTTTAAACAGCGCGATCCCGATTCAACGCCAACCGAATACATCAACCACTGCCCGGAATGCAATACCGAACTCATCCGCACCGAGGGCGAAGCGCAGCATTACTGTCCCAACGCCGCGGGCTGCCCGCCGCAGATCGTTGGCCGCATTCAGCATTTTATTTCGCGTAAAGCGATGGATATTGAAGGCCTGGGCGGGGAGACTGTAGCGCTTCTGGTAAATAACGAGCTCATTCACAATTACGCCGATCTGTACACTTTGACCAAAGAACAGGTGCTGCCGCTAGAACGAATGGCCGAAAAATCTGCCGAAAACCTGATTAACGGGATTGAAGCTTCCAAGGAAATACCTTTTGAGCGGGTACTGTTTGCACTGGGCATCCGGTATGTGGGCGAAACGGTGGCCAAAAAGCTAGCGAAGCATTATAAAAACATTGATGCGCTTATGGAAGCTGGCGAAGAAGAGTTGGTCGCCGTTGATGAAATCGGGGAGAAGATTGCCGAAAGTGTGGTTGCCTTTTTCGCTGTCGCGAAAAATCGAGAGACCATTGCACGTCTTAAAGAATACGGTCTCCAACTTGAAATTGCCGCGGAGCTTCTGGAAAACCAGTCTGATAAGTTCGCAGGGATGTCCATCGTGATTTCCGGGGTGTTCGAAAAAGTGTCCCGCAACGAACTCAAAAAAATAATCGAGGACAACGGCGGAAAAGCCGCCAGCTCAATCTCCTCAAAAACCAGTTATCTTGTCGCCGGTGAAAATATGGGCCCAAGCAAACTTGCCAAAGCGGAAAAGTTAGGGGTTAAGATTATTTCGGAGGATGAGTTTTTGGGGATGGTTTAATTTAATTATAGGAGCATATTTTGTTAAATTTTAGATTCAACTGAAATGTGTCTATTTTTGAATGTAATCTTAAAGCTTTCATAATGAACAGCATTACGATAGAAATACTGAATAACGGAGTTCTGAAAATTCTAGAGAATTTGGAATCATTAAACTTGATCCGTCTGAAAAGAACCACAGAAAGCCAAAATCAAAAGAGCAATTGGCAAGATTACGCCGGTTCTATGAAGAAACAATCTATGGATCAAGTAGATGCGCAATTGGATGAACTTCGAGCGGGTTGGGAGTGAAGTATCTTTGGGACACAAATATTGTCATTTACTTCCTTCAAGGAATATTATCCTCAATGACATTCCCAAGTTAACTTTAACCGACGACAAGTGGCAGCCCTGCATCTCTGTAATTTCAGAAATAGAGCTTCTTTCTTGGAAATCTGATGAAGAAGAGGATATCAGAATGCTGAACGAATTTCTTGAAAAATGTGAAGTAATTGAATTCAACAAAGCAATTAAATTGCAAACTGCAGACATTCGTAAATTATATTCAACCAAACTGCCTGACGCGATTATTGCTGCTACTGCATTGAGTTTTGACATTCCTTTGATGACTCGAAACATTAAGGATTTCCAAAGTATTACGGATTTACAGCTTTTAAATCCATTTTGACTTTTGGTGATGGCATGATCAATTCATATTCCACAAGAAATCTTACACCTCAATTATGAGTTCTTCCGAACTTACTACTCCGCCTGCATCCAGATAATAATCAATACTGCCCAGATTAATTCCGGCTCAGCCTACTTGGTTAATTGGGGCTTTATTTCGTCCTGATTATCGCTTAGCGTCGTAATGGTAAGGTTTTCTATGACCAACAGTGATGAGGAAAATTGCCTTTGTTTTCGCCGCTAGGCAACATTTGAGATATTCTCACTGATCGAGCAGGATGTGTTTATATATAGATCAAATACTGCCCGTTTCATTTAAAAAACAACAAGTAAATTAATGAAGAATTAATTTCTTTACAGCCTTTCCTTTGACCGTTTGCATTTCTACAAGATAGATACCGCGTGGTAAATCGCCTACTTCTATCTGCTTTTCGGTAAGGTTATCAACAGCAATTTGTTTGACCAATTTACCGTCTGAGCTAAAAATTTGTAGTTCCTTTAAAACGTCATCCGTAGTATTCAAATCGATATTCAGCTTATCAACAGCGGGATTGGGATAGAAACCTATAGACGATAGCTCGGCAGTGGATGGAACACTAAGCGAATTACTATAAAGCCCCAATTTAAATCGACTTTGATCAATGGACTGAGCTACATTTTTGTCAATGCTAAAATCGTGGCGATTGGCGTTTTCTTCCAATAGTGTTTGTGTATTTAGGTAATTATCGATCAGAACGACCTTACTTCCGGCAGGAGCATTTTTTATGGAAATTTGCAGGGAATAATTTGAATTCCTGTAATTTGAAATATACAATTGCGCATTCGCCATTTCCTTGACGATATGGCGCTTATCAATGGATAAATACTGACCTTGGTTGAGGACAGCTAGCGATTCATCCCGATTCCAAAATTTTGGAGCGTCTTCCTCTGGAAGTATCTCGTCGTTATAAGCAGCATTAAATCTTAACGTGACCCCATCCTTGGTCACGTTGGCATCTGTATCAAATAAATTTACGTCTATTTTAAAATCTGTATCCAACTTATCGTTATCCAGGTCCGATTTGCCTTTTTGAGCGGGACTGAAAACGCCGTTGATCTTTGTTTGATCAGTTGGCCTTTTAAAATTCTCGTCAAAAAGTAAAGTGGGATTGGACGTGGTAGTTTGTACAACAAAGGCTTGGTTGGGTTGTAGGTATTTGCTGGCTTCAGACACACTTGGGGTAATCCCATTGCCAAAATCCATAGTGGCATACGCGCCCTGTACTCCTAAATTGGGATCATAATAATAGACAAAATTGTTACTTACTCCGCCGTTATTGCCACTATTAAGTAATGCTTCCAGGTCAACCTGTGCCTGATACGGGTTGCCTACAAGGGAAAAATCACCTGTCGTGGGTGCCAAATTGGGGGTGTTGTAGGCACCAATGTGAAGATTTCCCAGAGTTCTTAAAATGGTAGATGAACCCAATTGATCGTTTCCAGCAGTCAAATCAAGCTCCCGGCCACCCCGCACAAGTATGGCGTAGGCTTCTCCTGCCGCGAGTTGTCTGGTATCTGTATTGGGAGTACTGTTCCATTGTTGAGCGCCTCCATCCCAAAAGTACATGGAAGAGTTGCCGGTTAATGTTGCATCAAAACCAAGAGTTCCCGTTTTAGACCCTGTGATATGGGTGCCATACCCCGGAAATGGATTTGCTACTTGGCCTGGTGAAGTGATGTTGGCACCTTCTTGTAAGTTTTCCTTGATGGACTCGTTGGTACTTACTGGAGATGAAAGATATCTCCACGCCCTACTGGAATTGGGTATAAAACGCTCTACAATTACATTAACTACATTTCCGCCATCAGATTCTTCAACTATTGACGTGGTGGTGATATCGGGGCTGGCAAATGTCAATCCCGAAGATTCTCCGGTTTCGCTAATAGAACTTTGGGCATTTAATGTACCACTTATTGATTTTAATTGTTCCGTTAATCGCAAGTGACCCCGTGTAACGCTTGCCTCTTGAGAATTCTTATTTAGAATGATAAACGGAGCCTCTTCCGTGACTGTAGGGTGGAACTTTATATTTTGAGCACTGACACTGGATACCTCGCCAGATCCTATTTGGAGTATACCTTTGTCGGTTCCGTTGGTATAGGCGATCAGGTTGTTATTGGTCAAATTTCCGTCAAAAATAAGTCTGGAAGCATCGTTTAATTGAATTTTTCCTTCATTGATAATATTTTCGTTGGAGTACAGATTATCGTCCGAAGAAATATAGATTTCTGTATCTGCTGACACATAAAGCTGGGCTTGCATCACGCAGAAGGATAGACAAAGAGTCAGGAATAATATATTTTTCATAGGTCTGATATTGAAATTAATCACATAACTACTTTACTGTTAAATACAATCACCACCTTCAAGCGGAGCTAAAAAGGTTGACTTTGTATAATATATTCTCAGTATTAAATGTAAAAGTAAATAATATTTTAAGTAAATACCTACAATTATAAAATTAAATTCAATAATGATACATTAAAAGATAAATTATAACGACGAAATACAAAGTAATAACAGTGTTTAATAGCGTAAAAGTCGGTGAAAATTGAATAGAAATCGATGTAAGGGCGCAATAGTTTTGGGGTAATTCCTTTATATGAGCATTATTATTACGATAATTGTCGTTCCAAGAAAATAATACAAAGCAGGAAATTGAAATTTAAGTAGGGTCAATTTTACAGTATTTGTTGTAAGGCAAATACTAGGGTGATGCAGATTTTAATAATGTAATTAAGAATTACCAACTCACCTAGTAGCATTCAAAAAAGATTGGGTTGGAGGCAAAAAAAATTGAAGAGCTAAACCTCAATTATCAGTTCTTCTGAACTCACTTTACCGCTTGCATCCAAATAAAAATCAATCCGGCCCAGATTGATTCCGGCCCAGCCTACTTGGTTAATCAAGACTTTTTTTCCCCGCTTATTATCGGTGACAGTGGGTTGGGACAAAAAAGTATGTGTATGACCGCCTATGATGAGGTCAATCCCGCTTGTTTTCGCCGCTAAGGCAACATCAGAGATTTTATCACTGTCGTATTTATAACCCAAATGTGAAAGGCAGATGACCAGATCGCAATTTTCTTCCTCGCGTAAAATACGGGTCATATCTTGAGTTCGCTCGATAGGATCCATATATTTTGTTTCCCGATATTGCGTTTTGTTGACCAGTCCGTCGAGCGCGATCCCAATCCCGAAAACACCGATTTTCACATCATCTTTTACAAAAACCTGATACGGTTTGGTCAGGCCTTCCATCGCGGTATTTGTAAAGTCATAGTTGGCCGAAAGCATTTTGAACCCGGCGTGCGGCATCTGAGCGGCAAGACCGCCCACGCCATTATCAAAATCGTGATTGCCAATGGTCGCCGCGTCATAACCCAATTTGGACATCAGTTTAAATTCGAGTTCGCCACCATAGAAGTTAAAATAGGGCGTCCCCTGAAAAATATCCCCGGCATCGAGCAGGAGCGTATTGGGATTTTCGGCACGTACTTTTTGAATAAGCGTCAACCGGCGGGCAACTCCACCTTTGTTGGCATTTCGGCCTTCATCGGGACCAAAAGGCTCAATGTGGCTATGCACATCATTGGTATGTAAAATCGTGATGTGCTTATCTGCTTTGGGAAGTAGTGCGCCATAGCTGTTTGTTGTCATTCCCGTTAGCAGGGATGCAGCCACTGAATTTTTAACGAAGGTTCTGCGATGCATAATGTAAGTTTTAGTTCCCGGGTCCTCGGTACGGGTAGTCTCGCTCCGCTTTGACCACCCTACTCGGACACCTTTTTTTGTTCCGGTTTCCTCGGTACGGGTGGTCTCGCTCTGCTTTAATAACCCTACTCGGACACCTTTTGTTTTCCTTTTGATAAGGTTCTCGAGTAGCGTCCGAACAAGGTGAGGAAGCGTACCAAGAGAACCGCCCTAGTCCCGTTTTATAAACCGACTATCCCTAACCGGGGCGATGGTGTCGTATTTGCTGAAATAATCGATCAGGATATTCCTGATTTTATAGTCCAGATCAGTTTTTGAAACGGGATCGGTTAAGAATTCCATACCGTCGCCGCCATTTTGTAAATAATCACTGGTGGCTATGAAATAGGTTTTGGAATCATCCAGCGGTTCACCGTGTATGGTGTTGTTGGCGAGTTTTCCGTTGTCGTCAAGTTCGATTTCCATACCTGAGATTGGATGCGCTTTTCCACAGCTCAAGTATTCAAACATCGCTTGAATCATTTGGGCGTCTAGTTCAACGACGACCAAACTGTTTTCGAAAGGCATTAACTGGTAAGCGCTTCGGGTGGTAATGTTTCCTTTATTGATTGGGGCGCGAATCCCACCGCTGTTCAGCAAGACCGCATCAATGTGTTTCCCGGTACGGGCAGCAAAAATGGTATCGGCAAGTTCTAGCACGGCATCGGCCATCATATTGCCAATGGCGGTATTGTACTCGCCGTTGCTTTTAGTATAGGTCGCGGGAGCATAGGCCAGCACGCTGTCCATCTCCTGATCAATGCGGTTTTTATACGGAGCTATGAACGCTTCAATCTCAGCATCAGCAGGGATGGAATCTGAAACTGTTGTCTGGGAAGCTGTGATTTTCTGGGTGACTGATTTGTTTTCGCCGCAGGCAATCAAGCTTAGAAAACTAACAAAAATGAAAAATCTGATCACAAATGGTATAATTTTATTGACACTTGGGCGATTTACTTACTTTTGCCCACCACGGTAAAATTAAATGATTTTAAACGCAACCAAAGAGTATTTCGTCAAAAGAAAATACATCAAACTGCTGGCTCGCACTACAGGAAACAGACCCTTTGGCACCATAGAATCAGTTGGGCTTATTTATAATGCCAAGCATTTTGTAGAAAAGCCCGATTGGAGTTCGCTGGTTGGGTTTCTTCCTAAAAACACTACAGTGAAAGCGGTTTGTTTTATGGACGAAAAACCTTCGGAAACGCCTGATAATGTCTTGTTTTTCAATGAGAAGGATATTGGGGGTTTGGGCAAGATAAAAAATCCAGCGATTGCTGAGTTCACCAAAACTCCATTTGATTTACTCGTGGGCTATTTTGATACCGAAAACCTTTTTTTAAACCTTTTAGTTGCTCAGTCCCAGGCGCAATTTAAGGCCGGGCTGCGTTCTGAAGAACCAAAGTTGTACGATTTGATGATCAACAGCGAAGAAGGGGACCGGGATCAATTTATCATTGAATTGCACAAATATTTAAAAATACTGAAGCGTCTCGATTAATATGCAGGAATTTAGAGGAACTGGAGTAGCATTGGTCACTCCATTTAAAAAAGATTTAAGTGTTGACACCGAAGCCCTGACGGCTATCGTGCAGCATTGTATTTTTCATCAGGTGGATTACCTCGTCGTGCTGGGTACCACCGGTGAAAGCGCTACGCTTACACCTGCCGAAAAAGACCTGGTCATTGCAACTGTTATCGATGCTAATGCGGGTAAACTTCCGTTAATGCTCGGCGTGGGCGGAAACAATACGGTTCAGGTTGTTGAAGAGTTGCAGACCCGCGACCTTAGCGCCTTTGCTGGAATACTTTCAGTGAGTCCATATTATAACAGGCCCACCCAAGCTGGGATATACGCGCATTATTCCGCAATTGCAGAAGCGACAGATAAGCCCATTATGTTGTACAATGTACCTGGCCGTACGGGAAGCGACATTGCACCTGCTACGACCCTTTCGCTCGCCCGGGGTTTCAAGAATATCATTGGGATCAAAGAAGCCAAGGGAGATATTGCACAGGTAATGAAGCTCATTAAAGACAGGCCTGAAGGTTTCTTGGTCGTTTCGGGGGACGATATGCTTGCCCTGCCGACGGTGCTGGCCGGTGGTGATGGTGTGATTTCGGTACTTGGTCAAGGGATACCGCAGCTTTTTGTACCTATGATAAATTCTGGGCTGAAAGGTGATGTAAAAGCGGCCTATGCCAATCATTATCAGCTTATGGACGGCGTCAACCATATCTTTGCCGAAGGCAATCCGGCAGGGATTAAAGCCTTGCTGGCAGCGCAAGGTCTTTGCCATCCCATCGTGCGACTGCCTTTGCTGCCCGCCACTGTAGGCTTATCACAAACACTTGCAACATATTTTGAGGGACTGCGTCTTTAGGTTTTGTAATCCGTTTTAAATAGTTATTTTTGCACGATGTTTTCAAACCAGGCCTTTAAATTTTTATCAGTTTGTTTTGCAGTCTTTTTGCTCACCGGTTGCAGTGAGTACCAAAAGGTGCTGAAGGAACCGGACATAGCCGCAAAATATACAATGGCAGATTCATTGTACCAGGCGGGTAAATATAGCAAGAGCCTGCAATTGTTTGAGCAGGTCGTTCCGGCCTACCGCGGCAAGCCGCAAGCGGAGCGGGTTATGTTCTTTTACGCTGACAATATTTACAAAATGCGGGATTATTATACGGCCAGCTACCAGTTTGACCGCTTTATCTCTGCATACCCTGATTCTGAAAAAGTAGAAGAAGCGGCATTTAAAAGTGCTGCCAGTTTTTACGAGCTTTCACCCATTTCTTCCCGCGATCAGACCGAAACGAACAAGGCACTTGATAAGTTGCAACTTTTTATCGGGCAGTACCCGGAATCTGGTTTTCAAGAGGAGGCCGAAACCATGATCACAGAACTGAGCCAAAAAATTCAGAAGAAGGATTTTGATATTGCCAAGCAGTACAACACCATAGGGGACGCGATGAGCACCTATCCCAGCGCGATAGCTGCTTTTGATGATTTTATTTCAGATTATCCGGGTTCGCCTTACAGGGAAGGAGCGATGTATTACAAACTGGATTCACAGTATAAACTTGCGGTAGGCAGTTTGGCTTTTTTAGTCGAAGAACGCTTGAGAAAAGCATTGGAATATTACAATACCCTGATTCGTTACTACCCGGAAGGGGAATACCGCGGGCAGGCAGATGAACTTAAAGCCGATATCGCATCGCGCTTGGAGAATATGACCACATAATTTAAAAAGGGAGAATAATGGACGTTAAAAATTTTGATGCACCGGTAAACACGGTAACCCTGAACAGGGAAGAGATAGATCAACCCACACAGAATATTTACGAGGCAATTTCCATAATTTCAAAACGTGCTGACCAGATCAACACAGAAATTAAAAGAGAATTGCTGGAGAAGTTGGACGAATTTGCAACTTATAGCGACAGCTTAGAGGAAATTTTCGAAAACAAGGAGCAGATTGAAGTTTCCAAATTTTATGAGCGGTTGCCAAAGCCTCACGCAATGGCAGTGCAGGAGTGGTTGGAAGATAAGATTTATTATCGCGATACGAGTAAGAAGGACGAGGAGTAGAATTCTCTTTATTTGCAATAATCTACGGTGCCTTTTCTTATTTTGGAATTGGTCCGTTTTTTTGTTTTTGAGGGATCATAAAATTGAAAGAATTTGTCAATTTTCAAAGGAAAAAAAGTACTTCTAGGCATTACCGGTGGCATTGCTGCATATAAGTCGGCTTGGCTGGTGCGCTTATTCATGAAGGCTGGCGCCAAAGTTCAAGTGGTAATGACGCCGGGCGCTAAAGATTTTGTTACACCGCTCACCTTGGGGACACTATCAAAAAAAACCGTGCTGACCGAATTCACCAAAGAGGACGACCCGTCCACCTGGAACAATCACGTTAAGCTTGGCCTATGGGCTGATTTTATGGTAATCGCTCCGGCCACCGCAAACACGCTTTCCAAAATGGCTTCCGGCAGGGTAGACAATCTGTTGTTGACCACCTATCTTTCGGCCAAATGCCCTGTGTATTTTGCTCCAGCGATGGACTTGGATATGTACAAACACGGAAGTACCAAAGATTCAATTTCTAAATTACAATCCTTCGGAAACAAATTAATTCCTGTGGGAAGCGGCGAACTCGCAAGCGGCCTGAGCGGGGAGGGGAGAATGGCAGAGCCCGAAGAAATCCTACATTTTATTTCAGAAGATCTAAAAAAAGAACTGCCACTCCTGAATAAAAAAGTGCTGATCACTGCCGGGCCTACGTATGAACCTATAGATCCAGTTCGGTTTATTGGCAATCACAGCAGTGGCAAAATGGGTTACGCCCTTGCCGAAATGGCAGCCGCACTCGGTGCCACCGTTTATTTAATTTCCGGCCCCACAGCTTTGTCCGTGGAACACGAAGGTATTCAGCTTAGCAAAGTGACTACCGCAGCAGAAATGTTTGAGCAAGCCACAAAGTTATTTCCACAAGTGGATATTGCCATTGCCGCCGCTGCTGTTGCAGATTACCGTCCTGCTCAGGTGACTGATCAAAAAATTAAGAAGAAAGATACCAAAATGAGCATTGCGCTAGAACCCACAGTCGACATCTTAGCGACCTTGGGTGCTTCCAAAGAAAATCAATATCTTGTGGGTTTTGCTCTGGAAACGGAGAATGAAGTGGAAAATGCCAAAGGAAAACTACACCGGAAAAAGCTAGACCTTATTGTTCTCAATTCGCTCAATGATGCCGGTGCAGGATTTCAAAAAAACACCAATAAGGTAACCTTGATAGATAAGAATGATAAAATGGAAACGTTTCCACTTAAAGATAAGACTGATGTTGCCACAGACATCTGGAACAAAATACAACTTGATCTCAATGCGTAAAATCACGTTTCTTTTCCTGTTTCTTACTGCTGTATTGGGCAAGGCACAAGAACTCAACTGTTCGGTTTCTATCAACGCAGAACAAACGGGGCAGTCCAACCTGCAAGTATTTAAAACCCTGCGGACCCAGATCGAGGAATTTATGAACAACACGGTCTGGACGGATGTTGATTACAAACAGCAGGAGCGCATAAACTGCAATTTGGTGATTATTGTTTCGGCCATTGACAGTGATGCCTTTACCGCCAGTATTCAGGTGCAATCATCACGGCCGGTGTATAACGGTACCTACAACACCACGGTATTTAACTATAACGACCGGGATTTTAATTTTCGGTACACCGAGTTTCAGCCGTTGAACTACAACCCCAATTCTTTTGATTCCAACCTTATTTCCACCTTGGCCTTTTATGCCTACACCATCATTGGTTTTGATGCGGACACTTTTTCGCCAAATGGCGGAAAACCCTATTTTGAGGAAGCCAAAAGAATTGTGAGTACCGCCCAATCGGGTGGCTCGTCAGCCTGGCAGTCGCAAGGGGGAACACAAAACCGGTTTTCCTTGAACAACGATTTGATATCACCAAATTTTCTATTGTTCCACGATATTATGTATGCGTACCACCGCAACGGGCTCGACTATATGGTAGAAAACCCGGACGAGGCCAAGGCCGGCATCGCCGTTTCCCTGGGACTTTTTGACGAGATGTACAATCGCCGCCCCAACAATTACCTGACCCGGGTTTTCTTTGATGCAAAGGCAGAGGAAGTTGTCAAAATCTTCAGTGCTGGCCCACTAACCGATATTAAGAGCGTGATGAATACGCTGACCCGTGTGGCACCTACCAAGTCACAATTTTGGCAGGATATCAAATTTTAAGGCAGCGGCGGATTTCTTTGATAGTTACCGTAATCACTCCTATCTTTGGCAATCTAAGAAAAGAAAATCCACGGCCGTGCTCACCCAACTTCATATTAATAATTACGCCCTGATTGAGGAGGTCCGTCTGGACTTCACAACGGGCTTCACGGTCATTACCGGGGAGACCGGTGCCGGTAAATCCATTTTATTGGGTGCCCTTGGCCTTATTCTTGGAAAACGGGCAGATCTTTCCAGCGTTGGCGACCCCGAGTTAAAATGTGTCATCGAAGCCTATTTTGACTTGAATAAATTGCAACTGCAACCGCTATTTGAGGAGCAGGATCTGGATTATGATGTGCAGACGATCATCAGGCGTGAGATTTTACCTTCCGGAAAAAGTCGCGCTTTTATAAACGATACACCGGCAACCCTAAACGCGCTTTCTGCTTTGGGCGAAAAATTGATCGATATACACAGTCAGCACCAGACGCTGGAGGTGGTCGATAATTCCTTTCAGTTTCAGGTGGTTGATGCATTTGCTGGTACCCATGCTGTTGTTTTGGCCTACGGCGAAAAATTTTCAGCGTACCAAAAACTACTACGGAATATCAAGCAACTGGAAGCTAAAAAAGCCGAAGCGCTTACGGAAGAAGCATATAACAACCATTTGTTGAGCGAACTGCTAGAGGCCAAGTTGAAACCTGGCGAACAGGAAGAGCTTGAAGCGACATACGACACGTTGAGCAACGTGGGCCAGATTACCGAAACCCTTGCTGAAGCGCTAAACCTGATCGTTCAGGAAGATGTGGGGATCAGCCCAAATTTAATTGCGGTTAAACAGGGGCTGGGCAAAATCTCGGGTTTCAGCAAAGCCTTGGAAGATATGGATAACCGCGTTGCCAGCGTTAGCATAGAGCTTGCCGATATTGCGGAAACCCTTGAAGAAATCCTGGAAAACACAGAAAGTGATCCGGAAACCCTATTAAAAGCAGAAACACGGCTGAAGTTGCTTTTTGACCTTCAGAAGAAGCACAATGCCGGGACTGTTGAAGAACTGATTGAAATACGTGACGCCCTCGATGCCGAAGTCCAGGACCTAAATGATCTTGACAGCACGATAGAAAAGCTCAAACGAGAAGCTTCCGCAGCAAAGGAATCGCTGGAAAAGTTGGCGGAAGACATTTCGCGAAAGCGTAAAAAAGCCCTGCAACCACTCGCGGAAAAACTAGAAGATATTCTCAGTAAAGTGGGTATGCCCAATGCCCGTTTTGACTTAAAATTGGAAACGGCCAAAGAATTGCGGGATAATGGAAAGGACAATTTGCAATTCTTATTTTCGGCCAATAAGGGAATGCGGGCTCAGGAAATGGCCAAAGCAGCGTCTGGTGGAGAACTGTCGAGAATTATGCTGGCGATAAAAGCAATTTTGAGCGGTTATGCACAACTCCCTACTTTAATTTTTGATGAAATTGACACCGGTGTTAGTGGTGAGGTTGCCCTAAAAATGGGAACGATAATGAAAGAAATGGGTAAGCATATGCAACTCGTAAGCATCACGCACCTACCGCAGATTGCTGGTCAGGGAAGCACGCATCTCAAGGTTTACAAAAATGATCAAAAGGATAAAACGATCACACAGATCAGTCAGCTGGATCAGGAACAACGCATTCTCGAGCTTGCCGAAATGCTGGGTGGTAAAACGATTACCAGTACTTCACGGGAGCAGGCCCGGGAGTTGCTGGCGGAATAAACTGTATATTTAACCAATCAAATCAATAGCTTTATAATGTCATATAATTTACTAAAGGGAAAACGGGGAATCATATTTGGGGCGCTTGATGAAAATTCCATCGCCTGGAAAACCGCAGAACGCGTACATGAGGAAGGAGGAACCTTTGTCCTGACCAATGCACCCATTGCGATGCGCATGGGCAAGATCAGTGAGCTTGCAGAAAAAACAGGTTCTGAGATCATACCTGCAGACGCAACCTCTGTTGAGGATCTGGAAAAGCTTGTGGATGGCGCCGTCGAGAAACTGGGTGGAAAAGTCGATTTTGTGCTCCACAGTATCGGGATGTCAATAAACGTGAGAAAAGGCCGCCACTACACCGATCAAAAATACGACTGGACCCAAAAAGGAACAGATGTCAGCGCGATGTCCTTTCATAAAACCATGCAGGTGCTGTATCAAAAAGATGCGATGACCGAATGGGGAAGTATTGTTGCCCTGACCTATATGGCAGCGCAGCGCGTGTTCCCGGATTACAACGATATGGCCGACAACAAAGCGTATCTGGAAAGTATTGCGCGCTCGTTTGGGTATTTCTTTGGCCGCGATAAAAAAGTTCGGGTCAACACCATCTCACAATCACCCACGCCCACGACGGCAGGACAAGGCGTAAAAGGCTTTGACGGCTTTATCGCTTACGCTGAAAAAATGAGTCCGTTGGGGAATGCTTCTGCTTTGGACTGTGCCAATTACACGGTAACCTTATTTTCTGACCTGACGAAAAAAGTCACCTTGCAGAACCTCTTTCATGATGGCGGATTCAGCAATATGGGCGTCAGTGATGCGGTGATGGAAGCCTTTGTGGATGCTGAAGAATAGTTAGAAAATACGATGCTGAATGTCCTGGTTTTCCAGGACATTTTTGTTTAGAATTTATAGATTCAAGATTTTTTTCAATACTGAAAGCTTTGGAAGACCTGTACTTCTCATTCATCATCCCAGTGTACAACCGCCCGCAGGAAGTTGCTGAACTGCTGCAGAGCTTCCGGCAGCAGACGTATGATGGAGAATATGAGATCGTGATCGTTGAGGATGGGTCAGACGTAACAGCAGAAACCGTACTTAAGGATTTTAGCGACCTTGCCCTCACCTACCTCAAAAAACAGAATACCGGCCCGGGACCATCCCGTAACTATGGTATGCAGCGCGCCAAGGGCATGTACTTTATCATTTTGGACAGCGACTGTATCTTACCGCCAGAGTATTTAAACATCGTAAATGATCATCTAAAGGAGGATTATTTTGACTTCTATGGAGGTCCTGATGCTGCCCATCCAGATTTTGACAATCGGCAAAAAGCAGTAAGTTTTGCCATGACCTCAGTACTCACAACGGGAGGTTTGCGCGGAAAAGGTGCCGATTCAAAAAAGTTTCAGCCGCGCAGTTTTAATATGGGGATTTCAAAGTCGGCCTTTGAGGCTTCCGGTGGTTTTGGCAACATCCATCCCGGTGAAGATCCAGATTTGACCTTTCGGCTTTGGGAACGGGGTTTTTCCTCAACCTTGATCGAGGAAGCATTTGTTTACCACAAGCGGCGTATCACCTGGAAAGGTTTTTACAAACAGGTCAATAAATTTGGCAAGGTTCGGCCCATTCTTAATAAATGGCATCCGGGTACGGCCAAATTGACCTATTGGTTCCCTACACTTTTTACAGGGTTTGTGCTGTGCGCTATAATCATGGCATGTTTTGGGATCTTTACGCCAATCGCTGCACTGGTCTTTTATATAGTATCGGTTGCTCTCTTTGCTTCCATTATCTGCGAGAGCGTAGCGGTAGGCCTGTTAAGTATCTTGGCCCTTTTGGTGCAGTTTTTTGGTTACGGAGTTGGTTTTTTCGAAAGCATATTGAAGATAAAGATTTTGGGCCGGGAGGAGCGCAAGGTGTTTCCGAAGTTATTTTTTGACTAATTTTAGAAGCGATAAAGCGGAAGCATATGGCCAATAATACAAAGGGGTACAACAATTTTAATTTTCGGGTGTTTTTGCTGATTTTACTTTCGGTGTCGATTTTTTCCGTGCTGGTCAAACTCAGTAAAAATTTTCGTTATTCCCTCAATGTGCCGCTAACATTTATCAATATCCCAAAGAACCAAGTGCTCGATAGTGTTTCCGCAGCAAGTGTAAAACTCACGGGAACAGATATGGGCTATGATTTTCTCAAGCTTAAACTTGCCAAGGAGAATCTGGAAATTGATCTTTCAAAACTTCAACAAAGGGATAGCACCATCTATTTTTATGCCTTTCAGGATTATCAGGAGCAAATTGCCACCAAAATGAACGGGATGCAAATCCGGTCCTTTATGCCAGATACCATTTATTTTCAGATCGAACAGAATATTGAACGTGTTGTACCCGTTTTGGCAAAATCAGAAATTTCTTATACCACCGGGTACGGTAGTTTAGAAGGGGTGACCCTAGAGGTGGCACAAGTAAAGTTAAGTGGTCCCGAGCACACCATTAACGCCCTGGATACGGTCTATACGCAAACCATAACCCACCAAAATTTAAAGGAAGGGATCGTTGATAGTATTGCCCTCGAGCTGGGGGAGAAAGGTAAATTTGTGAGTGCCACCCCAGCGCTCATCAAGTACCGCGTGCCTGTAGATCGTTTTACAGAAGGCAGTACCTCGGTGCCACTACAATTGGTCAATGTCCCCAGCGGGCTGACGGCAAAGGTGTTCCCCAAAAGCATCGTTGTGATCTACAATGTCAATTTTGAGAATTATGAAAAGGTCAAACCCAGTGACTTTAAGATCGTCTGCGATTTTGACGAAGTTGATAGCAAAAGCACTACCATCAGCCCACAGATCGTCACCGCACCACAATATGTAAGGGATTTACGCTTGCGCGAAAAGACCGTTCAATTTTTGCTGATCAAATGAAGATTGTTGGTCTCACGGGGGGCATAGGAAGTGGCAAGAGTACGGTTGCCAAGATTTTTGAAACTTTGGGCATCCCTGTATATATTGCAGATACCGAAGCCAAGCGGTTGATGCATACTCCTCAATTAAAAACCCAGATTATTAAACTACTGGGTGAGGCAGCTTACCAAGAAAATAAATTGAACCGTAACTATGTATCCACCCAAGTTTTTGATGATCCTGATTTACTGACAAAACTTAACGCCATTGTGCATCCTGCAGTGAAATCTGATTTTCGCCATTGGGCGAATAAGCAGCACGCGCCCTACGTAATCAAAGAATCCGCCATTCTCTTTGAAACAGGTGGAGACCGTGAGTGTGATCTAACTATTTTAGTGACTGCTCCAGAAAGGGAGAGAATTAGGCGCGTGATCCAGAGGGACGGCACCACAGCCGAGGAAGTACTGAAACGCATCAATAAGCAATGGCCTGATGCGCGGAAAAAGGAACTTGCCACTTTTGTGCTCCAAAACCAGAATCTTCAAAATACCATCAAAAAAGTTAGGAAAATTCACGTTAATGCGCTGCGAACCCTTGTAAACAGGTAGCTTTCTGTTGTTAACATTTGGTTAAACAGATTATCTTCTAAATGTTAAACCCATACATTTGGGTCATGAGTAAAAATTTATTTGTGCTCCTTATTATACTGATGAGCCTGTCCCTGATCGGGATAATTTTTGTTCAGGGATACTGGATAGCAAACAGTATCGAAAGCAAGCAGGAGCACTTCGCTTTTGAAGTGAAACAGGTGCTTCATGAAGTTGCTGAGACCATAGAAAGGGATGAGCTGGACAAATGGTATTACAACGTTCAGCAGATAATTGACAGTACTGGGGTTCCACAGGATTTCTCGATAGATGAATATTTATATTCCCAACAGGACTCGGCTGCGGGCGACACCTTTACTTACCGGAACAATATAGTTTCTCAGGATTATAAACTGAGTTCGATGGTTGTTGATTTTGAGGTAGATAGCATTAAGTTTAAGAAATACCTACAGCGCAGGTTGACCGAGATAGTAAGCAAGGATGAACTGGATCGAAAAATGGCAGGCACCCGTGACCGTTATGCAAAAATTGCCAGCCTGAACGATGCTGAAATGTTCCTGATGGAAAATCTGATTTCAGAGATAACCAGTAAGGAGTTGATTCAGAATCGGGTAAGTGCTACCGAAATCAAAAGATTGATAACGATGGGTCTCGCAGAACAGGATCTGGAAACTGAATTTGATTTCGCCGTTTATAGCAACAATTTGGCTACCAAGGTGCGTAGCGAGAACTTTGACATTGAGCAGAGCGACCCGGAAGATAATTACAGTGTTTCCCTTTTTGACAAGGATAGCGGCAACAATTATAAACTATTGGCCAATTTTCCCGGAGAAAAGAATTTTGTGCTTTCCTCAGTAGTGGGGATGGCTCTGTTGAGCATTCTTTTTACGCTGATAATTGTAGTAGCCTATGGTAGTGCCCTAAGACAGCTGGTCAAACAAAGGCAGATCTCTGAGATCAAAACAGATTTTATCAACAATATGACCCACGAGTTTAAAACACCAATAGCAACGATCAACCTCGCTCTTGACGCCGTGCGAAATCCCAAAATCAGGGCCAAGCAGGAAACCGTAGATCGTTATTTAGGTATGATCCGGGAGGAAAATAAGAGGATGCATGCCCAAGTAGAGAATATCCTCCGGATTTCGAAATTGGAGAAAAACGAACTGGACATCAAAAAAGAACGTTTAAAAGTTCACGACCTCGTGGAAGATGCCATTGCGCACATAGGTCTTATTATAGAAGATCGTGGCGGATATGTCAAAACTCATTATGGTGCCCTAAAATCGTCTGTGCTGGCCAATGACCTTCACTTTACCAATGTTATCGTTAATATCCTGGACAATGCCATCAAGTATTCTTCAGACGTGCCCAAAATTGACATCTATACAGAAAACATCAAGAATTTCATACTTATCAAGATCAGCGATCAAGGTGACGGTATGACAAAAGGGGTTCAGAAAAAAATATTTCAAAAATTTTATCGCGAGCATACCGGTGATATCCACAATGTGAAAGGCCACGGTCTTGGTCTGGCTTATGCCAGGCGTATCGTGGAGGATCATTCAGGATCTATCTGGGTGCAAAGCGAACGCCAGAAAGGCAGCACATTTATAATTAAATTACCACTAATCTCTTAAAATCATGGAAACAGAAAACAAAAAAATCTTACTCGTAGAGGACGATCCCAACTTCGGGACCGTGCTGAAGGACTATCTGTCAATGAACGATTATGACGTCACCCATGCCAAGAACGGTATGGAAGGCTTCGAAAAGTTTAAAAAAGACGATTTTGACCTTTGCATCCTTGACGTGATGATGCCCTATAAGGATGGCTTCACCTTGGCCAAGGAAATTCGCGAGAAAAACGAAGATGTGCCTATAATTTTCCTTACGGCCAAAGCCATGAAGGAAGACGTGCTCAAAGGATACAAGGTAGGTGCAGACGATTATCTGAACAAGCCCTTTGACAGTGAGGTTCTCCTTATGAAAATCAAGGCCATCATGATGCGTAAGGCCACAGATTCTGTCGCAGATAGTAAGCAGTTTGAGTTTAACATCGGGAATTTTTTCCTTAACAGTAAGCTTCGGTTTTTAACGTTTAAGGAAGACGAGCCCATTAAGCTTTCGCCAAAGGAAAACGAGCTTTTACGATTGTTGGCCTTGCACGAGAACGACCTCATGCCGCGCGAACTGGCATTGACCAAAATATGGAGGGACGACAACTACTTCACATCAAGAAGTATGGATGTGTACATCGCCAAATTGAGGAAGTATCTAAAAATTGACGATAGCGTTGAAATTTTAAACATCCACGGAGAAGGATTCCGTCTGGTTGTAAAGCAAGAAGAGTAGTGGTATAAAAGGAAACAACTATGAAGATGTGGTTGTTTCCTTTTTTATAAAATCACCAATGTCTTCACTGGCCGTGTCGTAAGGAAACCAGTGAATGTTTTCTTCCTTTCGGTACCAGGTTAACTGCCGTTTGGCAAACCGCCGGGTATTGATCTTTATTTTTTCTATGGCTTCTTCCTTACTCAACGACCCGTTGAGGTAGTTGAATAATTCTTTGTACCCCACAGTGTTCAGCGCATTCAGCTTGCGATGCCTAAATAGTGTGCGCGCTTCTTCTAATAATCCACGTTCTACCATTGTATCGACTCGCCTGTTGATTCGGTCATAGATGATTTCACGTGGTGCACTCAAACCGATTTTTATAATGTTGAAAGGCCTTTTGACGGTTTTTTTTGATAGGAACTGCGAATACGGTTTGCCAGTTGCCAAACAAACCTCCAGGGCGCGGATGATGCGTTGGCTGTTTTGTAGATCTACCTTTTTGGCCTGTACGGGATCTAGCGCTATAAGCTTTTTCTGTAAATGAGATATTCCTTTGGTCTCGTGTTCCTTTATTAATCTTTCCCTCACGGAAGGATCGATTTTCGGGAAGTCGTCCAATCCGTACAGTAGGCTGTTGACGTACAGGCCACTTCCGCCGGCAACGATCACATAGTCGCTTTTTTGGTGGAGTTCTTCAATTTTCCGCAGGGCATCCCGCTCAAAATCCCCCACGCTATACGGTTCGTGAATGGACAAATGTTGAATGAAATGATGTTTGGCAGCAGCCAGTTCGTCATCAGATGGCACCGCTGTACCAATTTTCATTTCCTTAAAAAACTGTCTGGAATCTGCTGAAATTATTTCGGCATTAAAAATTTGGGCCAACTGAATTGCCAATGCAGTTTTGCCAATGGCAGTCGTACCTACCACAACAATTACCGTTTTAGTCATGATGTAGATTATTACCACATTTGTGGCAGTAAATAGCATCGTTCTGATGGGTGGAAGCACCGCAATTAAAACATGTTTGGGTATTCATCTTGGTTTCGGTGCCGGTAGATTTATCTTTTGACATTTCTGCACTAACGATGCCAGTGGGTACGGCAATGATTCCGTAACCCATGATCATGATTACCGTGGCCACAAATTGTCCCAATGCAGTAACGGGTGCGATATCCCCGAAACCTACCGTGGTTAACGTCACGATACACCAATAAATACTGATCGGGATATTGACAAATCCATGTTCAGGCCCTTCTACCAAATACATTACCGTACCCGCAATCACCGAAAGCACTAAAACTGCGAATAAAAAGACCAAAATTTTGGGCCGGCTGTCAGACAAAGCCCTTTTTAATTTTTCACCTTCGCCCACATACCTGCTGATCTTTAAGATGCGAAAAACCCTTAACAAGCGTAGAGCCCGGATGGCAAGTAGGGCATTGGTCCCTACAAAGAAAAAAGTAAGATAAAGGGGGATGGTCGAAAGGAGATCGATTATACCATAAAAACTGAAAATGTAATTGGAAGGCTTCTTTATCGAGATGATACGCAGAATATATTCTATGGTGAAAAAAATGGTAATGATCCATTCGCCAATGATAAACCACTTGCCGTATTCAGCGTTAAGGTGGCTCACGCTTTCCAGCATTACCAAAATGATGCTGACAAAAATCAGGATCAAGAGTATGACATCAAACGACTTGCCCTCAGTAGTGTCAGCTTCATAAATGACTTCATGAAGTTTGGTACGCCAGGTATGTTTCGTTCGTTCTATCACGGGCAGGAGAACTGCTAGTTTTTGGTTTCAGATTGATTGATGGCCTTAAGATCGATAATTTTCAGGACTTTCTTGGAACGTAAGTGTCGTTGGATGATAAACCGAAAAACCGCATTATCCTTCATTGGGGTAATGATCTTATGCAGTATTTGTGGATCGTTGATCTGAAAATTAAGGTTAAAGTAACCCATACCTCTCAGTTTACCATTTTCAATCAAAATTACTGCACGCTCTTTCGCGTTGCGACCCCGGTCAATAATAGCCAAATCCCGCCCGAAAAAGGAATGTTCCCGTATCAAATCTTCTACCCTTGCATTGTAACTTGACGGCTCCTCATTGCCAACACAGGCTCCCTTGCACGTTCCCAACTTGTAATTCTCGCAAGCCCCTTTGTCTTTCTTCATGCTTGTTCTGTTCAGGCAGAGGTCATACTTGTCAACATAGTCGAGAAGGTGCTTTTTGGCACTGCTGCTGTTTGCAAAATAGGCGATAGGGTCGGGGCGGTCATCGGGACGCTCTACGACCAGCGATGCAAATCCGTCTGGATCGATTTTTATGACCAACTGGCTAGTAAACTGCTCCCTTTTTAAGGTGTTGTAATATGGCCTGTTCTGCTTCAGCTCTTCATATTCCTTCAGGGTTGCAATGAGTTCACTTCCGGTTTCCTCTACGCTTACGGCAGCGGTACGCTCTTGTATTTGTCGGGATTTTTTGTTTTCATTGGTAAAATATTGATTGAGCCTTTTTTTCATATTTCGGCTTCTGCCGATAAATATTATCTTCCCCTTGGCATTATGCAGGTAGAAAACTCCGGTGGTGCTTGGTACGGTTTCCAGCAAATCACGGAGTTTGGTCTCCATTTTTTTTGGTACGTTGAGGTTGACGCTCTGTTGTATGATTTTCTTTTTGGTGTCGCGGTTGAGCAAGAGCTTAAAAAGTTTTACAGTGGCCAGCGCATCACCGCTTGCCCGGTGGCGGTCTGTCATTGGTATTCCCAAACTACGGGCAAGTTTGCCCAGACTGTGGCTTTCTTCTTCGGGCAGCAGCTCTTTGGAAAGGTCAACGGTACACAGGCTTTTACGTTGGTAATCATATCCAAGACGGTCAAATTCCAACCGGAGGATGCGGTAGTCAAAGGGTGCATTATGGGCAACGATAGTGCATTCGTTTGTGATTTCGATGATACGTTTGGCCACCTCATAAAATTTGGGGGCATTGCGCAGCATTTTATTGTTGATCCCAGTGAGTTGAACCACAAAAGGTTGAATGGGCTGCTCGGGATTCACAAGGCTGATAAACTGATCGACCACCTCACGGCCATCAAAACGGTAAATAGCAATTTCCGTGATGCCTTCTTCATTAAATTTTCCTCCTGTGGTCTCTATGTCTAAAACTGCGTACACGTAATTTGGTTAATGTTTATAGTTCAATGTTTGAAGTTTTTTGGTCGGGATTTAAGTAATATGTTTAAATTCTACTTCGTAATTGTGCAGGGTTGCTGTGATTTTAAGAACTTCAAAAAACTGCAAACTGCCACTGAAGACTGCCACTGCCCACTGAAGACTGCCACTGCCCACTGGAGACTGCCACTGCCCACCGAAGACTGCCACTGCCCACCGAAGACTGCCACTGCCCACCGAAGACTGCCACTGCCTACTGAAGACTGCCACTGCCCACCGAAGACTGCCAACTGATCCGCTACCATCCACCTCCTTCACGGGCGCCAAAAATAGCACTGCCTATGCGTACCATATTGCTTTTGTGCTCGAGGGCGATCTTATAATCTCCGCTCATTCCTGCACTTAGTATCGTAAAACCGTGTTTTTCGCGGAAGCGGTCATACAACTTTTCAACTACCGCAAACTCCCGATGCAATTGCTTCTCATCCTCAACAAAAGACGCCATTCCCATCAAACCTTTAATGTTTACATAGGGAAAATCAGCCAGTGGTTCACCGTTTAGAAAATCTTCGGCTTCTTTGGGATCCATTCCAAATTTACTATCCTCTTCGGCAATCTTAACCTGAAGCAGCACATTGATTATGCGGTCTGCTTTTTTGCCCTGTTTGTTGATTTCCTTGAAGAGTTTGAGCCGGTCGCCGCTGTGTATCAAGCTCACATAAGGCGCCATATACTTCACCTTATTGGTCTGCACGTGACCAATCATATGCCATTGGATATCTTTGGGAAGCGCTTCCCATTTATCGGTCATTTCCTGGATTTTGTTTTCACCAAAAATGCGCTGACCGGCATCGTATGCTTCACGAAGATCTTCTAAAGGTTTGGTCTTTGATACCGCAACCAGTTTGACCTGTTGGGGAAGTTCGTTCTTATATTTTTTTAGGTTTTCGGAAATGCTCAATATAATATTTCTTTGAATTTGAACGTAAAGATAAGGAACTCCTGAGGGCTTTTGGCAAGGATGCCGTACAAGGCCCGATTGAAACATTATTGCCGGTTAAAATGTGGTGAATTTTCCTTGACTACGTCGGTAATGAAATATTTGGTGTCGCCCCAGAAGAAAAAGGTGGTGTACCGCTCCACGTAGGTGAGTTTGACATAGGTGCCCTGATAATCCTGTAATTTCTGAATGACATCGTCTTCCTTATCCAACACCGAGAAATCAAAAATCTGTGCACCGCTGATCCCTTGACTGATCTGGCCTTCCCAGGTTTTGACGAGCACACCTTTGTGACTGAATTTGATCAGTTCGCCAGCACGGGTGCCCTCGCTATACGGCACCGAATACACAAAAACAAAGAAAAACAAGAAGAGGGCGACGATCCCGCCCAAAATATAAATGAGGACTTTTTTCATAAGTAGATTAAATAATGCGTGCTGTAAAGATAACCAAGTTTGATCTTGTGTATTCTGCGTGATGCGAAAATGAAAGAACCGCAATTACAAAATACCCCGGGCTTTGATTTCCAAATATTTGTTGATGGTATTTACTGTAAGGTTTTCCGGCTTGGTGAGTACGGTCTGAATGCCGTGCTTTTCCAGTTCCTTGACCATTAATTTTTTGTCATAGTCCATTTTTTGGGCAATGGCCTTGTGGTAGATTTCAGGAGTGTTTTCCGCCTTCTTCTGAATTATATCGTCCAGCTCCGAATTTTCGAAAAAGATCACGACCAGTACATGTTTCTGCGAAAGTCCTTTGAGATAGGGCAGTTGCCGCTCGAGTGCGGTGATGTGCTCAAAGTTGGTGTACAGCAAAAGCAGGCTGCGGTGGGTAATCTTATGTTTCACTTCGGCATACAAGCGACCAAAATCACTATCTAGAAAACGGGTGTTGATGCTGTAGAGCACCTCCATAATCAGGTTGAGGTGGGTTTTCTTTTTGCTTGCGGCGAGGTGGTTCAGAATGTTTTCACTAAAGGTGAGCATTCCGGTTTTATCGCCTTTTTTTAGTGCCACATTACTAAAGGCCAGCGTACTGTTGATGGCATAATCCAACAGTGTCAAGCCTTTAAAAGGCATTTTCATCACCCGGCTCGCATCGATTACCGAATAAATGGGCTGAGATTTTTCATCCTGATATTGATTGACCATCAGGTTGCCCTGTTTGGCCGTGGCTTTCCAATTAATGGTACGCACATCGTCACCGGGAACGTATTCCTTGATCTGTTCAAACTCCATCGTGTGGCCAATGCGACGCATTTTCTTCAGACCGTATTGCGTCAACTTATTGTCGATGGCGAGAAAGGCATACTTCTTCATCTGGATGAACGACGGATACACCTTTACCATCTGGTCCTTTTGAAATTTATACCGACGTACCGCCAGCAACAACGGCGACCGAACGTAAAGGTTGAGGTTCCCAAAGGTGTACTGACCACGCTCGGTGGGGCGCAAGTGGTACTCCACGCGTTTGTTCTTTTTGGCCTCCACCAAAATCTTCATCTCAAAATCCCGCTTCTGAAACTGTACCGGGATCTCATCAATGGCAATTACGCTGACGCGAAAATTATACTGATTGGTCAGCAGAATCGGTACCTCATTGGGATCGCTGTTCGAAAACTTTTCCGGCAAATCGCGTTTTGCGGTAAGGCCGTCTTTTCTTCGGTATAGGGCAACGCAATCAATGATAAAAAACAAAAACAACGCCCAAAGCAGCAACCAACTTACCACATACAACCATTGATACCAATAGGAAAACAGGAAAAGTACACCGATGCCGGCCAATGCGTAAAACACACGGTTGTGGAGGTAGAGGGATTTTATGAAGCTTATTATTTTCAATTTTTATTCTTTTAGAAATCAGAACTTTTGCTCCTAGTCGTTTGGCTGTATGCTATGTGTACTAAATTTTGCATTGGCTATTTCTTTAATTTTTTGGCAGTAGACTCTATTTGCTTTATGAAATCCTTTTCTGCTTTAGAAAGCTCATTTTTGGTTTCTTCCCTATGTTTTTCATATTCTTGATGAGCTTTGTCCAAAGCTTTTTGATGACTGATGCTTCCTGCATTGGTTAGGATGTCGTTTCCGGTCATCTGAAGAAAGTCATCTAAACGGCTTATCCAATCTTTCATATACATTGGCTTTCTGTTCAGCGCTTGCAGTTCTGCTAATTCCAAATAGGCTGTAACCATTCTGTTGAGAACATCCAGTTCTTTTTCATTCAGGTAGTTTTTGGCAACCTCAGTTTCTTTTTTTGTTGGCTTTTCGCCTTTAAAATTGGTTAGGCCCAAATGGGGTTTACTAGCGTCAATACGTTTGTAAATGGTTTCTGCAGCCGCTTGCCCGTGTGCAGCCCAGTGCATTTTATTTTGTACCGTCTTAAAAAAAGGGATGGATTCTTCGGCTTTACCGTCATAATCAATACTGGTTGCATAAATATCGAGCACTTTACGCCAAAACACTTTTTCGGATGAACGTATATCTCTGATGCGAGCTAGCAGTTCATCAAAATAATTGCCACCACCTGCTTCCTTGAGCAGGTCGTCATTCATAGCAAAACCCTTGACGATATATTCTCGCAACCGCTGTGTTGCCCAAATACGAAATTGAGTGCCTCTTAGCGATTTTACCCGGTAACCTACTGATATGATAACATCAAGATTGTAAAACTTTACAGGCTTGTCTGAACCACCAATGTGCAAATTTTGCACATTGCTTTTTTTTTCCAATTCTCCTTCTTTGAAAATATTGCCGATATGTTTTGTAATCACACTTCGATCTCTCTGAAAAAGCTCTGCCATTTGTTCTTGATTCAACCAAACAGTTTCATTTTCTAATCGAGTTCGAATTTTGGTCTGCCCGTCTTCGGTTTGATATATAATTATTTCTGAATGCATTTCACCTTGCTTTACATGTCTTTTTAGCTTCTACGACAATCTGCATCTCAAAATCCCGCTACTGAAACTGTACCGGGATCTCATCAATGGCAATCACGCTTACGCGAAAATTATACTGATTGGTCAGCACAATAGAAACCTCGTTGGGATCGCTGTTCGAAAACTTTTCCGGGTTATTTTGTCATACTTGGACTAAACGTTTTCTTGTGTGAATTGCTAATGTATCATCAAACGTGTTAATATAAATGTTCTCTAAATGATGCCGTTTTTTAATAGATTTATATCATTTAACCTAATTTTCTGCTCTTCTATTATGTGGTCTGTTTCAAATAAAACCTTTGCTATTTCTCTTTCATTCTCACATAAATGAAGTAAGCATTTATTATTTTTCCATTTACTGTGGTGCTCTTTTACGTCTTCCTGTTTTTCCATTAATGATTCGTAATTATCAGGGATTAACGCTTTAATAGTCGGTAAGTATTTTTGCTCAATTTCTATGTAAATATTTAATCCTTCATAATCCCAATCAAATAGATAAAAAATTGGAACCTTAGGTTTTGGAATGAATTGAAGCTGTTTTATGTTTTTTCCACCTGCATACCAAAACTCAATGAAGTCGTGTCTTGGCATTTTTAATCTATTCAAATTTTCACAAAGTATGATATAGCGAGTTTCATTTTTTGGATATAGAACAGAAAGAAATTGTCGATCTTTAATCTCTTCAGGGAAGCTGTCAATTTTTAATATTTTCTTTATTGCGTCAGATAAAATTCCACCTGCTTTCCTGTGCTTTGAACTTCCAAAATGCTGAGTAAGTATTGTTTGAAAAGAATATTCAGCATTAAGAATTTTTACTCTTTCATTTTCAATTTGGATTAAGGTATCAAATTCCTGAACTGAATAATGATTCTCTAAGTTCTCAATTTGATATTTTTTGATGAATGAATCATATTTTCTAAATGTTGGAAAAATTTCATTGGTAAAAGGTTCTTCAAAAGAACTTGATTTATAAAACTTTCTATGACTTTCTTTTGGTGTTGTTAGATACTTCCTTTCAATAAAATGCAAAATCAATGCGTCACTTTCATACTTTTTTGGTGAAGATTTATCTTCATTGATTTTTACCAAATACATTAGAACCTTATATGGCGTATTAATTGGAATCATTTGATATTAATTTCTTCCAAATGGAAAGTTGAATCTGAAAAATGTGTTTGAATATCATCTATCAATTTATCTTTAGAGAAGCAAGCTTGAATTCCCTCATTATGCTCAAAAAGTTTTTCATCTGCATTTTTGATAAATTCATAGTAAATTTGATTGCCGTTTTGAAAAGTCAAGTCATTAGCAGTAATTGTCATAGTGAAAATCTGATAGTCTAACCGCTTTGCAATGTCGTAAAGCATATCAAAGTTTTCTCCTAATCCTGCAACTTCATCAATTGGCAAAATTCTTATTCCCTCTACAACCCTATCAAAAGTATGTCTTGTCTTTCTTTCAACAATAGAAAGCTTGGCGATACAAAGCAGAGCAAGCATCCCGTAATTTTGCCCTGAACTACCTGGGCTTATTTCGTTATTTGGGTCAACAATATTTGCAGCAGCATCATAATAATTGAAGGGGTTTAAAATTTCGTTTGCTGATGCCTCTACCTTATTGTATTTCTTAAAGTTTATTTCAAGCAATTCTTGTGCATTGATTTTTGTTTTCTCTCCGAATAAATTGTCCGTAAAATTAGCTTCATTTATATCATCCTTTAAATCATCAATCCAATCAAGTTTGAAAGAAGTAGAAAACTTCCAATCAAGTCTTACCTTGCTATGAGAAGCAAGTGTGAAATCAGAAATTACAGCTCTTATTATATCAAGGTGAGTAGTTTGTTTCACAACTATTCTTTTCAACTCCTTTATTGTATCGTATATTTTTCTGGCTTCTTCTATACTTAGTTCTCTAATTTGCTGACTAAGTTTTGCAAGTTTATTTTCAATATCAGATTCTAAAGATTTTTCAGGGTCATCTTTGTTGGTGATAATCTCTTTAGGGATTAGTTCAAGTATTAAAGTATTTAAATCGTAATTGTGATTTTTCAGTATTGGACTCGCTTTCAGTTCTTCAGAAAATAATGTCAAAGTGTCTGAATACTTATTCTCATAAATTAGTTTTGAACTACTTTCATTTGCCCTAAGCGTATTCAGAGTTTCTTCTAAAACATTTTCTAAAATTCTATCAGGATTGTATTCTGTGTTAAAATACTGCTTATAGTTTTTGGCTTTGTCTTTAGCTTGTTGTAATAAATATGGAATCGCTGATTTACTACTTTGAACCTCTGAAACCTTATGTCCTTTTTGCTCTCGTAAATCACTGTATTTATCTGCTAATTTTTGAGGGTCTTTATTTGATTTATATTTTGATTTCAGCTTCTGAGTTATATGGTCTTGGTTTTTGAAAGGGTTTTGAAAAGTTTCTGTACCACTTGCAAATGGTAGTTCAAGACTTACTTGCCACGAAATAAATTTTGTCTCATTCGCTACTTTCTCGCTGTTTAATCGCTTGCGTTTACCAATATTCTGTGAATAATTTGTTCTAATTTCTTTTGCAGATGTAAGGGCAAGTTCTTGAGTGACTTTATTCGCATCTTGTTTTTCCTTACTTGTTATTTGTAAATTTAGTTGAGCGGAATATTTCTCTAATGCAGGTGTGAAGAGTGTTTTTACTTTCTTTTCTTGTGGTAGGTTTCCCTCTTCTTTATAAAGTTTAATCTTTTCATAAAGTTGTTCTGTGGTTATACTCAAACTGTCATCTTCAACAAAATTTTGAATTTTGGTTTTATCCAAATATGCATTTAGGTGTTCTTCGGAATAAGTAAACTCGTTTGAAAAAAGTATATCGAGATTTTTAATAGTTCTTAACTCCTTATTCAGATTGTTAAGTTCTTCCTGGTAGTCAGAACCGATTCGTTGAATTTCTGCTTTAAGTTCTTTAGGGTTTGTAAAGATATAATTTGGTCGTTTTGGAATTTGGTAGTGTAAGCCTGAAAGGTTTATCACGTAGTTTTTCTCCGTTTCTTTAACTTCTGTTCTTAAGGCTTCAATAAAATCTTTTGGTGAGGGAATATAATTTTCATCTTCAACAAACTTTGTTGGATTGGTTGCAAAATGAAATAGAACAGATTCTTGTATTTGATTTAATTCCATTTCTTCCTTTACTGCCCAACCTGCAAAGGAATTACTATCTTGTTTGAGAATTATTTCTTTTAATTTCTCAATATTTTCAATTTCGGTTTTGATTTGAGGCTTACGTTGAGAATAATACTCAATAGCCGATTTAAATGAATTTGAGTATTTAGATTCTTCGAATTCTTTTTCCAAATTATTCTTAGAAAGAAACTTTCTGAGTTCCCACAATTTTTCTTTTTGCAATACTGCTTTCTGTTGTAATTGAAAAGCACTTTTTATATCTTCCGTTGTTCTGTAACGATTTATCAAAAGTTCAACATCTTCAATTTTGCTTTTTTTAGTATCTAACTCCTTATAAGTTTTTTCAAGTTCAGTAATTAACTTGTCAAGTGTGTCCAATTGTTTTTGGATATCCTCATTAGCTATTTTTGCTGTTTTATATTTCTTTTTTTCAGTTTGGAATTTTTTACTTTGGTTGTCTATATCGTGTTTAACCGTTTCAAGTTCTATATCATTTTTTCGTTCACTAACACTTATAATTTCAAGTTCATTTTCAAAACACTTTTCTATAGCGTCTTTAAGTTGTTTCTCTTTTTGTTTATGTTGCTGATGAAAATATGAAGTTTCTTTGATAAGTCGTTCTACAAAAGCTTCATCTTTTGACTTTTTTAAAGTCAGTAAATCATTTAATGCAGTTCGTTTCTTTGATAATGCGTTTTGAGTTTCCCATTCTTGTCTATATCTGCGATGGTCATCTTCAATGGCTTTTGATTGTTCATTAAATTTCTTTGCGACCACATCATCTTCTGTAAATAGAAATTTCTTAAAGGCATTTCCTTCCGTAGCAACTTCTTTCCCTCTCGAAAGGGTTTGTAAAGAGTGTGCGTACTGTTTCTGTAAATTTTCATCTTCACTTAAATCAAGATGAAGGATTTTATTTTCTTTTAAAAGCTTGTGATATGCTGATGAATTTCGATAGAAACTTTTGAGATAAATCTGTTGCTTATCAAATTTTCTTTGAAAGTTTTCAATGGTTAAAAGCTCATCATTTTCGTAAAAATCTTTATTACGAATAATCCTGTCAAGCAATTTGAATTTTGGGTTTTTTTCTGCATCAATTCCAATTTGTCCTTGAATAATGAAAGGGAATAATTGCTTAGGCGAGCGTTTTATCATAACGCCAATAACAATGAACTTACCCTTTTGCACCTCTAAATTCATAAAAGCATAAGCGAAATTGAGCTTTTTTAAAGGCAATTCATTGTAAGGTCTTGGGTCTTTTGATGAAGTTGCTGATTTATAAAACTTACCTGCGGTTAAGATTAATTGAGGAATATCGGCAGCAATCAAGGATTTTCCTGTTCCACTTTGTCCTGTGAAATCTGTTCGTATCGGATGAACTAACAAATCGGTATTGTTATGACGTGTAATACCAACTGTGGATATGGAATAGATTCTTGGATATTGTTTACCTGTATAACTCATTTTTGGTTGTTAATCATTCGTTGTTCTTATTTCATCTATATTATTTATTGCATCAGCATAAATAAGCCCAATTCTTTCAAAGGCTGGAAGCAATTCAAACTGTTCGCTATCTTCATCCAAAGTTTGAGTCCATCCTAATTTTTCTAAATCTCTTAAACTATCACTTACCCATTTATAAATGGTTGTCTGAGTTGGTGCTGTATCTTCTTTTTCTGCACCTAAAAATATGCGGTGAATATGCGGTCTAATCTTTTGATGAGTGTTTAAGACTTCAACAAGTTCTTGTTTTGTAAGTGTTGTTGAAAATCTCTTTTCTACCCGATGTAGCATATAGAGAAAGATTGCAAATAGGGTGGATTTTTGTTTCAAACTTTCTTTGCTTAACTTACTTTTTACTTCGTCAAAATAGTCAAGGAAGTAAAATTTTCCATTTATGTTTTGATAATAGGATAATTTAGTTTTGTACACTTTTTCATAAAATTCATACAGAAATGGATAGTTGTCCTCAATAAATTGATAGCTTCTTTTTTGGGATTTATGGTCTTGTATGTGTTGACCCGAACGTAAAAAATGGTCTGCCTTGGCAAATCCGCCAAAGTCATTGTTTTTTAGTTCAAGAACTATTTCTTTATCTTGATATTCCATACTGCATTATTTGGATTGTTCTTGTCAATAGTGAAATCTTTCGTGGTTTCAATTTTGAATTTTTCTTGTCTTAGTTTTTTTAAAATATGTTCTGTTCCTTTTATCGCTAAATCAACATCATCCTCTGCCTTCAGCATTTCAATATAGAAAGTAGAATAATCAACTTCTTCTTTAGCTGTTAATTGCTCTTTCAAGCTATTAAACCAACTTTCTATTTTTCTTGCCTGTTCTTGACGTTTCCTGCTCTTTATTGCGGCTGTTTCTAAATTCTTTAGGTTGCGACTTACAGATTCTGCTTTCTGATTTTTGGAAACACTAAAACTTTCATAAAATTCAGGATACAAGAAGTTTTCGGGTGCATCCTTTATAAATGAAATTGGTTGAACAAAATCAGGCAACGAAACTTCTACAGAATAGAAAAGTGAACCTTCACTATCTGTTCTGGTTGACCTACTTTCTGTATTTGAATCTTCCAATAATTGATAAAAGAAAGTTTCAAGTTTTCGGTCAAATGCTTTTTTGCTAACGATGTCAAATAAACTTCTTACGATGTTTTTGATTTTTGAAATGTTGTCGCCTGTTTGTTCAAGTTTAAATTTATAATGTTCAAGCGTTTCGTTCAAGTTTCTTTTGATGTCAATAAAATCAAGGCTATTGAGCTTGTTTAGTGATGTGCTTGCAAGTATATCGGTAATTGCGTCTAAACCGCTGAATGATTTGGTGAGTTTTCTTCTGTCTTCAATTACAATATCCATTTGCTCTTGACAGTAATCAACCAATTCTTCATAAGGCATCGTTTTAAACTTCTCGTTCAATTTGTCTTTGAGTTCGGAAATCTGAAAATCCATAGCATTTGTTTGATTTGCAATTTCAGCTTTCAATACCTTAACAAATTGGGTTTGATACCACAGTTTTAAATCTTCTACATTTTCACATTTAGCTTCTAATGAAGTTTTTACGTCTTCTAAAATCTTTTCAATTATAGATGGATTGAGTAGTGGTTGAATTTTTTCGTAGAAAAAATTACAAAGTTGTAGTGAGTGGTCTGTTAATACTATTCGTTTCTCTCTGTTTCGTTCAAGAAATTGCTGTCTTAAAAGAGTTTGAAATCGCTCCTCTACTTTCTGTCTTGGCTCGCTTTCGCCTCCTTTGTCTTCTTTGTGATATTTTTTTATAAGCTCCCTTATTTCCAACTCACTATAAGATGTTTTTTCAGAATTCTTTTTTTCATCTATAAAAAGAGAAAACAAGACTTTTGCATCAGTTCTATTTGGAACGATAAACTCAAATTTTTCCGCAAAAATTTCTAATATTTTGTCTTGATTTTCCAAAGTAGTAATTAATGTCCTAAAATTCTATTTTTCGTGTTAAGGTAAAAGAAAATGGCTATATTGAGTTGGTACATAGCGCTGCATGTATCTCTTTTGATTGTGCAAAAGCGTAGATATCTTGTTTGTGTATTTCTGTTAGTTTTTATTGCCTGTGTCGTTCATTAGGTGAGACACAATAAACAAATAATCATAATAACCCTACCTCGGCACCTCCACAGACTGCACCAACATCTCAATAACCGCTTCTGGCGTCATACCTTCCATTTCTCTTTCCGGGGAGAGGATCACGCGGTGACGCATCACCGGAGTGACCGAGCGTTTTACGTCCTCTGGGGTTACGAAATCCCTTCCGTTGATGGCTGCGAAAGCTTTGGCGGCTTTCATAATACTCAGCGAAGCCCGTGGCGATCCACCCAAATACAAATGCGGATGCGTCCTTGATTTCACAGAAATCTCAGCGATATAGTTTAATATTTTTTCTTCAATGATAATGTCGCGTGCCTGCTCCCTGAATTTTGCCAAATCTTCTGGTGTAAGTACGGCATCGATCATTTCCATTTGCGTGCTGCGGCGCTCGTGCTGTTGTTTTAGGATGGTCACCTCTTCCTCAAGGTTGGGATATTCTACTTTGATCTTAAACAGAAAACGGTCGAGCTGAGCTTCGGGCAGGGCGTAGGTGCCTTCCTGCTCAATCGGGTTTTGGGTGGCGACTACCATAAACGGTGGCTGCATCGGGTATTCGGTGCCGTCGATGGTGATCTGGCGTTCTTCCATCACCTCAAAAAGTGCGGCTTGGGTTTTGGCCGGGGCTCGGTTGATCTCGTCTATCAATACGATGTTTGAAAAAATGGGGCCACGTTTAAATTCAAATTCACTGGTTTTCATATTCAGCACCGAAGTTCCCAAAACATCGCTGGGCATCAAATCTGGTGTGAACTGAATCCGGCTAAAATCAGTCTTTAGGGTTTTTGCAAACAATTTTGCGGTGACCGTTTTCGCAATACCGGGAACCCCTTCGATCAGGACGTGCCCGTCTGAAAGTAGCGCGACGATCAACAGCTCGATGAACTCGTACTGGCCCACGATGACTTTTGCGAGTTCACTTTTTAATTTTTCAACCGTGTTGTGCAGGTTCTGCAGATCGGTGCGGTTGGAGAATTCGAGTTCGTTGGTGTTTTCAGCAGTCTGCTCCTGTGTTTGCTCTTGAGGGTTTTCTATGGGATTTTCGTTTTGAGGCGTCTCCGGATTTTTATCTTGTTCTTCCATTTAGGACGGTGTTTTAAAATTTTCGATAAGGGTATTCAGTTTTATAAGTTCCTGTTCGGTAACTGTGGCTTTCTGCCTGATGTTTATGGTGTAATCAATGAGGTCGCGAACTTCGGCAAAGGTATGACCACTTTTCGCAGCAACTTTGGTAATAAATTCTTCACCACGGTCTGCCGTCGAAATGAGGTAATGCGAGCGGATGTATTCCATCAAATGATTGATTTGGTGCATGGCTATCTCGCGATTTGCCTTTTTGTCGAGGTACATTCCGGCGATGGTACGGCTGTAATCCACAGTCTGATTGGGCAGCGGTTTGACGATGGGAATACTGCGCTGTTTGCGCTTTCCGTTAAAATATACCCAAAGCAGCGCCATCAATACCAGCATATAATACGCCCATCGCAGGTAACGGTTGCTGAACAAAATATGCAAAAAGGAGGTGTTGAACGCCTTACCGTCTTTGTAGTGCATATCCAGATAAACCAGGCCGTCCTCCGGGAGATAGCCCAGAGCCGCAGCCGTATAATCAAGGTTGTCCCGATGCAGCATAAAATAATTGGTAAATGCGATGGGGAAGGTATGCATAATGATTTTCCCATTCTCAAAAGGGGTGCTTATGAAATTGATCTTTGGTTCCTCAATCTTAGTGGAATCGTTGTCGCGCATTTGATCCACAACACCAAGAACTACGGTTGTAGTGGTGTCGATCTCATCAAAATAGGTCAAGCCTTCGTCCCGATCCATCGAGTAGGGGCGGGGTGCTTTCAAGTCTGGGTTGCTGAGGTTGAGCAGCGGTAGTTTTTTTAAGTCAGATTTTAAGAAGAAATACTGGGTGCGCAGCTTGAGCGTATCCATTAGGCTCTGGCTTTGATAGCGGGCCGCGATGTATAAAGTATTCCCGCGGGCAACCCAATCGAGGAGTTTGTCTGTTTCGGCCTCATCAAAACCCACGCTGTTGTTCAGAAAGAAATAGGTGCCAGAATTTGTGGAATCCTCCAAAAACCCAAACGGCGGTTGGTTAACCTGTTTCAGGCGATCTTCAGGGATTGCCTTTCTCAGTTCGTTGTAAAGCACGTACGACCCAAACGGAATCTTATCGTCCTGACCAAAACTTGCAAACCAGTTGATCGGGTCTTTTTTGGTTGCTTCTGCAACAATAAGGAAGGTGAGCAGCAGCACCAAAATCCCGGCCATGATCTTATACTTTCTGGTCATAGCGCAGTGGTTAGTTTGGTAAATTCCTGTTTCGCTTTCGCGAAAGCGCTATCGTCCACCTCAAAATTGCCGTACCAGATAAAGTCGTAAATGCGGGTCACTTTGGCGAACTGGGTCTTGAGGGAATCGTCTTTTATTTCATAAACATAATCGTGGTTGGTTTTCTGAACCTGCCAGTTTATAATTTCCTTTTGGGACAATTTCTGAAGGATCAATAAATACGAATACCTCACGGCTAACCGGTAGTTTTTCTGCGCCAGCGCCTCGTCTATTAATTGCTGTATGTCCTTATTCTCAATAATTTCCTGCTCACTGCTTAGGATCACTTCTCCCGGCTTATTCCCAATAAGCGGCGAGCCCGAGGTGTCGATTTTCATAAACAACCAGACTAAGAACAGTACTACGCCAAAAACAATGAGATACGGTATGGCCTCGATGACAAACTTGAGAAAACCGGTGGCTTCCTCACCGCCCAGCAGCCACTGGATGATACTGTCGTAAAGATCGCTGAACCACCGGAGCGTGCGGGTGTACCAGTTGTCTTCAGGCTCTATTTCGGTGTAATCGAGTTCACTGTCCTCGAGGTATTCAGACATGGCATCGTCATCAACGGGCAACGGGTTAACCGGAGCAAGGTCGTATTGAATTTCGCGTACCGCGGAAGAATCCTGCGCGACCGATTGGCCCGCTAGTGAATAGCAGGAGAGCAACGAGAAGTAAAATGTGCGCAGTAGGTATGGCATCAAATGTCGCTTCCTAAATTTTCAATTTCTTCCAAAGTTCCGGTCTGGTTTTTCTTTTCATTAAGGTTAAAATAGACCAATGCCGAAGTAATGATCGTGATCACCTGAAAAATATAGGAAACGGCTGAAGATAAAACATTGAGGGCAACATAAATCCAGTCTGTTTCAAGACCTTCGGCATTAGAGCCTGTCTGGCTTACCGTAAGTGTTTTTACCACGGTATAAATGATCACAGGCAATTGAAAAACACTGCTGATCACTGCGATGATTATGACGATCACAAAAAAGGTGGCGAAGGTGATCCACCATTCATTTTTGATTAGCTGAAAACTTTCTGAAATACTATCGCCCACAGACATTTCCCGGAAAACATAAATGGGAAAAACCAGTGCGAGCACCACATAAAGGTAGATTCCGGGAAGCACACAGAGCATCAATCCCACGGTCAACATCACACCTACCAGCAGGAAAAGCCCAATAAAACCACCGAAGCTTTTTTTAATGTTCTGGGTTATTTCAAACTGGTCAACGGTTCCCCGGTTGGCGATGTAAGATTTTATGTGGTAAAGCACCGAACTGAAAAGTAGCGCATAAAAAAATACGGAGGCAATGATCAGAAAAGCAAAAGCCCCAAAAAATGAGCCTAGGTTAAAAATCCCCGAGCTGCCCATTTCAAAAAAATTAACATCGCCCACCACGGCGGCATAAAATCCAGCCGCCGTAAGGATGATTAAAAAGGGAATCCCCGCGTTGCGCAATAGTGTTTTAAACAGCGACCGGTATTCCAGACGTATATATTTAAAAGTATCGGTAAGGATCTCGCCCAGCTCGCGCTGTCTCTTAAAATTAAAAAAGTCGTTCATCAATGGATTTGGGTTATTTTTTTATGGAGTATGCGTGGATAGATAACGTAATAATAAAGTATAAGTGCCAACGAGGAAGCGATTATCAATATGGCCAACCAGTCTGGCATCTCGGTGTGACGTGTGACAAAACCTTCCAGAAAACCGGCAATGATAAAAAAGGGAATGGTGCTCGCAACAATTTTTAGACCGTCCTTCATACTTCGTTTAAAGCATTCCAATCTGCTATAGGTACCCGGAAACAGGATTCCGTTACCAAGTACCAGACCGGCGCAACCGGCAACGATAATCACCGAAATCTCGATGGTCCCGTGAATCCAGATGGTGCGGGCCGATTCCCAGAGCAATCCTTTTTCGTAGAAAAAATATTGAAAACTGCCCAACATCACCCCGTTTTGCATCATCATAAACAAGCTTCCCACGCTAAAGAGTATGCCCAGGATAAAAGCAAAAAGCGCGACCTTGATGTTATTTACAGTGATGCCCAGGAACATTTCGGTTTCGTTCATTTTTTTATAGACAGCCATCGGGTCGTCGTTCTCAATGTTGTCCAAGGTCATATTGACGTAGGCATCCCCCAAAATGCTCCTCACATAAGCACCGTCTGAAGAGGCACTGAATGCCCCGATGATCGCAAATAGGAAAAAGGCTGCAAAGGCAAGCAACAATTGCTTTTGGTATTGATAGAACATCGCCGGAAATTCATGCGTAAAAAAAGTAATAAACCTTTTTGAGGATTCCCTTTTGGTTTTATAGATTTTTTGATGGGACTGTCCCGCGAGATAATTAAGGTATTCCGCAGTCTGGCTGCCAGGATAGAAGGTCTGCGCGTAGCTCAGGTGATCGCTCACTTCTACATACAGGTCAGAAAGTTCATCGGGCGAAAGCGTCACGGTGTTATTGACCAGTACATTTTCAAATCTTAACCATTTGTCCTTATTTTGCCTGACAAAAGCCGCCTCTCGCATAATCTTGGGTTATAGCGGTAAATTAAAAGAATTCATGGATAACTTTCAAATACAAACCGCTCAAAATATTCAGATCGAGCAACGTGTGGCCGGCATAGGGGACAGGCTACTGGCGTTCTTGGTTGATACCCTGATTATTGCCGCCTATTGGATCGCCGCTTTTCTTGTTCTTGCGGGTTTTGGCCTTGACAGCAACAGTATTGGTTCGATCTGGGTTTTCTGGCTGGTAATGGGCATTCCCCCATTTCTGTATTATTTGCTTTTTGAAAGTTTTTGGGACGGTCGTACACCAGGAAAGGCTGCGATACAACTGCGTGTGGTAAAACTTGATGGATCTAAACCGGGTTTCGGAAGTTATTTTGTACGTTGGATCATGAGGATCATTGACATCTCGCTCAGTTCTGGTGGTATCGCTGTATTTACCATTTTGTTGAATGGAAAAGGGCAGCGTCTGGGTGATATGGCGGCAAGCACAACGGTCATCAACGAAAAGAAACGCGTGCGCCTAAGCAATACCATTCTGGTGGATATCCCTGAAGACTACGTACCCAAATATCCCCAGGTTACGGTTTTTTCTGATACAGAACTGCGAAAGATCAAAAGTATTTATTCGAAAGCGCGTCACAACGGCAATCACAATGTTATGATCAAACTGGCCGATAAGTCCGCCAAAATGATGCAGGTCACGCCCGAAGAAAAACCCCTTATTTTTCTCGATCGAATCATAAAAGACTATAATTACTATACGCAGCAGTAGCCTGCCAAATCGTTTCTTAAGAAAGGCAAATCAATCCTTCGGAAAAATTAAATGAACGCCATATGAAAAATATCAACTGGGGAATAATAGGATGTGGAGATGTGGCCGAAGTCAAGAGCGGACCGGCTTTCAGCAGGATCGCCAATTCGCATCTGTTAAGTGTGATGCGAAGGGATGCCACCAAAGCAGCAGATTTTGCCAAACGCCACAAGGTACCAGAGTGGCATAGCGATGCAGACCATTTGATCCAAGATCCTAATATTCAAGCACTCTATATTGCGACCCCTCCATCTACGCATCTGGAATATGCTTTAAAGGCCATTGAAGCTGGAAAATACGTTTATTTGGAAAAACCGGTTACCTTGAATGCCAAAGAAGCCGTCAGACTTTGCGAGGCTGTAAAGCAAAGCGGAGGTAAGCTTACCGTTGCACATTATCGCAGACAACTTCCGGCTTTCCTTAAAGTAGGTGAACTCCTTTCCAATAATGCGATTGGTGATGTGAGGTGCGCAAAAATCTCAATTATACAGCCACTTGAGTCGTCCCTTATCAGAAAGACCAAGGGCAACTGGCGATTGGATGCCAGCCTGTCTGGTGGCGGTTATTTTCATGATATAGCGCCACATCAATTGGATCTTATGCTGAATTATTTTGGTGACATCAAGACTAGCAGTGGTCATTCGGGATCCCTAAACACGGTCTATGCTGCTGATGATATAGTACTGGGCTCTGCAATTTTTAAAAATGATGTTTTTTTCAATGGGGTGTGGGCTTTTAATGCATCGGTGGTTTCACAGGAAGACAACTGTACCATCTACGGTAGTGAGGGCGCAATTAGTTTTTCGTTTTATGGTGAAGAAGTTCATCTGAATACCCCCTCAAACCGAACTAGTTTTAAGTTTAAAAACCCTAAACATATTCAGGAACCTATGATTGCGGCAACTGTTGATTATTTTCTGGATAAAGGCCCCAATCCCTGCCCGGCACATGAAGCACTGACTGTGATGAAACTTATGGATTCGTTTACTAATCCTCTTCTGCAATAATCTTGTTCTTTTTGTACGGCCTGACGATCAAGCGGGCGGCCTTGTCAAAGTTGATGTAGCTATATACCCAATTAAAAAATGTGACCATCCTGTTACGGAAGCCTACCAAGAACCACAGGTGGATGAACATCCAGATAAACCAGGCAAGAAACCCACTAAACCGGAGTTTGCCCATATCAACCACGGCTTTGTTTCTACCTATGGTCGCCATAGAACCTTTGTCAAAATACTTGAAAGGAGTCATATCCTCCCGTTTGGCAAGTTTCTTTAGGTTTTTGGCCAGATGTTTTCCTTGTTGAATGGCCGGTTGGGCTACTTGAGGGTGACCTTTGGGAAATTCTTTGGTTTCCATCAATGCGATATCGCCGATGGCGAAAATATTGTCAAATCCAAAAATCTGATTGTAATGGTTTACCAAGTACCGGTTCAGTTTGGCATTGAGCGAAGCCCCGTCTATCCCGGAAACCGCAGCACCGGTTACCCCGGCAGACCAGATGAACGTCTGTGTATCAAAAAACAGATCGCCTGAAGTAGTTACCCGGTTGTTTTCGTAGGAGCTGACCATTAAGTTGAGGTGTATCTTGACCCCAAGTTTCTCTAAAAATTCCTTTGCCTTGGCGGAAGATTTTTCGCTGAACGGGGGCAGCACCCGGTCTGATCCTTCAATGATATGTATCTCAATGTCATCGGTGTCCATTTCCTTGTAATCGTTCTGGAGTACGTGTGCACGGAGTTCGGCTAGGGCGCCGCTCAGCTCTACACCGGTAGGGCCGGCACCGGCGATCACGAAGCGCAACAGTTCTTTACGTTTTTCTTTGTTGGGTTCACGGGTGGCCTTTTCGAGGTTTTCAAACATCAGGCTGCGGATGTTGAGTGCCTGCGGCAAACTTTTCATCCAGACCGCATTGTTTTCAATCGATTCGTTTCCGAAGAAGTTGGTACGTGTACCCGTGGCCAAAACCAGATAGTCAAAAGACAGATCGCCGCGGTCTGTACGCAGGATGTTGAGGTTGGTATCAATATGTTCCACTTCCGCCAGACGGAAATAGGTATCCTGGTTCTTACGAATGAGTTTCCGCAAGGGGTAAGCGATGGAATCCGGTTCTAGCCCAGAAGTAGAAACCTGATAGAGTAGGGGCTGAAATGTATGAAAATTTCGTTTGTCAACCAGCACGATCTGATAGGGGGCATCCTTAAGGTGACGTACAAGGTTAATTCCCCCAAAACCGCCACCTATAATGACGAGCCTGGGTTTGTTGCTATCGGGGATATTCATCTTTTGATATTGGGTTCTTACAAATTTACTGGACAGGGGTTGTCCGTGGGATCGTTTATCATAAATTTAGCATGAGGTGTAACACAACCCTTAACTTTACTACCTATATCCAACTAACGCACCGCTTTGAATCCAGAACTTGAAGAACAATTTGTTGCCCTGTTTCAAGAGAATCAGAACATTGCTCACAAAATCTGTCGGCTTTACACCAATGATCGGGATAGCCATAATGATCTGTTTCAAGAGATAACCATTCAATTATTTAAGGCTTTTCCCAAATTTAGGGGAGATGCAAAATTTAGCACTTGGATGTACCGGGTTGCCTTGAACACAGCTATTACCCTATACCGAAAATCCAAAAAAAGGGTAAAGACCCAGGATTTTGATGGGGTGATGTTCAAGATAGCCAGTGAGGACTATGACGACACGGTCGAAGAGCAGCTAAAATTGATGTATGCGGCCATCAAACAATTAAATGACATTGACAAAGCTTTGATATTCTTGTATTTGGAAGATAAGCCTTACAGCGAAATTTCTGAAGCCCTGGGTATAACCGAAGTCAATGCACGGGTGAAAATGAACAGGGTCAAGGGTAAACTAAAACAATTATTGAGTTCCTAACGTTTCGATATATGGATGAACTAGAACTATTAAAAAAGGACTGGAAGCTGCAGGATGCTTCGATCACCAAAGTGAGTGATGAGCAGATTTACGAGATGTCGCACGCGAGGTCTTCTTCCCTCACGCAGTGGATCCTCATCGTTTCAGTCGCTGAATTTGTATTCTGGACGGCCATTTACATACTTTTTCCCGGAGATCAAGACCAGCTTAAAGACCTGCACCTGTATAAATTCAATTTGATCGCAACGGTAATTCATTATGTGATACTGTTGGGATTCATCTATGTGTTTTTTAGGAATTACAAGCGCATCACCACTACAGACAGTGCAAGGAAATTAATGAAGAAGATTTTAAAGGTGCGTCGTACGGTAAATCTGTATATTATTTACAATTTGATTGTATGTTTTGTGGTTGTTATAGTTACCTTATTGGCTCTGGTGCTTTATGACCCTGAATTCAATTCATTCTTTATCAATTCAACAACCGGAGAAATGCATATAGCTTGGAAACCTATGGCATATATGATTGGAATGTTTCTAATCATTATCACGCTTTTCTGGTTATTCTACAAACTGCTATACGGTTTCCTTCTGGGAAGGTTAAAACGCAACTATAAGCGATTGACTAAACTTGATATTCGGGAGTAGTGTGCATTTGTTAATATTTTCTTAGCTGTTGTTTTTTAAGAATCTTTAACACGGTAGCCCTTTACTTTTGTCGTTTATGAAAACGACACTTTCCCCCGTATTGTACAACTTGCTGTTTCTGCTAATTTGGTCACCATTTATAAGTAGTGGTCAGGAATACAGTAACGAGCAGATCGAGCAAATTGTTGAACAATTTAAAGACGATGCACGGGGTCCGTTCCTGCGCATTCGCTGGTTTTGCGATGACGGGACAATGCGGGAGCCAAAAGATCCCTGTCCTGATAAAATTGGCGGGATTCAGCACGCCAGTTATAAAGATCAAACCGTAAAACTTCAAGAGCGCAATCATCTGTTTTTCGGTGAAATTTTGGCTGCCGCCGAAAACAAGCCGTTTTGGGATTCAGCAAACAACCACAGCCGGCTGAAACAATACCAACTCAACAAATACCTGGCGAGTGTTGATAACGGTTGGGTATTGGAAAAAGCGCAATACTATCGCGGAGCCATTCAGTCTGAAGATGAAGAAGCCTGGGGCATCGATTTCTACAAGTGGTTATTGGCTGATGATTCACGTTTGGCCGAAAATTTTTATCTCATACGTCAATCCTTGAAAGACATTCCGCACGCGGGTGACGACAATCTGGCGCAACGGTTACGCAGCGAGTCTAAGGTAATAGCAGATTCCTTTCCGCAGTTTATGAATATCCGGGTGAAAATTCACGGGCAACCGGATGCGACCGATAAAAAACTGGTAGCTGATTTTCGGGAAAAGTATGAGGACAGGCTTTCGCCGAAATTGAAAAAGAACTTCCAGCAGCTTTCGGAAACTTTACAACAATATTATGCTCCCATCGATTTCTCAACCTTGAGCAATCAAATAGAATCCCTTAAAACAGAAGCCGGTATTAAATCAGACTTGCTTCAATTTGCATCTACTTTTACGTCAGACGATTCCCCGGAAGAAATCATTCACGCGATCAGCGATCTGCTCTGCGATATCCGCACGCAGATTTACCAGGTTGACGGTGAGAGCGACCGTTTGCAATTGTTGGACATTTCTTTAAAGCTCGAACGGGTATTGCTCCAAAAAGCTTCCGACTGGAAAACCAATAATCTGCAGGAACTGCTGGACAAAATCTATCAGTTGAGTTATGCCACCGCCGGCACTGGTAGTCTTGAACTGTGGGAATGGGAAGAAATCGCCCCTGTTTTGGCACCTATTAAATACGAGAACGTCTCGGTTGGCGAGTTACGGAAAATATTGAATACCGCCCGCAATGTGGTTCAGTGGAGTGCAGCGATGGCCAAAGTGACCTACGGCGATGTGGTTGAAAAATATGCTGGTTTTGATCCTTTGTCCGGCGCTTTTATTGACGATCGCATACGGTCTTCGGTGGCCTTGCCCTTGGGTCAAGCGGTGGCTGATCTGGCTGCTTTTTTAGCCGAAGAAACGCAAATGGAAAATTCCATTATGGATATGGCTGATGCCAGTAC
>JBATUQ010000051.1:0-174188 GCA_049671285.1 Leeuwenhoekiella sp. | reverse complement strand
GCTAAAAGGTACCCGGCCGTGTGTACACAACGGTTTAGGCCGCGGCAATGTCATATTGTTTACTGACAATACCAACTTCCGGGCGTTTTGGTACGGCACCAACAAATTGTTGATGAACGCGATATTTTTTGGTGGGGAGATGTGAGTGCTAGGCGGCTGAGAAGACAACTAAAAACTATTTACTGGATAACAATTTTAATATCTGCTGATTTCATAGATGAACATTAAACTAATTCAACCACGAAAGGCAATAAACAAAGCCTTTTTAAAAATAAAACCGAACAGAACGGAAATTGAAAGATTCAAGACAAATTTGATTCAGCTATTAAACCGAATAAATAATACTGAATCCGAAGAGTTTCATAAAAACCTAGTTTCTGATTTCCTGAAGAAAACTTACTACGACCCAAATCATTTCATAAACACAAAAGGAAGAAATGACCTTGTAATCCATAACGGAAAAAAAGCAAAAAGTACAGTTGGAGTAATTATTGAAGCTAAAAAGCCAACCAACAAATCGGAAATGCTGACAAAAGACAAAATCAATGTCAAAGCATTTCAAGAATTGATTCTCTACTATTTAAGAGAACGAATTACTCATAAAAATCTTGAAATAAAATATCTAATTGCTACAAACATAAATGAATGGTTCATATTTGATTCCAACGTTTTTGAAAAACAATTTGCGCAAAACAAAGGATTGGTTAAACAATTTAAGGATTTCGAAAATGGAAGATTAGCAGGGAAAAAAACCGATTTTTTCTACAAAGAAATTGCAGAACCTTTTGTAAACGGTTTAAAACAAGAAATTGAATTTACGTTTTTTGATATCAGAGAATATGAAAAACCACTTCGCAACGATAATCCAAAAGACGATAATAAACTTATCTCACTTTTTAAATTACTCTCACCAGAGCGTTTATTAAAATTACCATTTGCCAATGACAGCAATAGTCTTGACAAAAGATTTTACGGAGAATTACTACACATTATTGGACTTGTAGAAACCAAAGACAAAAGCAAAAAATTAATTGAACGAAATAAAAAAGGAGAAAGAAACACAGGCTCGTTTCTTGAAAATGCAATAATCCAACTTGACAGTTTAGATAAAATAAATAGACTTGACAATCCTAGTCATTTTGGAACAACCCAAGAGGAACGTTTATTTAATGTTGGACTTGAATTAAGCATAACTTGGATTAACAGAATTCTGTTTCTTAAACTTTTAGAAGCTCAATTAAAAACCTATCATAAAGGCGACAAATCCTATGAATTTTTAAGTATCGATAAAATTCAAAATTATGATGATTTAAACAGTCTTTTCTTTCAAGTTTTAGCAAAACAACAATCAGAAAGAAACGAAGATGTAACAGAACTATTTGCAAAGGTTCCTTACTTAAATAGTTCACTTTTTGAACCAACAGGAATTGAACACGGTACGTTATTCATTAGCAATCTACGTGATGATAAAACAATCCCAATTTATTCATCAACTGTTTTAAAAAGTGAAAGCGGGAAAAAACGAACAGGAAATTTAAATGCTCTTGAATATCTGTTTGAATTTTTAAATGCTTACGACTTTAGTAGCGAAGGAAAAGAAGAAATTCAAGAAGACAATAAAACCCTAATTAATGCATCTGTTCTCGGTTTAATTTTCGAGAAAATTAATGGTTACAAAGATGGCTCGTTTTTTACACCAGGTTTATCACAATGTATATGTGTCGTGAAACCATTAGAAAAGCGGTTGTTCAAAAATTTAACGAAACCAAAGGTTGGAATTGCAAAGACATAGATTCTATCTATGATAAAATCGAAGATAGACAAGAAGCAAATAAAATAATAAACAGCATTAAAATTTGCGACCCAGCTGTTGGTTCAGGACACTTTTTAGTTTCAGCACTTAATGAAATGATTGCCATTAAAAACGACCTTAAAGTTTTACAAGATAGAGATGGCAAACGACTGAAAGAATACCAATTTGAAGTTGTAAACGATGAATTAATTGTAACTGACGAAGATGGAGAATTGTTTGAATACAATCCAACTAATAAAGAAAGTCAACGAATACAAGAAACATTATTTCACGAAAAGCAAACCATAATTGAAAACTGCTTGTTTGGTGTAGATATTAACCCAAATTCAGTAAAAATTTGTCGATTACGTCTTTGGATTGAGTTACTTAAAAACGCATACTACAAAAACGAAAGTGAACTAGAAACACTTCCAAACATTGACATAAATATCAAATGCGGTAATTCTCTTATTAGTCGCTTTGTATTAGATGCTGACCTTAAAAAGGCTTTAAAAAGTAGTAAATGGACAATTGATAGTTATAGAATTGCAGTTGACACTTATCGTAATGCTCAAAACAAAGAGCAAAAACGAGCAATGGAAAAACTTATTGATGATATTAAAAACGACTTTAGAAGTGAAATATCGCTTAACGACCCAAAAGTTAAAAAACTCAATAAACTAAAAGGCGATATTTTTGGAATGACCAATCAAACGCAAATGTTTGAGATGACCAAAAGAGAAAAAACGGCTTGGAATAAAAAACTAAAAAAACTCACAGAAGATTCTAAAAAACTAGAAACCATAATTGAAGAAATTAAAAACAACAAAATTTATGAAGAAGCTTTTGAATGGCGTTTTGAATTTCCAGAAGTTTTAGATGATAACGGAGATTTTGTTGGATTTGATATAGTCATAGGTAATCCACCATATGTGCAACAAAGGAAATCAAAAGGGAATACAGCTATATTTAGCAGATGGTACTCTGTTTATTCAGGTACTGCTGATTTAAGTGTATTTTTCTTTGAAAGAGCATTTGATTTATTAAAAGAAAACGGACAGTTTGCATTTATAAATACCAATAAGTTCTTTAATACAGAATATGGTAAACTTTTAAGAGCTTTTTTAAGCAAATTTAGAATGAACAAAGTCGTGAACTTTGAACTTGTACCAATTTTTGACGAAGCATTGGTTTCAAGTGTAATTCTTACAATGGAAAAAAGCATACCAAATATTTCCTTTGAATATTTAGAATTCAACAATGAAGAAATAACACAAGATAAATTTGACTCTTACAAAGAAGATAAATTTACGATTATAGATAATTCTTTGTTATCAAACGATTTTTGGCTATTCAGTAAAATTGAAGAACAAGCTATAATTTCCAAAATGAAGAAACAAGGAAGTGAAATAAGTTCCTTTGATTCAATTCAAATCAAAAGAGGTATAACAACGGGCTATGATGCAGCCTTTATTATAAATAAAGAAAGTGAATTATTCAATTCTCATTTGGCCAAAAACTTTTTGCGAGGTAAAGACATTCATCGTTATGAAATTGAAGAAAACGACTTAAAACTTCTTTTTGTTCCTTGGCATTATCCACTTCACGAAGACGAAAGCGTAAGTGGAGCAAGTGAATTAGCTGAAAACACTTTTAAAAGTAGTTATAATAATGAATATGAACATTTAAAGTCATTTAAAACCGAGTTAAGTAACAGGAATAAATCTGAAACTGGAAAACGTTATGAATGGTATGCTCTGCAACGTTGTGCTGCAAGCTATTACCCTTTATTTGATGAAGAAAAAATAGTTTGGGGATTAATTTCTGGTGGTTGGGATTTTGCTTTCGATAATAAAGGTAATTTATTGACTAGTTCATCATTCTTTCTTACTTCCGATACTATTTCCTTAAAGTTCATTTTAGCTCTAATGAACTCAAAACTTTATAAGTTTTATTTTTCAATTGTAGGAGAAAAGACAGCTGGTGGAGCTTATGTTTTCAAAAAAACTACAATTGAAAAATTTCTGATACCTAATGATATTTCGAAAGTTGAAAAATTGACCGAAATTGTTGAGTTAATTCTAAATGAGGATTCTGAAGAAATGAAAGATAGATTTGAGAATGATATTGATAAGCTTGTTTATAATATCTATGATTTGACTGAAAATGAAATAAAACTTATAGAAGTAGCCAACGCATAAGCCATACACATTTGCAATTCACTAAAGCCAACGCTACGCCAAAAATTGCAAAAGAGTATGTCTTGCCAACGCATACTTCCAAACAAGGATTAGTACTTCGGAAAACCAAGCAGGACGTGGAGAGCCAGTTTACAACAGTATATAAATACAATGGCGGTTTAATCGTTTAAATGAGAGTAGGTGATCATAAAAATGGTCTATGTCCAACCGAAAAGCTATTGCATTTAATCCGCTACTATTCTTTAATTTATGGTGCATTCACGACCAAAATTTAGACTACATTTGTATCTAAACGGATACACTCTAAATGATTATTTCCGAAAAGACATCAAAATTTGATATTGCAGACTATCTGGACAGCGAGGAAATGATTGCTGAATATCTGAATACAGTTCTCAAAGATGGAGAAAGCTCTGATTTGATTGTAGCGATTGGACATATTGCAAAGGCAATCGGAATGACTAAAATTGCGGAAAAAACTGGAATGAGCAGACCGAGTTTATATAAGGCACTATCAGACGGAGCAAAACCACAATTTGGAACAATAATGAAAGTGCTTAAAGCCATTGGCGGACAAATCAACGTAAAACCAATGTCTGCATCCTAAAAACACGTCCGTGTGTAATTTTATCCCCCAATGAAATAAACAAGTATTTGAACACTATCGTTGTTGCACCAATGACAACCAACCTGAAAAAATACCCCACCCGAATTCAGGTCGAACATAACGCTAAGAAAGGAATGGTTGCAATCGACCAGATTCGGACGATTGAAAAATCACGGATAATTAAAAGGTTTGACCGATTAACCAGATCGGAAATTCAAAAATGCAAAGATATTATTAGGGAGACTTTCGTGGACTGAAACTAGGAATGAGATAAGATTACAGTAAAGTACTGATAAATAGAAAACCTTTAAACAATATGGGCTTCGGGAGTAGTCGCTGGGTTTACTTAATTTTGTGAAGTCTGCAAATTCTAAGGTATTTTACACTGAACAGAAAAAATAGAACAAAACCAAAAGATTTCGCTATTTAAGTAGCAGGATGCTAACATTGATATATTCCCATAATGTTTATAGCTCAACCGTTAAACAAACCCCAAAAAAACAACTCCAGTACGGTTTTTGCTATCTTTGGGAATTACCAATCTAGCCCCTCATTTGATGATCCATAAGTTATTCCTTGCCGTTGCGATTTTGGGCCTTTTCGTCTCCGGGAGCTACGCCCAGCAACCCGACAAACCTTCCGCTTCAGAAATTTATGAGCAGTTTGAAAATCTGAATTTTTTGGGTTCGGCGCTTTACATCGCGGCGCATCCCGATGATGAAAATACCACACTTATCAGTTATCTGGCCAATGCCGTCAATGCACGTACCGCCTACCTCTCACTCACCCGTGGGGACGGTGGGCAAAATTTGGTGGGTCCGGAGATCCGCGAACTGCTGGGGGTCATACGCACTCAGGAACTGCTCGCTGCCCGTCGCACTGATGGTGGCCAGCAACGCTTTACCCGCGCCAATGATTTTGGCTATTCCAAACATCCGGACGAGACCTTGCAAATCTGGGAACAGGACGAAGTATTGAGCGATGTGGTCTGGGCCATCCGCACTTTTAAACCGGACATTGTTATTAACCGTTTTGACCACCGCTCGCCCGGCAGCACCCACGGCCACCACACCAGCAGCGCAATGTTGAGTGTTGAAGCATTCGATCTGGTGGGCGATGCGTCTAAATTTCCCGAACAATTAAAATTTACCGAAACCTGGCAGCCCAAGCGCTTGTTCTTTAACACCTCCTGGTGGTTTTATGGCGGAAGGGAAGCCTTTGAAAATGCAGACAAAAGCAATCTCGTAAGCGTCGATGTGGGCAGCTATTACCCCAACCACGGCCTGAGCAATACCGAAATTTCTGCCTTAAGCCGCAGCCAGCACAAATCTCAGGGTTTTGGCAACACCGGAAGCCGCGGAAGCCAGACCGAGTACCTCGAACTGCTACAAGGCAATATGCCAAAAAAAGATGATCTGTTTGAGGGTATTGATACCTCATGGAAGCGTTTAAAAGGCGGCGCAGAAATCGGAAACATTTTGATGATAGCGCAACAGGATTACGACTTTAATAATCCAAGCGCCAGCGTTTCAGCACTTGTCAAGGCCTATCGGCTGGTTCAAAATCTGGAAGATGACCACTGGAAGGAAATCAAATCACAACAACTGCTCGACCTGATCAAAGCTTGCAGCGGACTTTATATTGAAGCACAGACACAAACCCAGACCGCGACAACTGATCAGGATATTGAGGTGACCATTGAGGCCATAAACAGAAGTTCGTTGCCCCTCGTGCTCACTGGCATTACCATCAACCCAACGCTTGGCAAAACGGAAGAAATTTGCAGAAAGGTTGAAGTTTTGCAACGCCTGAATGATAATCTGGGTTTTAGCCAAACCTTTTCGTTCAATACCGGCGAAGCAGGCTTGAGCACAGCTTATTGGTTGAAGGAAATTGGAAGTCTCGGGATGTATAAAGTCGAAGAGCAAACAATGATTGGCAAGCCCGAAACCGGAGCTCCATTTACGGCAACTTTTCAGATTGAAATGGATGGGGTCTCACTCCCTTTTAAAACAGACTTAATCTACAAATACAACGACCGCGTGGATGGCGAGGTGTACGAACCGTTTGAGATCGTGCCGCCGGTTTCGGCAGAGGTAATTGAGCCTGTTTTGATCTTCGCCGATGCTTCGGCCAAAAGTGTTGCGGTACACGTAAAAAGCTTTCGCGAAAGCATTACCGGCACGCTCCATCTTGATCTTCCAGTAGGCTGGAACGCTTCTCCCAAAAATGCTTCGGTTTCTTTGCCCGAAAAAGGGATGGAAAAGACCGTGACCTTTGAAGTTACACCACCAGCCGGAGCCAGCAAGGGAAAATTGCAGCCGGTCTTTTCGCTTGACGGAAAAGAATACAACACAAAAGTGGTCAAGATCGATTACGATCACATTCCGTTACAGACACTTACTTTGCCTTCTGTGAATGAGGTGGTACGGTTAGATATTCAGAAAAGGGGCGATTACATTGGTTACATTGCCGGTGCCGGTGATGTCGTCCCGGAAAGTCTGGAACAGATAGGATATCAAGTTGCAAACATCGATCCCGCAATGATTTCGGAAGATTTACTGCAGCAGTTTGATGCCGTAGTTGTGGGTATCCGGGCGTACAATACCGTTGATGAGATGCGCAACAAACAACCTGTCTTGATGAATTACGTCAAGAACGGCGGTACCGTAGTGGTGCAGTACAATACCTCAAGAGGTGGCTATCTAGAAAATTTGGGTCCCTATCCCCTAACCCTTTCGCGCGACCGCGTCACCGATGAGAATGCAGAAGTAACCATTATAAAACCTGACGCCGAACTTATGAATTATCCCAATAAGATAACCAATGACGATTTTGATGGGTGGGTGCAGGAACGCGGACTTTATTTTCCCGATGCTTGGGATGAGCGGTACACGCCCCTCTTCTCCATTAGGGATATTGGCGAAAAAGACTCCACCCAAGGCAGTTTACTGTACACGACCTATGGCAAAGGCCATTTTATTTATACCGGGCTCAGTTTCTTTAGGGAATTGCCGGCCGGTGTTCCCGGAGCCTATCGTCTGTTTGCCAATATGCTCAGCGTGGGCAAGAACGATCAAAACATCAAAAACTAATTGCTCAAAGAAAACGGAACCATGCAGATCCCGGAAAAAAAGTGGAGTAAATATTACACCTTGGTACTGGTGATCAACCTCGTTTATATCATCCTGTTTTTCATATTGATGGAAACGTATAGCAATTAATATGAACAGCCCCCTAGAAACAATAGACTGGATCGTTTTATCAGTGACTTTGGCGACCATTGTGCTCTACGGAATCTACAAAACCCGCGGAAGGAACAACGTTCAGGATTACATACGTGGTGGCAATGAGGCAAAATGGTGGACGGTTGGTTTATCTGTAATGGCGACACAAGCTAGTGCGATAACCTTTTTATCCACTCCTGGCCAGGCGTATCACAGTGGGATGGGCTTTGTACAGCTATACTTTGGCCTGCCCATCGCGATGGTCATCATTTGTATATTTTTCATACCTATTTACCATAGGCTCAAAGTATATACGGCTTATGAATATCTAGAAAGCCGGTTTGACCTGAAGACCCGTTCGCTCGCTTCCGGGCTGTTTTTGCTACAACGGGGACTTTCGGCAGGGATTACCATTTTTGCGCCGTCCATTGTGCTTTCTGCTGTTCTGGGCTGGAACCTCAATACGCTTAATATCATCATCGGGGTTCTGGTCACGCTCTATACGGTTTCAGGCGGAACCAAAGCCGTAACCGTAACCCAAAAACAACAAATGGCCGTGATTTTTGGGGGCATGTTTGTCGCCTTCTTTTTGATCATCAGCTACCTGCCGGAAAACATCACCTTTACCAATGCCCTTGAGATTGCAGGCGCCAGCGGAAAACTTGATATTTTGGACTTTTCGTTTGACTTTGAAAACAGGTACACCGTCTGGAGCGGAATCCTGGGCGGTACTTTTTTGATGCTTTCCTATTTTGGTACCGACCAAAGCCAGGTACAACGATACCTCTCGGGGAAATCCGTTCGGGAAATGCAGCTGGGGATGATTTTTAATGGTTTCCTCAAGGTCCCAATGCAGTTTTTCATCTTGCTGGTAGGTGTAATGGTCTTTGTTTTCTACCAGTTCAATCCCACGCCACTCAACTTTAACCCCGCCGCGCAAAGCACAATGGTAAACAGCCCATTGGAAGAGGAATACACCGCATTGCAAGACCGTCTCAATGAACTTCGCTCGGATAAAGCCGAACTAAGCAAAGCCAGCGTCGCCAGCGGAACGATGGATATGGACAAGACTGCCTCTTATAAAAAGAGGCTTTTAAAAGTCAATCAGGAAGAAGACGAAATCCGGGAAAAGGCAAAAATGATTATCAAGGAAACCGACAAAAATGTCGAGACCAACGATAAGGATTATGTGTTTATTCATTTTATCCTCAATAACCTGCCCAAAGGGCTGATCGGCCTGCTGCTGGCGGTAATCCTTTCAGCAGCGATGAGCAGCACAGCGTCTGAACTGAACGCGCTGGCGACCACCACTACCATTGACATTTACAAACGCAATCTAGGTGAGGAAAAGGACGAAGAACACTTTGTGGATGCCACCAAATGGTTTACGCTGAGCTGGGGAATCCTCGCCGTTCTGATCGCTTGTACGGCCAACCTCTTTGACAATTTGATCCAGTTGGTCAACATCATTGGCTCTATTTTTTATGGAACAATCCTGGGTATTTTTATCGTTGCCTTTTTTACAAAAAGCATTGGTGCCAAGGCCGTTTTTATAGCAGCCGTAATCACGCAGCTTATTATCATTGCTCTCTTTACCCTTGACAAACTCGAATACATCAGCCTGCCCTACCTTTGGCTCAATTTTATAGGTTGCGCACTGGTGGTACTGATTGGCTTTATCATTCAGGGGAGCACTCCCAACTTAGAAAAACCAAAAATTCTGGAATCATGAAAACCATACGTTGGGGCATAATGGGACTCGGGAATATTGCAAATAAATTTGCTCAGGATTTGTCTTTGGTACCCGGTAGCACCCTGCAGGCGGTGGCCTCCCGAAGCCAGGATAAAGCCGAGGCATTTGCGAAAACCTACCGAGCCCAAAACTACTATGGCGATTATGAAAGCCTTGCCCAAGATAAAAATGTTGATGTGATCTATATTGCCACACCCCACGTTAAACATTACCAAAACACCCTGCTCTGCCTGAACAACAAAAAGGCAGTACTCTGCGAGAAGCCGTTTGCCATGCAGGCCGGTCAGGTAGAAGAAATGATCGCGTCCGCGAAAGAAAATCAGACTTTCCTGATGGAAGCTTTGTGGACAAAGGTTTTGCCGCATTTTCAGTTTGTGGAACAAGGATTGAATTCCGGCAAATACGGAAAGATTCAGACGATAACGGCAGATTTCTGTTTTAAGAAAAAGGTAAATCCCTCCGGAAGGCTTTTTAATAAAGAATTGGGCGGCGGCTCTCTGTTGGATATTGGTATCTATCCAATTTTTCTAGCGTTGGCCCTTCTTGGTGAACCTGAAGATTTTTCGGCGAAAGCCAAAATAGGAAAGACCGGTGTGGACGAAACCTGTGAAATGACCTTTTCCTATCCTGAAGCCAAAGCGTACCTCAAGAGCAGTATCGTCAAAAAAACACCCAGCATCGCTACCATCATCTGCGAGCACGGAATAATTGTGATGAACAGCCGCTTTCACGATACGGATAAAATCACCACGATCCTAAACGGTAAAAAAGAAGAACACGATTTTGAATATAAAGGCCACGGTTATGAACTGGAAGCCATGTATGTTGCAGATTTGCTTCGCGGTGGTAAGTTGGAAAGTGACCTGATGTCCCACGACTTTAGCCGAAAACTCATTGCTATGCTTGACGCGGTTAGGGAAGAAATTGGTTTGAAATACTAAAGTTTATTTGTATAAGCAGGCAAATTAGAGAAATTTATTCTCAATTACCTCCCATTCCATCATTGGGCCAAATTCAGAAAGCGTTTTAGATTTGATGTTTGTCTTTATTCTTTCCTTTTGAATTTTTATGTTGGAAATATTTCCTGTTTCTGAAATTATTTCGCCCTTTTTAAAATCAAAACTGGTTTGCTCAAAATCACCACTGGCACTGTGCACACCCCCACTCTTGGCCTTTACGAGTACCATCGTATCATCGCTATACTTAAACACATAAGAAATTTTAGAGCGTGTAAATTGGTAGCAAATAGTTAGCATTTCGTTGTGGATGAAAAGTTCGGGTTCGAGGTAAGGTAGCATTCCACCTTCATTCCCTCTACCTATAAAACGGTTATTTTGTATCTCGACCATTTGTTTGCCGTCTCGATTGATCAAAACAATTATAATTCTAGGCTTACTTTTCAATAGATTACAGTCAGAACATCGTTTTTCAGGAATACTATCCCTTGATTCAAGAACAACTGCGTGATCATCAACACCATCACTATTCAAATCCCCTGTGGTTTTTACCAAACCTTTCCACCTAAGGTCGTTCTCTATTTCCGTCAAAGACTTTCCTAGAAAATCGGGATAGCTCACACTCCGGTTTTGAGCTTGTGAAGCAAAGGTAAAAACACACAGAAAAATTATTTGCAAAGCGTTTCTCATACATTACTGTAAAAATCAAAATCCCAAAGCGCTGGTACACTTTGGGATTTAGATTTGAATTTTAATTAATCAAAATAACTAAAGGTTTCCCCTTCTTTAATCTTTAGAACGCTCTCGTAAATCAAGCGAATGACGTTTTCCACATCGTTCTTATGCACCATTTCTACCGTGGTATGCATATAGCGCAACGGCAAACTGATAAGTGCAGAAGCGACTCCGCCGTTGCTGTAGGCAAAGGCATCTGTATCTGTTCCTGTTGCGCGGCTGCTTGCAGCACGTTGAAATGGAATTTGCTTCTCTTCTGCCGTATCGATGATCAGGTCGCGCAGTTTCTGCTGTACGGCAGGCGCGTATGAAATAACCGGCCCCTCGCCTATTTCGGCTTTACCATTGGTCTTTTGCTCGATCATTGGCGTGGTGGTGTCGTGGGTCACATCTGTGACGATGGCTACATTTGGTTTAATACGCTGTGTAATCATTTCCGCACCGCGCAAACCAATTTCCTCCTGCACCGAATTGACGATATAAAGACCAAAGTCCAGTTTTGTATCGCTTTCTTTGAGCAAACGAGCGACCTCAGCAATCATAAATCCACCCATCCGGTTATCGAGTGCGCGGCACACAAACTTATCTTTGTTCATGATCGTGAAGGTATCCGGATAGGTGATCACACAGCCTACGTGTACGCCTAGCTCCGCGACCTCCTCACGGTTTTTGCAGCCCACATCGATAAAAATATTGTCAATTTTGGGAGCTTGCTCCTTACTCTTGTCCCGGGTATGGATTGCCGGCCAGCCAAAAACGCCTTTGACAATACCCTTGCGGGTGTGTATGTTCACCAATTTTGAAGGCGCGATCTGGTGGTCGCTACCGCCATTTCGGATGACATAAATGAGCCCGTTGTCAGTAATGTAGTTGACGTACCAGCTGATTTCATCGGCGTGGCCCTCAATGACCACTTTATATTTTGCATCGGGATTGATGACGCCCACAGCCGTACCGTAGGTGTCGGTAATAAAAGTATCCACGTAAGGTTTCAGATATTCCATCCACAACTTTTGTCCAGTCCACTCATAGCCGGTGGGCGACGCATTGTTGAGATAGTTTTCTAAAAACTCCAGGGATTTATCGTTTATAACAGGTTTTGACATAAAATTTTATTTTTTACGAAATTAAGCATACTAAACCTAAATCGCATCCGTATAATAAGGTATAACGTAATTTTGGAACAGTTTTCGATTCATAAACAGAAAAGTATTTTTTGAAACATACGCTGACTTTTTTTCTATTCTTTGTTTCCTTTTGGGCAAACGCCCAAAGGGATACCATCCCCATCAAGGACACCCTTGATCACGTGGAATATTACATCATACAGGGCGATAGCGTGCCGGCGAGCAGCATTGGTCTTGAAGCAGTGGTTGTACTGGGAAAATTGCAATTTGATGACGATGCCGCGCGCAAGAGGTATCTTATTTTAAGACGGAAAACCCGAAAAGTATATCCTTACGCCAAACTTGCTGCAGAACGTTTTACACAGATCAATGCCCGTCTGGACAGTATGGACAGCAAACGGGATCGTAAGAAATATATGAAGGTCATACAGAAATATGTGGAAGAGGAATTTGGCGATCGTCTTAAAAAATTCAGTCGTACCGAAGGACAAATACTGGTAAAATTGCTGCACCGCCAGACCGGAATTACTGGTTTTGACTTGATCAAAGAATACCGGAATGGATGGAAGGCATTTTGGCTTAACACCACCGCCGGATTGTTTGACATTTCCCTAAAAACCGAATATGATCCCATCAATGTGGAGGAAGATTACTTGATTGAGGATATTTTAGAACGTTCTTTCCAGGCAAACCTTCTGGAACGGCAGGAAAGCGCGCTCGACTTCAACTATTTTGAATTGGAGAACAAATGGCGACCAATTCCTGATTTAGAGGATTGAGGTCAGATTGATTAAATAGTGAAGGATATCTTTGGCTTCATTGGATTGGATATGAATTCCTACTTATTGAAAAGTCCCTCTCAAATTTGATTTGAGAGGGACTTTTTAATTTAATGGAACGTGAGTGTTTGCATTTTCAAGACTGATTTAAATCATTATACTTATAAGGCCAATAGGAATTATTTCCGCTTCTGCTGCTCTTGGGCCTGCTCCATCATCTCAGCCATTTTCTGCTGAAACTTGTTCTTCTTCTTTTTGGGCTTTTTCTTGTTCTCTTGAATTTTAGCGTGAATCTTATCATCATCGATGATAAAATTCTTTATGACCAACATAATTCCGATGGTGATCAAGTTTGATGTCAGGTAGTACAAACTCAAACCACTCGCGTAGTTGTTGAAGAAAAACAGCATCATTAACGGTGACAGGTACATCAGGAATTTCATATTTGGCATTCCCGGCTGTTGCGCCTGTTGCATGCTCTGCCCCGTGGTCATGGTCATATAAATAAAGATCGCAATCGACGCCAAAATAGGAAACAAACTCACGTGATCTCCGTAAAACGGAATGGTAAATGGCAGCTCGGCAATCTTGTCATAACTGGAAAGGTCATCCGCCCAAAGAAAACTTTCTTGCCTCAGCCCAAATGCCGATGGAAAAAACGTAAACAGCGCATAAAACACCGGTATCTGTAGCAACCCGGGAATACACCCACTCAGCGGGCTCGCCCCCGCCTTGCTGTACAGCGCCATGGTTTCCTGCTGCTTTTTCATCGCGTTGTCCTTGTACTTCTCACTGATCTCGGCGATCTCGGGCTTGAGGACCTTCATTTTGGCCTGAGAGACGTACTGCTTGTACTGCACCGGGCTCAGGAACAATTTTACGATAACCGTAAGCAAAATGATCGCAATACCGGCAGGTACCAAACCGCCCAAAAATCCATATAGCGGAATGATCACATTGGTGTTGATAAACTTAAAAATACCCCAGCCCAGATACATAGCGTGATCAAGTTCCCAATTATCATATGAACTCAAAATATCATAATCTGTCGGGCCATAGTACATATGCATCGCATAATTGATCTCCCCGTTCTTTGGGGTAAGCAACATATCTGCGCCATACTTTTTGGTATAGACCGTATCGATCTCATCATCTTCTACCAAATCCTGTGACGTAAAGACCACCTTGTCAAATGGCGTATCTGTCAAAAGCATCGAACTAAAAAAGTGCTGGCGGTAATTAAACCAATCGACATTGCTCTCAATGGCTTCATCTTCGCCGGTCGCATCCAATTTATCGTAATCATCATCCTCATACTCATAGGTTAACCGGGTATAGCGGTTTTCATAAGAAATACTTTTGGCATGGCGGTAGCCCTTGAGTTCCCAATTGAGACGCGTAGGTGCCGAAGTATTGATCACGTTCTGTAGTCCTACCGTTTTAACGCCAAAGCCCATCATATAATCATTGGGCTTCAGGGCATAACGATATTCCAGATACTCGCTTTCTGAAACTTTTAAACGCATCGTCAGCACCTTATTTTCTCCATTCTGAGAAAGTTTGGGTTCAAAAAACAGGTTTTCGGTATTCAGGGTGCGGTTAGTGCTGGTATTAAAATTGAGATTGAAACGGCTGTTTCCGTCTTTGATCAAATAAACCGGAATGGAATCAAAGGTTTTGTACTTCTTCAATCTCGCCTCGACGATGTTTCCCCCTTTATTGCTTATTTTGAGCTCAAGAACATCATTCTCTAAAATGGTCGTGTTTTCGGTCGCTGAAGGAAGCGAAGCGGCATAGGCAAATTCTCCAAACTGCTGTCTAAGCCGCACCTGGTTCAACGAATCACTGAGGACGGGCTGGACTTCGGCGGCAACCGGCTCTGAAATTACCGGCACATCGGTCTCCTGTACCACTTGTTCTTCAGTGGTGGTTTCGTCCAGGTTTTCAGTTTCCCTGTTTTGGTACAACATATAGATCAGGATGGCCCCGATCAACAAAAATCCTATGATAGATTGTATGTCAAATTTCTTTTCTTCCATATAAAATGATAACCGGAAAATCCGGGTTTACTGTTTAGTCTAAAATGCTACTGTTAATTTTTTCGAAAAAGTCAAGAATACGACCACACCTTATTTCTGTGCCATATTGGCGGAATTTACACGTTTCTTGTAAGTGACCGCTGCCTGGACAAAAGCCACAAAAATAGGATGTGGATTGGCAACCGTACTCTTATATTCCGGATGATACTGCACGCCCACAAACCAAGGATGATTCTCATATTCAATGATTTCCACGAGACCGGTTTTTGGGTTGGTCCCGGTAACTTTCAGTCCGGCCTCTTCCAGTTGGCCACGGTATTTGTCATTAAATTCATACCGGTGCCTGTGTCGCTCGCTGATGGTACCCGTATCATAAATGTTCCCGACAATGCTTCCGGGGACGAGATCGCAATCCCAGGCGCCCAGACGCATAGTCCCGCCCATTTGTTTCAAATCCTTTTGACTTTCCATTATGGAAATCACGGGATGCGCGGTCTCGGCGTGCATTTCAGTACTGTTGGCGTCAGAAAGTTTCAGTACGTTTCGGGCAAATTCTATGACCGCCATCTGCATGCCCAGACAAATTCCCAAAAACGGAATCCCATTTTCACGGGCAACCTGCACGGCCTTTATTTTACCCTCAATGCCACGCTCGCCAAAACCAGGGGCAACCAGCAATCCGTCGAGTTCATTTTCTATCTTTTGAATTACCTTCTGCGTAATATGCTCACTATGTATCGAGATCACATTGACGCGTACTTCATTTTCCGCGCCTGCGTGGATGAACGCTTCCAAAATGGATTTGTAGCTGTCCTGAAGTTCCACATATTTTCCTATCAAGCCACTATTTACCTCGGCTTTGGGATTTTTATGCTTGTCCAAAAAGTTGTTCCACCGGGTCAATTTGGGCTGGGTCTGTGACGAAAGCTCCAACTTTTTTAGCGTTATGGTGTCAAGGCCTTCTTCTAGCATCAAATTGGGCACATCGTAAATGGTGGAAGCATCGATAGACTGAATGACCGCCTCCTTCCTTACGTTACAGAAAAGCGCCAATTTTTCACGCAGATCATCACTAAGTTCATGTTCGGTACGGCAGACCAAAATATCGGCGGCAATACCACTTTCCATTAGGGTTTTAACGCTGTGCTGGGTAGGTTTTGTTTTGAGTTCGCCTGCGGCGGAAAGATATGGGATCAGTGTCAAATGAATGACCAGGGCATTGGATGGCCCCATCTCCCACTTCAACTGCCGCACGGATTCAATATACGGAAGCGACTCGATGTCACCCACGGTCCCTCCTATTTCGGTGATGATGATGTCATAATCCCCGCTATTGCCCAAAATCTGTATGCGTTCTTTGATCTCATTGGTGATATGTGGAATCACTTGTACAGTCTTGCCCAAGAACTCGCCACGACGTTCCTTTTCGATTACGCTTTGGTAAATTCGACCAGTGGTTACATTGTTTGCTTGAGAGGTATTTACATTGAGAAAACGCTCATAATGCCCCAGATCAAGATCGGTCTCGGCGCCGTCATCGGTTACGTAGCATTCGCCGTGTTCATAGGGATTAAGGGTTCCCGGATCTACATTGATATAGGGATCCAGTTTTTGTATGGTAACGCGATAGCCCCGTGCCTGTAGCAACTTGGCCAGCGATGCGGCAATAATGCCCTTTCCCAATGATGATGAAACGCCTCCCGTAACGAAGATGTACTTTGTATCTGCCATCCTGATCTTTAGAATATTAGGCCCTTTGTGTGAAGCTAGGGCTCATTTACGGGATGCAAAGGTATGGATTTAGGCGAAAGGATTTAAAGGAAGTGCAGTATTATTTAGGGGTAGGTGGTTTCGGAAATTCGCGCCTAATCGTAAAGATCAATTCTTCCAGTCCATTGATTTTTATCTCGTGCATTTGCTGCATCATACTGCCCAGTTTCCCAGCCGGAAATCCTTTTTGCCGAAACCAAGTGTAATAGTATTCAGGGATTTCCAATAAATAGCGGTCCTTGTACTTTCCGAAAGGCATTTTGTAGTGGGCGAGCTCGATAAGGGCTTGTTGGTTCAATCTTAATTAATTAATATTGGTATTTTTATTCCTATTGTTTTCTCCTACGATCAAGAAGAGAAAAGACCGATTCGCAAAAAAACGTAAGACTTCGGATAAAAACTATGGAGTACTTGCATACCGCCACTGCTCACTGCAACTGCTCACTGTCCACTGTCCACTGTCCACTGAAAACTACCCTTCCACTTCCAATTTGCTTCTATAAAAATCCAGATTTTCCTTGGTTTTGGCGTCCAGTTCGGGTTCTTCGATGTCCTTGTATTTGGAGAGTTCTTCCAGCAGGATTTTGGCCAGAATGAGCCGGGCGGTTGGTTTGTCGTCAGCGGGAATAATGTACCACGGCGCCTTATCTGTGGTGGTTTTATCAATGGCATCCTGATAACATTTTTGGTAGTCGTCCCAGAGTTCGCGCTCTTCGAGGTCGCTGGGTGAAAATTTCCAGTTTTTGTTTTTCTTTCGCAACCGGCGCAACAGTCGCTGCCGCTGTTCTTCTTTAGAAAGGTGCAGGAAAAATTTAAAGATTATTGTTCCGTTTTCGGCCAAGTGCTTTTCAAAATTGCGAATCTGCTCAAAACGGCGTTCCCAAAAATCATCATTAACATCGTTCACAGAATTAACGTCTGGCAACTTTTCGCCCAGAATATATTCAGGATGGACGCGGGTAACCAGAACGTTCTCATAATGGGTCCTGTTGAAAATTCCAAATTTTCCCCGTTCAGGCAAAGCGAGGTAATGACGCCACAGGTAATCGTGTGACCTTTCTTCTTCAGTAGGAACTTTAAAGCTGTGAACTACCACGCCACGTGCATTCAAGTTTTTAAAAACTTCGCGGATCAGGCTATCCTTCCCTGCCGTATCCATTCCCTGTATGCAAATTAAGGCCGCATATTTGTCGTGAGCATACATCTTGTTCTGCAGCTCCGCGAGATCCTTACTTACGTTATCCAGTTCTTTTTCCAGTTTATTTTTCTTCCCAAAATCCTGATGGGTCTCAAAAGCATCGATTTTAAAAGGGGCCGTTGCTCTATAGTCAGAACTTTTCATACTCATTATTCGTTTTCTGGTTAACGTTTTATTTACTGGCGAAAAGCGCCACATCTTCTTCGGTAACGGTTTTTCCGCCCAAGATTATCAGTCTTTCAATCACATTGCGCAGTTCCCGGATGTTACCGGTCCAGTCGTATTCCTGAAGTTTGGCCAGAGCATCATCGGTGAAAACTTTGGCTGCCATTCCCTGTTCTGCCGCGATTTTGTTGACGAAATGATCAACCAATACCGGAATGTCCTCCCGCCGGTCATTGAGCGGAGGCACCTTGATCAGGATTACCGCCAAACGGTGGTACAGATCCTCCCGAAACCTGCCTTCTTCAATTTCTGACTTCAGGTTTTTGTTGGTTGCGGCAACGATACGCACGTCCACCTTGATGTCCTTATCGCTCCCCACGCGGGATACTTTATTCTCCTGAAGTGCCCGCAACACCTTGGCCTGTGCCGAAAGGCTCATATCCCCGATCTCATCCAGGAATATGGTTCCGCCATTGGCAGCTTCAAACTTTCCGGCCCGGTCCTTATTGGCCGAAGTAAACGCTCCTTTTACATGACCAAAGAGTTCACTCTCTATCAATTCTGAAGGTATTGCGGCACAGTTCACCTCAACCATCGATCCTTTTGAGCGTTCACTTTTTTCGTGAAGCCAGTGTGCGACCAGTTCTTTTCCGGTGCCGTTGGGGCCGGTGATCAGCACGCGCGCTTCGGTAGGGGCAACTTTCTCAATGATCTGCTTAATGCTTTCGATGGCATCGCTTTGACCAACCATTTCATATTGCTTGCTCACTTTCTTTTTGAGCCGGGTGTTTTCGACCTCAAGGACTTTTCGGTCCAGCGCATTGCGTACCGTATTTAATAATCGGTTGAGATCTGGCGGTTTTGATATGTAATCAAAGGCACCCAAACGCATGGTATTGACCGCCGTATCCAGATCGCCGTGCCCGGAGATCATTACTACCGGAATTTCGGGTTTGATTTTTTTTGTGGCTTCCAGCACTTCGACACCGTCCATCTTTGGCATTTTTATATCACAGAGTACCAAGTCGTAATCCACGTCCTTGATCTTTTGCATTCCGGCGAGACCGTCTTCAGCCTCTTCTACCTGATAATCCTTGCTTTCTTCCCCCAAAATTTTAACGAGCACCCTTCGGATTGCCGCCTCATCTTCAATAATTAAAATTTTAGCCATCTATATTTTAAATTTTATACCACCCCTTAAGTAAAGGGTGTTGGTATCGTTAATAGTAAAAACATCATCTCCTTTGCTGTTGCGCAGACGAATATCATTGATGATGGTGTGGCCACCGTAAAAATAGAGCAGGAGATGATCTGTAAAATAATGCTCATAACCCACACCGCTCAATAGGGTGGTCATGCTTATGTTTTGGCCTACCCCGCCATCAATCTCCCTGGTATCCTTCTGCAGGTTGGCATAGAACCCATCTAGTGTGATAAAGCCTTGAAGGACGTTTTTTTCGTTAAGATAATATTTCAAATTGCTTTTGGGAACACCCAAGGTATAAGACCATTGCTCATTGACGCGCACATTGTAATTTATGAAAGGTAATGGGAATGGCCTTCCCGCAGTGGTGGAATATTGTATTCCCATAACCAACCTCCAGTTCTTCGCATCCTCATCATTGAGGTTATCGCCTTCTTCCAACTTATGGGTTTTGACAAAAAAGACACCACCTTCAAAAATAAAATCGTCAGCTTCAACGTCCCCTTCAAAATCTGATGCCATAATCAAGCCTCCACGTGCTCCAAAGCGCCAATCATTTTTTAATGGAAATGTATATCCCAAACTTAAATTGAAGGATTGAAAACGTTCTCTTTCTTTGTTGGAAAAGGGGAGCTCGTCCCGCAATCGTAGGTTCACGTTGCGGTACTCAAAACCCGGAACGAGATATGCTCCTTCTTTCTTTAATTTTAACGGAAGGTTCACCAATGCCCTAAAGCGCCTAAACGTGTTGTCTGAATCCTTCTGGGGAAAAAATGTGTATTCCACACGGGCAAGGTCTGTGAGTTGCGCTTCCGCGGAAAAAACACAGCACAAAGCGAACAACAATATTATAATGGTATTTCGCATAATTAATCTTCGGAATTAGTGGTAGGATAAAAGTGTACATCGCGCTGCGGGAATGGAATTGTAACATTCGCTTTCCTGAACTCATCATCAATCCTAAACCTGATTTCACTTTTGATCCGGGGATCCACAAAACTGTCGGTGATGAAAAAATATACCCCAAAGTCAAGCGAAGAGTTCCCAAAATCCTCAAAGAGCACAAAGGGATTCGGACTTTTTAAAACCCCCTGTTGTTTTTTCACGGCATCGAGCAAAATGTTTTTTACGAGTTGGGTATCGCTTCCGTAGGCCACCCCCACATTGACGACCTCTCGGGTCATTTTATGGTTCTGGGTGTAATTAAAAACGATATCGCTAATAAACTTGTGATTTGGAATAATGATAACTTTATCGTCTCGGGTGAGTGCACGTGTGGTACGCAGCTTGATCTCAAATACGCGGCCAACCTTGTCCTCTACTTCGACTATATCGCCCACTTTTAGTGATTTATCAATCATTATAAAAATACCACCAATGATGTCCTGAAAAAGTTCTTGCAGGGCCAGTCCCAAACCAACAAAAAGGGCGGCTGATGCAGTGAGCAAAACCGTGATATCCACCCCCGAAGCATTTAGCGTCAATAGGATAACAACGATATAAATGACGTATTTTATAAATTTGAAAATGCTCTTGAACTTCAGCTCATTCTCAGTGTCCATCTTGCGGGTGACGAGTTTGCGTATCCATTTTAGGAAAGCAGACGTCAGGATAAAGGCGATGATCACCAGCAACAAACCGCCCACAGTGAGGTCAATACGGTTATTGTCCTGACCAAAATGAAAACCCAGGTTCAGAAAATCCAGGAACGTTCCCCAGATATCCTCCTCGATCACTTCTTTAACTTTATCTGAAACTTCTTCTTGCACCACCATCAGTACTTTAACCATTTAATAATCTCCTTGTAATTGGCCTTTTTTCCATACATTAAAATCCCGACCCTGTAAATTTTTGAACCCAACCAGACCGTGAGCATAAACGTACCTATCAATATTCCCACTGAAAGCGCCAACTGCCACCACGGCACACCAAATGGTATTCGCATCAACATCACGATGGGAGAGGTCAACGGTATCAATGAGAACGCTACCGAAACCGCACCATCCGGATTACTGATCACCGAAAAGAAACCCACGTAAATGGCCAGCATCAACGGCATAATGATGGGCAGCATAAATTGCTGGGTATCGGTCTCGCTATCTACGGCTGCACCGATGGCCGCGTAGATGCTGCTGTATAAAAAATAGCCGCCTATAAAGTAGATCAAAAAGAACAGTGCCAGTTTTAGTAGCGGCAACCGGAGTACATCCAGCAGGATCAGTTCTATTTTGTCAAGATCGGTGACGCCCATATTGCCCTGACCGGAGGTAGCTGCATCAAGGCCAAGATAGTTGGAAAGCAAAAACAATAGAATACCGCCCAGAAAAACCCAGATGGTAAATTGGGTAATCCCGGCCAGTGTGGTACCTATTATTTTTCCCATCATCAGCTGAAAGGGTTTTACTGACGAGATGATCACTTCGATTATCCGGTTGGTCTTTTCCTCAATCACGCTGCGCATGACCATGTTTCCGTAAATAATAATGAACATCATCAGCAGGTAACCGGCCGCACCGCCAAATGCTGCTTTGATCCAGGTATTTATTTTCGAACTTTTTTCGCCCACAAAATTTTCAACACTTATATTGATGCTCGCCGTTGCCTCTTCAATCAGCTCTAGATCAACACCACGGTCCAGCAAACGCTGGTCTGTCAAAGTTTTTTCGATCTGTACTTCAATCTCGTCGAGGGTGGTCAGGCCGGGGGCTTCCTTTCCATAGAAAAAGACGTTTTCCGGTGCTTCTTTAATATCTTTCGGAATATAAAGAAGGCCGAAGTAACTGTTATCCCGAACCACTTCTTTCGCAGCTTCTAAACCGGCCGGTGAGAAATCCTGAAAGGCATAATCTGAAGTATCATCAAATTCCTTATAAAAATACCCACTGTCATCAACCACTGCAATAACCTGCTGGTCATTAATGTTCATCTGGGTGAGATAAGTCACCAGAAATGCCATCCCAACGACCAGCATGGGACTTAAAAAAGTCATCACAATAAAAGAACGGTTGGTGATCCGTGCCTTGTACTCGCGCTTTATGATGAGTTTCAGCATACTTTTCATCAGCTGTCTTTAGTGGCTTTTATAAAAATTTCGTTGACCGAAGGAATTACCTCCTTAAGGTGGTTCAACTGCCCGGCTTGGGTGAGTTCCTGTAAAAGGAAGTTTACAGAAACATTTTCAGGAAGGCTGATGCGCAGTTTTAGATCGTTCTCGTGAATGGTTTTAAAATGGGCATAGTTAATATCCCAGTTTTCAGAGGAAATGGATTCCACCCGCATTTTAAGTTCCTGAAGTTCCTCAAAGGTATCGTTTTGGGTTTCCAACCCAACCTCAAAAGTATTTGACCGGTATTGTCGTTTTATTTCCGCCAGGTTACCGTCAAGGATTTTTTGGGAACGGTGAATCAAGGCGATATGGTCACACATTTCCTCAACAGATTCCATGCGGTGGGTCGAAAAGATCACCGTGGCGCCATCATCTCGTAGTTGGAGGATTTCATCCTTGATCAGATTGGCATTGATCGGGTCAAAACCGCTAAAGGGCTCGTCAAAGATCAAAAGCTTGGGATTGTGCAAAACGGTGACTATGAATTGAACCTTTTGTGCCTGTCCTTTTGAAAGTTCCTGTATTTTCTTGTTCCACCAGCCGTTCATCCCCAAGCGATCAAACCAGTAGGCGCTTTTTTCTTTGGCAGTTGCCAGATCCAAGCCTTTTAAACGGGCAAGATAAATTACCTGTTCCCCTACCTTCATCGACTTATACAAACCACGCTCCTCTGGCATATAGCCTATTTGTGCAATATGATCTTGTTTTAGCTCGCTTCCATCAAAAAAGACGGTGCCTGTATCAGGGTAGGTTATCTGGTTGATGATCCTGATGAGCGTAGTCTTGCCAGCTCCATTGGGTCCCAAAAGGCCAAAAACACAACCCTTGGGAACATCTATTGAAATATCCTGCAACGCTTGAAACTTACCGTAGTGCTTGTTGACATTTGATACCTCAAGAAGTTTATTCATAAATGGGGTTGTAATGGCTAAAGATATTGAAAAGCTACTACGAGACTAGCGACTTATGATTTTTTTAGTATGCACAAAGGCACCCAATTATTTTAGTATCTGATCCCTGAATTTTACAGAGCTGTAAAAGCAAAAACCCACCCTCAATTTGCATCAAGGATGGGAAAAAAATTGCTATGAAAAAGAAAAATATCACTAACTATGAATTAGTGATATTCAAATATACATGTTTTAACTTAATAATCTGTTAAGCTAGGAGAACATATCTTTAACTTTATCGAAAAAAGATTTGTCATCACGTTCCGGATTGGGTTCAAAGTTCTCATTTTCAAGCATTTTCTGAAAAAATTCTTTCTGTTCCCTATTTAGGTTTTTTGGTGTCCATACATTAATATGTACCAAAAGATCACCACCACCATAACCGTTGATTGATGGAATCCCTTTACTGCGCAACCGTAATATTTTACCACTTTGAGTACCTTCCTCGATTTTGATTCGCACTTTACCTGTCACAGTGTCGATCTCCTTGCTAGTACCTAGAACCGCTTCGGGGTAACTAATATACAGGTCGTAGTGCAGGTTATCCCCTTCTCTTTTTAGGGTACTGTGTTCCTTTTCTTCAATTACAACCAAGAGGTCACCCGCAACACCATTGTTGCCCGGCGCATCATTACCTTTTCCAGAAACTTTGAGCTGCATTCCCTCGACGACACCGGCGGGTATTTTGATGGAAACCGTTTCTTCGGTCATTTTGAGACCTTGTGCATCTGCGTCACTGGGTTTTGAGTCGATCATCTGGCCAGAACCACCACAAGTGCTGCACGTGGTTGCCGTTTGCATGCGTCCCAAGATCGTATTGGTCACCCGCATCTGTTGACCGCTCCCGTTACAGGTTGTACAGGTTTTATAAGTAGTGCCGGGCGCCTGCTTCTTACGCTTCACCTTTATTTTCTTTTCGGCACCTTTGGCGATTTCTTCTAAGGTCAGCTTTACTCGGATACGCAGATTACTACCTTTGGCACGGCGCTGGCCGCCACCAAAACCTCCAAAACCTGAGAAACCGCCACCGCCACCGCCGCCAAAGGCGCTTCCGAAGATATCCCCAAACTGGCTGAATATATCGTCCATATCCATGCCGCCACCGCCGCCAAAGCCACCGCCTTCAAAAGCTTGGTGACCGTACTGATCGTATCGTGCCCGTTTGTTTTCGTCACCGAGAACCTCATAGGCTTCTGCGGCTTTCTTAAACATCTCCTCTGCTTTGGTATCGCCGGGATTTTTATCAGGGTGATGGGCGATTGCTTTTTTACGATAGGCCTTTTTTATTTCGGCGGCGCTCGCATTTTTGCTTATTCCCAATATGTCGTAATAATCCTCTTTCATCAATAAGTTTAAAAATGTTAATCAGTTTTAAGTGGTTTTTGAGGCCTATTTGCCAACCACTACTTTTGGAAAGCGGATTACTTTGTTACCAAGTTGATAGCCTTTTTCGACTACATCGACCACCTTTCCTTTTAAGGAACTCTTTGGTGCGGGAATCTGTGTTATCGCTTCGTGCAGTTCAGCATCAAAAGCATCCCCCTCCTTTATTTCGATCTCCACGAGACCTTTGGCCTTAAGTGTTTCCCGTAATTTATTGCTGATCAACTCAACCCCTTTAGTGAGTTCTTTGTCCTCGTTTTTACTGATTTCCGGCAGAGCACGGTCAAAATCATCCAGCACGGGAAGCAGGGACTGCATCACCTCTTGGCCAGCGGTCTTAAAAAGATCCATGCGCTCTTTTGAGGTGCGGCGTTTGTAGTTTTCAAATTCTGCGAAAAGCCTCAGGAACTTATCCTTTTCCTTTTCCAGATCTGCTTTATATTTTTCAAGGGAATCGTCCTGCTTCTCATTATCCTGAGATTCTTCGGTCTGCTGTTCCTGATTGTCTTCGGTTTGCGCTTGTTGCTCTTCCGTTTGTACAGAATCCTTGTTTTCGTCAGCTTGACGCCGCTCTTCGCTTATGGTATTTTTATCGCTTGTGCTCATCAGTTTAGTCTTTGCTCATGCAAGACTCAAAAGTATTGCCATTTCTGCGTTCGTGTCAAAATGTCACCGCTATAATTTAATATATAATTAAGAGCCAAATTTTGGAAATCTTATACATTTGATCGCTTAAACACTCAAAACATTTCTTGATGAAAAAAACACTATTATCCACATTTGGCCTGTTGTTCTTTGTAGGATTGATGACCTCTTGTAAAGGTGAAAAAAATAATGAAACCGAAGCTAGTGAGGCAGAAGAAGTTGCTGAAGTAGCAGAAACCGCGTCCAGTTTTATGGTGCAGCCCAACGCCTCGATGATCGAGTGGTCGGGATCTAAACCAACGGGTAAGCACAACGGTACCGTACAACTCGAGTCTGGTGTGATAAAGGTAATGGACAGCACCCTAAGTGGGACTTTCCTGATCGATATGACCACCATAGATGTTGAAGATCTCGAAGGCGACCAGAAAGCTTCTTTGGAAGCCCACCTCAAAGGTACCACCGAAGGAAAAGAAGATCATTTCTTCAATGTTGAAAATTACCCTGATGCCGCCTTTGAAATCACTGGCGTGACCAAAAAAGAAGGTAAAACAATGGTTTCCGGTAATCTTACAATTAAGGATCAAAAGAAAAATATCGAGTTTCCTGCCACTTACGAAGTAAACGGTGACACGATGACCTTTACCTCTGAGCCATTTACCATTGACCGGACCAACTGGAATGTAAATTACGGTTCTAAATCTGTTTTTGACAACCTGGGAGATCAGTTTGTAAGCGACGATATTGAATTGACCGTGAAGTTGAAGGCCGCTAAAAAGATGTAATTCAACACCAAACAAAATTATCAAGCCCGACAATCAATGTCGGGCTTTTTTTATGCCAAAAGATCCTGTAGAGCGGGTGTCAGTTGAGGAAATTTAAAAACGTACCCCGTTTCTTGTATTTTGTTTGAATTGACTTTTTGACTTTCGAGCACAATTGAAGCCCGGTCTCCCATAGCGATTTTCAAAACCTTTTGAGGCACAGCCGGCAGCAGCAAGGGTTTTCGTAAAGCCTTGGCAGCATCTTTGGTCAGCTCGGCGTTGGTAACCGGGTGTGGTGCTGCCGCATTGAAGATCCCACTGAGCCAATTTTTATAAATGTGTAGGTAAATCTGTGCCATATCTTCCAAATGGATCCAGCTTTGCCACTGTTGCCCTGAACCCAAAGGGGCACCTAGATAAAGTTTAATAGGAAGGGTAATTTGCGGCAGTGCGCCCCCTTTTTCCGAAAGGACGATGCCCGTACGTACTTTGGCGACCGTTAGTTGAAGTTCTTTCAGTTCGTTAGCCGCACTTTCCCAAACCTTGACCACTTCGCCGAGGAAGCCCTCATTATACGTTGGAAATTCTTCGGTATATTCTTGAGTCATTGAGGAAGGATAGGCACCAATGGCACTGGCACATATAAATTGATTAACACCGTTTTTATTACGCCGTAGTGTTTCATATAGCAGTCTGGTTGTATCCACCCGACTGGAGATGATGGCGCGTTTGTTTTCATCGGTCCAGGGTTTGCTGATGCTGGCACCGGCGAGATGAAAAATGGCATCTACGCCTTCCAGACATTTTTCGTCAATTTTATGTTCTTTGGGATTCCAAAGAAAGCCTTTGTAATCTGCTTCGTTTTCGATTGCCTCCTCACGGGTGGTCAAATAATGGACTGCAATATTATTATCGCGCAGCAGCTGCGTCAGTTCCCTACCCACCAAGCCGGTGGCTCCTGTCACTAAAACTTTCATAAACAATTGGTTTTGCTACTAAGATAAGTTGTTGATCATGCAATTACTTCCTATTTAAATAAGGTTTAACTATGTTATGCTAGCGATGTAAGTTCTTTCACAATCGAGTTAATATTACATAGATCAAACTGACAATTGGAGATAACTAGTAAATCCTTATCTCTTGATTTATACAGATATTTGTAATTATTGCGTTAGTATAGTTAAAATATGAAAAACCCACTCCTCGCCCTACTGTCCGGCTTGCTCCTTGCCCTTGCCTGGCCCACTTATGGTTTTCCATTGTTATTGTTTGTGGCGTTTGTCCCACTGCTTTGGGTGACCAAAAACCTTCGGGAACATGCAGCAAAACGCAAAGGGTGGAAGGTTTTCGGGCACGCCTATCTTGCTTTTTTTGTTTTTAATATCATCACAACCTGGTGGCTCTACTACTCCACCACCTTTGGGATGTGGTTTGCGGTAATCTGCAATGCGCTGCTGATGGCGATGACCTGGCAGCTTTACTATTGGGTCAGTAAACGGCTTAACGGTACGCTTTCGATTATCTTCCTTATAGCCATCTGGATGCTTTTTGAGTGGATGCACCTGAGCTGGGAATTTTCCTGGCCGTGGCTCAATTTGGGTAACGGTTTTGCTTCCTATATCAACTGGGTACAGTGGTATGAATACACCGGCACTTTTGGCGGAACGCTTTGGGTTTTGGCAGCTAATGTGATTCTCTTTCAAACTTTTTTTGGTCGAAAAGAAATAAGGTCTAAAACCTTCGGAATAATAGCTTTCGCTGGTATTGTAGTTCTTCCAATCGGTGTTTCCTATTTTATTTTATCACAATATGAGGAAACCGAAAATCTCATCGAGGTCGTTCTGCTTCAACCAAACATTGATCCATACACCGAAAAATATAACGAGACCAACGAGCAAATCGCCAACCTCCTTTTCACGGAAGCAAACAAGTCTTTAACCAAAAAAACAGATTACCTAATCGCCCCCGAAACTGTTCTGGCAGAAGGTTACGGCGTCGATCTCAATAATTTTAACTATTCCGCAGAAAAAAAAAAGGCGACAGATTTCCTGAAGAAATATCCCAACCTGAACTATCTCGCAGGAATTCAGTTTTTCCGATTTCACCGTAATGAGGCAGACCTGATCTCCACCAGCAACTATCTTGGCGAAGACCGAATGGGCAATCCGGTTTGGGGTGATTTTTACAATTCGGCGTTTCTGTTGAATGCTCAGGACACTAGCCAGATTTACCACAAAAGTAAATTGGTCGTAGGAGTTGAGAATTTTCCGTATCAGGATATTTTAAAACCGTTGCTGGGCGATTTTATGATCGATCTGGGCGGAACGGTGAGTATGAAAAGCATTCAAAAAGACCGCACGGTTTTCCGCGGAAGCGACAACAACCTCGTCGCTCCGGTCATCTGCTACGAGTCGGTTTACGGAGAATTTGTGACCGATTATGTAAAAAACGGTGCCCAGTTTCTCGCCATCATCACCAACGACGCCTGGTGGTCTGAATCCCAAGGTCACAAACAGCACCTCGCCTATGCCAGCTTGCGTGCCGTGGAAAACCGTCGCAGCATCGCCCGAAGTGCCAACACCGGTATTTCGGCGATTATCGATCAGACCGGGCACGTGCAAGAAGCTCTCGGGTACGGGATTCAAGGTACGGTCAAGGGCAAACTAAACCTAAATAGCGAGCTTACCTTTTATTCCCGCCACGGAGACTATTTGACCAGAATTGCATTGGTCATAGCCCTACTCCTGTTTGTTCTGGCGGCCGTTAAAAAATTCTTCGGCAGGCGTTCTGCTTAAATTTCCGGTTTATGAGGGGTGCGCTTTTCAATCCATCGGGTAAAAGCCTATTTTCGCGGTATGAGCGCAGTGAACTATATTTCGGTTGAAAATATTGATAAAGCCTTCGGCGAAAGGGTCCTTTTTAAAGGCCTTTCCTTTGGGATTAATGAAGGTCAAAAAGTGGGGCTGGTCGCCAAAAACGGCACCGGAAAAACTTCGTTGCTCGATATTCTTTCGCTCAAGGAAAATCCAGACAGCGGCCAGGTGATCTACCGCAAGGGGCTTAAAACCGCTTTTCTTTCGCAGGAACCCGACCTCGATCCACACTTGACGATTGAGGAAACCATTCTCGACAGTGACAATGCGACGCTCAAGGCCATTGCCGATTATGAACACGCCCTCCAAAATATGGATGATTCCGAAGCCTATCAACAGGCTTTTGATAAAATGGAAGCGCTCAACGCCTGGGATTATGAGACGCAATACAAGCAGATTCTTTTTCAGCTGAAACTGGACAACCTCGACAGAAAAGTCGGAAAACTGAGCGGTGGTCAGAAAAAAAGGTTGGCGCTGGCCAATGTGCTGCTCGCCAAACCCGATTTGATCATCCTTGATGAGCCGACCAACCACCTCGACCTCGAGATGATCGAGTGGCTGGAACAGCTTTTTGCTAAAGAAAACTTCACCTTGTTTATGGTGACCCACGACCGCTATTTTTTAGAACGGGTCTGTAATGAAATCATCGAACTCGAAAACGGTCAACTTTATAGTTACAAAGGAAATTACTCCTACTACCTGGAAAAACGCGACGCCCGCCTCGCCGCAGAAGAAGCCGAAACAGGCAAAGCCAAGCAGCTCTTTAAAAAGGAACTCGACTGGATGCGCCGGCAGCCCAAAGCGCGAACGACAAAATCAAAGTCTCGAATCGACGATTTTCACGAAATCAAAGCCCGCGCGTCTCAACGTCGCAACGACCACCAGATCGAACTTGAACTTAATATGGACCGTCTGGGCGGAAAAGTTGCCGAACTGCACAAAATTTCAAAAAGTTATGGTGACCAAAAGCTTTTTGACCAGTTTGAATACAACTTTAAAAGCGGCGAACGCATCGGGATTATTGGGAAGAACGGAACTGGAAAATCCACGTTTCTCAACATCCTTACCGGTAAACTGGAACCGGACTCCGGCAAGGTGGTTATTGGTGAAACGGTAAAATTTGGATATTATACCCAGAAAGGAATTCACGTCAAAGAAGGTCAAAAGGTCATCGACGTCATCAAGGAATTTGGGGATTATATCCCGTTGAAAAAAGGCCGAACCATTTCCGCAGGACAACTGCTGGAACGCTTTCTTTTTGACCGCAAAAAGCAATACGACTTTGTCGAAAAACTGAGCGGTGGCGAGCGCAAGCGGTTGTACCTGTGTACGGTGTTGATCCAAAATCCTAATTTTTTGATATTGGATGAGCCGACAAATGATTTGGACATTGTGACGCTCAACGTGCTCGAAAGTTTTCTGCTTGACTTTCCCGGCTGTCTGATCGTGGTTTCGCACGACCGCTATTTTATGGACAAGATTGTGGATCACTTATTTGTTTTTCGCGGTAAGGGAGTGGTTGAGGATTTCCCCGGAAACTATTCTGACTTTAGGGAATACGATGCTAATTTGGACACTTCTGAGGAAATTTCGCCAGAAAAAGAAGCCCAAAAAGCCGCCTCAAAAAGTACTTGGAAAAGTGGTGAAAATGTCTTGAGCTACGATGAACAAAAAGAATACAACCGTCTTGAAAAGGAAATCGCCAAGCTCGAAAAGAAAAAAGAAGAAATGCAGAAAAGCTTTTTGGATACCACCCTTTCGCCTGACGAAATAGAAGACAATTCGGTGAAGCTTTCTGAGATCGAAAATCAAATCGAGGAAAATACCGAGCGCTGGTTTGAACTGGGTTCAAAAATGGAAGCTTAAATGTGGCGGCGGTGGCTCGCATATCTGCGGTGGCTTCCGGGGACAGTGCATTTGCACGGCATACATTCGCCATTCATATATCAGCTAAAAAAGGAAGTTTTTAAAACTACCGCGAAAAAGAAATCTCCGGATAACGCATTCGCGAAAGCGTTTCAAACTCAATTCAGGAATGAATCAAACCTGCTGGAAAAACTGAAAACCTTCCGAAGGATTGCTGATTTTTTTGATGCGAAAAAGATTCTTTTAGTGACCAAAAACCCGGAAGTCTTGCTATTAGTCTTTCAATATGAGCGGGAGGTTTCCGCCGTAACAATCAAAGAAATTCAAACAACGGAACCCACCAATCCCTTTGATTTGATCTACTTAAACGGAAACGAAACACTTCCTACGAAACCGCAAATAAAGGAATTGATATCTTTATCTTCAACCATAACCTGCTGGTTGCTGGATAACAAAAACGCTTCCGAAGCTGCACAAGAATTTTTCGATGAACTAAAACATTCCGAAGCCATCAAACAAACTATAGACTGTCATTGGTTTGGCCTGATTTTATTCCGCGAAGCGCAACCTAAAGAAAATTTCAAAATATATCCCTAAATTGTAACAATTACCGCGCTTAAGACACTTATTGCATAGCAAAAAATCTGCAAAACTATTTTATGGGCAACCTCATCGAAATTAGGAATATCAAAAGGGATTTTCCGCTGGGAAATGAAACTGTACACGTGCTCAAAGGTATCGACCTAGACATTGACCGAGGCGAATATGTGGCTTTTATGGGTCCGTCAGGTTCGGGTAAATCCACACTGATGAACCTCTTGGGCTGCTTGGATACGCCGACTTCGGGTACCTATGTCCTAAACGGTCGTGATGTTAGCCAGATGACTGATGACGAACTAGCCGACGTAAGAAATACTGAGATCGGTTTTGTTTTTCAAACCTTTAACCTCTTGCCCAGAACAACTGCACTTGACAATGTTGCCCTGCCGATGGTCTATGCCGGCTACTCAAAGACCGAAAGGCACAACCGCGCCGCAGAAGTCCTCACCGATGTGGGCCTCGCCGACCGAATGGACCACAAACCCAACCAGCTTTCTGGTGGTCAGCGTCAACGGGTTGCCGTGGGACGAGCTTTGGTAAACAAACCCGCCATCATCCTTGCCGATGAACCCACGGGTAACCTGGATTCTAAAACTTCGGTAGAAATCATGAAATTGTTTGATGACATTCATGCTGCCGGAAATACGGTCATTCTTGTAACTCACGAGGAGGAAATTGCTGAGCATGCTCACCGCGTCATACGGCTTCGGGATGGCTTGATTGAAAAAGATGAGCGGAAAACGGTGGCTTCAATCTAGGCTAAAATAGAATTTGATTAGATAGATTATCAGCTTATAGTAATTTGGGACTTTATGGAAGTTGGCAGTCTCAGTAAGCAGTACTCATATTAGCTAGGCCCTCAACTGCCACTGCACACTTCAAACTTTTTAATATTCAATAGTATTTTCCGCTGAAAACAATAGCTTTCATTTGGATTGATTTCCTCTATTTCGCTTGACATAAAATTTATCAAATAGGGTGAATATAACTCCGGGCAGCCTGTATTTTTGTGTAAAATTAAATTTATGATCGCCGTTGTTTCCCCAGCAAAATCCTTGGATTACGAAACCAAACTTCCCACCTCTAGAGCCACACAACCGCGATTTCTCGATGAGGCCGAAACGCTCAACAAAAAACTAAGCCGCAAGACCAAAAATGAGATTGCTGACCTGATGAGCATCAGCGACAAACTGGCCGATTTCAATTATCAACGTTATAAGGAATTTGAAACTCCATTCACTAAAAAGAATGCACGCCCCGCGGCTTATGCTTTTGCTGGCGATGTATATACTGGCTTAGACGCCTACTCAATACCAGGTGATAAAATCGATTATATGCAGAATTCACTGCGAATTCTTTCTGGATTATATGGTGTTTTGCGCCCGCTTGACTTGATGCAACCTTATCGCTTGGAAATGGGTACCAAGTTGCAGATACAACGTCAAGACGATCTTTATGAGTTTTGGGGCGAAAAAATTGTTGATAGCCTGAATAAGGATCTCAAGAAAGGAGAACCATTGATCAACCTGGCAAGTCAGGAATATTTCAAATCAGTCAAAACCGATAAATTAAAGAGTGAAATCATCACCCCGGTTTTTAAGGATTATAAAAATGGCAAGCTGAAAATTATTTCGTTTTACGCCAAAAAAGCGAGAGGCCTGATGGTGCGTTATATGATCGATAACGAAATCAAAAATGCCGAAGATTTGAAAGGGTTTGATTATGATGATTATCGCTTCAGCGAAAGCGAATCTGATCTGGAAAAGAACGAATTGGTTTTCACAAGGTAAACCTCCAAGCGCAAGTATAAACAAGAAAAATCCGCATTGCTAAGGCAATGCGGATTTTTAAAATTACTCAATAACTTAATACCTATTTCACTCCCATCAATTCCACATCAAAGATCAATGTGGCTCCACCGGGAATGACACCTCCAGCGCCTCGCTCGCCATAACCCAATCGCGATGGGATCACCATACGCGCCTTATCGCCAACATTGAGCAAAAGAATACCTTCGTCCCAACCAGGAATCACCTGACCAACGCCAACCTGAAATTCGATAGGTTCGTTTCTTTTATAAGAACTATCAAAAACAGTCCCATCTGTGAGCTGGCCTTTATAATGCACGGAAACCATTTGGCCTTTTTCGGCCTTTTTACCATCTCCATTTTGAATGATCTTGTAGCGCAGACCGGATTCAGTAATATCAAAACCGTCTGAAATCTTATCGAGCGCTTCTTTTTCGCGGGATTTTTCATCAGCTTCACGCTTTTCACGGGAACCTTCAAAAGTGCGGAAAGATTCGACAGCATTCCAAGCTTTGGCATCATCGCCCTCTCGGATGATTTCTAATCTGTCAATCGTATCGCCTTGTTTAATGGCATCTACCACATCCTGCCCAGCTTCTACCCTCCCAAAAACAGAATGTTTTTTATCCAACCAAGGCGTGGCCACGTGCGTGATAAAAAACTGACTACCGTTAGTACCAGGACCAGCGTTTGCCATAGACAAAACTCCGGGGCCGTCGTGAACGAGTTCTGGGTGAAACTCATCGTCAAACTGATAGCCGGGGTTTCCGGTTCCGGTTCCCTGAGGACAACCGCCTTGAACCATAAAATCTGGAATCACCCGGTGGAACTTGAGTCCGTCGTAATACGGTTCCCCCTGAGGCTTCACCGAATTTTCCAGATCACCTTCTGCCAAAGCGACGAAGTGGCCTACTGTTCCGGGAGTTTTATCGTGATGTAGTTTTACTAAGATTTCGCCTTTTGGCGTATGAAATTTTGCGTAGATACCGTTTTGCATGTCTTTATTTTAATGAGGTGCAAAAATACAATTTTAAGCGCAACCTCACGAGCGTGGTTTAGGTGCATTTAATTTCTAAAGGAATTTCTAAAACGTTGATATCGTGTAACAAAAGCGCTTTACTTTCGTCTCACTAAGTATAATTCCTTGCCCAACCTTTTAATATTACGCTAATGAAAACTTTTAAAAAAACCTTTCTTTTGTCTTTTCTACTGATTGTCGGCACCTATGTTTCCGCTCAGGATGAACTGCCTGAAGTACACCTCAATGAATCCACTGAGATAAATGATTTTGTCGATTACAACACGTTTCTGTCCAGTTTGGCCTATTTGAAAATCCACAGTTTAAAAAAGACGGCCAAAGCAAAGAACTTGCAATTGGATTTTAAGCAAGAAGACACCCGTCTTTCCCTGGATGGAATCGAATACCTGAAAATACTTAAACGCAAAAGTAACAGAAATGAGACGTTTAGGGCATTTATAAAAGATCTAAAAATGGACCGTCCCAATTTGTACAAAGCCATTCATGCTGATGGGAATTTGAAAAACATCTACAGACAGTTTAAAGAAAAAGGCATTAATTACTATTTGGCCAATCTTCCCGGCGTATTGTAGCAAACTATTTGTACCCCTGCGCCTGAAGCTGAAAGAGCTCAGCATATAATTTTTTATTTTCCATTAAATCCTCGTGAGTACCCAACTCGAGGATTTTGCCGTTTTGAAGGACCAAAATCCTATCAGCCATTCGCACGGTGCTGAAACGGTGGGAAATAATAATGCTTGTCTTTCCTTTAGTCAGATCGATAAAACGTTCAAAAACTTCATATTCGGCCTTGGCATCTAAAGCCGAGGTGGGTTCGTCCAGTACCATTACCGCGGCATTCTTCATATATGCCCTGGCGAGCGCTACCTTTTGCCACTGCCCTCCAGACAGTTCCTGACCTTTTTTAAAGCGCTTCCCCAGCTGGGTGTCGTAGCCTTTTTTCAGTCCACCAATAACTTCGGCGGCGAGACTGAGGTGAGCGGCTTCGGCAATGCGGGCTTCATCGGTGAGGCTATCAATATCCCCGACGGCGATGTTTTCGCGCAGCGTAAATTCGTACCGAAAGAAATCCTGAAAGATCACACCAAACATTTGCTGATATTTGAGCCGGTCATAGCGGTTGATGTTGATTCCGTCGAGGAGAATTTCGCCTTGCGTGGGTTCATAGAACCGAAGTAGTAATTTTATCAATGTCGTTTTTCCGGCGCCGTTTTGACCTACAAACGCCATCTTTTCGGAAGCTTTTAAAGAAAAACTAACGCCTTTTAAAACCTCTTCCTTTTTTCCGGGGTAGGCGAAATGTACGTCCCGAACTTCAAATCCAGTTAAAATATTTTCCGGCAGCGGTAGGAAATCCTTTTTTTCACTTTCGGTTTCCATGGAAATAAAATCGAAATAATCTTTGAGGTATAATGCGCTTTCGGTAATAAGGGTAAACCCTGTGAAAAATCCTTGAAGGCTATTTCGCAGACGGTTGAATGAGGCGGCTAAAAAGGTGAGTTCCCCAATGGTAATTTCGCCATCAATTACACTTTTTAAAATGACCAGATAGGCGCCATAATAACAAATCACCCCTAGACTGTTGAAAACCGTACTGTACAAACTGCGCTTGATCGTTAATTTCTTGTTGATCTGATAATAGCTATGGCTAAGACGGTCAAAACGATCTGCCAAAAAACCGGTAAGTCCAAAAAGTTTTACCTCCTTGGCCGTCTGGTCATTGGCCCCAATATAACGTAAATAATCAAGCTCCCTGCGCTCTGAAGTCCAGCTCCGGGTAAGTGAATACCGCATCGAGCTAAACTTTACCTCATTGATAAACAGCGGAATAATACTGAGTGCGAGCAAAACGATTAGCAAAGGTTCAAAATAAATTAGTCCCGCGATTAGTGTCGCTATCGAAATTAAGGCTTGCGCCTGAGAGAGGGCATTGCTCATCAGCCCTACCCGACCATTGGTTTGTGTCCTGGCACGTTCCAACTTGTCGTAAAATTCAGAATCTTCAAGCAGCGACATAGAAAGTTCGCCACTCTTCTTAATGATTTTAATGGAAGAAGCATTGCTGTACAGATCGCCCATCAATCCATCAGTGATGGCGGTAAGGCGGGAAATTATGTCTGCCACAATTACGATAATGAATTCAAGCAGGACGTAATTCCATAGGAAGGTATAATCAGGATTGTCTGCGGCTATTTGAAGGATGAGTTCATCGATGATCAATTTTCCCACCCAAAGTATAATCACAGGCGAAAAAGCATTGATCAAACGGCAAACTACATTGGCCAGAAAGTATTTTGGACTGATCTTCCAGATTTCCCGAAAGAATTCTGGAATGTACCGAAGTGCCGCAAAAGAATCCTTGAAGCTGGTTTTCTGTTTCTTTTCCTTTAGACTTTGGGGGTGTCTTGCCATTGCCCAAAGTTACGGCATTCTCAAATAAATAGGATTTTTGGACGTACCAATTACCTACAGTTGCAACTGCCATAATCATTGCCAAAGAAATAGGTTATGGTAAACGCAGTCACCACATACAGATCATTTCCCTGAAAGTAGTTGAGGTCATTGTTCTCATTAAATGGCGGCTCAGCATCACCACCATCCAAATTATCTGTGGTAAGGAACCTTGGAGCAACCTCCAATCCCAATTGTAAGCGATCTGAAACCGGCATTTTAAGACCAAGGCCAACCGGAAAGGTTACTTGTACCTGCTTGTCGTAAGAAAGAGCGTTAGAAACGGGTGCCCGTTCTGGCAAATAGAGTTCATCGCCATAAAAGACGCCAATCCCACCAAAAAGATAAGGGGATAACGAAGTATAATCTGATAGCCAAATTCTAAAAGGGACAAACTCGGCACCTACCATACCGTCCAAAATATTGGTATAAAAACGATATCTAATGTTTTTACCACGACCATTACCCCTAAAACCAGTGGCGTCACGGTCATCTGCACTTAAGGGCACTATAGAAATACTTGACCGTAATGCAAATCGTTCATTTAAATGATATTTAAAAATACCTCCAACAACTCCAATTTTAGGGTTGTACGTTTCCTTAGGTCCAATTTCACCTAGATAGTTGGCCCCACCTATGTACAACCCACCTTCAAAGGTCTGGCAATAAGATGAAAAGGCTGCAAGGCATAAAAAAACGATAGCCGCAGAGATAGCGGTTTTCAATTTTGAAAAAAAAACACCTCTGTTGAACATAGATAAAGTTGGAAATGTATTCAAAACGTGCATTAAGTTTAGGGTTTTGCAATTTTTGAGTTCAACTCACCTATAGTTTTAAAAACAGAATAGTTTCTTCAAAAACTCAAATTCAGGTTAAAAGTGCGGTAAAGTTTGAAATTCACCGAATTTTTTAACATATAAATTTATTTATGTAATCTATAACTTACGAATTTGAATTAATAAGTAGGTTATTTACTATTAAATTTTAGCATTTGGATTATTTTTCGTTATTATGTTCAGTCCAAATACACATAAGAACGATGATCAACCCTCTAAAATAAGTTTGTTTGAAGAATAGTTGTGATACCCCACAACCAGTAAACTCATCAGGCAGCAGGTAAAAAGAATGTAGAATAACGGCAGAATGGCCTCAGTAACAAAAGTGCTAACCAGCAAACTACAAATAGATCCAAACACCATACTCAAACTTCCCACCAGTGCAGATGCACTCCCCGCTTTTGTAGTAAATGGTTCCAAAGAAAGTGCGGTAACGTTGGGATTTTGAAAACCTATAAAAAACAACATCGCAAACAGCAACGGATAAACCACCCAAAACGATACTACAAAGACTGTTAGCAACAAACCTATTAAGGTCACGCCAGTCATCAACACGCTCGTCAATAAGCTTATGCGTTCTAGCGAAAAGCGTTTAACGGCGATCCGGTTGATCTGGCTGCCCAGAATGAGGCCAGCGGCATTTCCGCCAAACAGCCAACCGAAGACCTTCTCACTCAATCCAAAATACTCAATAAATACAAATGGAGCACTGGAAACATAAGCCAGTAACGCGCCAATAGCAAAACCCCGGGCGGTGCTGAATACCAGAAATTCCCTGTTCTTCAAAATAGACAGGTATTCGCGAGCCACTGGTACAGGTTTTAAACTCGTACGCCAATTGGGTTTCACACTCTCCGGAAGGATATAGACCACATTAAACAGCATAAGCGCGGCAAACCCCGCAAGTATGAAAAAAACAGCTTCCCAGTCAAAAGCCGAAATAACGATACCGCCCACCGTTGGCGCAATGATGGGAGCCACACCCATAATCAGCATCAGGGTCGAAAGCACATCGGCAACCTGTTCCTTATCAAACAGGTCGCGCACAATCGCCTTGCTAGCCACCATCCCGGCACATCCGCCAAGTGCCATAAAAAACCTGCCGATGATGAGCACGTTCAAATTCCAGCTAAATGCACAGATGATTGAAGAAACGATAAAGAGAAGAAGGCCAACGATCAAAGGTTTTCGCCTTCCGAAGCGATCCATCAACGGACCGTAGGCCAATTGCCCCAAAGCGATACCCACAAAATAACTGGTGAGCGTGTAGCCTACTTTACTTATATCTACCGAAAACTCTTCAGCCACACTGGCAAATCCCGGCAAATACATATCTATCGAAAACGGGCCAATAGCAATTAATGTTCCTAAGATGAGAACGATTATACTTTTGGAATTTGTTTTTAATTTTTGGGTCATTGCAGCATTTCAGCCTGCAAAATTAACCGCTGCAATTGGTTGGCTTCCGCCGGAAAGTGTTATTAATATGGTAAATGATTTGCCTGTTCAAAACCACAACCAATTAGCTAGAATAACCGTGGTTCACGTCACAAGTTGAATGAAATCTCACGCTCCCTAAATTTGAGGATAAAAACTATCCATTTCATCAGAAATCGAGGTAACTCCAGGCTACTTTTCAAACTTGACTTTAAGCATTTCAGGGCTTGAGCTAGGAATGGCCAAAATTCCGTAAAGGGTTTCGCCAGCTTTGATATTTTTTCCCCATACACTATATTCCTCTAACTCTCTTTTAAATTTCTTATTGGCATTGGACGCCGTGAGCAGATTGAAACCAGCAAGACCTGGCCCAAGAATCAATCCAATGGGAAACGAATTGTCCTGAATAATTACTCCATTTTCTGTTCGAGTTTAATAAAATTGAGTCGGTGTTAAAAGTAGATATAACAAATGGTAGGCACCATCTTGCTTAAGCGCACGATAAATGGTCTCGTTTTCTAAGGGGATTATTTCTGAACCATTTTCATAAGCCAGGTATAAATCCCTACCTATAATATAATCCTGATCCGAATTATTTTCCAACTTGATGGCTACCAGATTAATATTCTCTTTATCCTGCTTCTTTTTGTATTTTTTATTTTTGAGAATATTGTATTTATAATTTAGCGTGACATCATCCTGCTTATTCTGAGATAGATAATTTAAATTTTGGGGATCAACATTTCGATAACTAGAAGCACAGCCGGTAGCTAACAATGTGAAAGATAACAGTAAAACAGAAAGCATTAATTTTGAGCGCATTGTATTGTTTTAAATAATTAATGCGTCAAATTTAGTTCTTTCGACGAATATTTAAGGTCTTTCAGCGAAGTTTTAATTTTATTGATGTGAATAGTCCTGATTGCTCAATTAGCATAATTCCATTTTCCGTCATAAATATTTACCTCTTTTTATCCCATCGGCACTTCCATAAGCAATACATCGCTGATTTCTTTGGCCGAAAAGCTGAACTGAGATGCCTCGGTAATGCCAAGACCATCGCGGGAATTCAGCTCATGATTTTCTACGGAAAGCTTTCCGCTAAGAACAAAGACATATACGCCATTGCCCGGCTTTTTAACCGAATAATCTATAGACAAGCCACTTTCCAAAGAGCCCAGGTAAAACCAAGCATCCTGATGTACCCATACGCCTGCATCGATTTTATCTGGCGAAAGCACCTGCTGTAACTTATTTTTTCGGTCAGCAGGATCAAGGGTAATCTGATCATAACGCGGTTCTACATTCATCGTATTCGGAATGACCCAAATCTGAAGAAATTTTACCGTCTGGTCCCGGTTCTTGTTTTTCTCGCTGTGCTGCACTCCAGTGCCGGCGCTCATCACCTGTATATCGCCCTCGCGGATCACTGTGGTGTTGCCCATACTGTCCTTATGCTCAAGATCGCCGGAAAGCGGTATGGAAACAATCTCCATATCCTTGTGCGGATGCGTGCCAAAGCCCATTCCGCCATTTACGCTGTCGTCATTGAGAACGCGCAACATCCCAAAGTTCATCCGCTCCGGGTTGTAGTAATTGGCAAAGCTAAAACTGTGATGACTTTTAAGCCATCCGTGGTCTGCATATCCGCGGCTGTCGGCGGGGTGAAAGATGGTTTTCATGGAAAAGGGTTTTTGGTTTTGGTAAATATATTTAAGGTTTCCGAGTGTTTTTCGAGGCACAAGAAAAATGTACCGAGGAGACCGGTTTCGGTTTTCGGTTCAACAAAAATCGTAAATAACTATCAACTGAGTACTGCGACTGAGTACTGCAACTGGAAACTGTTGACTATTGATTAATGGCTAGAAACGGGATTACCCCTGTCGTCATCGCCCAACCTAATCAATTTATAGCTTCCGTTAAACATATCCCTTCGCGTTCCAACTTAAATACCAGTACGTATTCGTACTTTTAACCTGCCAAATTAATTTACCATGAAAAAACAACTCCCTATCCTACTGCTTATAAGTACGCTGCTACTTTCCTGCAAGACTGAAAGCAACAGCAATCCTGAAACTGAAGAAACCACAATCGAAGAAACAACCCCAGTACTTTCTGAAGCCGAAGCGGAAGCTTTACAGATCAATGAAGCTTTAGGGATTGAAAATTGGGGAAAGGTCAAAAAGATCAGCTTTACCTTTAATGTGGCGCGCAATGGGGAATTGGGTACTTCCCGCTCCTGGGTCTGGATGCCCAAGAAGGACAGCGTTGTAATGAAAACCAAAGATCAACAAGTCGCCTATAGCCGAAAGGATATGGACAGTACGGCCCAGAATGCTGACCGCGGCTTTATCAATGACAGCTTTTGGCTGCTAGCACCCTACCATATGCAGTGGGACGAAGGGATCGAACTTTCCCTGACAAAAAAAGACAGCGCGATAATCGCTCAAGAACCTATGCAGAAAATCACCATGACCTATACCGGCGATGGCGGTTATACACCCGGGGATGCCTATGATTTTTATTATGATGAAAATTACAAGATCAAGGAATGGGTATTTAGAAATGACAATGCCCCGGCCCCATCTATGACCACCACCTATGAAGACTATGTAGAAAAAGGTGGGCTGGTTATTTCCACAATGCATAAGTCGGGAGATGGTAGCCTTAAACTTTACTTTACCGATGTTGAAGTAGAAATGGAAGAATAAGGTTTATAACCCTTATTTTTGCAGGATATGCTAGAAAAAGTAAAAACAGGATATAAAAATTCGTTGGCATACGCCAAAGAAGCCGATGCTCAAGATCCGCTGCGGAAATTCCGAGAGGAGTTTCATTTTCCAAAAGATGAAAATGGTAATAACCTAATTTATCTCTGCGGAAATTCCCTTGGTCTCCAACCCAAAAAAGCCCAAGATTACATTCAGGAGGAACTTGACAACTGGGCCGAGATAGGCGTTGAAGGTCACTTTAAAGCCAGGATTCCATGGACCGCTTATCACGAAAGCCTTACCGAAAATATGGCTGAAGTTGTTGGCGCCAAACCGGGTGAAGTGGTGGTGATGAATACCCTCACGACAAACCTGCACCTGATGATGGTTTCCTTCTACAGACCCACTGAAAAGCGGTACAAAATCATCATTGAAAGCGATGCTTTTCCATCAGACAGTTATGCGGTAAAATCACAGATTCACCAGCGCGGTTTTGATCCAGAAGCATCTTTGCTCCTTTGGAAACCCCGGGAGGGCGAAGACCTTTGCCGTTTTGAGGATCTGGAAAAACTGATGCAGGAGCACGGCCATGAAGTGGCGCTGTTGATGATAGGCAATTCCAACTATTATACGGGTCAAAAATACCAAATAAAAAAAATCACCGAACTCGGTCATCGCCACGGAGCCTTTGTAGGTTTTGATCTTGCGCACGGTGTGGGCAACATCGATGCCGATTTACACGAAAATGGACCCGACTTTGCCGTGTGGTGTACCTATAAATATCTGAACAGTGGCCCCGGAAGTTTGGGCGGCTGCTTTGTACACGAGCGCCACGCTGACGACAAAGACATTCCCAGATTTACAGGGTGGTGGGGACACAAAATGGAATCGCGTTTTAATATGCGCGTAGGATTTGATCCCATTCCCGGTGCCGAAGGCTGGCAGTTGAGCAACCCGCCCATTATGAGTATGGCACCCATCCGTGCCTCCTTGGAACTTTTCGCGGAAGCGAAATTTAAAAATATAAGGGCCAAATCGATCAAGCTTACCGGTTATTTGGAATATTTGATCAACGAAATAAAAGACGACCGCATCCATATTTTGACCCCAACAAATCCCGAGGAGCGCGGTTGCCAGTTATCCATTCAAGTTAAGCATGCAGACCGAAGTTTATTTGATGGCTTTATGGCTTCCGGCATCATTTGCGACTGGCGCGAGCCCGATGTCATTCGTGTGGCTCCTGCCCCGCTCTATAATAGTTTTGAGGACGTTTATGAGATGGCCGTAAGGCTTAGGGAGTTATTAAATTAAATACAGATCAACCTATAATAAAAGCTTTTGATCACGACAACTTTCCATTTCGCAGAAAGGAAAAACCAACCTTATCAATTTTGAAAGAACCCACTCAACAGCATATATTGGTCATCGGTGCAGGTCTTTGCGGTACCTTGCTTGCCCTTCGCCTTGCTCAGCGCAACTATAACGTCACCTTAATCGAAAAACGTCCTGACCTCCGTGTAGAGATCATTGATTCTGGTCGCTCCATCAACCTTGCTTTTTCAGATAGGGGGATGAAAGGGCTTCGCCTTGCCGGGCTCGAGGAAAAGGTAAAACCGCTCTGCATCCCTATGCGCGGCCGGATGATACACAATGAATCAGGAAACACCTTTATGAGCCCTTACAGCGGAAGGGATCACGAGTTTATCAACAGCATTTCCCGGGAAGATCTCAACATTATGCTGCTGGACGAATGCGATAATTTTTCAAGAATTAAGATGTTCTTCAATGAAAAATGCACCGGCGTTGACATTGAAGAAGGTGTTGCTCATTTTGAAGCTACAGATGGTACCACCCGTTCCATTACGGCAGACGTGGTTATGGGTGCAGATGGTGTGGCTTCCGCCTTGCGCAAAAGTATGCTTGCCCACCGAAAGTTTCTTTTTAGCTATGGGCAGGACTTTTTGACACATGGTTATAAAGAACTTACCTTCCCTCCTGCCGAAAACGGTCGTTATCTAGCGGAAGAAAATGCCCTCCACATTTGGCCTCGGGGCAAGGATATGATGATCGCCCTGCCCAACCTCGATGGGAGTTTTACCGTTACCCTTTTCCTCTCCTGGGAAGAAGGTGTTGACAGTTTTGAAAGCCTTGATAGCCCGGAAGCGGTAAATACATACTTCCAGAAGGAGTTCCCGGATGCGATGAAGCTAATGCCCCAGCTCACTAAGGAATTTTTTGAAAACCCTACTTCTCCGTTGGGAACCATAAAATGTTCGCCCTGGCATGCTTACGGAAAAGTATTGTTGCTGGGAGATGCCGCTCACGGGATCGTTCCCTTTTACGGTCAAGGTATGAATGCTGCTTTTGAGGACATCGTTGAACTGGATGCTGCCTTGGATAAACACGAAGGCGATTGGAAAAAAATTTTTAAATCCTTCCAAAAACGCAGAAAACCAGATACCGATGCCATTGCTGATCTTGCCATTGATAATTTTCACGAAATGAAAGCGCATACCGCCAGCCCGATTTTTCAGCGAAAGCGAAAACTGGAATTGGAGTTTGAAAAAGAGTTTCCGAAGGAATATTTTTCGAAATACAGTTTGGTCACTTTCCGCGAAGACTTAAGGTATTCTGAAGCGATGCGTCGCGGGCGGGTTCAGGATAAGGCGATTTTAAACCTTTTGCACGATGGCGTTATTACCGAAAACCAGTCGTTGGCACAAAAACTGGAACTGGTAAAAAAGGAAGTACGCAAAATGCTGCACGACGATGCTGTGGTACGGGGACTGGAGACCGATGTCTAATGCTACAGTATCATTTTATCCTCAAACCGGTTCACTCAGAAATGTCAAAATAATTTTTATGGTCAATTTTAACTTAGACATTACACCAAAATTTGCGGCTATAAATCACGAACATAGCGTATAAATTAGCAGAAACCGTTATATTTATACTCGCTTTTTAATTAAGGTATAAGGCTGGGAAAACATTCTTCTTACCGAATGTTTTTAAAAGCGATGGTGAACCCAAAAAAAAATCAACACTTGAAACTCGTCGCAATCGGTGCTTCCGCTGGCGGAAGAAAAGCAGTAACTAAAATTTTCAAGGAAATGCCGCAGGATGTGGATGCCGCGTTCGTGCTGGTCATTCACAGTGCATTTGACACACCATCCTTTTTATCTAAAGCGCTTCAGAAGATCACTTCACTAAATGTTATTGACGCCGAGGACGATATGTCGCTTGAGCGTGGTTGTATTTATATCGCCAAACCGGACCATCACCTTTTCGTCAGATCAAATAAAATTCAGCTTTCAAAAGGCCCGCGGGAAAATCGGTTTCGCCCGGCAATTGACGTGCTTTTTCGATCATCAGCAGTAAGTTACAGCAATGAGTGCATCGGCGTGCTAATGTCTGGCAGGCTCAGCGACGGTACGGCAGGACTGGATGCGATCAAGATGTGCGGCGGCATTGCCATTGTCCAGGATCCCAAAACGGCAGAGTTTGGGGATATGCCCAGTTATGCGGTAGAAACCGTTGATGTGGACGTGATCGCTGACCTTAACGACCTGACGGAGGTAATTGCCAAGGCCATAAAAACACCCGCTCCAGAACCACAGCATATCCCGCAGCGCTTGATCAGGGAAAATGAAATTGCCATTAGCAGCTCCAGCCAAATTGCACTCGAAAACGACTTGGGCAAACAGGTGCCGCTCAGCTGCGCATCTTGTGGCGGACCGTTGTGGGAAATTTCAAACTCGAAGACTAAGCGCTACCGCTGTCACGTCGGCCACGCTTTTTCCCAGGAGGCACTGCTTTTTTCCCAAGACGAGTCGCTCGAAGAAACCCTGTGGGTATCCCTCAGGACCTTTGAAGAAAAGAAAACCTTATTAAATCGAATGGCTTCAGACTATGAAGAACGAGGCCCAAAAATGCTGGCCAAATCCTACCGGGATAAAGTGGAGGAAGTTTCCAGACACATAACTAAATTACGTTCCATCCTAGAATTGCAAGACTGATGAGCACCGAAGAAGATAGTATCAATGAGGACCTTTTTGTAGTTGGGGTTGGGGCGTCAGCAGGAGGTCTTGATGCCCTGACCAAGTTTCTCAGCACCTTTGAGACCAACGAGAACAACTTCTGCGTGGTGGTGGTTATGCACTTGAGTCCTGATTACAAGAGCGAACTGACCTCTATTTTGGAAAAACGCTGCCGGTGGCCGGTCGTTACCGCAGAGGAGAATATGCATCTTGAACGGCAGAAAGTTTATGTCACCCCTCAAAACTGTGACATCCGTTTTCAGGATTACAGGCTTTTGCTCGATGAACTTACAGAACCTCACACCTCGGCACCGTCAGTAGATAATTTTTTAAATTCCCTTGCAGAGAATATTGGGCGTAAGGCAATTGGGATTATTCTTTCAGGATATGGTCACGATGGGACTGAAGGCATTACGAGTATCAGCAGGAATTTTGGCTTTACCTTGGCCCAAACGCCAGAAAGTGCAGAACATAAAGGTATGCCCAAGTCGGCCCTGAATTCTGGTGAGGTGGATGTGGCCGTACCCAGCGAGCAGATGTATGACGAGATCAAGCACTACATTAAAAACAGCAGAACGATATTTGACAGCAAGCCCAACAAAAAAAGTATCGATGCCATTTTTGATCTTTTGGAAAAACGCTCTGGAACGGATTTTTCCCTGTACAAGCCTGCAACCATTATGCGGAGGATCAACCACCGTATGGCGAGTCTCAATGTCAATGACATCATTGCCTATTATGAACTGATAAAAAACCAGCCGCGGGAACTCGACCTGCTTTTTGAAACCGTGCTCATTGGGGTTACCGAATTCTTTCGGGACACCGAAGCTTTCCTTTCCCTTGAGAATCATCTTAAAGCGATTATTGAGGACAAAAACTTCGGCGATTCGCTACGCATCTGGAGTGTAGGATGTGCCAGTGGTGAGGAGCCGTATTCCATCGGCATACTATTGTATGAGATCGCCGGTAACCGGATAAACGACTTTCACGTACAGATTTTTGCTTCAGACATTGACGAGCGCGCCCTTAATTTTGCAAGAAAAGGTGTTTACAAAAAGGAGAGCCTGCAGAATATGCCAGAAAACCTGGTCAAAAAATACTTCGAAAAGCGGAGTGACGACCATTATGAAATAATAAAAAAGATCAAGCAGAACACCTTGTTCACACGTCACGACATTTCAAACGATCCGCCATTCGTTAAATTGGACCTTGTTATCTGTAGAAATCTTTTGATCTATTTCAATAATGATCTGCAAAAGCAGACGTTTCAGGTTTTTCATTATTCCCTGAGACCAAAGGGATATCTCTTTTTGGGTAAATCTGAAAGTGTGAGCGTTGCCTCAGAGCTTTTCGCAAAAAGCAACTCCAACAAAATTTACAAGAAATCTGAAGCTTCGATCAATTATCCATTGCGTTTTTCCAGATTTAAGGGACAACAGGCCGCTACCGCTGCTCTCAACTTGAAACCAGCTACCAAGAAATCCCGGAACATGAGTCTGGTAGATATCGCCAAAGAAACGCTTTACCACAAATTTGAGCATCCCTTTGTCATCATCAACGATCAAGCAGAAATAAAAGAGGTTCACGGCAGCCTTAGATTGTATATCGAGATCAGCCAGGGCACGATGAATACAAACCTGTACAAGATGGCAAATACAGAGCTTGTTACGGTCATCAAGGCGACGTTGGCACAGGTTAAAAAAACGCGGGTTCCGCATTTGAGCCACACGATAAAATTCAGTCTTTACGATAGCGATCATTTTGTCAAAATCAGGATTTCGCCTTTTCTTTATTCCCTAGGAGAGGTAAACCACTTCTTTGTTATTTTTCAGAAAATAGAACCCAGTGAACACGTCCTGGATATTGAAAAAAAGCTAAAGACTCAAGATTATGTGGACCTGCGCATCAAGGAGCTTGAGGATGAACTGTCATCCACCAAAGAACACCTGCAGATCTTTACGGAAGAATTGGAAGCCACCAATGAAGAGTTGCAGACGATAAACGAAGAACTGCAATCAGCCAATGAGGAACTCAAATCAAGTAACGAAGAGCTAGAGACCAGTAATGAAGAACTGCAGTCTGCCAATGAGGAACTGAATACGGCCAACAATGAACTGCGACTGAGCAATGAGGCCTTGATCAAAAAAGAGGAGGAGCTCAAGAAAGAACGGGAAATTGGGAAAAGAAACGAACTCATTTACCGTACCATCGCCGAGAATATGCCCAATGGTACCGTGGGTATCCTGGACAGCAAATTTCACATCGAGTATATTGCCGGTGACATCTTTAACGAGGAAGGTACAGATCCCACGGATCTTATTGGCGAAAGCTGGCCTAACTTGAACCCATCACCAGAAGAACGCAGGAAGCTACGTCAACTTTGCGAGCGTACATTGAACGGTGAAAAAGGCCAACTGGAAGTGCCCTATTTGGAAAGCTATTACAACATCCAGACAGCCCCTATACGTATAGGCAATGGCCAGACCCGGATTTTGTTTCTTATACAAGATCTCACTGAATCAAGAAAAGACCGTATTAAACTGAATACTGCCCTTGAGGCCGCTGATCTAGTCGTCTTTGAGTACAAATATGAAGATAGTAAATTTGCAAGCGACAAAGATTTGTGCCAGCTTCTAGAATGTCACGAGCCTGATGGTATTCCCGAAGATAAGTTTATATCAAAAATGCATGCTGCTGATGTAGAGGACTGGCAAAACTGCAAAAAAGCGGCACGACATGGCGAAAAAATAAAATGTGAACTGCGTTTTCATTTAGACTCTGGCTTAAAATACTTTAGGATCACTGGAAATGTTGAAGTGGGAGGCGAGACCAGTGGCCAAACCATAGTTGGTGCCATGCTGGATATTTCGCACGACAAAGAACTTCTGGATCAAATAAGCCGAAGCGAAGAACGCTTTAAGACCATGGCAGAAAGTGCGCCTGTTACCATATGGATCACTGACCAAAACAACAAGACCACTTATGTAAATCCACACTGGTGTAATTATACAGGTTTGTCCTTTGAAGAATCGCTGGGTGACGGCTGGTTGGATTGCATACATCCAGAAGATCAGAGAATGTCAATAAAGTCCCTACTCGAAGCGGCAGATGATTACAGACCTTTTGAGATTGAACATATGGTACGCGCAAAGAATGGCTCATACGGTTGGTTTCTAAACCGTGGCATCCCTATGTTTGACACCAGTGGAACATTTCAAGGTTACATAGGTACAGATATGGATATAACGGCTCAAAAAGAATTTAGTGAGCAGCTTGAAAATATGGTCGCAGAGCGTACCGAGGAATTAAAAAATTCAAATGAGAAGCTGGTCAAGCTCAACATCAATCTTGAAGAATACGCTTATGTTGCGAGCCACGACCTACAGGAGCCACTGCGTAAAATAAGGATGTTCAATTCTATCATTCTTAATGACAAGGACGATGCAGGAAAAGTGGAACAGAACAGTAAGAAGATAGAAAGTTCTGCTGCAAGGATGAGTGACCTGATTCACAATATACTAGAATACAGCAACATTAATGCGGATCAGCACGAATTTGGTAAAATCGACATTGACAAGCTGATCAAAAACATAAAATCTGATCTGGAGGTACTTATCGCTGAGAAGAAAGTTCAAATTACTGGAAGTGAGTTGGGAACAATCACCGGAAACCGTTTGCATTTGTACCAGCTGTTCCTGAACCTTATCAAAAATGGAATAAAATTTGGCGGAAGCCCGCCGCAGATAGAAATTGCCTCATCGATTGTTAATGGTGAAGTGGTGAGGAAACAGTTTGATAATGCCGGTACTGATGATTACAAACTTTTTAAAATTAGGGATAACGGCATCGGGATGGATAAGGCACAACAACGCGTGATATTCAAACCCTTTAAAAAATTGCACAATCAGAAAGAATATCCGGGTACTGGCATCGGGCTCGCGATATGTTCAAAAATAGTGGATTTACACAAAGGATTTATAAATGTCACCAGCGAACCTGACCAGGGAAGTACATTTAATGTCTACATTCCGATCAATACCATATAACGACGACAGCAAATCCTAATAGTACCATACTCATTAAATCGAGTACATATTTCAACATTTTAATTTTCTTTATTAACTTAATTTTTAGATATTACCGTGTTCGAACGGGCTTGCTATTAACTTGTCTTCATTTATGACTTATCTGCTTAATTATGAACCCGAAATGCTTTGTAAATTATTTTTACAAAAGCAGCTTGATGATGTGGGTATACCCTATAGTTTAAATAGCCATAAGGAAATTGTACTTGACAAAGATGCAAATACCAAAAAAATCCAAGGGTTGATACAAAAATTCAGGGATTATGGTATCGCTATGTTCAAAGAAAATGAAATGGCCCTTGTCGAGCAGATAAAAATGGCCATCGACGACATAATCTTGAACAACGCTGCTGAGTCAAAAAAAATAAGTGTGTACCTCTCGGAGCGTTTGAATTATTCCTACGCCTATCTTGCACTTCATTTCTCAGAACACACCCACAATTCGATAGAAAAATTCATTATATTGAGAAAAGTGGAATTGGTGAAGAACTTAATGCTCAAGAATGATTTTAGCCTAACCGAGATAAGTTATAAGCTCAATTATAGCAGTGTAGCCCATTTGTCAAGGCAGTTCAAAAAAGTGACGGGACTTACGCCTACCACTTTCAAAAAAATAATGAATACCCGTAATCTCAGAAAAACCAGTCTGTGATGAGCGCCAAGAGAACTAGCACTAAATCGAAAGCCCTAAAAGTCATTTTAGTTGATGATGATGAAGATGATCGTATAATGTTTGCAGAAGTCATCAATAAATGCGGTATCGATACTGAACTTAAACTTTTAAGCAACGGTAAGGAATTGATGGAGCAACTTGATAACAAGGAGCGACCTCTCCCCGACCTTATCTTCCTTGACCTCAACATGCCGGTCTTAAATGGTTCAGAATGCTTACAGCTTATAAGGAACAAAGAACATTTTGACCAGATCAATGTAGCTATATATTCCACCAGCAAGAGCCAGAAGCACATTGAGCAAACCTTCATCGATGGGGCAAACATTTTCATTACCAAACCCCACTCAATTAATAAACTTCACGAAGTCATTAAAAAGGTACTTTCGCTAAATTGGCAATATCACACTTCAAACCTGGATCGAAAAAATTTTCTTCTCAATATTTAATCCAGGAATTTCCCTCTCATTCATTCCATACTTCAGAATACAACAGGTGTAGAAATCGCGCAACACCTGGTCTATTGCACCTTTCAATCCATAGTATTATCAATAACGATATTTAGAATGTAATCATATAATATATTTTAGTAATTGTGTAACATATCGCACCCGTTTGCTATGGATATTTACAAAGCAAAATTATCAAGATGTATCGATTATATATAACTCAATTAGATAGTTAGCGATTTTTGATAGATAGGACATAGAAAGGATAGTGAGAATTTAAGACAGACAGCTAGACTTTGATCAATTCACTTTTAGTTAGGGGTAATTAGGTGAATGTGTTGACGGAGTAAAATTCAGCTATCCTTTTTTTTGTAAAGCAAGCCATTTGGTAAGATACCCTCTCACTAAATTCTGCTTTCACCCCACGTATTTTAACTGCCCTAATTGTAAATACTATGGAAGTAAAAAATTACTTAATCCTGAATCTTAATTTTTTGGTAACTAAAACCAACTATAGCGCTGCAACCTACAAGGCTTTTTCTGAGGCAAAGCATTTGGGAAACAAAGCCAAAACATTTTTGGACAGGCAAGCCAAATTGCACACTATTTTCCACGAAGAACTACAGGAGATATTGACAAAATACGGTGTGGAAACTTCTGGGGTCGAAGAGACATCTTCAGACAATTTGGATTATGAACTAAGTTATGATTTTAATGAACTTCCAGAAAATTTTAAAAAAAACCTGTACAGCTATCTTATAGAAACCAATGTAGAAATCTTTATCAATTACAAAAAGTTACTGCTCACCGAGTCGATGCCCTTCGATGTAAGTTCCAAAATTCTTAGGCATTTAATCCTTTTAAAAGATTCACTTAAGCATTTGGAGCAATTGGAAAACAAGGCTTGATTGAAGAAAATCGCAAGCGGCGATAAATTTTATGAAATAATTAATTATAATACCAAATAAATTACGCACTGCTTTTCCCCTAAATTTTGAAGCAGCAAAAGTTATCATAAAGGTTTATAAAAATGGGTCAGTCATTAGAGAAAGGCTCGTAAGTTTAATCTTAAATAGGAGGAATTATGTTTAAGTGGATGATTATTCTAAGCGTTATCAGTATTGTTTCAGTGGTGCTAGGATACGGTGGAAGTTCTGACCCAGCAGCAGACATCGCTCAGAAGGTATTTTTATTATCAATGCTTTTACTCGTAATCACTTCGATCATAGAGCGAGTAAGAAGATTTGATTAATAGTATCAATCTTCGATATTGAGCCAAAAAAAAAGCCAGCGAACTCAACTGAAGTTCGCTGGCTTTTTATGTTTTCAACAAATTACTGATCATCATATGGTTCACTCGACCCAAATCATTTTATCCTGATCATTTTAATTTTATCCTACCTTCATAAACTTTAAAGAATATACTCCGTGCTTACAAAATTGGATTTTTTAGAATCCATCAGTTCGCTTAATATGGCGTTGTTATAGTCATTATCCTTAGACGCTACGAAAGTTCTGATTGAAAATGACCGTAGCGCATCGTGCACACTCAGGGTTCCGGTGGCACTGTCCTTTCTACCTGTAAACGGGTAAACATCGGGGCCGCGCTGACAAGAGCTGTTCAAGTTCACCCGGCAAACCAAATTCACCAAGGTGTCAATAAGTGGTGCGAGCGTTTTGGCCTCTTGGCCAAAAAGACTCACCTGCTGGCCGTAATTGGATTCAGCCATATCGTTCAGGGGTTCATCGATATTTTTGAAAGTTAAAATGGGTATCACGGGACCAAACTGCTCTTCCTTGTAAACCTGCATCTCCTTCGAAACGGGAAACAGCACTGCAGGCCAAATATAGTTGACCGAGCGTTCACCGCCTTTTTTGTTGATGATATTAGCACCTTTCGCAACTGCGTCATCAATCAACTCCTGTATATAATCAGGCTTTGAAGGTTCGGGCAAGGGTGTCAATTTCACACCATCTTCCCACGGTAACCCATATTTTAAGGTATCCACAGCTTCCGCAAATTTGCGGTTGAAGGTTTCCGCAATGTTCTCGTGTACATAAATCACTTTTAGCGCCGTACACCGTTGCCCATTGAATGAAAGCGTTCCCGCGATACATTCGGCGACAGCCAGATCCAGATCAGCATCGGGCAAGACAATGGCGGGATTCTTAGCTTCCAGACCCAGTACCAACCGCAAACGGTTCTGCTTGGGGTGCTGTTTTTGTAACGCATTTGCCGATGAGCTGTGCCCAATAAGTGCCAGTACATCCACTTTGCCGGTTTGGATTATCGGGGCTGCCACTTCCCTGCCCCTTCCAAATACAACATTGACCACCCCCGCAGGAAAACTTTCCTGAAAGGCCTCAAGCAAAGGCGTGATCAATAGGACGCCATGTTTCGCAGGCTTGAAAACCGCTGTGTTGCCCATCATCAATGCGGGAATAAGCAAGCAAAATGTTTCGTTCAATGGATAGTTGTACGGCCCTAAACATAGTACCACGCCCAGAGGCCCGCGACGTATGTGTGCATGTATGCCATCTTGCTTATGGAACTTGGCACTCTCACGATCCATATTTTTGTAATCTTCAATCGTGTCATAAATGTATTCTACAGTACGATCAAATTCCTTTTGGGAATCGGGATAGTTTTTGCAAATTTCCCACATCAGCAAATTGACGATCTGCTCCCGTTTGGTTTTCATTTTTTCCACAAAAGCCTCCATACACTTGATGCGGTCTGCCACCTTCATAGTAGGCCATTCTCCTTGACCACGATCGTAAGCTAGATGTGCGGCGTCCAGAGCTTCCAGTGCTTCTTTTTCACCTAAAGCCGGGATAGAACCCAATCGGGTTGGTCCTAATTTGCCATTGGTCTCTGTTTGAATGGTAGAGAAAACCTCGGCAGTTTTACCATCCCAATGCAGAAGTTTACCGTTGCTCAGATAAGAACGTTGTTCAATGGGATGTGTAAGAAATTTTTTAGGTATGCCAGTAACGGTTGAAATCGTCATCGCTTCTGTGTTTGGTTGGATTTATAATTGTTTGGTGCCAAAACTAGATTCTCAACGGAAGTTTTCGGATCGAAATCATATTAAGAATTCAAAGAGATCAGGCTTATTGTTGATGTAATCGCCATAAAAATTACGGACTTTCATGCGGTCTATCAAGGGCTGAAGGTTTTCAGGGTTTTTCAGTTCGAGGCCCACAACTGCAGGTCCTCTTTCCCGTGAAGTTTTTTTCTGATACTGAAAGAAAGTGATGTCATCCTCAGGCCCCAAAACTTCATTAAGAAACTCCCTTAATGCACCCGCCCGCTGTGGAAACCGAATCACAAAATAATGCTTCAACCCTTGATACAAAAGCGCACGCTCCTTGATTTCAGCAGTCCTGGTTATATCGTTGTTGCTACCGCTTACGATACACACCACGTTTTTTCCTTTAATTTCTTCGGCATATTGATCTAGAACAGCCATCGTCATCGCTCCGGCAGGCTCTACGACAATTGCCTCCTTGTTGTAAAGGTCTAAGATGGTCTGGCAGATTTTACCTTCGGGTACGGTGACCATATCGGCAAGGTACTCCACGCAAATGGCAAAAGTGCGATCGCCTACCCGCTTTACAGCTGCGCCGTCCACAAATTTGTCAATTAAGCTAAGTGAAGTATTTTCACGATTAATGATACTGGTACGCATGGAAGGCGCTCCTTCTGGCTCCACCCCAATTACTTTTGTGTCTGGTGAGAGCAAATGAAAAACAGTACTCAGTCCAGATGCCAGGCCACCACCACCTACAGGTACAAACAGGTAATCAATAGGTACTTGGGTTTGCTCCAGTATTTCGAGGCCTACCGTTGCCTGGCCTTCAATGATTTTTTCATCATCAAAGGGATGGACAAAAATTTTACCAAGGGCGTCACAATCTTCCTTGGCCTTGACATAGGCATCATCAAAGGTGTCTCCTACCAGTATAATTTCCACATAATCCTCGCCAAACATAGCAACCTGTTCGGTTTTTTGCTTGGGTGTGGGAACTGGCATATACACCGTCCCTTTGATTTTAAGATTGGCACAGGCCAAGGCAACTCCTTGCGCATGGTTACCGGCACTGGCACAAACGATACCACAGTTGCGTTCTTCCTTGCTCAACGAACTTATCTTATTGAATGCACCCCGAATCTTATAGGAGCGCACCTGTTGCAGGTCTTCCCTTTTGAGCAAGATGTTGGCTTGAAATCTTTTGGAGTACGAACGGCTTGCCATTAATGGGGTAACCATCGCCACGCCTTTTAAAGTTTCAGCGGCTTTTTTAATGTCGGCAAGTGCCGGCGTATATGTACGGCTCAAAAGGGTCAAGTAGTGATTTTTTAGTTTTAAGGGAATTAAGCTTCTGATTTAATTTCTTTCATCGCGATCATTGATTCCCGTAACCAAGCTCCCACTCCTTCAACGGGATGATTCCTGATGGCCTCGTTAACAGCGATCAAGGTTTTGTTGTCCACAGCGTTTTCTTCTGCGAAAGCTTTGCCGATCACATCAGTATCCACCTTCTTCATAAAGTCTGAAAGCAACGGTTTGCAAGCATGATCAAAAAGGTAGCATCCATATTCTGCAGTGTCGCTAATTATTCTGTTCATCTCGAATAACTTCTTACGGGCTATGGTATTGGCAATAAGTGGAGTCTCGTGAAGCGACTCATAATACGCCGATTCCTCAATGATGCCAGCTTCGCACATGGTTTCAAAAGCGAGTTCAACACCAGCTTTGACCATTGCGACCATCAACACACCGTGATCAAAGTATTCCTGTTCGCTAATTTCAACCTTACCGGCATCGGCTTTTTCGAAAGCGGTATTTCCGGTAGCCTCGCGCCACTTTAAAAGGTTGGCATCGTCGTTGGCCCAGTCTTGCATCATGGTTTTCGAAAAATGCCCAGACATAATATCATCCATATGCTTGTGAAAAAGCGGTCGCATAATGTCCTTAAGTTCCTCCGAAAGTTCAAAAGCCTTTATCTTCGATGGATTGTTCAGCCGGTCCATCATTGTGGTGATCCCGCCGTGCTTAAGAGCTTCGGTAATGGTTTCCCAGCCATATTGAATCAATTTCGCAGCATAGCCTTCATCGATCCCCTTTTCGACCATTTTATCAAAGCAGAGTATAGAACCTGTCTGCAACAAACCACAAAGAATGGTCTGTTCGCCCATCAGGTCACTTTTTACTTCGGCAACAAATGAACTTTCCAGAACACCGGCGCGGTGGCCTCCTGTTGAGGCAGCATACGCTTTAGCTTGATCAAAACCCTTTCCTTCAGGATCGTTTTCAGGATGTACCGCCATCAAAGTAGGTACACCAAAACCGCGTTTATATTCCTCCCGGACTTCAGAACCGGGGCATTTTGGCGCAACCATAATCACTGTGATATCCTCACGGACTTTCATTCCTTCTTCAACAATATTAAAACCGTGGCTGTAGGCCAGAGTTGCCCCTTTTTTCATCAGGGGCATAATGGTTTTGACGACTGAGGTGTGCTGCTTATCCGGTGTCAGGTTGCAGACGAGGTCAGCTGTTGGGATAAGCTCGTCGTAAGTACCTACCGTAAAACCATTTTCGGTGGCGTTTTTGTAGGAAGCACGGCGTTCTTCGATAGCACCTTCGCGTAAAGCATAGGAAATGTCGAGCCCGCTGTCGCGCATATTGAGACCTTGGTTGAGTCCCTGGGCACCGCATCCTACGATAACTACCTTTTTTCCGGCCAGGGCTTCGATGCCGCCATCAAATTCTGACGAATTCATAAAACGGCATTTTCCCAGTTGGGCAAGTTGGTTACGTAAGGACAAAGTGTTGAAGTAATTCTTCATGATTTAGGTTAATTAGTATTGCTTGGTATGGTTAAATATTTATTTCTTCGAAATTTAATCTGCGAATTCTGCCAGCAAAGCTGAAATTTTCATCTCGTCCTTACTTACTGAAATCCTACCGCTGCGGGTAAACTGCATAATACCAAAAGTATCGAGTTCGCGGTACAACAATTCGATCTCAGAACGACGTCCTGATTTTTCGAGCACAAAAAATTCTTTGTTCACTGTCACGATCCGGGCATTACTTTCTTTGATAATATTCTGAATCTGCCGTTCTTCAAAAAGGAGTTCACTCTTTATTTTGAAAAGTCCAGATTCTAAAAAGATTGTTTCTTCGTCCGTATGATAAAAGGCCCGAATCACTTCGACCTGCTTTTCCAGTTGACCGATGATTTTCTTTACCTGTTCTTCGGTCATATCAACAACCAAAGTGAATCGGGAAACGTTGGGAATTTCGGAAGCCGAGATATTCAGGCTTTCAATGTTCATTTTTCGGCGCTGAAAAATCGCGGAAACCCTATTGAGCAGTCCGATATTGTTTTCAGAATACACCGAAATCGTATAGGTTTGATTTTCGCTCATAACTATTCGAGTCTTATTTCGGACACCGACGCACCTGAAGGAATCATCGGAAACACATTATCTTCTTTCTCTACTTTAACTTCCAGGAAATAGGGGCCTTCGCACGCCATCATTTCTTCAATGGCACCGGCCAGTTCTTCCCTTTTGGTCACTTTTTTGGCTTCGATAAAATATCCTTTCGCAATAGCGACAAAGTCAGGGTTCACCATTTCGGTGGAAGCGTAACGCTTTTCAAAAAACAATTGCTGCCACTGCCGTACCATTCCTAAGAAATCGTTGTTGAGAACCACGATCTTCACCGGCACCTGCGTCTGGAAAATGGTCCCCAGCTCTTGAATGGTCATCTGATAGCCACCGTCGCCTATGATCGCAACCACAGGACGGTCTGGTGCACCCATCTGCGCACCTATGGCCGCAGGAAGTGCAAAGCCCATGGTACCCAACCCACCAGAAGTCACATTGCTTTGGGTTTTATTGAACTTGGCATAACGGCAGGCAATCATCTGGTGCTGTCCCACATCAGAGACGATAATCGCATCACCTTTTGACACTTGGTTTATGCCTTCGATCACCTCGCCCATCGTCAGGCCTTCTTTGGTTGGATGAATGTCATCTTTGATGATTTTTTCAAATTCGATGGCATCGTGGTCTTTAAACTTTTGATGCCAAGCAGTATGCTCGCGTTTTTCCAAAAGCGGAAGCAATGCTGCCAGTGTTTCTTTGGAATTACCCAAAACGGCAACATCTGCGGTCACATTTTTATTGACTTCGGCGGGGTCAATCTCAAAATGGATGACCTTCGCCTGTTTTGCATAAGTGTTGAGATCACCGGTTACCCGGTCGTCAAAACGCATCCCGATCGCAATGAGTAAGTCGCACTCATTGGTAAGCATATTGGGACCATAGTTTCCGTGCATTCCTACCATACCCACGTTTAGCGGATGCGATGTTGGAATCGCGGAAACGCCTAATATCGTCCACGCAGCCGGAACTCCAGATTTTTCAACCACGGCTTTAAACTCTTCTTCGGCCCTGCCCAAAATAACACCCTGACCCCAAACGATCAAGGGCTTTTTGGCCTCATTGATCAAGGTCGCCGCTTCAGCAAGTCTTTCCGGATCTAATTTAGGGACCGGTTTGTAACTGCGAATTGCGGTACATTTTTTATAACTGAAGTCAAACTCTTCGAATTGGGCATCCTTGGTAATGTCGATCAGTACCGGGCCTGGCCTACCGCTTTTTGCGATGTAGAAAGCCTTTGCCATTACCTCGGGAATTTCTGAAGCTTTGGTAATCTGGTAATTCCATTTGGTCACTGGTGTCGAGATACCAATGATGTCCGTCTCCTGGAATGCATCACTGCCCAAAAGTCCGGAAGCCACTTGGCCAGTGATACAGACCATAGGCGTGGAGTCAATCTGCGCATCGGCAATGCCGGTAATCAAGTTGGTCGCTCCGGGCCCCGAGGTTGCGATTGCAACACCTACCCTTCCACTGACCCGGGCGTAGCCTTGTGCTGCGTGTGTGGCACCTTGCTCGTGCCGTGTTAATATGTGATTGATCTGATCCTTATATTTGAACAGTTCATCATAAACCGGCATGATAGCGCCTCCCGGATAACCGTAAAGCGTATCTACACCTTCGGCTATAAGACATTTTAAAATAGCCTCCTTGCCAGGCATTTTTTCAGTTACCTGATTTTCTTCTGAGGCGAGTTTTATTGTTTGTGTATCCATAATCCAAAGGATTAATTAAAGCAATTGCTATTTTTTACGCTTCCGCGGAATAAAATTTTTTAAAGTTCATCGGTGACGCATCCTTCACTGGCTGATGAGACCGTTTTGGCATATTTAAAAAGCACCCCTTTGCTGAACTTTAATGGCGGTGCCTGCCAGTTTTTCTTTCGTTTGATCAATTCTTCATCATCAATATCTACGGTGATGGTATTGGTTTCAGCATCGATAGTGATCACATCACCATCCTTGAGAAGTGCAATCGTTCCACCTTCCTGGGCCTCTGGCGTTATGTGACCTACGACAAAGCCGTGGGTTCCACCGGAAAATCTCCCGTCTGTAATCAGCGCGACATCCTTGCCCAGACCTGCACCCATAATGGCAGCAGTAGGTTTTAGCATTTCTGGCATCCCGGGGCCACCTTTGGGACCCTCATACCGAATGACGACTACATCGCCTTTTTCTACCAAACCTTTGCCGATACCTTCATTTGCAGCATATTCGCCCTCAAACACTTTTGCCTTTCCTTGAAACCGAAGTCCTTCTTTTCCAGTGATTTTAGCTACGCTTCCTTTTTCGGCTAAATTACCACTTAAGATGCGCAAATGCCCTGTCTTTTTGATTGGGTTTTCGACGGGCATAACAATTTTTTGACCTTCTTTAAGTGCGGGTACACCGGCGAGGTTTTCAGCCAATGTTTTTCCGGTAACGGTAAGGCAATCGCCGTGAAGCATTCCTTTTTCCAACATATACTTTAGTACTGCGGGTATACCTCCCACGTTATGCAAGTCTTCCATCAGGAACTTTCCGCTTGGTTTGAGGTCTGCCAAAAATGGTGTGGTATCGCTAATACGCTGAAAATCGTCGAGTGTGAATTTGATAGTTGCCGCTTTGGCAATGGCCAGGAAGTGCAGTACCGCATTTGTAGAACCTCCAAGTACAATCACCAAACGAATGGCGTTTTCCAAAGATTTTTTGGTTACAATATCAGAGGGTTTAATATCTTTTTCGATAAGGTTGCGTAAAGCTTTTCCAACTTCTGCACATTCTTCGGTTTTATTCGAACTCACTGCGGGGTTTGAGGAGTTGTAAGGCAGCGCCATTCCCAAAACTTCTATCGCCGAAGCCATGGTGTTGGCGGTGTACATACCCCCGCAAGCCCCAGCACCCGGACACGCATTGTGTACGATAGCCTTGAATTCTTCCTCCTTCATCGTGCCTGCGACCTTTTCGCCCCAAGCTTCAAAAGCAGAAACCACATCGAGTTTTTTATTGTTATGGCACCCGGGTGCGATCGTTCCGCCATAAACCAGAATGGAGGGACGGTCCAACCGAAGCATCGCCATCAGGGCACCAGGCATATTCTTATCACATCCCACCACCGTCACGACAGCGTCGTAGCACATCGCTTGCACCACTGTTTCCACAGAATCTGCGATCACATCCCGTGACGGAAGTGAAAAACGCATCCCCGGTGTACCCATGGAAATCCCGTCACTGACACCAATGGTATTGAAGATCAACCCAACCAAATCTGTAGCGTCGATCCCCTTTTTTATTTCTGCTGCGAGGTCATTGAGGTGCATGTTACAAGGGTTTCCTTGATAACCTGTACTTGCAATTCCCACAAAAGGTTTTTTGAAGTCTTCATCGGTAAGCCCGATGGCGTGGAGCATAGCCTGTGCACCCGGTTGTGTTGGATCCTGAGTGACCTGCTTACTAAAACTGTTTAATTCCATAGTAAATAATGTATTCCGAAATTAACAAAATTCAGACATTACAAACAAGAAATAAAAAGTCGCGGTCAATTCCCATTTTATACCCGACGCTATCAAGACAATGAAAATCAGAAAGATAAGCGTCAAAAGTTTACTAAACCCAATACTTGTCAAAAATAGGTATCAACTATTCGGAGATAATTATGTCAACCCAAGAGTATCCTCAAAAGTCTACTATACTTCTCGCAAACCTGAGATAGACGTGCTCTTGATCATTGCTTGACCAACTCGTGCTTTAGGGCGTATAGAACCATACCGATGCGGCTACGTACTTCAAGCTTTTTAAAAAGGGTATCCCGGTAATTGTCTATAGTCTTAGGACTTAAGCACATAATGTCTGCAATTTCCTTGTACGGTTTGTCTGAGCAAGCCAGTTCCAGAAATTGGAGTTCCCGATCTGTGAACTGCTCGCGCAGATCGACTTGTTCCTTCTTATTTACGCCGTGCAACAATGCTTCGGTGACCTGGTCAGAGTAGTAATGTCCTTTATTGATGGTTTCGCAAAGGGCTGTTTTAAGGGTGTCCGGATGAATGTCTTTAAGCAGATACCCTTTTGCACCCAAGCTCAACATATTGATGATAGTTTCCTCGCCATCATCCATGGACAAGGCGAGTACACGGCTTGTGATCTGATTTTCTTCCAGCCATTTCAAGGTCTCCGGACCGTTCATAATCGGCATATTGATATCTAGCAAAATGACATCTGGATGTCTAGAATCCACATCAAGCTTGCTGATCATGTCATTACCATTGCGCGCGACAAAACTAACCGTAAAATCTTTGAATGTATTGATCAGACCATCTAAGGATTTCGCAAACAATACGTGGTCGTCCACGATACCAACGGTGTATTTTGATCTTATGCTGGGAGTTGCCATTTTTACAATTGGTGTTATGAATTCTTAAAGGTAAACAACTTATAACGTCAATCTTTTAAATGATCAAACTTTTTGACTGAGTCCTTGGGATAACGAAGTTCCAGTTGAGTACCTATGTTTTCTTTAGACCTTAGATCAAACTTGGCCCCTACCAGTTTGGCCCGTGCTTTCATGTTAACAGTCCCTGAGTTCTGCTTCACCTTCTTATAGTCGAATCCTACGCCATCGTCCTTTAATTTGATTTTTAATTCCAGCTCATCAAACTGAAAATCCACAGTAAGATGGGTTGCGCTGGCGTGCTTTATTACGTTGCTCAAAAATTCCTGAATAATCCGGAAAAGCATGATACCATCGTTTTTGGGAACGAGCCACTTTATCCCCTTTACCTGCATTTGTGTTTCTATAAATTTGAGCCTTTGAAAACGATCCAGTTCTGCCTGTACCGAACTGATCAGGCCTTCCTTGCTGATGACTTCATTGTTCAGTCCTTTGGATAATGAGCGTACTTCCTGTAGTGATTGACCAACAACTTCATTGATTTCGTTTATTTGTTCAGGATTCTGGTGTGTGGTCTGCAATATGTTAAGTTGCATTTTGGCCACCGATAGCAACTGGCCAATATTATCGTGTAGCTCCCAACTCAGGTTTTTCAGCGTATTTTCGCGGATTTCATTTTGAGTAATTGCAACTTCTTTAAGATACTTTTTTTCAGCGGCATTGCGCTCCTGTATTATCGTGACTTTTCGATTCTGAAAGACTACGTACAAAACGATGATGACGACCAAAAATATGATTAGGACCACACTTGAGGCGACCACAAGCAGCTTGAGATCATCAGATTCTATAAAATCACTGCTTTGGGACATCAGTTTGGGTTTTTATTTTTACGAAGACTGAATAATTTTTGGTTAAGACCATAAATCAGGGCAAACAATGATAATGCGGCTATAATCAAAAGTCCAGCTGCGCAAAGCACTACAGTAAGATAAAAATCTTTAGTCATAGACCGCCGGATATTCTTCCTTCGCTTGCCTTCCCTTGATAAAAGCCACCGCAAAACAGCAATATTGAATAACGTTGACTATAAACAGTACCACACTCCTAATTTCTCCATAATTTGATTCCATAAACCTATAGGCAACGAGAAAAGGGAGATAAGCGACACAATAAAAAAGCACACCAAATGAAATCCAGAAATATGGGGATGCAGTGATGTTAAATACAGCATCCCTATAAAGCCTGTCCATAAAATAAATGGCGACACAGAGTATAAGCAAAACCGTGCCCGCAGTGAAAGCGTAGGTGAGGTACCTATAGACAATATCATTAAGAAACATAGAATCCACAAGATATCCTGTAAGAAAAATCAGCATAAAAAACAGAAGTGCTTTCTTACCATTCTTCCAGCTTATGAGACTGCGGTACCACCATAAAAAAAACACAAAGTTAATCCCATAATAAATATTGTAGGGAATGTAATTGGGAATACCGAATACGGGATAGCTTATGCCAGCAAAAAACTCATTAATGGTCACATACCAAAGTAAGATCAGAAAATAGACCAGTTGGGTTCCTTTATAATGTTTATACATTATCAAACCTATCAACGCAGCCACCAGTTCTACATATTGTGAATGTGCGGCAAGGTCCTCCATTTTTTTTATGCTTTTTTATTGGTAGGTTCCATTCGGCGGATTACCGGTATGGCCGGAGTTTAATGGACTCACGTCTAGGTCCCCTACACCCAACTGAAACACAGAAAACACACTTCCTGTATTTTTAGAACTTTTTCCGGTAGGAACTATAAATACCGTACTGTAACCGGCTCGTGTTTCATCGTTGTCATCCGCTGGATATGCTCCCATATAAATGCGCATCCCGGTCACGTTTTCATTGTTTTTGGCAGCTTCTTGCCTTGCATATTTTAGATAGTTTTCCACTTCCTCGAGGGGAAACCAAACCGAGCGGTTATCCTCCATCTTAAGATATTTGGTCAAGGTATCATAACGCGTCTTGGTATATGTTTCTTGTAATAATAGTGCACGTTTGGAGTCAATCACCCCATTTGGGGGAGCAACCTCCTCCTGATCTTCCTTTTTTTGGTGGTTATTGCAAGAAACAAAGTTCAGGGATAAGACAGCTAATGCCGTTAAGGCAATAAGTTTTGGTTTATTCATAACATACTATGGGGTTCGTTTAATAGTTTACTAAAATAGTCCAAATTGTTAAATTTTAACAAGTGGACTTGCAGAAAGGGGTAAAATCCCTTTTATAGCAAGGCTTCGACCTATCATAAAAAAAGGTTAACACTCTCTTTGATTCAGTCAAAATCCTTTGTACATTAGTGACTTGTAAAATTAACTTTGAATCTCAATTGAGGATTTTGATATACGAGACCATTGAAATACTAAGAGAGCAGGTTGCCAATTATCTTGACGAAAATGGCTTGGGCGAAAACAATGTAGCGGTGGGAAATGTTGCCCAATTCAAAGATGATCCAGAGGACGCCAATCAAGAACTGGACGATAAGGTCATTATTACCCTTCTAAATATGGAAGAAGAAACAGCACTTAAAAACAAGCGTTTTCCAACTATCGAAAATGATAGGTTCATCAACCAAAACAACCCCGTACATCTCAATCTGTACTTATTGCTATGTTGCAACCGAAACGATTATGCCAGTTCCCTGAGGACACTTTCGGCGATTATTGAATTTTTTCAAGGCAAGCAGGTTTTTACACAGACCAATACAGTATTCTCGAAGAACACCACGATTATGCAGGCCATTGATAATTTTAAATTCTCAGTTTCACTTAAAACTACATCGTTTGAGGAACTGAACCATATATGGGGTTCTCTAGGTGGGCGCTCCTATCCCAGTGCTGTTTACAAATTGAGCCTGCTGCAATTGCAACGTAAGCATACACTGGGTATCACAGAACGTATAACCATAGTTGATACTACCCTAGCCAATAAAAACCAATGAGTCATCGAATTTTTTATAGAACACTCTTTAAACTCCGCTTATTGCATCATTATCATCTTGACGATGGCGAAGTACCATTTGATGATAGCCCAGATCTGGAAAAAAGACAATTGCAAGGGTACAACCTCAGGCAATTTATTCAGGTGAAACCGCTTATGAGAACGGTACAGCACATAAAAAACCAACGGCTGCTTTTTAAATGGGTCAACGATGGGTTTGTTATTTTAATAAGGGCCAAAGAACTTAACGGCGCATCCCGATCGTTCAGGCCTTTAATAGCACTGGCAGATGATCTGCAGCTTGATTTTGCCTTAACGGCAACAGACCCACTTTTCTACAATTATTCCAAACTCTTTTCAGAACAGCCATTACTTGTGGGCAATTATAGACTTCCTGGACTAAACGGCAGTTTTCCGTTGATTCCAAAAACTTCTACTAAAACCTATGCGGAAAACTATGCAGTCAGCAATCCTGCCATTAATATTCCACAAATTTTCAAATATCAAGCAAATCAGGAATTGATCGGGATGGTTTCCATGAAAATCAAGGGCGAAGACGCAACTAAAAATCTGATTCTTACCAATGGAAAACTACCACAGGAAACGGCATCTTTCACGCTTCGGTTTCAAAACAAAAAAACTTTCTGGAGATACTATAAAAACTCACAAAAAACCCCGGTTTTCAATACAGAGCCTAACCTGAAACCTCTGGTAAAACAAGGCATTGTCCAAGTAGCCAATGGCGGGACTACCTATCCCGCCGCCCAACCATCCAGTGTCGCTTACCAAAAAGACTCCAATGGTAAAATACTCAAAACATTTTCTGAAACCTATATCAACTAACCTATATCATTATGGCAGCAACTTATAAAACGCCTGGCGTCTATGTGGAGGAGATAAGTATCTTCCCTCCCTCGGTAGCGCAAGTGGCAACCGCGATCCCGGCGTTCATTGGTTATACCGAAAAAGCAACCAAAGACCTAAGGGGCGACCTCAACGGCATCCCAACACGCATTTCTTCACTGCTGGAATATGTAATGTATTTTGGAAACGCCCAGCCCGAGACCACCATTCAGGTTACCATCAATGATACGCTCATCGACGGCGGTAAAAACACAGACATTATTGTCGATCAGCCCACCACAAAATCACCGTTCCTAATGTACTATTCCATGCAGATGTATTTTGCCAATGGCGGTGGCCCCTGCTATATTGTGAGCGTAGGGCGCTATGGCGATAATCGTGCAGAAGCAGACCCCCAAGTAACCGCCATTACTGGAACCGCGGCAATGCTTGACGGGCTTGCAGCAATTGAAAAATATGATGAACCTACCTTGCTCGTCTTTCCGGACGCAACGGCTATAGGCAACGTAGATGATTTTTATGGGCTCTATAACAGTGCCTTGATGCAGTGCAACAAATTACAGGACCGTTTTACCATAATCGATCCACAGGCGGTTGATGGCAGCAGTCCTACCGATGCCAATGTTGCCGCACTTCGGGAAAAGCTGAACCTCGAGAAGGATTACCTGAAATACGGCGCGGTGTACTATCCATTCCTAAAAACCAGTTTGGATTACAAATATGATCCCAGAACAATTACCGTTTCCCATTATTCCTATAATGCCGACGCCTATGAAACCATAAAGGCCGAACTCGCAAAAATAGAAGATCTGGGAGCTGGGCTGCCCGCTAAAATTTCTGATCTCTATGCCTATGATGCTGCAACTGATGAAATATCCGGTTATCTAAGTGACCTTTATATGACGATGTATAATGCAACAGGCTTTGACCTTCCAGGTAACTTCAACCAAAATCCAACAAAGAAAAAAGCATTTCTCGATTCCCTCGAGCTGGTTTTAAATTCCCTGAAAAGTCTCGTGAACTTTGGCGATAGTTTAAAAGGAGAAGCTGTCGCAGCCGCGGAAACCGTAAAAGAAGAAGATCCGGCCATTCAGGCTTCTATTGACGCTGCGATAGATACCTTCAACCAAAACTTTGAAGGAGCGGATAAAATCGATGAAGTATATGACAATCTGAAAAACCTTCGGGAAAAAATGCAGCAGGCAGACACAGATACCAAAATAAGGAACCTGCTGGACGTAAACGCGCTGAATTTTGATACCGAACTTAAAAAACTGGTTGACTATACCCCGTTGGATATTCAAACCGGAATTACATCAGAACCTACCACGGCATTTGGAGACCTAGCGACTCAAATGACCGCAGCAGCCACCGAGATTAAAAAGGTAGAAGGCAAGGATAAGAACAACGGTACCTTGAATGGCCGTTCCCTCAGCGCTGCCGAGAATTTTGACAATGCAACCTACAACAAAATTCTGGCCGCGATCAATGCGTTGCCGCTCACCCTTCCGCCCAGTGCAACGATGGCAGGTGTTTATGCACGGGTCGATGGCGATCGCGGTGTCTGGAAAGCCCCGGCCAATGTTGGTTTGAACTATGTCGTGGAAGCTACCCGCAAGGTAACTTCAGACGAGCAGCAGGACTTGAATGTTCACACTACAGGCAAATCAATCAACGTCATTCGCAGTTTTACGGGCAAGGGTATTCTCGTTTGGGGGGCACGTACGCTCGCCGGAAATGATAATGAGTGGCGCTATGTTTCGGTAAGGAGGTTTTTCAATATGGTCGAGGAATCAGTAAAAAAAGCTACCGAACAATTTGTTTTTGAACCCAACGATGCCAATACTTGGGTCAAGGTACGCGCGATGATTGAGAATTTTCTCAACCTGCAGTGGCGCGCTGGTGCCCTGGCAGGTGCCAAACCTGAAAACGCCTTTTTCGTTCGTGTTGGTTTAGGCCAGACGATGACCGCAGAAGACATCCTTAACGGACTGATGGCAATAGAAATAGGTATGGCAGTCGTGCGTCCAGCCGAATTCATCGTACTTAAGTTCTCTCACAAAATGCAGGAATCATAGGAATCGTGACTGAGATTTAAAACCTCCACATTTTCCTGAACTGAAAAACTTTCGCGTAAGCGAAAATAACAAGGTTCTATCAAACCAAATTACAACACAAAAAACCAATCGTATGTCAACACCATATCCATTAGTCAAATTCCACTTTGCCGTTGAGTGGGGCGGAACCAACATCGGCTTTACCGAAGTTTCCGGTCTCGATGTAGAAACCGAACCCATAGAATACCGGCAGGGAGCCAGCCCGGAATACAGCAAGATTAAAATGCCTGGCATGCAGAAGTATAGTAACATCACCTTAAAACGCGGTACATTTCAAGGGGATAACGAGTATTTCACATGGTGGAACACCGTCAAGCTCAATACCATCGAACGTCGTGATATTACCATTTCACTGCTCAACGAAGAGCACGAGCCGGTCGTTGTGTGGAAAGTTAAAAACGCTTTTCCCATTAAAGTACAGAGTACCGATCTTAAAGGAGATGCCAGCGAGGTCGCCATAGAATCTATCGAAATTGCGCACGAGGGGCTGGTCATACAAAATGAATAGGGATGTCGATGAGCTATCCACCGGTAGGATTTCATTTTAAGGTAGAATTTTTTGGTATTACAGATCAGGAAGTTGACTTTCAGTTTCAGAGTGTCAGCGGGCTTTCGGCAGAAATGACCACAGAAGAGATCACCGAAGGTGGCGAGAACCGCTTTAAGCACAAACTGCCATTGCGGGCCACCTATCCCAATCTGGTTTTAAAGCGCGGTTTGATTACTGATTCAAAACTCATTACTTGGTGCCGCAACGCCATTGAGAATTTTGTGTTCAAACCGACGGACCTTACCGTAAAACTGCTCAACAACGAGCACGAGCCGCTTACGACATGGAATGTCGTTCACGCCTATCCCGTAAAATGGTCCGTTTCAGAATTTGATGCCGAAAAAAACTCGGTAGTTATAGAAACCATCGAACTCGCCTACCGCTACTTTAAAACCTAAAACCATGCCCATCGAAATAAAGGAACTCCACATCAAGATCAATGTCGCTGATGCCGGCACGACAACCAGACCGACCGGCGAAGTATCCCAAAAGAAAAAGGAAAAAATCATTGCAGAATGCCTGGAGCAAATGATGCAGATTGACCGAAGAAAAACCGAACGCTGATTATGGAACTGGGCCAACTTACCAAACTTAAAATAACTGCCTTTAAGGACATTACTTTTAGGCGACCTGCTCTCTTTGGTTTTTTCAGTTCGCCGATGAACCCAGATAGTTATAAGCTTGATTATAAGGTTTCGTATCAAGAGGCGCAGGCATCTGGCACGAGTGCAGCATCACCCAAGTTTGATAAAATCCTTCCGCAGGACCTCAACTTGGATATTCTGCTGGATCGCAGTGGGGTGCTTCCGGGATATCCCAGCATTCCCGGAGTGGGTATCCTTCCGGATATTGAGCATTTTAAACGTGTGGTGCTCGACTATGATGGCGAAACCCACAAACCGCATTACCTGCTGATCATCTGGGGCACGTTGATCTTTAAATGTGTTTTGGTCGAAATGACCATCAACCACCAATTGTTTAATTCATTGGGCGCCCCAATCCGGGCGACGATCAGCGCCAAATTTAAACAGACCCTGGACGAAGACCTCCGCATCGCCAAGGAAAACAACAATTCGCCGGACCTCACCCACATCCGGACGGTACACGAGGGAGATACGCTCCCTTTGATGACCCATCGCATTTACGGGGACCCAAAATATTATCTGGAAGTGGCGCGGGTAAACGGCATCAGGAATTTTAGAAAACTGACTCCGGGGCAGGAAATATTCTTTCCACCGCTTTCGGAAGCTTAAATATTATAAAAGACATTTGTGAACAACTCAAGGATCATATCGACCGCTCAAAATCCAGATCTGGTGACCACCACTATTTTGGTCAACGGCACGGAACTGTCCTCCCGATATCCGGTAAAATCGATTGTGGTCAATAACGAGTTAAACAGAATTCCGTACGCCCAACTTGCGGTTCTTGATGGCGATCCGGCCTCACAAGACTTTGAGCTGAGCAATACCGACCTCTTGATACCCGGCAGTGAAATCGAGATCCTCACCGGTTACCACAACGACGAGCAGGTCATTTTTAAAGGAATTGTGATCAAGCACAGCATTAAGATTCGTGAAGGGTTTTCAGGTCTGTTTGTGGAATGTAAGGACGTATTTGTAAAAATGACCGTGGGTCGAAAAAGTGCCTATTTCTACGAAAGTTCTGATGCTGAAATCATGGAAGAACTCGTCAGTAAGTATGGAGACCTCAGCATAGACGCCGAAGCTACCGAAACCATACATCCACAGATGGTGCAGTTTGAAGCATCCGATTGGGATTTTATGATGCTTAGGGCGCAGGCTAATGGAAAAATTACTTGGGTCGAAAACGGAAGCATCAGCATAAAAGCACCGGGTATTGATCAGGAACCCTTGGAAACCGTTGCTTTCGGGGCCAACATAATTAATTTTGATGGGGAAATCGACGCCAGAAACCAACTGGAAAAAATCTCGGCTAAATCATGGAATGCCACAGATCAGGAACTCATTGAAGTAGATGCTGCTGATCAAGGAGTAGCACTCAATGGCAACCTTACTAAATCACAACTCGCCGAAGTTATAGACCTTGATGATCTGCAATTACGCCACGGTGGACACATGCCTGATGTAGAACTTCAATCCTGGGCAGATTCAAAAAGCCTGTTTCAGGAATTGTCCCGCATCCGCGGAAGGGTGAAAGTACAAGGAACTGACACCATAAAACCGGACACCGTTTTAAAACTGGAAGGCGTAGGCGACCGCTTCAACGGAAACATATACGTTTCAGGCGTTCGGCACGAGATTACCTCTGGAAACTGGACCGTAGATGCTCAGTTTGGTTTGGACCCAAAATGGTTCAGCGAGACATTTGAGGTCAACACACCACCAGCCTCCGGAATACTACCTGCGATATCCGGACTTCAGATTGGCATGGTCACCCAATTGCAGGATGACCCGGAAGGAGAAGACCGCATATTAGTGCGACTGCCCATTATCAATCAAGAACAAGAAGGTACCTGGGCGCGAGTGGCACTGCTGGACGCTGGCAACAACCGCGGCTCATTTTTCCGACCTGAAATTGACGACGAAGTAATCGTGGGCTTTATCAATGATGATCCCAATGACGCGGTGGTCCTGGGCGGCCTGCATAGCAGTGCAAATGCTGCCCCATTAGAAACCTCAGACGATAATCACGAGAAAGGTTTTGTGACCCGTAGCGGCATAACATTTTTGTTCAACGACGAAAAAAAATCAGTAATTATCACCACTCCTGATGGCAGGGAATTTACTCTAAATGATGATGCCGGTGAAATCCTGATCAAGGACGGTCAACATAGCATAAAACTGTCAGACAGCGGTATTGATTTGGAATCCGCTGCAGACATCAACTTAAAGGCAACTGGCGATATCAATATGGAAGGAAAAAATATAAATGTAAAAGCCAACCTGCAGCTCAAAGCCGAAGGAGCCTCCGGTGCAGAATTTTCATCAAGCGCCATCGCCGTTGTTAAAGGATCATTAGTTCAAATCAATTAGAATCAGGGAATTCAACAATAATATGAGACAATAACAATCATAATAATATTAATAGGAATAATAGGTTTATGCCCCCAGCAGCTAGAATAACTGACAATCACATTTGCCCGATGCTCAATCCCGGCGCGGTACCGCACGTGGGTGGCCCGATTCTTCCTCCGGGAGCATCTACCGTTTTAATTGGTGGGATTCCTGCCGCAAAGGTCGGCGATATGGCAGTTTGCACCGGTCCGCCAGATAGTATTGTTATGGGTTCTGGGACGGTATTTATCGAAGGAATGCAAGCAGCAAGAATGGGCGACAGCACGGCTCACGGTGGGACTATTCTGGGCGGTGAGCCTTCGGTACTCATCGGTTGATGAACAATTTTAAAACATTAATGCAACACCAATGAATTTAGACTCAAAAATAATCGGTACTGGCTGGGGGTTTCCTCCAGAATTTAAACCCAGTTCAGACAAGGTGGAGATGGCCTCTGGTATGACAGATATTAACCAAAGCCTGCATATCCTCCTCAGTACAAAACTTGGAGAAAGGGTGATGCTGCCAGAGTACGGCTGCGACCTTGAGGATATGGTCTTTGAAAGTATGGACCTAACCACGAGGACTTACATCAACGAACGCATCCGCACCGCTATTCTCTACCACGAGCAGCGCATAGATGTGGAGTTGATAGAATTTGACCGCAGCAACGAACTGGCAGGGGAAATCCTGATTTTAATTGAATATACCGTACGCACGACCAATGCCCGTGGCAATATGGTGTATCCACTTTATAAACAAGAAGGTAGCGAAATCTAAAAACCTATGGCAAAGAAGTGCGACGATGGCTTTTTGACCTCACGCGGCGGTACCTCGCAAGCGGAGCGTTTGCTTGCCCGGTTGCTTCCCGATAGTTTTGAACTGCAAGACCTCACTGTCGAAAATTGGCTGCAGCTCGCATACAGCTTTGCCGATCATATCCGTTTTTTTGGTGTGGAAAGCCAGGACATTCCGGTGGGCAACTGGCAGCGGTTTTTTAAAGCAGGTGATCTTGTAACACTTAAAAAATTTATTTCCGAAGGCGAAAAAAACAAAAACGTCACGCCGCACCTTACCTTATTTATAACGTTTCTCAAACTGCTCGAACTTTCGCGCGAGCGCTTTAATCAGCTGACCGAAAGACACCTCGACTATTATTACTCCGAGGTTTTACAGATTGCCAAAAAAGAGGCCGAAGAAGATCAAGTACACCTACTTTTTGAGCTCGCCAAAAACCTGACACAATTTGCCGTCCCGCTAGAAACTCAAGCGGACGCCGGAAAAGATCCCAATGGCAAACCGCTCATCTATAAAACCAACGGTCAGGTCATGATCAACCGCGCGCAGGTTTCCACTATTAAAAGTATGTATCACGATACAAGTCTCGGTAAAATCAAGTTTGCCGAAGAAGTAAATAGCCTTGATGGAAATGGCGAACCCCTAAAGGAAAATAAATCCTGGTGGCCTTTTGGCTATCCTGAAACTTACCTCGATCGCCCGTCAATACCCGATGCCACTTTGGGAATGGCCGTTGCCGCACCCATTTTTAATATGCAGGAAGGCACCCGAAAAGTACGCATCACCTGCGGATTGGATAAGTCCATCTCAATTTCTTCGGAGGTTTTGGTGAACCGCATAGAGCTGTATGTCACCGGAGAAAAAGACTGGATCGGGCCGTTGCCATTGATCAATGAATCAGCTGGGCCATTTAAATCCCGTGTGGACAGTTCGGTTTCAGTGCCGTCGCTTGTTTTTTCGTTTTTATTGAGTAAGGGTCACCCAGCAGTAATGCCTTTTGATTCAGAAATCCATCTTGCTAATTTTGCTACTTCCCTCCCACTCGTGAAATTGATGATCGATACCGCATCCGCGGAAGGCTACGCGCTCAGCCAGCAGTTGGGCGGTATTAAACTCCGCGCAGTTGCCATTGACGTTCAAGTTTCCGGGGTGAGTGACTTGCAATTGGCCAACGATTTGGGAGCGATCAATGCTAAAAAACCTTTTTATCCATTCAGCCCACGGCCTTTTAAAAAATCAGCTTTTGAAGTTGACAGTGCCGAAATGTTTTCGAAAAGATGGACCACCGCTTCCTTAAAACTAAAATGGCTCAACCTACCGGAAAGTCTGGAAGACCGTTATCAGGCCTACTGCAATGCCGCTGATGGCTGTGCTAAACCCCTATCGGAAATTACCGACCCATTGGTGGATGGCCCCGAGCACTTTAGTACGAACCTTTCGCTCAAAAACAAAAAAACCACACCGCTGAGTACTACAACAAACTCCGTGGATGAATACCCTCTATTTGATGAGGACAATGAGGACAAAAGCCAAACCATAAATTTGGTAACGGACGAAGAACTGGGCGCAGAGCCCAACAGCGGTCCGCTAAAATTGGCACTCAACAATTCGTTTTACCACGAACTGTTTCCAAGGTTGTATGCGCTGGCATTTCGAGAAACCGAAGGCACTGCCGTAGTTCCACAAGAACCCTATACGCCATTTCTAGAAAGCCTGACCATGGATTATTCCGCCACGCAGAGCCTTAATTTTGACAGTGGTATCTCGAGTGACGGAGTTGAAAAAATTGAAATCTTTCACGTGTTGCCTTTCGGCGAAAAGAAATCAGATACGCTATTTCCGGAGATCAATTCTGGCGGAAACCTATTTATTGGTCTCGAAAACGCCCAGCCCAACCAGAATATCAGCCTGCTCTTTCAACTTCTTGAAGGCACTGAAAATACCCAAAAGGAAAGTCTTCAACCCGGTGAAAAAATCAGTTGGTCTTACCTTTCAGGTGATGACTGGCTGCCCTTTTCAAAAAGTGCGATCATCCAGAACTCAACCGATAATTTCCTGAAAACTGGAATTATTTCTTTGGCATTGCCAGCTTCGGTTACCACCGAACACGCTTTGATGCCTGCCGGCAAAATCTGGATCAAAGCACACACCGCAAGGGAATTTGATGTTGTCTGCCGGTTCCTGAATATTCATGCGCAGGCACAGCTCGCTACCTTTAGCAATCAGGAAAATGAACTTTCCCAATTAAAAACCGGACTTCCGGCAGAGACAATTTCCAAATTGATTCCGCGGAGTCCTTCCGTCAAAAAAGTGCAGCAACCCTATGCCAGTTTTGGCGGCCGACCTGAAGAAACCCAGGAAAATTACTATCGCAGGGTCAGCGAGCGTTTGCGACACAAGGATCGTGCGCTCACGCTCTGGGATTATGAGCACCTCGTACTGCAGCACTTTCCGAAGATCTACAAAGTAAAATGCCTCAATCATACCTGCTGCGATCATTTTAATTCGCCGGGCAAGGTGACCGTGGTGGTCGTACCGGACATCATTAATCAGAATGTTTTTGATCCCTTTGAACCGCGCATAAGTCAGGCGAAGCTCAATGAGATTATGACTTTTTTGGATCAAAGAACGTCCTATTTCGTCCGGCCAAAAGTCATCAATCCGGAATATGAGAAAGTTCAGGTAAGCTTGAAAGCTAAATTTAAACCTGGACTCGACGAGCAGTTTCACCTCAACCGGCTGCAAGAGGACATCAAAAAATATTTGTCGCCCTGGGCGTATGCGGAAACTGCCGGGATTATTTTCGGTGTAAGCCTGCACAAAAGCTTGCTTATAAAATATCTGGAAGATTTGGATTATGTGGAGTACCTCACAGACGTTACCCTAAAACATCAAGACCTCTTTAAAAGTAAAGTAGCACCCAGCAACCCAAAGGCGATTTTGGTCGCAGACAAGAACCATATCGTCAACCTGCATATTTCTGAATGCTCCCCGGCATCAACAACCAGCGTAAGTGAACCATGCTAAACGAAAAGGAAAATATCACCCTCGCTAAAAATACGGCCACTGCTGATGATCGTGATTTTGCATATCTGCGGAAGTTGGGCATTACCTATATCGAGCAAATGGGCAGCGCTTTGTGGACAGATTACAATGCGCACGATCCGGGCATTACCGTACTTGAAATGCTTTGCTATGCCATTACCGATCTGGGACACCGCATCCATTTACCTATGGAAGAACTGCTGGCATCACAAAATGGAGGCATCCAAACACAATTTCACGAAGCTCACGAAATTTTAACCTGCCGGCCACTCACCCATCTCGATTACCGCAAACTGTTTATAGACATCCCCGGCGTTCGCAATGCTTGGTTTTCCAAACACAAAAGAACCGTTTTCGCCAACTGCAAGGACAGCCAATTGGCTTATCAGTCCTTCCTGAAAAAACCGGAATATTCCTATTTAAAAGAGGAAGACCAACAGGAATTTCAGCTCAACGGACTTTACGATTTGATCGTGGATGCGGAAGACGGTTATGACTTTGAGGAACTCATAAAAGTGATTCAGGCAAAATACCATCAGAACCGAAACCTGTGCGAAGATTTGATCCATATCGATCCCGTGGGTGAACAGGAGGTAAAAATCTGTGCCGAAATAGAACTGCACCGGGAGTATGATGAGGACGAGGTCAAGGCCAAAATCCTGCTGGCGATCGAAGATTATTTTTCGCCATCCATTCAGCCGAAAACCCTGGCTACCCTTTTGGAACAAGGCAAACCAACGACTGAAATTTTTAACGGACCGCTGCTCAACAATGGTTTTCTAGACAATGACGAAGTCCTAAAGGCTAGTCTAAAATCCGAAGTCCGCCAGTCTGATTTGATTAATTTGATTATGAAGGTGGAAGGTGTAAAGGTCATCAAGGACATCACCATGGGTGCCTGTAACGATGACACCCCAGACGGCTCAGAATGGGTAATCTGCATTGACGTAGGCAAGAAACCCGCGATTTGTGATAAGAGTTCGTGGAGCTTTTTTAAAGGCCTGATCCCGCTGAATATTGACGAAGGCCGGGTTACTAGTTTTAAAAATAAAATGCGTGACGACCTTGCTGCTGATTTGGATGAAATCGCTAAAGCGGTAAAAAAACTGCCCCTTTCCCAAATGCCCTATACCCAAGTAGGCAGCACCACCAGCATACAAAACGATTTCCCGGAAGTTTACGGTATTGGACCGTATGGACTGAAAAGCAACGCCACCACAGCAGAGCGGGCAAAAGCAAAACAGCTTAAGGGCTACCTGTTGTTTTTCGATCAGGTTTTGGCCAATTATTTCGCCCATCTTGAAAAGTTTGCCGATCAATTTTCCGTGAGCGGAAAAGAATCCCGTAATTATTTTGCCCAAGCCGTGGAAGACCTTCAGGGAATTGATTCCCTTTTTGACGATCTCGATTTTCAAAACACCGAAGTACTTTCCGAAGAATTCTTTAGGGATGTATCAAGCGGAAACAACAGCAAACGCAACCAAGTGTTGGATCACCTCCTGAGCCGATTCGCAGAGAATTTTGGGGAATATGCTTTTTTAATGTCTAAAATCTACGGGCAATTTGCTGAAGGAGCGGTCATCAAAACCAAAACTTCCTTTCTCAATCAATACGCAAAAACCAGTTATGAGCGCCCGCGAAGTTTCAATTACCTGAACCAACCGCCGGAAAACCTTTGGGATACTGACAATATTTCGGCCTTTCAAAAACGTCTATACCTGCTGCTGGGCGTTACAGACATTAACCGCCGCGACCTTTCGGAAGATTATATTGAGATTTATGAGGAAATCGACGACGACGATATTCTCGAATACCGCTGGCGTATAAAGGACGGCAGTAAGAGCATTCTTTCTTCGGCCACAAAACATTATGCGACCCTTGAAGAACTGTATGCAGAACTGATCCTCGTAAAACGGTACGCTCTGGATGCGAATAATTATATTTTCAAAAAAGTAATAAAAGAGAATCCGGAAAATCCGGACCGCTGGCATTTTGTCCTCATCAACCCGGAAATTTCCGATCCTGAAAATGAAGATTACATCATCGCCCGGCGCATCACGGTTTTTGAGAGCAAGGCCGGCGCCATTCTGGCCAGTCAGGCGGTGCTCGATTTCATCAAAACCCTCACCGGAAACGAGGGTATGTACCTTATCGAACACATATTGCTTCTGCCGGATGTGACGAGGGACGTTGCTTCGGTAGATACTTTTCTACCCATCTGCAAAGACAACTGTGACGGCGATTGTGAGCCTATTGATCCGTATTCCTTTCGCGTAAGCATCATTCTGCCGGGTTGGACGGAGCGTTTCAGCAACATTGATTTTAGGAGGTTTACCGAAGATTTGATCCGCCGGGAACTGCCCGCCCATATCGTTGCCAAAATCTGCTGGATCGGTTACCAAAAAAACTACACCGACGAAAACGGAAATCCACCCGAAGAAAACGAGATGGTCATCCTGGAAACGGCATACAAAGCCTGGCTTAAGGAAAAGACCAAAGACCCCCAAATACAGGATACAGACACTCTAAAAAATTTGAACCACGCCATCAGCAGTTTGCACACCATTTATCCGCAGGGCAGGCTGCACGGCTGCCGACCCACGGATGAGGGAATGGATCCCGACAAAAAAGACGAACCCCGCAACACCATCATTTTAGGCCGAACGAACATCGGTAAACTTTAAAACGAACCGCTATGCGATTACTTGACAAAATCACACCAGACTATCGCTCATTTGTTGACGACCAGGTTTTAACCGCTGGTCAGCTCAATGAAATCCTCAATCATCTGGAAGATCAGAACCGGCTGGCGCGCATTGGCCTGCACGGCGTAGGAATCGTATGCGGCTTCACCTTTAAAACCGAAAACAATCCGTTTGCGGTAATTCTTGAGCAGGGCTGTGGCGTCACTACCGATGGGGATTTGCTCAAACTGTTGAAAACCGTCACGACCAGTGCAAATGGCGAGGAACTGGCGCCTGGCGAATATTACGAGCAGCTGGCGGAAAAACAGTTGCGTTATACGCATTTCCGGAGTTTTGAGGATGAAAATGCCAAGTATCCACCCTTTCATAAGAAGGAGGAGGAAAGTGAGGAAAACGCACCGCTGCAACTTTACGAAATGCGGGAAGAAAGCACGGTTGATGAAGCCAAGGACAAACCTATTTACAACCAATTTCTTGCGGATAAAATCGGGGTACTCTATTTAGAAAGCTATCCACAAAAACCGGACATCTGCACCGAAACCAATTGCGACAATCAAGGTGCGCGGCAAGTTCGGAAATTACGTTTGCTTTTAGTTCAAGAGAAAGAGGTTGAAGCTTTAAATGCGAGTGACACTATTTTCCGTGATCACGATATTTTTAAAATACTGGAGAGCCTGCCCGAAATTAAAATGCCACGGCTGATTTTGAATTCTGGGGCTAAGGTCGTTGAGCAACCGCCCAAAATTGACCTCAGGGAATTGCTCGACCTGTTTAATACCCGATACGATTTACAGGTAGATTATCAAGGATTTTCCGCTGCCGCGAAATATAGCAATGCGCCAAAATTGATGGAAACCGCCATTAATGCCGAAAGAGTGGCTCTGGACAACCGCATCACCGCTTTTAAACCTACCGGTGACATTCGGGTGTTGCCAAATGACGTGATGAAAAAAGTAGATTTCAGCAGTAAGTTAACGGTCAATACAAAAAACTACAACGTGCTTGCACGCACCTACCAAAACCTGACCAGCGCCACAGTCAAACAGCTGCACAAAGGCTTCTCGGTGATTTTTGAAAAGTTTTCGGGCTTGCTTTCCATCGAAGAAGAATCGGCTTCCCAACCCAAAGAACTGCTTAGTTATTTAGAAAAACTGCTGGATCAAGACCTCAACCAACTTGTACAGTACACTTACGACCACGTGCGGGATTTGGTGCATGTTTACAACGAACTGCGCGAACAATTGCTTTTGATTCAAGGTTATTGCTGTCCACCGGTGACGGCTTTCCCCAAACATTTGCTGCTGGGCAAAGTCGTCAAGATCGACAGGCCAGCGACTTTTAGACACGGTTTTTATCCTTCGGCCATTACGCAACATGGATTGGAACCTATGAAAAAAGCAAAATTCTTGATCAAAAAGGCGCAGACGCTGGTAACGCATTTCAACCCCTTTCTTGCGGAAGATGTTGGTATCACACCGTCCAACTTTCCGCGGCAGAGTGAGCATTTTCAGCAGGCCATTCCATTTTATTATAAACCGGATGCCTATGTGGTTTTGTTTTGGAATTTTGAAAAATCCCGTCGCTACCGCGAAAAATTCAATCTGGGTTATCACCGTTCCGTATTGGATAAAAGCCAACCCATCCAGCAACCGTTACGGTACGATCTGGGTGCATTTAATTTTCTCAGAATAGAAGGCATACAGGGAATGAACTACCTGAAAGCTTTGGAAAAAGTAAATTCCCTGCGGAAAAACAACGGATTGACTTTCGACCTCAAAGCGATCAATATTGATCAGTCGATAGAAGATATTGACCTGGACGATTATGCCTGTCATTTTGATCATTTGGAAAGCGACCTCAACGGCTGGATCGCCGAACAAGACTGTTTGAATGCAGAGATCACGGAATTTTTCAGCGGATTCAATATTAAGGACTTGGGCAGTCACAACTATTCCTTTGAGCAGTTTGACCGTCCCGATATTTTCATCAAGGACCTTCAGTATCTCAAACCAGTAAACGTTACGCTGGATAAAGGAATTGCCCAAAAAGTTTCATCCTCTAATAATGCCATCAAGAACCTGAATTTTTCGGTCGAAAAAGACAAAAGCCCGACAGAACCGGAAAAAATAGTTGCTAATGCCATGTTTGCTGACGTATGGGCGAAAGAAAAACCCAGCGTTTCGGTGAATACCGGCTATAAAGAATACGTACCCATCAAGCAAAAAATGGTGGTCAATGATACCGTCAAAAAAACATTGAACACCAAAGAGAATGACGTCGGTTTTATTTTCGACGCCATAATCACCGACAAGTTCGTTGGGAACAGTCTGGACATTTACTCAGAATTTTTCGATAAATACCAAAAGTTATTTCCGTATTATCCCAAGACCGATCCCAACGACAGGAAAATAGGTCTGGAAATTCCTGCGAAAATCCTCTCGCTGCTACATACCGTTTCTTCGCATATACCCAGCAGTTTGCATTCGGTTACCAAAAACAGCAAGACCAATTTTATGGCGGCTATGAACGAACTCTGTGGTTATGTCAAAGAAGCCCGTGCCACGGTCAACGAGATTTTCTACAATCCCGAAATCGATTATAAACATTACGGCTATGAGACCCTTTATGTATTTATGCTTGACCGGCTTCAGGAAAACTGTTGCGCCGCCGAACGTCTCGCGCTGATTCTGGAAGTAATAGAAAAGAAAAAGGCCGACATCCTCAGCGAACTGCTTTTTGAGAATTTCGCCAGAAAACATCCCGGTCTGGAGCATATGGCTGGCGTCCCAATGGGTGGCACCTTTGTGATGGTTTACACGGGCAGGAATCAAAAAGGCATCGGGGAAAATATATCCAGGGATACAGTGGTAGCAGATTTTGCCCTGCCTTACCAATGCTGTTCCGGTTGTGCGCCAATCGCTTTTATCGTCCCAGATGCGATAAGCAACGGTTCCCTCCTATTAAAGCGCAACGAAATCTGTCTCGATAGCCGAAATGAATCTCCGGAAAAAGTAGCCTTTGAGGTAAGCCCGGAAAATGCTGTCGTCGCAATGGTCAATAAGAACATCGAAGGAATTACTATTGAAAAAAATCAGATAAATGTTGATCCCAAAACCCTGAATGCTTATGGTACACCCATTGGTTTTACCGTAAATGGGCAAATGACTTCCGTGAGCCTAACGGTGTTCAGAAAGCCGCAACTGCGCATCACCACAACCCCCGAAAAGCCCAAAGTGAGTCCCGGTTCATTTGAACCTGTGAAAATGCATTTTGAAAATCTGAACAACTTTAATACGTCCAGATTCAAATACCAATGGAAAATTGAAGAATCAGAATACGCTACCGAAAACGCCATTCACCCGGTCAAAATAGGCGAACAAGTCGATGCCCAAGAACTGGAAATCCCGATGGAACTGACCCTGACGGACGAGCTTTGCGGAGAGACCAAATTCAAAGGCAACATTTCTGTGCTGATCACCTCGCCGGACAAAACCTTAATCGCCCTCTCGCCCACCACCTTTTGCAGCGATGACAAGAAGGATTATACCATTGAGGTCATTCCGCCAGATGACAAAGCAGAAGTTACCGGCAGAGGTGTTCAAAAAGTTGGGGCACGCTGGGTATTCATTCCTGCGGAAGCAGGCAGCGATACCACCATCAAACTGACCAGTGGAAATGCTATTGATGTTACGGTGGTCAAGCAAATCGAGGAACCGACCATTTCCCAAGAGTTTGATGAGGAGAAAGGAACTTTGACTATAAGCGTAAAGTCTCCCATCGAAAAAGGAAAATACACTTGGTTTTTTGGCGGACGCCAATTGAAAAATGAAACCAAACCACAGCTCGTGCTTCAACAAGGTGACAAGGCCATCCGTGGCAACCTGTTCTTGGAAATGAGCACGGGTCCTTGTGGAGCGGTCAAGTCAAACAGTCTTGAGATTAATATTCCTGGGAAGGAAGGCGAAGCACTGAATCCTTGCGCCAAAGACCGTATCGCGGAGCTGAACGAAAACTTCCAGGCACTCGAGAAACTCACCGCCAATGCTGATGGTGAAGTATTGGATATCAAAAAATCCATCGTTGATCTGTACAACCAGTTGCTCAAGCAACCGGAAATTTTATCCACTAGCCCGCTTCCTGATAAATTTATGGAAGCGATTAGCTCCGCCTTGGAAACTACGCATAATAAGGCTTTGGACAACAGGTCTGAAACTGCTGTTCAGGGCTATTTTAACCTGTACGTTTTTGTGATGCAAGCGTTGTACACCAGTCAAATTTGTCAGGACAAGCAGGCGTGGACCGCTGACAATCTCATTAATCTCCTAAATACCATTGAGGATCATTTTGATAAAACAAACAGTACTTCATTCACAAATATGAAGATCAAGTTCAATGCTGCCTTCCGAAAAAATCTAGAGACGTTTCAGAAACAACTGAACAACGAGAATTGGAAAATACATTTTGAAACCCTAATTAAAATGACTCAATCCTAATGGCTGAAACCTTGGATCATACCATTGAAAAATTTCAGGTCAGCGTAAACTGTAGCGACCAAAAAACAGGCTTTGTACTCAAGGATCAACTGGCAGGACGGTTGCGCAATGATTTTATTCCTGAGATAACTGCGGTCTTTAATGCGTACTGTGGAAAACGCCTGGATTTCTTGCAATTGCAAAATGTGAACATTACGATTGATGCAGATAAAAATTGGGACACGCCAAGTCTTTTAAAACAATTGCGTGAGCAGCTGCAGTCGGAGTTGGCCGAGAGGGATTGGGTCACTGTTGAAAATAGAAATACGAAGAATCAGCAAATACTCACAGGAAAGGAACGGCAGGTAAAGGCCTTCGTCCATTTTTTACAGACTGGAAGGTTACCTTGGTATTTTGCCGACGGGGAAAAATTGGATTTTGACCAAATCGCCAATGCTGAATTACCTGTCGATATCTTTCGGAAAACGGAAACCAGACGACGGTTGATCTATCAATTTTTGGGCGAAACAGCATGGCTTTCTTCGATTCTCAAAATGACGTTGCGCAAAAACCGAAGCCAACCGGAAAGCACAGCTGCGGTACAGGCATTTTGGAATCTCCTCAAACTCATAAGAAGCAAAACCCGAAAAGAATTTTCAGCAGTTAGACTATTCAATTTTTTAGTTGACGAAAAGCCTTCCGAGCTGCTTGAAGCTGTTCAGGAGGTCATTGAAAAAGAACATATAGCACTTGATAAATTTATAGCCGAATGGCTTCCGCAGTTGAATGAATTCACCCGATTAAATTTCGCTTTAAGCGAAAACATTACCGCAACTGCAAGTCCAAAAATCATCATCAATAAAACGTCTTTTGAAACCAGGTCTGAAGAAATTTCGCCAAGAATTACAAGATCAGGTTTGGAATTTAAATCGCAGGACCAGTTTACAGACGATCTCTTTGATAGTAAACAACCCGAAAGTCTCTTTATAAGCAACGCCGGTCTGATCTTGCTCCATCCCTATTTGGGCAAATTTTTTCAGGAGGCGGGTTTACTTATTTCTAAAAATACCATTAATCCACAGCGATTGGATTACGCTGTGCACCTGCTCCATTTTTTAGCAACAGGCAATGAGCAACCCAGAGAAGAGCAGTTGACCTTTGAGAAATACCTGTGCGGCGTTACTGAAGAACTTGCGGTACGCCGGGAAATCAAGCTTAGCAAAAAACACCAGCGGGAAAGCGAGGCACTTTTGGAAGCGGTAATCGGGCACTGGTCGGCTTTAAGGAATACCAGCGTTGCTGGGCTCCGCGGGCAGTTCATCACCCGAAAGGGCAAACTTTTATTGGCATCACAGCACGACAAACTCTTTGTGGAGCGCGTCACCGCTGATGTACTCCTTGATAAAATCCCGTGGGGAATAGGTCTGGTAAAATTACCGTGGCTTGAGAAATTGATCTATGTAAACTGGTAACCCAAATATTGACAAATAAAAACACCTAGAAATCATGAAAAATTATTTACTGAAACTGCACTACCTGCTGCTTATCGTCCTTTTGGTGGGATGCAAGGCGGCCATTTACGACCAATACACCTACACCCAGACCTTGGCGATCAAAGCCGACGCCATCAGCCTGATTGAAGTGGCAAACCAACCCTTTGAAGATCACGCCCTCGATGCCGCCGAACTTAAGAACAGCATCAAGGCAATGGTAACTTATGAGGAAGCAAAGAGCAACAATCCCATTACCGTACAAATGTGGAAGTATATGGACGAAAAATCCTCGATCAATGACTTTCTGGAGCTTTGGAAGGAAACCGAAACCCTTAGCGACGCCCTGCTGCCGGAATACAAAGCACAGGTGCAAACCATTTTTGACCTTATGGCCGACTATGAAAACCGAAAAACCCGGGAAACCGAAAACGCCCTATTGGCTGCAATTCAATAACAACTACTTCGGAGCAAGCCTACGAGGCGTTCTTACGGAAACAAATTTTAATTTTAAGGCTAGCCTCAGGTATTGAACCCTTTGGCGGTGCCAATAAAAACACAACTATGGACTTTAAAACACTTTTTGACGACCTAAAAACCGAAATTGTTGATATGGTCAAGGACAGCTTTGGCGACGAAGGAAAAAACGTGAAAGATGACATCAGCCTCTTCATCGAAGGATCTAAAGACAATCTCGAACGCTGGATTGACCTGCTCGGAAAAGGACTGATCACTCCAGAAGAATTGGAACTCTTACTCAAAAGCCAAAAAGACCTGCTAATTATCCAGACCTTGCACAAAGCTGGAGTATCCAAAATCAAGGTGGGACTTTTTAAGAACGCGGTGATTAAGTTGATTGTAAGTAAGTCGATCTCGTTTATTTTATAAATAAAGTTGCTATGCACGCTTTCGCGAAAGAAAATCAGGCCAGTTCCGGCAGCCGTGGACGAACACAAAATGCTCCCTTTTTTGGCATTCAGGCCAAAAAGCATCAGACACCCACCACAGATCCTTTGGAAAAAGAGGCTGATGCGGTTGCAGATGCCGTTGTCTTGAGAAAAGCAACTGTACCAAAAATTCAATCGGAAGCAAGCCAGATTCAGCAGAAAGGCAACGGGCCTGAAGAAGAAGAAGAATTGCAAATGAAAGTCAATAAAACGGTAAGACCAGGCCAGGTTGGTTCTGTTAAAAGCCAGTTGGCTTCGACTCCTAAAACTGGCACACCGCTTCCCGCTAGCTTTCAATCAAAAATGGAAAATTCTTTGGGTTACGATTTTTCTGGCGTTTCCATTCATACAGACAGTAAGGCTCAGGATTTTAATAAATCGCTTTCGTCACAGGCTTTTACTTACGGCAATTCAATCTATTTTGATCAGGGGAAATACGATCCCGTCTCAAAGTCAGGACAACATTTGCTTGCGCATGAATTGACACACGTAGTTCAACAGCGTAAAAATGCACGATCTAAGACCCTTCAAAGAAAAAACAATGAAGATGAGGAAAAAAATAATTCAAATCAAGAACTTGAACGCATCTTGATCCCTAACTACCCAGGTTGGTTATCAGTTGATGATACTGACTGGGGACTGAAAGGATTGGTTAAAGAAGTACCTAACTATATAGGTGTTGAAATTGCAGAAAATAAAAATACAATTGAAATCAAAGAAGGAAAATATAAAGGAAAAAAAGCTGCATACAAAAAGAGCATACCAGATCAAAAAGTCAAAAATCCAGAGGATAGAAAGCACAACACTCAATACTCAATAAAAAAAGAAAGAGCAAATGACGGTGCAAATCTCAATTTGGAATACACAAAAAACAAGCACAACCTTTTGGATGATGAACTGATAGTTTTAGGGATAATAAAAGGCTTGGGCAAGGATATCAAATTTCTAACACAGCGGTTCAACATGGTTCCAATAGGTAAGCACGATATTGAAATACCGGATTATCAACATACCAAGACCGCGGAAAAAGGTTACCACGCAACAACTTGGTTTAGAATAGGCCATTCAGGGGATAGGTATATGCATCCAGGGATGATGAGCTTGGGATGCATAACTGTGTTGAACATGGGCGATTGGGAAAAAATATATAATTTATTGATCAAATCAAGAAAATCTTCAAAATCAGTCGGAACGATCAATTTGACTGATAAAAGAAAATATATAGAAAGAAAAAAGCCTGAACAAAAATCAAAAAAACTCAATAAACATAGTACCGGAGTAACTGAACTTAGCGAAATATTACCTTGGCATTATACAAATACAGTTTGGGAAGAATCAGATGAGGCCAGTAAAAAATTTATGCAAAAGCTTTCAGATCTATATGGTAAATACTTTGAAAAATATGCTTGGAAATATAATATACCCTTGGAATTGGTTTTTATAATAATAGCTAATGAAATGTATGATTATTCTTGGTCTGAATATATTTACGAAAAAAATAATTTACCTTTTGTTGGCAATACGCTAGGACCCGCACAGATTCATGAAGATACTGCTAAAAACTACAAACTGATAGCAAAAAATAAAAATATAAGAAATTCCCTGAAGAATGACGAAAAGAATATAGAAGCGGCTTGTAAACTTTTAGACAAATACATTAACGACCTCTCTATAATACTATCCAGTAAATCTGCATCAAAAAGTTTTTTGGAACTTACCAATAACATTCAGGCTTCAGACGTTACCTCCTTAAATTACAATTCCAAAGTCAACAACAAAGTCGCCCGGGCGTTCACCCTTATTTGGAACGGGGGTATTAAAATGGTAGGCCGAAACAATCTCAAGGAGGACGAAAGCAATTCATATATACATTCCAAGAACTCCGATGCTATACGTCAGTATATATCTGAAGCTGATATAATTAAATCCAAGAAACAGTAATGAAAACACTCCGTTACCGTTCCCGAGATCCTGAAGTTTATTTTTTGGAAGAAATCTTGCAATCGCTGGGCTATGAGGTGGTGGTTACGACCTATTTCGGTCGGGATACCCAGCGTGCCATAATGGATTTTCAGTTACGCGAAAACTTGGTAGTCGATGGAATTGTTGGTCTGAAAACCTGGTCAAAACTACTGGAGGCACGGGAGAACCTAATGTCCTTTAGCGACAAACTTCTTGGAGAACAGGACCTAATAGACTTTGCAAACAAGTATGACCTTGAGCTCGCCGTTATTAAAGCGGTGAACGAGATAGAAAGCAGCGGCAAAGGCTTCCTCATAGACGGCCGACCGCGAATTCTTTTTGAAGGTCACATCTTTTGGAAACAACTTGAAAAACGAGGCCTTGACCCCACCGATTTCCTAACCGAATATACCGAAAACGTTCTTTATCCATCTTGGGTTCGTAAACACTACGAAGGAGGCGCAGCAGAATATGAACGGCTTGAAAAGGCCGCCGGGATGAGCGATATAGATGCCGTTCACGATGCGGCATATGCATCGGCTTCGTACGGATCTTTTCAGATAATGGGATTTCATTTTGCCGATTTGGGCTACCCAACTGTTGACAGTTTTGTTGCGGCAATGTACACTCACGAGCGGGAACACTTGAAAGCATTTGGCCGTTTCTTGGAAGCCAACAATCTCTTGAGACACTTGAAATCCAAAAATTGGCGTGCCTTTGCCCGTGGCTATAATGGCGCTGGTTTTGAATCCAACCGGTACGACACAAAACTAGAACGGGCTTACCGTAAATATCAAAATCTATGAAAACCCCCGATGATCTTACTTCATTGATGGAATATTTACGTGAGGCTTTATTATGGCGCCTGAAAAACCCTGACGATGTGCTGTCAGGTTTTAAGGATACGGGTCATAGTTCATTGAAAAAACAGTTTACCGAAAATTCTGAAATCGATATTTTGGAAAAAGAGCATCTGTTGCTAAAGGCATTGGCCCTGTCACCGTATATTTTGCCACAATTACTCAACGAAACGGTTGCTTCAGTCTATCCCAACGGTGGCGACCTTCCAGAATTTGGTGGGTTAAAAGGAAAAAACCACCGGGGAATTTTGCCTACTGGCGAAACCGCGCTGTTCCTGCTTGCTGGCAACTCAATCGCAGAACGGTTCAGATTGATGCCTTTATTTTCCGCGGAAGCGAAACTTTTTAAATCGGAAATTTTGCTGCTCAAAGATCCCCCACTATCCGAACCCAAAATGAGCGGACGACTTTTGCCGCATCCTGATTTTCTGGATCGCCTCTTCCACGGGAAAGAGCAGGAGCCGCAACTCAGCACGCACTTTCCGGCGCAACATTTAAAAACCAAATTGACCTGGGATGACCTTATACTAAAAGATGAAACCTTGGAGGCCATTAAAGATATCGAGGTCTGGCTGCGCAATCAATCCCAATTAAAAGAAAAACACGACAAGCGATTTAAATTTAAACCCGGTTTCAGGGTGCTTTTTTACGGGCCACCCGGAACGGGCAAAACCTTAACCGCAACACTGCTGGGCAAATACACAAAGAAACAAGTGTACCGGATTGATCTTTCTGTCGTGGTGTCCAAATACATCGGTGAGACTGAAAAACATCTTTCCAATCTTTTTGACAAAGCGAGGAACAAAAATTGGATACTGTTTTTTGACGAGGCCGATGCGCTTTTTGGCAGGCGTACCAAAGTGCGTGATGCCCACGATAAATATGCCAATCAAGAGGTTTCCTACTTACTGCAACGCATTGAGGAACACCCCGGACTGGTGATTTTGGCGACTAACTTAAAAAGCAATATGGACGTGGCCTTTACACGCAGGTTTCAGGTGATGGTACATTTTCCGGCGCCTGGAGTGGAGGAACGATTAAAGTTATGGTCAACGTCGCTTCCCGAGGGTATTGATTTTTCCAAAGAAATTAATTTAAAACATATAGCCGAAAGGTATGAGGTCACCGGTGCTCACATCAACAACATCGTGCATTACTGCTGCCTGCAATCTTTGGAAAACAAGACCACAACGCTGAGTGAAGGGAATTTAATTTCAGGTATTAAGAGAGAATACCAAAAAGAAAATAAAATGTTTTAACCATTGCATTTGACAAGTCCTGAAATGCACAATTGATGAGATAGTAAATCGTTTCATTTTTCGATGAAATATATTCTAATCAGCCTTTTCATTTTGCCCCAAACGATTTGCCTTTCGCAGGAAAAAGTAGCGGCAAATGATTTGGTGACGGCTGCCGTGCGACTGACTGAGGATAACGTGGTTTACGATCCCAGCTATTTTTCCATAGATTATCCCGGTGGCGACGTTCCCGCAAACAAAGGGGTTTGCACAGATGTGATCATCCGTGCGTACCGAATGGTCGGGATCGACCTGCAAAGGCAGGTGAACGAGGATATGAAAGCCAACTTCAACGCCTATCCAAAAATTTGGGGCTTAAAAACGACCGATAAGAACATCGATCACCGACGAGTTCCCAACCTGATGACTTTTTTTAAGCGGCAGAACGCTGAAAAACCAATTAGTCTAAATCCCGCAGATTACCAACCCGGCGACCTGGTTTGCTGGAATTTAGGCGGCGTAATCACGCACATTGGCATCGTCGTAGATGAGAAATCCATTGATGGAAAGCGGCCGCTTATGGTACACAACATCGGCGGCGGTCAGGTTATTGCGGATTGCCTGTTTAAATTTAAGATCATCGGGCATTATCGGTATAGAATCAATTGATTCTATACCCTTAATCAAATGTTTTGTTCAGCATATGTCATTAACAGAAAGTTTATATGCTCACCGGGCCGTTTCTGTGCTAAACGGCAAAGTCCAAGGTCACTTATTTGTAACACTCGCGGATAGCCACCAGTCGTCTGGCAATCGCGCATTAATGCGATCAGGTTCCCATTTGGCGTCAATTGTACCGTACCAGGCAAAACGGGTCCCGTCAGGATTCCCTCAAGATTGTTGGGCAGTAGTTCCTTAAACGGAATGGCCATACGGTTGCTCGCTGGCGAAAGTGTAAACGATGTTCCAAAAAGCTTTCGTTGCAATTCCTCTGGAAGCAGATCATATTCGGGGCCGGGGTATGCTGGGATGTTTTGACCAAACAAATCCTGATTCTCATAGTTGACGCGTGCCATTTTTGGCGATGGGCTTGCCGATCCAGATATTTCAATAATATCTCTTTTTGCGATCCTTGACGTCCCTGTGATTCCTTCGTACTGACTTCTGCTGCCCAGCACATCTTCTGATGCAATCCCACCGAGAACGGCAAGGTACCCCCGAAAACCTCGTTTAAGCGATCCAAACCGAAGTTCTGATCCTTCCTTTATAAAATGGGGCTTGCTGTTTGAAACTTGATTACCGTTCAGATAAAGTTCAAATTCGGCACCGCAAACAGAAAACTGGCTATCGACTAAAAATTTTAGTTTTGGACCTTTCATCGTTATTTCAAGCACTGCTGCATCGAAAGGATTATTAAGTAAAAGGTTTGCTTTTTTGGCCGAAAATGAATCCATCACGCCACTTTTAGGAACGCCTAAATGGGCATAATCCATCCTTCCCAAATCTTGAATAGTGGTGTAAAATCCCGGTTGAATGATTTCAATAGCCATTTAAGATTCTGGTTTGAATTGAAATTCTGCCGACTGAACCTCTTCGTGTTCCGCTTTGGAAACAGGATAAAACTGAATGCGATCCCCTGCTGAAAATGGACTTGGATTTTTCGCTTTGGGATCGAACAAATTTACCGGACAATTGCCAATAATTTGCCATCCCGCCGGACTGCTTTTTGGGTAGATTCCGGTCTGGTTTTCGGCGATGCCAACAGCTCCTTTTTTGACTGCCTTTCGAGGCTCGTTTTTACGTGAAATTTTCAAGCGCTCGTCCATTCCCCCGAGGTAGGGAAAGCCGGGCAGGAAACCCAAAAAATAAATGGTATATATTGGGACCGAATGCAGTTGGATTATGTCCGCTATTGACACTGAATTTCTGGACGAGAGTTCATCAAGATCAAGACCGAATTGCTTATCATAACATACTGGCAGGCGAAACAATTTGCTTTCAAGCTCACCCACTGAAATCAGCGAAAAATCCAACCTTTCCAAAAGGACTAAATCATTATAGATAAATCCTATCGTATCATTATAATTTATTAATAATGAATTGTATGTGTTTGTTATTTGAATATTTGATTTAAGTGTTTCTGCCTTCAATTTTTTCCTTACAGCTAGCAGCCAAAATAAATAATCCGGCCGTATTTCGAAGTCCCATTGAAGCAAAATTGCCTGCTTCCCTAACCTGCTTATCTTTGGCTGTTTTGATTTCAAGCTAATTTTAATTTAATGTTTCCTTGACTTAAGGCTTCGGTTATATCAACCAATAAATCCACCGCATTTTGAGTATCACCGTGCATACATACAGTATCAATGTTAGCTAAAAAAGTGACACCATTAACAGCTTCAATTTCCCCCTTTTTGACCATTCTTAAAACGTGTTTGACAAGTGCAATTTTATCAGTGATCACGGCATTGTTTTCAGACCTTGAAACCAAGCTTCCGTCAGGGTTATAATTGCGGTCTGCAAACGCTTCAAAAAGAACTTTAATTTTTCCTTGGGCAACCGTTGCCATCACCGAATTCAACGGTGCATAAATGGGTATCTCCGAGAAATTTTGTGTTACCAATTCTGTGATCATTTCGGCGTATGCCAAATCTTTTGCGCACAAATTATAAAGTGCACCGTGGGTTTTTATATGGTGCATCGGCCAGTTCTGCTTTTCACATTCGGTCGCGACTTTGAGGATTTGGTCTAACACGGAATGCTTAAGTTCCGTCATTGGCATTTCCATAATTTTTCTGCCAAAATTTTCCCGGTCTGGAAAGGACGGGTGCGCACCTACCCCAACCTGATGTGCTTTGGACAAAGAAACAATTTCCCGAATGGTGGCATCATCGCCGGCGTGCCCCCCACAGGCCAGATTGCACGAACTGATATGCGGCATCAGTTGCGCCTCATTGCCGATGCCTTCTCCCAAATCACAGTTGATGTCTATAGATTGTCTCATAACAGCCCAAATACGCTTAGTATCACCCTTCCACCCAAGATAACGGTTATTACCAAAATGATTAAACTGATGATGTTCTTTAATCTAGAATTGCGATAGTTTCCCAAAAGCTCAGTTCTATTTGCGAGCCAGATCAAGATTCCAGCGATCACCGGAAGCAGCACACCGTTGGCGACCTGCGCAAACTGAATAATCTTAATGGGTTTGATCCCTAAAGTCGCGAAAATGACCCCGAGACCCAAAATAAGCATCCACGTTAACCGGAATTTTGTTGATTTGATTCCGACCTCCCAATTAAAACAACCTTGCGCTACATAGGCCGCCGCCAATGGTGCCGTGATCGCCGAGGTAATCCCAGCCGCAAACAACCCCAGACCGATGCAGTAACGGGCAGCGCTTCCATAAAGCGGTTCGAGGCTTTGGGCGAGTCCGGCGGCGCCATCTAAGTCATTTCCGCTCAAAGCGGCAGCGGCGATGATCACACACATAGAAACAAGACCACCAAGAATGACAGCAACATACGTATCGCGTTTTGCAGCGGGGAGTTCGTTGTGATTTTTCCATTTTTGATTGACCAGGGAAGCGTGCAAAAAGAGGTTATAGGGCACCACAGTCGTACCTACCAGGGCAACGATCATTAAAACACTTCCGTCAGGAAAAGAAGGAATAATGCTGTTTTCAAGAATTGAGATTATGTTCGGCTGGGTCAGTATCGCCGTTATGACAAATGAAAGACTCATCAAAACTATTAAGGTAAGGAAAACTTTTTCCAAGACTTTATAGTTGCCCATGAACAACAGCACAAATGCAATCGCACCGATAAGCAAACTAAAACCGTTAATGGTAAAGTCACCAATTTGCACAACCCCAGAATTTCCCAGAGCCTGAAGCCCCAGAACCCCACCACTGATGTTTCCCGCTTCATAAGCCGCATTGCCTATGACCACCGCAGCAAGTACCAAACCGAGAACCGTTTTTTGAACGGGACCAGCGGGCAATTGTTCCCGCAGAACCTGAGACAATCCTTTTTGGGAAACCAGCCCTATGCGAGCAGCTGTTTCCTGCAAAATCACGGTGGCAACAATGGATAAGGTCATTGCCCAAAGCAGGCCGTACCCAAACTGAACCCCTGCCAGGGTGCAGACCGTAACCGTACCGGGACCAATAAAAGCAGCAGCAACCAATACTCCCGGGCCAATATTTTTTAAAGGGTTTTTCACTGGAACGTCTTAAATTATGTTTTAAAGAATTTCCAAAATAAGCTTTTCTGGACACGAGACACAAATACAATCTCAATTTCCAAGTAAAACCATTATTTTCCCGTTCTCATCGAGCTATAAAAATTATGGGTTCTCGTATATCACCCCAATACTTCTGGTCACTGATTCTGTTTGAATGTGCGCTATTGGTTGGTTTGGGAAGTGGTAGTTGGAATCACCAGTACGTATGTACGTTAATAATTCTATCACTTGCTTTAAAAATTTTTGATAGCAGATTTTGGTGGGCCAGTTTAATTTCCTTGATGTCATTTTTGGTAATTTACCTGCCCAAATTTCCCCGTACAACCAATCATGGCAACCTCGAAATTTTCATAGCCATCTTTCTTATCGCCCTCATTACCTTGAGTCACCAGAAATTTAAGAGGGGGGAACTTAACGCTGGGATGATCAATTGGACTTTTCGGGTAACGCTTGTGTCAATCTATTTTGTAGCAGGTTTCCACAAGCTGAATTCGGGGTTTCTAAGTTTAGAAAATTCCTGTGTGGTCACGGTGCCCAATCACTTGCACAGCTTAATATTTGGTACTGAATCTCACAATTGGATATTTATCCGGTTACAACAGCTTGTAACTATTACTGTTGAAATGATCGTTCCGCTGGGATTACTCTTTTATCGAACACGGAAATTTTCGGCCTGGGTTTTAGTCCTCTTTCACTTTTACCTTAGTCTGTGCGACTTCAGTAATTTTAGTGCACTGGCAGGTTTTTTGATAATCGGAAGCCTTTTGGACTATACTGCAAGAATTCCGAAACACTTGCAATTGGCATTCCGAATTTATGTTTTATTGAGCATTGCTGCAGTTGTTATGTCCTACGGGTTAAGTCGTTTTTCGCTGGCAGCTTCCGTAAACATTAGATTTTATAATGGAATTATTTTTAATGTTGGCTGGTGTTATTTGTTCTACTGCGTGCTTACCAATTACAATATCAGGAAGCAAACAGAAACGTTGTATTACTGCCCATTACTAATTGCTTCACTTTGCGTTTTTCTATGGGGAGGTCAAGCGTATCTGGGCCTTACCAATGCAGGTAACCTAACGATGTTCAGCAATCTGATGACAGTCAAGTCAAAAAGCAATCACTTGTTAATCAATACTGATTATACCAAAATTTGGGGTTTTGAAGAAGACACGGTTTTCATAAAAAAACTGCCGGAAGGCTTCAAATGGGAAAATAGCATGCGACTTGAAGGGTATAGCCTTCCACGTATTGAATTTGCTGTACAAATACAAAACTGGATGGATCAAAGCATAACTTCAATACCCTGTACTTTGGTGTACAAAGAGAAAACATTTGTTATTGATGACCTTAGGAAGTCAAAATTTGCACATACCAAATTCTGGTATCCTCTGATTCATTTTAGAAGGATACCAAAAAGTGAAAATATGCCGTGTTTCTGGTGAAGCAAGGCCAAAAGTGCTTAGGAGGTTAGTTACGCGATGTATTTAAAGCATAAAGCGCAAAACTGCCCAACCAATGACCACCCTCATAATCATCGCCAACCACGTTGGGCAATGAGTAACTCAAATGCATATCTGCCTGATTTTTTAAATGCCCATATTGCGGGAACTGTTGGGCTAAGGCATACAAATTCCAGGCGCGGCTAAAGTTAACACCATCCAGATGTACCAGCTGACCATCGGTGCGGTCTGATACTTCGCCCACGGCAAGAGCATAATTTTCATCCTTCAATTTTGGAAGAAACGCTTCCGCCCAAGACAGAAACTCTTCCTTTGGCAGGACAAGTCGCATTATATTGAGTTCTTCCAGACAAGGTGAAAGAAAATCGTTTCCGCCCGGCTCCCATTCCATCGGGCAATCCTGGTCATTTAGAAAAAAGTCTTTGGCTCTTTTTGCGAGCAAATCCCGAAAGCTTGTGTCGTTAACGGTTTCGGCATATTCGTATGCGAAGGACATTCCAAAAGCAGTATTGGTGTGTGTCCCAACGCGGATGGGATAGTTTAATTTTGGTAGGAAATCTTTATATTTTTCGACCAAAAGATCGGTGAGCGGTTGCAGGTTTTCTTCCAGTTCGCGTGCCAGTGGATCGTCCCAGGTGTGCAGTTCCTCAGCAAGTTTAAGAAGCCACGCCCAGCCGTAAGTGCGCTCGTAGGATGAATTGTGCTCCCCTTTAAAATAATTAATTTCCGCTTGAATATTTTCTGATGTCAAATGCCTTTTCAGCAGGTTTTCAAAAGTTTCCGCCTCATCTATCTCGGGGAAGGTTTTCAACAGATAAATCATACTCCAATGGCCGTGTACCGCACTATGCCAGTCAAAGCAGCCGTAAAACGCAGGGTGCAGGGCAGCAGGTTTTCCTAAGTCTTCGGCACTCCCCAAAGTCTGGCCCAGTTTGTTGGGATATTCGGTCTCTACACAATTGAGCGGAAGTTTGGCCAGGTTGTTGGCTTGTTGTAAGCTGAGATCAGGAGTGGAATATTGAACGGAGTCCAACTTTTTTTTGACCTTGTCTTCTGGAGTATGATTTTTTTCGGATGAAGTGTCACAGCTGACAACGGCTATTAACATAAGTAAGATAAATTTCGGCATAGAGAAATGTTCTTTGAAGATTTAAAAATATCGAAAATTAGCAGGTTACCGAATACCGCAAGCTGAAACTTCAAGGAGTCACCACCATAAAAAAAAATCGCTTTGAACTAAAGCTCAAAGCGATCTTAAAATAAATGTGAAATGAAATGCTATTTTTTGATTTCCGTCAGTTTGACTTCCTCGCCATTTTTGTCTAGCAATACCACTTCGTCAAAGCCCATATCCTTGAATTGCTGAAATTGAGTCGCGGCATCACCAACGACCAAATACGCCATTTTTGACTCATCCAGATATTTATTGGCCAATTCCCTGTGCTTCTCCAATGTCATATTATTGATGACAGCTTCCTCGTTCTCGATATAATTGGGATCAAGACCGTAAGCACTGCGCTCCTGTAGCATCCCGAGCAAAGAACCTTGGGTTTCAAAGCGGCGCGTATTTGATTTGATCAACGCATTCTTAGTAAACTCTAAATCTTCTTCAGAAATTCCTTCTTTGTACTTGGATATCTCGTCTTTAAAAATCTCTACAGATTCACCAGTGGTGTTCGTACGTACGCTGGATGAAGCTGTAAATGTTCCTGGGATCTTGCTTCCGCTAAAACCGCTTCGTGCGCCATAGGTGTACCCTTTTTCTTCACGTAAAGTAAGATTTACGTTTCCTGAAAACGATCCTCCGAGTTTGTAGTTCATCACTTCTGCTGGATAAAAATCCTCATTGGTACGTGGAAGGGCCACATATCCAATATTGATCACAGATTGCTTGGCGTTTGGCACATCTACAAAATATAGCGATGCCTTGTCGCGGTTGTTTTCCGCAGGAAATTCTGGTATGGTAACCTCTTTAGCTTCCCATTTTTCCTTTAGATCTTCTATACCGGCAAGGGCTTCTTCTTTTGATAGCGCACCTACCACGTGAAAACGACTTACAGAAGGAGAGAAATAGTTATTGTAATAGTCTTTTAAATCCTGCATAGTGATGGCCTCGACAGATGCTACCGTACCGCTGGTAGGATAAGCATTAGGGTGGTTCTCACCGTAAAGAATTTTGTTATACACACGATTTGCGATCACATTGGGATTAGCATCAGAACGCTTAATTCCGTTGATGGTGCTGGTCTTGATACGCTCCAGCTCTTTTTCATCCCAACGAGGCTGGAGAAGGATCTCTTCTACTAAATCCATCGTAGCTTCATAATTCCTGGCCAAGCTATTGCCTACTACCACAATAGATTCCCCTGTGGTGTACATATTGATGCGGGCACCCAGCATATCTATCGCTTCTTCAAGTTCTGCTGGAGTTTTAGTCGCTGTTCCTTCCATCATAATGTCTGAAACAAGGTTGGCAACTCCGTTTTTGCTCATATCATCAAAGAGATGACCACCTTCAATGACCAAGCTAAAATTCACTAGCGGAAGCTCGTCCTGCATAATTCCGTAAACTTCCATCTTGTTAGGAAGCTCTGCCGTCCAAGATTCCGGGATGTTCAATTTAGGGGTCTCGCCCATTTCTGGTGCGCTGGATCGATCAAAAACCGATGGTGTTTTTTCTACTTCCTCATCAGATTCAACGATTTGCGTATCGACGTTTTCAGTGATTTCTTCTTCAACCACTTGAGCTTTTTCAGAATTTTCTGCGATCAGTTCCATTTCGCCTTTGGGCACAAAACTGGTCAATACAAAAGGCTTTCCTTTAATGTACTCATTGTAAACACGCATCACATCTTCTTTGGTCACCGCCTTGATGTTAGCGATATCCTCCTCAATAAAACCTGGATTACCAGTAAAAACATCATAATTGGCCAACTGAAAAGATTTACCCAAAACGGAGCTGATGCCATTATAAAAACTGGTTTCCTGCCCCGCTTTGATGCGCTCAATATCGCTTTCTTTCACACCTTCTTTTTCGAACAACTCAAAACCCTTTGTAATTCCGGCCTCAACACTGTCGAGATCCACCCCAGAATTTGCGGTCACCACTACACGGAATTTTCCGGCAAGCTGGCTTGCGCTATTACCTGCATAAACCCTTGAGGTAACGTCCATATCTTCGACTAATACGCGGTAAAGTGGCGCCTTTTTCCCGTCAGATAAAATTTGACCCAAATAGTCCAATGCATATGCATCTTCTGAATACTGTTCAGCGGTGGGCCATACCATATTTAATTGTGGCGCGGTCGCGAAATTGTCTTCGTGGTAAAGCCTTTTGGTCTCTGCTAAAGTAACCTTCTGAACCTCTAGCTCCTCAACTTCTTGACGCTTTTTGATTTCGCCGAAATACTTTTCGACCAATTCTTTGGTTTCACTTTCGTCGAAATCACCTGCGATAACCAAAGTGGCGTTGTTGGGACCATAAAACCTATCGTAGAATTCTTTGACGTCATCAACTGTAGCGCTCTGAAGATCCTCCAGCTCACCGATTACCTGCCAGCTATACGGATGGCCGTCGGGATACAGGTTTTTATCAATCACCCACCCCGTGTGGCCATAGGCATTGTTATCTACACGTTGCCTTTTTTCATTCTGAACAACCTCCTGCTGATTGGCAAAAGCCGTTTCGGTAACTGTATTGATGAAGAAACCCATACGGTCTGACTCCAACCAAAGAACGGTTTCCAACGCATTATTGGGAACCACCTCATAATATACAGTACCATCTTGCCAAGTCCCGCCATTTAGCGTACCACCGGCATCCTGAATGGTTTTAAAAAATTGATCTTCCGGCACATTTTCAGATTCCTGAAATAACATATGCTCAAAAAGGTGCGCAAAACCAGTACGCCCTTTTTTCTCCCTGTTAGATCCTACGCCATATTGAATGGCCACAGAAACGATAGGGTCTGATTTGTCCTGATGAAGCACAACGTTGAGGCCGTTCTCGAGTTCATATTTCTCGTAGTCGATTGATAATTTGGCTTCTGCAACATCTCCTTGAGTATCACTGCCGTCGTTTTTACAGGCAATGAACAGGGTCACAAAAAAAAACAGCGTGAGTGCCATCTTGGGGGATATTCGGTTTGTCATAAAATAAAGGTGTAACAAGTTATTATTTTTGAGTGTATCTGCAATATTGCATCAAAAAGGTCGCCAAAAGCAAGTTTTTATTACAGAATATTTAAGTAAAAACCTTCTACGGCTAAAAATTTAATGAAAAAGGCAACGATTACCCCAACCACCCATCCCTATCGAGGCTTCGGTATTGTATGGCTTCGGTGATATGGTGGGATTTTACAACGGTGCTACCTTCGAGATCGGCGATGGTACGGGATACCTTGAGGATGCGGTCGTAGGCGCGTGCCGAAAGGTTAAGCCGTTCCATCGCGTTTTTGAGCAGGTCTTTTGAAAGGTCTTCAAGCGCACAAAATTTTCGGATTTGTTTGACGCTCATCTGCGCATTGTAGTTGATGGCATCGCTTTCGCGAAAGCGAACCGTTTGCATTTCACGGGCCTTGCTTACGCGTTTGCGAATATCGACGCTACTTTCCGCCGGGGTTTCATCAGCAAGTTTATCAAACGGAACCGGAGTTACTTCAATATGAATATCAATACGATCGAGCAGCGGTCCTGAAATCTTGCTAAGATACCGCTGCATCTCTGCCGGACTGCTGCTCACTGGCGCATCGGGATCATTAAAATAGCCACCAGGACTGGGATTCATACTTGCGACCAGCATAAAGCTGCTGGGATAGGTCACCGTAAATCGAGCCCGTGAAATGGTCACCTCCCGGTCTTCAAGTGGTTGGCGCATGACTTCCAAAACCGTTCGTTTAAACTCGGGCAGTTCGTCTAAAAAAAGCACGCCATTATGCGCCAGCGAAATCTCTCCCGGTTGCGGATAAGCACCACCGCCTACCAGCGCCACATCAGAAATCGTATGGTGCGGACTGCGAAAAGGACGCTGCGCCATCAGCCCGGTATGTTCGCGCATCCTTCCGGAGACGCTGTGAATCTTTGTGGTTTCGAGCGCTTCCCGTAAGGTCATCGGCGGAAGGATACTGGGTAGCCGTTTGGCCAGCATCGTCTTTCCGGCACCCGGCGGACCAATCAAAATGATATTGTGACCTCCAGCTGCAGCAATTTCCATACAACGCTTTATGGATTCCTGACCTTTTACTTCTGCAAAATCGAATTCAGGATGTTCCAGGCTGTTGAAAAATTCATCCCGGGTATTGACGATGGTCCGTTCCAGCGGTACTTTTTTGTCGAAATGATTAATCACTTCACTGATGTTTTCGACACCAAAAACCTGTAAATCTTTTACAATTGCGGCTTCGCGGGCATTTTGCTTGGGCAAGATAAATTTTGTAAAACCTTCTTCCTGAGCCTTGATCGCGATGGGAAGGGCGCCGCGAATGGGCTGCAGGCTTCCGTCGAGCGAAAGTTCGCCCATTATGATATAAGAATCTAATTCTTCAGCCTGTATCTGACCACTAGCGACCAAAATTCCGATAGCCAAAGTGACATCATAAGCGCTACCTTCCTTGCGCATATCTGCCGGCGCCATATTCAGGGTAATCTTTTTTCCTGGGATCTTGTAACCGTTGTTCTGCAGGGCTGCGGCAATACGGTAATTGCTCTCTTTAATGGCATTGTCTGGCAAACCCACCAAGTGATAACCAATGCCCTTGTCTATATTTACCTCGACGGTAATGGTGGTGGCATCTACCCCAAAAACGGCTGAGCCGTAAACTTTAGTAAGCATTTGATTATGTTTCTCTTACCAAAGAAAAACAAACTCTTTTAAAAAGAAGAAGTATTGCTGAAAAAAATAAAACATAAATTTGATTTTTGAGAATCAGGAATCTAAGAATTTGAAAGGCTACCCCATGAATTTGCGCATATGTTTGCGAATATAGCGCTCGGTTTGCCCGAAGAATAATATTAGGCCGTTACCTTTCAACTTCCTGTCTAAAATCTCTACCGCCCGGTTATCACCACCCTGTAGCCTCTTTTTTTTAATTTTTTTTACCATTTCAAGCAGCAGGAGTTTATGATAGACAGCATCGGCTTTCCCAATATCAGCAAAGTAAGCGTACTCATTTTCTAAAGGCTTTTTTGCTTGGCTCAACTCGTTAAATTCAAAATGGTGTACAAAAGAACACTCTGGTGTATATACCACCTGATAACGCTCTAGGATGTTTAATACAAACTCAAGGTCTTCCCAGACTACACAATCCTCCCTGAAGCCGCCCACCTCATTATATACATCCTTGTGAACCATAAGGCATCCTGTACGCGGAAAGATTTTTCGCTCCCAGACCGCTTTAAAACCCCGCGCGATTATTTGTCTCTTTTTTCCCCAACAAAACCCGGTACCGGCGGGTGGGCCTACTGTAACCTCAAAATTTGAGGAGAAAAATTTTTCCCCGGGGTACTCCTTGTGCAGGTCCACATATAAACGTAACGCTCCAGGCAAAAGGGTATCGTCTGCATCCAGAAAAAATAGCCAATCTGAATTTGAGTGCTGCACACCATAATTTCGCGTATGCGAAACCCCACGATTATCTTTTTGAAATAATTTAATCCGTGCATCATCATACTGTTTTACCACAGTTACGCTGTCATCGGTTGAACCATCATCGACGATAATTATCTCAAAATTTTCATAATCCTGCACAAGAATTGAGTCAATCGTAGCCTTAATGACCTTAGCCTTATTGTAGAGTGGAATTATTATACTGAGAAAAGTGTTTTGCATCGCATTCAGTTAAGCACCCTTTCGTAAGTCAGTGCGCATTTTAACATCACGGTTATTTTTTCAATTTGAGAAAAACTTTTAACATCGCTATTGGCTCATCGATTTCCTTCACTTTAAAAATACGCAAGAGCGCATAATAAAATGCGAGACCAGCTACGGAAACGGTGATTAAAGATATCAAGTCATTGTCAATGTAAACAACCAAAGCATAGGTAAATATCAATAAAAGTAAGTTCATACCAATAATTTTTTTAAGATTCCAAATTTGCTTCCACGCGCCGTATTTCATAAATTTTCCGGGATAATAAGAATCAATAAAAAAATGTATTGTGGTTGCAAGCAGTTCTGCCAATGCTAAATAGATAATCCCAAACTGAATTCCGATGAGGATAAATACTATGCGAATGGGAATTTTAAAGTACTCCTGTTTCAACGCAAGGTCTGTCCTACCAATGATATATAAGATATTTACATTGAGCAAGCAAAAAATCGTGATCCCTCTCGCCACTGCGAAGATTTGCAATATAGGAATCACAGGTGCCCAAGTGTCTGGAAGAAAAAAGCCGATCACAGGCCCTGCCAAGGAAATTAGCATCACAAAAATGGGCAGTACAAATACACTGGCAGTTTTGGTAATCTTTTTCATATGTTTTACCAAAAGTTCCCGCTGGTCCTGCACCGAAGCCAATCCTGGTAAAAGCACTTTTTCCAAGCCAGCATTTATAGTACTAAAAACCATCATTGAATATTGCGATCCCTGCTGGTATAAACCCAAATCACGTTTGCTCAGCAGCTTGGGTATGAGCACGTACGAAAGATTATTGACCCCTACATTTAACAATGATGAAGCCATTAGGTTAGAGCCATACTTAAACATCTTTTTTAAGCGATTTAGTGAAAATTGAAAGCTTGGTTTCCACTTTATAAAGTAAAAAAGCAATATCATTACAACCAAAGATTTTATCAAGGTTTGATAAACCAAGGCCCAGGGCCCATAGTCAAGGTAGGCGAGGTAAACAGCTACAGATCCTGAGATTGCAACTGCGAGAAGATTGACCTTGGCCAAAATTTTAAAATCCAGCCTGATAGTGACCAGTGTGGTGGGCACCGTAAACAGTGCGTTTATCATAAGGGATATCGCCAACACCCGCAATAAGGATATCAGCTGCTGACTTTCAAAAAATTCGGCTATAAAAGGAGCCGCTACAAAAAGAATAGCATAGAGAACAACACTTATAAATAGGTTGAAAACAAAGACGGTGGATATATCCTTGTCATCCCGGTCTTTCTTTTGGATAAGGGCTTTGGTAAAACCGCTATCAATAAACACTTGGCTGACAGTAATAAAAACCACTAACAGTGCCACAACGCCAAAGTCTTCTGGAGTAAGTAAATTTGCAAGAACAATACCAAGGCCCAACTGCAATACCTGCGTGGCAATTCTCTCAATAAATCCCCAGATGGCTCCTGAGAACATTTTCTGACCTAATCCCATAGTATTTATAAACGACCACCACTATCGATCGAAAGGCCGAAAATAGCGATTAATGCCGAGATTGTAAATAATATTGTCAGAAAAGATTGATAATTTTAAAATCCTCAGATTAAGACCAGATTGGCTAAATCCTATTGCAATTTTCGAGAAAACTGGGACTGCAATAAAAAAAGCGCCTCAACAAAAAGGCGCTTTTAATACAATAATTTGTTTGTCCCTAATTAGAACGGACTACCTTCTTTCTAATTATATCACCGGAGTCCGTCGATATGTTCAAAAGATAAATACCTGAGGGAAGATCTCCGATATTTAGAACGTTTTCTCCTGGGTTCAATTCTAAAAACTTTAATTGCCTTCCGGAAGCATCGATCACATCCATTTTGGCTTCTACTGGTGAGAGAACAGTAAACACATCACGTACGATGGTAGGATAAACCGAAAGCTCCTTAATCGACGATGCCGAAGGACTGCCAAAGGAATCCTGATTCTCAGTAGAAACATCATAAGGAACGGTGTTTGAATCACTTATACAAGCGGAGCCATTGGTCTGTTTCACTTGGACACCCGCAATGGTCGGCCTATTTTTAATTGCTAGTAAAACTACATTCAATTCTCCATCTGAGATTTCTAAAGTAAATGTTCGCTTGTAGGCGGTTTTACTGCCAACTTCTGCTACTAGATCAAGTGATGGAATTACAAGGTCACCCTCCAAATTTACAGCAAAAATACGCTGGTCACTTTCATTCCAGTAAATTTCGGCAAAATGTAAGGTTACCTCATATTCACCATTCTCAAGCGGTATGTCATAACCAAATGAACCACCATCCGAACGCGAAAAACGTTCCGATTGATAGAGAACATCATTTGTCGTTCCCGCAATAGCAGCAGACGTAGAAGCCTGTAAGCCAGCATTGAAGAATTGATCTTCCTCATAACCACCTATCGAATTACCTCCAGAATTGATATTCAAACTGTATGAAAATGGCGGTATACCACCCCCAGAGGTAGATTCCGTATCACATCCACAGGCATTTGGCACCGTTTTATCTGGATTGATGGGGCATTGATCATTAGTGTTGTCAACGTAGCCATCAGGCTGCTCGCAGGCCAGTACCACGTCTGTGGCATCACCTGCACCATCGCCGTCAGCATCTGCATACCACTCCACTTCGATACATTCCTCTTCACAAGAACCCGTTGCTGTGAATATCTCTATCGCGGAAAGTTTGGGTCTGTTTACCAAAGCGATAAAGGACATGTTCAACTCACCATCTGATATATTGACTGAAAATTCTTTGGTATCAGCGGTTTTAGGACCTACGGCAGCTACCATGTCATAGTTTGAGACTACATTGACATCTTCGGCGACGACTTCAAAAATCCGCTGACCGGCACCGTTCCAATAAATTTCGGCGAAGTGCAACACTACTGTATACGTACCATTGTCAATTGGGATATTATAATCAAAACTGCCAAGATCGCTGATTGAAAAACGCTCACTCTTATAAATAGCATCGTCAGGAGTACCATCAATTGATGCTCCAGAGGAAGCCGATTGTCCCCCAGAAAAGTACACATCAGCTGAAAATGATTGACCGTTCCAAGTAGCCGCATTACCACCCGCGTTGATTCGCATTAGCGCTGAGTTAGCAGTAGTTATAACATCACAGCCACATTCATCGGGTACTGTTTTACTACCGTTAACTGGGCATAGATCACCGGCAATGGCTACATATCCTGGCGGTTGATTACAGGCCTCAATGGTGGAGGCAGGGTCACCAGCACCGTCGCCATCAGTATCCTCATACCAAGTCGTTTCCACACAGCCACAGCCCGGGGAATCTTCCACACCGCAACCACAGTCTCCCGGTTCTGTTTTGGCTGAATCTGCAATACAAGCGTCACCGGCAACGGCCACATAGCCATCCGGTTGATCACAGGCATCAATGGTTGAGGCAGGGTCACCAGCACCGTCGCCATCGGTATCCTCATACCAGGTCACTTCGGTACAGCCACAACCTGGGCTTTCCTCCACGCCACAGCCACAGTCTCCCGGTGCTGTTTTAGCTGAATCTGCGATACAAGCATCACCGGCAACGGCCACATAGCCTTCCGGTTGATCACAGGCATCAATGGTTGAGGCAGGGTCACCAGCACCGTCGCCATCTGTATCCTCATACCAGGTCACTTCGGTACAGGGATCATCTGAGCAATCCGCTTGAAACAATATTTCTATACCCGCCAAAGTGCTTCTGTTTGCACTTGGCGTAAAATCAAGATTGAGAAATCCATCAACTATCAGTACACTTGTGGTATAACTCAGTGCAGTATTTTTTCCGACCTCACCATAAATGTCGAGATTGTCAATAACACTTGCATTTTCGGCAAAAATATCAAATACCCTATTGCCAGCACTTCCAAAAAATGTCTCCGCAAAATGCAGTACAACATCATAGGTGCCATTGGGAACAGGAATGCTGTAGCTGAAGGAACTCAGGTCTGCATTTGAATAACGCTGGGATTGATAAAAAGAATCATTATCAGTACCGGCAATATCAGCATTACTTTGGGAGACAATTCCACCAATACTATAAATGTCTGCGCTATACGTTTTTCCAGCATTGTTAATTGCGCTGCCTCCAACATTGATCCGCATCAATGCGCCACTACTCGTATCTATGGCGCAACCACAACTACCAGGATCAGATTTTGCTGGATTTTGTGGGCATAAATCTCCTGAATTAGTAACATAACCCTCTGGTTGTGTACACGCGGAAATCGATTCATTTGGATCACCTAAACCATCGCCATCCTGATCAGCGTAATAAACGGCTTCAGAACAAGTTGTTCCATCTATTTCATAAGCTCCAATATCATAACCCGCACCGTGAGGCCTAGCGTTACCAAGATAGTCGTTGGTCACCAGGGGAATGGAAGTGCCTACGTCCTCTAATTTTCCACCTGAAGCTGTAATGAATGGATTGCTATTATTGACATCCATATTAAGAAAATTCAATGGTCCAGTGAGGCAGGTAGAACACTCCGGTGGTAAATAAGGACCATACACAACACTGCCGCTGCTGTAATTGTGAGAAAATTTCACATTTACATTGTCCTTATCAATACGGTGCGTGTTTGCCGTGCCAACAAAAATATTATTTCTTACATCTATATTATTTGCAGCGCCGATACGAAGATCAGCATTGGCGTTGTCGCCACCGTTTTGAAAAGCGTTACCGTATACCGTATTATTATAGGCCATGACATTCTCACTTAAATAAAAGTGAAGCCCGCTACCACCATTGTTGACGATAACATTGTTCATTATCAACGTCTTGGCAGAATAAGAAGGGTATTTGAAGGGAATCTTATTATTAAAGGTCTGCTGGTGCTTGAGATCATCAACAATTACGGCATTTCCGTCATAGAACTTACATTCAGGAACTTGGGGTATTTTCATACCGTTACCATAAAGCAAATTGTTCCTTACTACATTGTGAATATCCGTAGTGCCATCAATATTGACCAACTGGTACATATTTATTGCACTGGTGCCAAAAATGGTGTACCAGCCATTATTATAAAGCTTGTTATTAGTGACGGTCAAGTAATCAGCTTCCTGAAGACCCAAGGCAGATCCCGTACAATCATAAATTTCACAATTGTCAATAATCAAGTGATGCGGAATTTCATTTCCGGTAGTCTCGACACTTGCCCATGTTAAATTATTTCCCACAGCCTGTATACCTATTCCGTTATAGTAGCCCACTGGATTGCCCAATTTATTATTTGCACAGCTTCCTGGTTGGTTCGCGGCCTCGCTCTGGGTGATCCTACTTCGCGTCCCTTTAATTGTCAACCCACTGAACTTTAAATAAGAAGCTCCATTCACAATATCAAAAGCCACCCAACTGTCAAATTCGAACAGGGGCTTGTGTCCTGGAAAATTCTGGATGGTAATATACTGACCGGGTGCACCAGAATCCCTTATGGTCCAAAGCGTAGTTCCTGACCTTCGATAGGTTCCATTCATAAAATAAATGTTGTCACCGGGATTAAGTGACACTAAGGACATCCTTTGTATAGTCTGAAACGGGCTTGATTGCGCCTGGCCATTATTTCTGTCATTACCGGTGAGCGCACTTACATAGTAATCCCTTGCTTGGGTAATTGTAGAAAACAAACCTAATAGGACAAATAATAAAACTTGTAATTGAGTAATCTTTTTCATAAACTAAAATTTTCTTAATAATCGTGATAAAAAATACCGTCTCCGGTGATGACCGGTCGATTTTAAAATCAACCAAAATTAACTCAAAATTAGGCATATACAAAAGATTTAATTCAGTGTAACCAAAAAATCAAGGGCGTAAGAAAGCCTTATCAACCATTTTAAAAATGCGTTCCAAAGGACGTTTATATCCGATTGGAATTGTTAAAAGCGTAACGGATTTTTCCCAAATGTTTCTTAACTGAAAAAGAGGAGATGAGTGGCAGCCATAAAGTTTATGGAAGGAGCGTACCAGCGATAAAATGTTTCAAAATTGAAGGTGAAAAAGATGTTTTCTAAGTAATTTGCTATTTTGAAAAAGCGATTACTTTTCGGAAGGTTTCAGTGCGGGAAATTAAAAAGTTCGAGACCGAACAAAAAATGTTGACGAGCATTCTCAACCTACGAATCTCCGTTGAAAGTCCCATAATTCTGAATACGACATGTCCCCTATCGTACAGAAGCAGCGCTATCATTGTAGTGCGCGCCACCTTCTAAATTTACCACTCCCCAAATTGAGCAATTATTATTAATTATATACTTACCAAATTACCGCCTTTATAACTAAGGGGGAGTACGTTATTCTCTATCGTTTGATCCTTCCACCAGTATTGCCATCAACTACCTCCAAAACATCTTCCGTGGAAACAAGATTGACGTCTCCTAGAATTGTATGTTTTAGGGCACAGGCTGCATTTGCAAATTCAAGTGCTTTCTGATCATTGTAATAGATAAGCCCATATATCAACCCGCCTGCAAATGCATCACCTGTACCTATTCGATCCACAACCTGAGTAATCTCTAGCTCATTGGTAGTTAATAACCTATCACCTGTCCAAGCTTGACCAGATATTTTTTGCCAAGAAGCACTCAAACCCGTTCTCACTTTATCAAAAACCTTAGTGATCGAAGGACATTGGGTCATTAAATTTTTCGCGGCAGCAACAAAATCTTTTTGGTCGTATCCATAATCTGTTCCCAAAATCTCATTGATCTCATTGACCCCGCCGATAAATATGGTAGACATCTCAACCAATTCACGAAGAACTTGTTTGCCTTCACGACCGTAATTCCACAAATTACTTCGGTATGCGGGATCTGCGGTAATGCTTAGCCCCCTTTCCCTTGCCAATTTCAATCCATCCTTCAATGCTTGATAAGTTGATTCTGAAATCGCGGGTGTAATGCCCGTCCAATGAAAATGTCCCGCGTTCTCAAACGCATGTTGCCAGTCAATCAATGCAGGGTCTATATTCGCAAAAGATCCATGAAGTCTGTTGTAGGCGATCCTGCTGCTGCGCATTCCTGAGCCAACCTCGAGCAGATACTGCCCTATGGGATGCGGCACCTGCTGAACTGCGGTAATGTCCAGGCCGTAACCTTTCATCGCCATTTTGGCGGCATCCCCAATTAAATCATCACTTACAGCCGTAATGTGCTGAACACTTTCACCAAAATAGCATAGCGAGGCACCGACATTCATTTCTGTACCACCAAAAAAAAAGTCAAGATGATCCGTTTGGGACATTTTACGGTTGCCTGAAGGGGAAAGCCGCATTAACACTTCCCCGAAAGTCACTATTTTCTTATTCTTACCCTTCATAACCTTACCTACAATTGACGTTAATTTGTAGTCGTAAAACCGTAAGCGATAGCGATACAAAATAATACCCCAACGCGTTTTTAATACAATTTATATTCTTCCTAATTATCCTTTAATATTATTTGAAAATTACTTTTCGGCACATCCAGCTTCCATCAATGGCAATTACGATACCACTTGCATAACCACTGCTGGAAAAGCAAAAAAAATAAGTGATCTCTTGAAGTCCTCAGGCTTTCACCATATCCCGCCCTGAAAGCTAAGTGAAGATGCCGTAAAATGGATTTTTCGGTTGCCGCGTTGTATCATTTTCATATCCAATTCTTGGCTCAGGTTAAAGCGCCTATTTTGATTGACAAAAAATTACTATATTGAAAAATTCGTCTAAATATGCTGCCGCCGGAGCGTATAGAGAATAGTACTGCCATTGTATGAAAGTATATCTATTTGAGAGTTAATACATATTAAAGTGGCCATTTATTCTTGACGACTTCACTATACTATTTCTGAAAGTTCTGCATAGACCTCATTGGCAGCCTAATTTTACTTCTTTTCTACCGTTGCTGTTTCACTCTCTTGATCTTTGGTAAATACCTCAGAAACAAAGTTAATATAGGCTATTACCGCTGTGATAGTGAGCAAAGAAATTTTTTTACCAAGGTCAATTAACTTTTAGGTAGAATTTTTCAATCACGAAGCGTCAGTGATACGTTATCGTTGCCGGTAACTTTATTGTGGTACAATGGCAAGTTAATTGAAAGATAATTTTTCAGTATTTCATCTTTTAGATTACCCTCAATCCTTGCGCAAGCTGTCAGTAAGTAGTTGGGCAAAAAAAACTATTGATTTTCAATTATACTATAAATAAGATTATCTAAGAAAACATCCTTTTCCAAAGATTTGGTTTCTCGTCACCATAGACATATTTAGCACTTCCGTATGGCTGTTGTGAGACAGAGGTTCCGTTAAGCAAAATACACATGTTTTTTAGTTTGCCTTTGACTTCAGGAACAAAACCGGACTCAATAAATGATTTTTTAGTATATCCCGAACGTATCACATAAAGTGTCAGATCAGCGTGTCTGCTTATCAGAAAAGTGTCGGCCACAAGCAAACAAGGTGTGGTATCCACAATTATGTAGTCAAATTGAGTCTTCAGAACCGTAAACAGTTCCTGTATCCTATCAGTCGAAAGCAACTCGGTGGGATTTGCAGGAATTCCGCCCGAGGCAATGATTTTTAAGTCGTCACTTACAAACGAATCACTAATAATCTCGCTTGAGCTTACTTCTGGATTCGCCAAAAATTCACTTAGGCCGTTATTACTGTCATTTTTCCCTTTCTTGGCAAATGGCTGAAGTTTAGGACTCCGCATATCCCCACCAATAACCACCACTCTTTTATTTCCGTGGGTAAATGTACGCCCTAAATTGAGGGCACTAAAGGTTTTCCCCTCCCCTTGTACACTTGAGGTGACAAATATACAACGACCTCCTGGTGCCGGTGGGAGCTGGGCAAGCTGATAATGTAGATTGGTCACCAGTATCCTGAATGATTCTGAAAGCACGGAGCGGTCATTCTTATCTGCTTGGAGTATCTTTTTTGAGTCTCCTTTGAGGATTTCACCGACAATGGGAATATTCAGCCCAAATTTCTCGATGTCCTTCCGAGTTTTAACCTTGTCATCAAGTAATCCGTTGAAATATATAACTAAAAACGGTATGGCCAAACCAAAGAGGCCTGCTCCTAGGAATATGATCTTACGCTGCGGAAAAACGGGTGAACCTAAACTATAAGCAGGATCTACCGTCTTTGCCTTGTCTGCTTGAACTTCCATTGCGATGGAATTCTCCTCCCTCTTTTTCATCAGGAATAGAAAAAGATCTTCCTTTATGCCCTGCTCGCGGGTGATCTCCCTTAGCTCACGTTCTTGGGCAGGTACCGCTGCAATCTGATAGCGAACACGTCCCTTTTGGCGCTGAATATCTGCCAATGAAATCTGTAGGTTTTCTGAATTCTGCCTTAGGCTTCTTAAAATATTGTTGATGAGTTGATCAAGCTGGCTGTTTAGATTTATCACCGCAGGGTTACGTTCTGTACCCCCTACCAATAGCCTGTCCCGACGCTGCACCAGCTCGTTATAGGTGTCGATCTGTGAACTGACATTATTGTCGTTAAGGCCCAGGTTTGTAGGTAATAAACTACGGTTTCTGTTACTTCGCGCCTCCTGCAGCAACATATTAGAAATGGAGAGCTGTGTATTGACATCAGCTTCCCGACGGGCCAAGTCACTTACATCTCTAATATAAGTTTGAGATTCGGCATTAATATCGGTAAGGCCATAATTCTCCTTAAAGTTTTCCTTACCGGTCTCTACAGTATCCAAAACACCGTCGATCACTTTTATGCGATCATCGATAAAATTTTTGGATTTTTTGGCGATTTGCTCGTTATCCCTTATGGCCTCGCTGTTGTATTCGAATACAAGCTGGTTCAGGACGTCTTGCCCACGCTCTTGCACGGCATCTTCAATACTAAGTTCAATCAATGAACTGTTCTCTTCTAAAAGGGTAACATTTAATCTCGAGTTTAGTGTAGAAGTCACCTCCTCTAATGGATAAATTTTTACAATAAGTTCAGAATAGTCGTGGGTTTCGTTAAAATTTGGATTCTTTCTAGCTGTTATCGTACCAAAATCGAGTTTTAATGGTTTGTCGTAAGTGGCGGTAAAGGTCCTACTGGATTCAGGAAAGCCAATTGCCAAGGTGGAGTCGGTTTTCCAATTTTGAATAAGGAGGGTATTTTGGAAATCATCATTGCCAATGAAATCGTTGAGCTTCTCCTCGTCCAAGCCCGTAACCTGTAAACGGATAGGTGTAAGATTGTACAATTCATTAGGCCGCCATTCTCCTTCTACAAAATACTGCACCTGTAAATTAAGTTTATTGGCTGCCGAAGACATCAAACGCCTTGACCGCAGCAGGCCCAACTCGTTCTCGATACTTGAAACTCCAAGACTGCTTAACAAACCCAACTCAGCAAATGCTGTAGCTTCAGGCGATGGTCTGTTTTTATCGTTATCTTTTATAACAATGGTCGAAATCGTACGGTACACTGGCGTGGAACGCTGAACGTATAAATAGGCAAGTCCACAAAATAATATGACGCCCAACAAGAACCAAGGCCAATGCCTTAAGTATTTCGTAAGCACCTTTCTCAGGTTTACATTTTCTGTATCAGACCGGAGGTAGTCTAAATTTTCTGAACTCATTATCTCAAATCAAATATTAGTACTGCCAAGGTTATCATTAAGGAACCAAAAGATAAATAGGCTCCTAAATTGGGGTTGAATTTTGAACCTTGCCTTCTAGAGGCATTAGGCTCGACAACAATAACATCATTTTGCTGTAAATAATAGTAAGGTGAATTTATTATGTCTGCATCTGTGAGATCTAAGTAATTATATGTAATGCTGCCGTTCTCTTCACGCAAGATTAAAATATCCTTACGCTTCCCGTAGATTGTTAAGTCACCCGCAAGACCCAGTGCTTGAGATATGCTTAAATATTCATCCTCTACATTAAAGGTTCCCGGTCTATTCACCTCTCCAATAACACTGATTTGAAAATTAACAACTCTGACCACCACAATAGGGCTGCGCACAAACTCGGCAATTTGTTCGGTAAGGTAATTTCCCAATTCCTGCCTGGTGAGCCCAGCCACGGCAATATTGCCCAATTCAGGGAAATCAATGGTACCGTTCTGATTGACCAAATAGGTTTGTAACCGGGGCGTGCCAACCACACCCAGCATATCCCCACTAGTACCAGAACCCATTACCTGCAAGTTGTACGGCGCTACTGTTTCTGCCTCAGGTCCAGAAACAGTAACCGCTAGACGGTCATATGGCTTTATAACCAAATTGTATTGTTGCTTATCAACAACACCATCCTCATAGACTTTTTCCAAATTATTAAAATAGGCCATTTTCTTTCTCGACACGCAGGAAGAGACGGTAATACCAAGTACTGCTATTAAAAAGGCAATTCTAATTGGTGCTTTTAATATCATAAATTTTAAACTTGAAAATTAAAGTGCAAATCCTTTATTGGATAATTTCTGTTTGCCGGACTAAAATACACTATTCAGAAAGATTGAGAAACTAATCTTGTGTTTGGAGTTAATTTTTCATTCGAAGATACAGGACTTTTCAGCAAAAACAAGGGCGAGTGACGTTTTGGCTAAACGCCCAAAACGATATTAGCTCCATAGGCCAAAGGAGCCCAAATAAAAATAAATTTTGCGTTATGAATAGTGAAATTAATGTGAAGTCTCGTGCTTGGCAAATTTAGCCGTCATTGTCATATCCCTGTAATTTTTAGGTGCTTTGCGAAGAACGAGCCTGGTTTTTTCCCTAGCTAAATAGTAACCAAAAACAAAACCAAAATACAAATAGCGTTTCCACAACCTTTTGGGCTCACTGAAGAATCTACCCAGCCATTCCATCCCATTGTCCACCCAAAATTCGCTGGGACGTTCAACCGTACCGGCATAAAAGTCAAAGACCGCACCTATGGCACAGATGACATTCGCATTGAGGTTTTCTTTATTTGCAGCAGCCCATTTCTCCTGCTTCGGCGCCGTCATTCCCACAAAAAGAACGTCTGGCTCAAAAGCGTTGACTGCCTCTGCCATTGCTTTGTTATCCTCCTCATCAAATTCCGGTTTGTAGGGCGGTGAGAATGTACCAACGGAAATATTAGGATATTCTATAGAAAGTCTTTGTCTGATTTTAGCCAGTGTTTCATCAGAAGAACCTAGATAAAAACACTTACCAGATATAGCATCCATCCTTTTGAGCATCAGGTTATGAAGATCAGAGCCCGAAAACTTCTTTACTTCTTTTCCAGTAAGAAATTTGAATGCCTTGACGATACCTATTCCATCCGGCAGTAAAAGATCAGAATGAACCAGAGCTTTTTTAAATTGTTCATCCCGTTGCGCGATGCAAAGTGAATATTGATTGATTGTTGTTATCAATGTTTTCTGCGGAAATCCCAACTTCCCCAAACTTCCGGTGAACACCGGAAATCCTAAACAATTATCAGTTACCATTTTAATGCGTTTATGAATTAACTTATATTAGTGTTACCATTTATATTATACGATAAAAGGGCAAGTTGGGTTTCTTTGAAATTTATCTAAATATCAGATAACCAATGCTAACGACTAACGATACGAAGATAACTAATTGCACTAAATTTAAGGGACTTACAAAAATTACCTGATATCGATACTATCATACACTTATAGGATTTTTTTGAAATATAATTACTAATTTTATCTTTTTTGTATTTTATTCTCAACAATAAATGGTTTTTACCTAAATATTATAAAGTTTCCTGTGGTAGTTGTTTTAATAAAATATAGTTAAATTCTAATAACTACCAAACACCCAAAATACTTGTATTACATCGATAAAAAAAATAAAAAAGTAAGTATAATTAGAAGAAAAATCAACTAATAATTATGCAGGAAGGGCATCATAAAGGCTCTCAAAAGACGGGAAATTTACTTATTGAAATCTTCGATGGCATTATTGAGTATGTCGCAGAGGTTAGATTCAAAAATCTCGAGGGTAAAATTTGCCTCAAAACGCTCTCTACCCCGGTGCCCCATCTGAATCCTCAATTCCTGACTACTCATCAAATGTTTTAGGGCGCTGGCTAAAGAGTGAATATTGCGCTGCTCGAAGAGAATACCGGTTTGGCCATCTATAACTACATCAGGAATTGCACCCTCTTTGGTGGAAACAATGGGAAGCTTGCGTGACATCGCTTCTAGAAGGACCAAAGGAAGGCATTCGTTGTGATAATAAGTAGGTAAAACAAATATATCTGCTTCATCAAGGAAAGAATCCTTGTCGTTGCCGTACATCTTACCATAAGCCTGTATTTTATCCTTTAGATTAAGTTCGCTGACCGTTTTGTAAAAAAACTCTTCGGTGATGTCACTCCAGGCCCCTACAAAATGACATTTAAATTTTAATTTATCCCTATTTAGGATTTTACAGGCCTGAAGTAAGTCAAGCACTCCTTTTTCTTCCATCATATTAGAAAGAAAAAGGATATTTACGGGTTTGGCTACCTTTTCATCGTAAACAACCTGAACCTTATCAATGCTCATATTTTTATCTTCCTGAATACCGTTAGGACAGAAATAAACATCTTTTTTAGCTACATATTTGCTAATGTCATCATATAATAAGGGTGAGAGCTGAATTGTTTTGGTGTTTTTAAAGACATACCTGTAAAGCCTGTCGTGCCGGCTGTTTCCAGAGAATTTGGAAATCCCTTTATTATGAAAATGGAAAATAATATTCTTCTTATAAAATTTAAGTAGGCTGACTATGAAAACATCCTTTAAAAAGCCCGAACCTCCAGCAGTCAAAGTCATATAACAGAGATCAAAGTCCGTCTGGGAGAGTGCCTTGACAATTTTGCGCTGGATTTTGGCCAAGGTAAACAGCTTGCCCGTTCCATACTTCCCAATTTTGTCAAGACTGAAGGCTGTGGTCAGGTTAATATATTCGGCATCAAAGGAAGTATTTAGACAAGTACTGTTCATAATATTTTGTCCCACGACAGAAGCCCCGTTAATGGGTGGGGGGACGTGCATAATGAACAAAATTTTGGGTTTGGTGCCTTTCATTTTAAAAAAACGAATTTATTCAATATTTTATAAAATATGCGTGTTTTGATACTGTAGGTTGAAATAAACTTGTTAACGAAATTTTTAATGAGTTCAATATTAGGATTAAAACTAAAATTATACTGATCGGATCGATCTAAATCAGTTGCATAACGATTGAATTTTTCCTTGGTATTTGTGGCAGTACTGCCAAATCCAATATTATCTATTTTAGACACTAGCGGATAAACACTGTACAAATCATTTTTAAATTGATGGAAGCAACAGCGAATTGCCCAACTGTTTATATCCCCCCGCATTTGCCGGTCAAGCATCTGCGACAAGTCTGAACCCATCGCGTTGAATGCTCTTCGCTGAACCTTGTCTTCCTTAAAAAAGGAATAATCTGAAACCTGCCAGTCTATATCAGTCCAACGGTTTTCCCAAGTGGCCCATCCCCAAGACGACATGCGACGTGTAAAATAGTTGTCGTAAGGATATTCTATACTTCTTGGCATAGGTACAGTAAATCCAGATATGGTAAAAATCTTTTCATTGTCCTTAAAAAATGAAAGTGCCTGGTTCATATAGGCCAGAAAATTGCTGCTCGGTATGAGATCATCTTCAAGCACGATCACAGACTTATGTGCTCTCAATACTACATTGACCCCTTCTATTATAGAAGTTGCAAGTCCTTTATTAGTTTCAGAAAATGTTAGATGAACTTTTTTAAAACCTATGATTTTTTTTAGATAATCACGCAATTCTTCTATGATGGATAAATCATTATCATTTTTAGGACCATCAGAAAATATGTAAAGCTCACTCTGCTCGGCATATTTACATTGGCAAAGGTTATCGATAACCTGTTTTACAGTATCGAGACGTTTGTAAACAAATACGGAAACAGGGCTCAGTGTATGTGGTATCTTCTTGCTGATCAAATGGTGCGCATTAGTTGGTTTTTTAATTTTGGTGGCAATCTAATCCAAAAGTTCATTTTCGTAAAGTTTTAGCCATTTTTGCCTAAAGCTCGTGTGATCGTACTTCGTCACGGTTTCCAGGGCTTTTTGCCCCATTGTATTCAGGTCATATTTCCCTTTGATAATTGATTGAAGTACCCCTGCAATAGAAGAGGCATTGCGCTCAACGGTCCAACCATTACGTCCTTCCTCTATATATTCCTCTACACCATAAATGGGAGTTACCAGAAGGGGAAGTCCCGCAGCAGCAGCCTGCACGGCCACCAGTGGAAAAATCTCATAAATGGATGGTAACGAAAAAATATCACAAGCCCAAAAAAACTGTTCTATTTTGCTCTGAAATCCTGTAAATATCACACGGTCGGCAACCTTAAAATATTCTGATTTTGATTTGTACGTATCGATCTCACCCTTTTTGCCCCCAACCACTAGTACCTTAAATCGATTTTCCGATTCGGGTATTTTAGAGATAGCCTCGATCAATAAAGACAAGCCCTTTCTTTCGAAGTCGCCCAAAGCCGCAAAACCTATTACAATATCGTTTTTATCAATGTTGTAGGTATTACGAAGTTCTGAAGCACCGTGCTGGGGAGGTTTTTGGAATCTTTTTACATCTACAGGGTTGGAAATTACGGTAATCTTCTCTGAAACTTCGGGATAATATTGGGATATTTCCCTTTTTAGGCCTTGAGATGGGGCAACAATTTTTTTCGCTCGTTTAAATGCACTAGCTTCCATCTTGGCATTGTATAAATGATTTAGTTTACGCATTTTACGAACAGCCCCTTTGACAGGATTATTGTGCCAATGTTGCTGTAAATATGCACGATGTGAAAAATGTGGATAGCTAAGGGTACAATCTGCATACTGCCCTTGGGTACTTTGTATTAGGGTTTTAGGTGGGCACTTCTTTAAAAACTGCCTGACAGCCTGCCTAACCCTTAATGTAAAAATTAAATAGCGTAATACCAGCACAGCCTTTGGAGCTTTTATAGGATGAAAGTGAACCAACTTGATCAATTCCTGATCAGCTTCGGAAGAAAATAAGTGAATTTCAAACCGCTCCAGCAATCCGTAAATTTCTGAGAGTACACAACTTCCGGCAGGACTGCTTTGTTTTACTGAGAGATCGACGATTATAAGAACAGGCTTTTGTTTCGTGTCCATAAACATTTCAATGTTTTAGCTTAAAACTTTCATTTTACCGGTTTGAAGTTTCTATTGTCGCCTGTTGAGACGATATTCTACGCAACCTTTGATACAATTTGAGGCGCTTCCGCACGCTAAGTGACTTTACGGGTGTAAGCGAAAGAACGAAAAGGCATAGCGACCAATAATCCTGAGAACTGTAAAGTGCTGTCGAAAACATACCAAAAACAAGAATCTGCAGGTACATCATGATCAACCACGACGAATCGTGTTTTTTCTGCATATACACATAGCTTTTTTTGATAGCAATAAACACTATAATCAAAAACGGTATACCGCCTACCAAGCCTGTTGTAAGGAACACTTCGAGAATGAAATTGTGGGGATAGCCGCCATCCCCTTTACCTTCTTTAAGAAGATAAAAGCTACCAAAAACAGGATGCTCCTTAATATGCTCCAGCGCATTGGCATAGATTGCATCACGACCACTGGTCTCCTTGTCCTTAACCGCACTTACCACGCGATTTGCAAGGCCAGAATCAAATGACTGTCCTATTTTTTCAATCGTATCCAGAGAGGAATATACAACCAGCCCTAAAATAACCGATAGGAAAAATGCCTTGAAAAAACCCAATCGTGCAAATGCGTAAAAAAGTCCTACTACGGTTAGCACTACGATGGGTGCCCGGGAGCCAGCTTTCATTATAGACAGAATACCGAGTATGAAACAAAGTATAAAAATAATCTTACTATAATTAAATCGTTTTTCAAAAAACCCATAAACCGCCGTTAAGCACATCGCACAACCCATCTGGCCGTAATTAATAGTATTCACTGTACTATTGGCATCAAACCGCCCGATTAGTGGAGGCGGACTGGGGCGGGCTAGGAAAAATGCTGCTAGAAGACCGGCCGCCAATGAGAAAGTAAAAAAATAATAGGATTTGTCTGAAGCAAATAATGGGTCGTACCTAAAGGACATTGCGACGATGACGGTAACTATAAAGGATAAAAGATCCATTACATTACCAAATCCCCGGTTGTCGACCTCAAGGAATATATCAATCGCTAAGTTTATCGCATAAATCAACGCGAGCAGTACAAACAGGAGTTCACCCAGGCTTAAGGTATATATCCTTTTATGAAAACTTGTTATCACCGCAACAGCCAGAATTATCTTGAACAACCAAAAAGGTAACATTATAGCGCTGGATGGCAATCCTAAAAAATCGGGGATAAAAGTGATCAACAGGAAAACACTGAAGAAGTTTACACCTACATGATACTGCTCTTTATATTTTGAGATAAATTCTTTCAAAGGTCAAGTAACATTAAAGTCTTCAATCTGTTAATATAGTCTTTGCGAAAATTTGGGGAGCGTGATTCTCTACAAATTCACTTTTCTTATCGGGAACTATGGGATTTGTCAGCATTTTAATCATCTTGCCAGCGACCTCCTCACCAGTAACTTCGTCGATCAGGACGCCAAGATCATATTTTTTAACCAAAATCCTTATCAGACCCGAGTCTGTGGCCAAGACTGGTTTTTTTGCAGCAGCGGCGTGGCCCAAAATACCGCTCGAAAATTCTGAATTTTTATAAGGGATCAACACCGCATAACATTGATCAAAAAGACTCTTCATGACTGAAGATGCCACAAATTGTTGGTCCCAGATGACTTGTACATCCTTCAATCCTCTTAATTTGTTGACTTGTGCCAAAAGCCTTTCCCGCTCATTGGCAATGTGAGCTTTACCAACGATCAAAATCGCCACCTGCTCTTTCCACTCAGCGGGAATGTGCGATGCTGCTTCAGCAACCTGAAAGCTTCCTTTTCTGTCACCCAGAGAACCTATGTGCAAAAATATCTTTTTATGTCTTGGGATGTTATAGTGCTCGTAAATATCGTAGTCAATGGCAGGTGTAAGTTGTTCTATAGGATCGGGAAGCAAACGATAAGCATTTGTGTTGAACTCTTTATTGAGATAGTTAACTGATTGTTCATCATTAAGTATAAACACTTTATCCACTTTCTTGTTCAGGCTGCTCAACTTTGCCAAAAGATATAGCTTGTAATACTCCTTCTTTTGCTGAAAGTTATTTTTTGATAACCGGGGAAAATTGAGAAATTGAATACTGCTTATAGAGTAATGACTTCTATTAAAAATGCTTCCGTATTTTAAAGGATGAAAATCCATGGCAATTACTTGATCCACCTGAAATTTTTTGGCGTATGAATCAAGCACCTTGTACTCATTTAATGATTTCTTAATAGGATTACCAGTTTTGAGAAATTCAAATTCATCCTGAGTTATTTGTTTCCATATTAGGCCGTCCACTTTTGAGGCCTTTGCAAAAATCTCTGGAAATGACTCCTTAAATTCATTATGTAAAAGAAAATAAATAATATTTCCTTTTGTACCAGTCTTAAAAAGAAAGTTTATCAAGTGCCTGATATATTCTGAATGATGACCTGTTAAGGCAGAATCAAATACTAATTTCTTCATCAAGGGGGTTGCCTGCAAATTTGAAAGTTTAAGGATACTAATAAAAAAAGACTAAAGCTAATATTACTGATAATGCTTTCTTACCAACTTTTGCGCTTAAATTAATTAAAACGACTTGCCATCGTTTTATCATGGCCTATTTTAAAACCGAAATTGCCCACTAAACGCCGAATATAATATTTTGCCGCGTAGCTGAGCGGGGATTTTTTTCGATTGTGCAGAATAATTCCACCAAAAGCATTTTTCTCATAAAGGACACTTTTATCGAACAAGAACCTGTCCTCGTGATAGTACATCCTTGGAAAAACACCATAATCAGTAATATCAGAAACTGGATTGATTCTCCATTTTTTCACCATCAGACTCAGTGCAGATTGATCGAATCTATGATTTATATATTCCGGATAATTAGGCTTTCCGGCGGTATTGGGACCATCACCTATGATTCTTACATCCTCACAATAAGACAACCATTCTCTAGTAAACTCAAGGCTCTCCTTGCACTTTTTCATAATAAAAAAACTTGCAGAAATCTGCGGCGTATCCGTAAATTCTGGGGTATCGCAATCCATAATCATAAAACTGTCCCTCTTGGTCCATTGCCTTTCAATTAAGGGCAATTTATAAAACAAGAAGGGGCTTTGCTTCTCTTCCATATAAGTTATAAGAGGATTTACACTCTTGACAAAGAAAGAACCACTATCGGCATACGCCAGATAATCCCCTTCTTGAAGTTGTTGCAATTTTTTGTAGAATATTTGGGGTTTCCAGAAATAAAATCCGTATCCTTTATTTTTTAGGAAATCAGGGTTTTTAAAACTGCAATACTCTAGGTCTTCAGGAGAGAGTTCCCGAACCTCGTCAAAGCCACCAATAAGCTTAGCGGTCTTTGAATTCCATTTCTGCTTACTTTTGAAATTCTTATCAGAAAAATTTATAAGCTGTCTCATACCTTCTATTATAGCTCAGTCAAAGCGGGTTTCTAAGCATTCGTACATTAAAAACTCACTAACAGGGTAACCTTAAATATAAGGTTTTATCGATCAGTGCAAGGCTTTACCTAGAAGACTAAAGTAATAAGTAATCGACACCTCAAAGAAGCTTTATTTCATTTTTAACACGAGGCAGGAATTATCTGATAATTAGTAGATAAAAATTTTATGAAACAATTACAAAACCCGTTTAAACACTAGATAAGGGACTTGATAAATTGTGCAGGATTCCCGCCCCAGATTTCATCTGCGGGGATGCTTTTAGTAACCACACTTCCAACCGCAACAATAGATCGATCACCTATGCTGACCCCTTTGGTAATAACAGATTGAGCACCCACAAACACGTCGTTTCCTATAGTTATTGGAGAAACCTTGGCATTGGGAGCATCTGTGGCTATGGTACGCCTATTCATAAAATCAAGCGAATGCATATCTGAATCAAATATGATCACACCGGCACCAAGTTTAACGTGATCGCCAATTACTACACTTTCGGCACTCCATATACAGACACAGCTCATACCCACATGATCCCCTATCGTTACTTTTGCACCATTATCTACACGAATACCAGTTTTGAGATTTCGGGAAAGGACATTTTGCATGCGACCGCTAATGATATTACAGTGGTCACCTATGTTTAAAGTACCCCTGATAAGTAAATGGGTCGGTCCCATAGCCATTAATTGCTTACCGTAAGACACTCCTTTCTGTTTAAAGAGAAAGCGGTTTTTATAAATGAAATATTTATTGGTCAGTTTACTTAACATCGTGAACAGGGGGATTCAAGGTTAAACGCTTATTTAAAATCTATACTTTTTATAGAAAGGCCATTATTTACCCCAAATTCCTTTGGCTTTTCCATTTATTATCTTGTGATACTGCAAGGGCCATAGGATTGTGCCAAGCACCAGTGAAAAACAGGTAGCGAGAATGACTCCAGATAGACCCATATTGAAGGTTTTGGCGAGCAAAATACTCAAAGGGATATTGATAACCATAGACACTACAGTAATGATCAACTGCAACCTTATCTTACCAACACCGTTCATAAACTGTATATATATCGCCGAAAATGTAATGAGCAAGGCATAAAACGCCATGGAAACGGAAAGGGCAAAAGGCACCACCACTTCCTCACCTACCCATAGCCGGTAAAACCAATTGGCTAGTATTAACATCATCACCAGTGCCGCTGGGATGATCAGCCAGATTTTCTGTATGTTCCCCACAGAACGTTTAATCCAATGATAATCCTCATTGGCATAGGCCTCTGTAAATGACGACCAATAAGGTGTGGAGAGTATGGTATGCGCCATAGTGATTAGACTAAAGTACTTAAAAGCAATGTTATAGGGCACAACATTTTCAGGACCGAACAATTTCGAAATGATAAAATTATCTGTCGAAAACAATATAATGACGCCAATTTGAATAACAAAAAAATTGAGACCTACACCCGTAATATCCTTTAAGTACCTCCTCCTAAATAATTTAAAGGAAGGACGGTAATCCTTATAAGTAGCATTAAAGGCCACAAAATTTAGAATAATCAATACCAAAACAGGCAAGGCCGAAAATAGTACGCCAAATAGCAACAACGAACTATCCACTGTATGGATCAAGATAAAAATGACTAGCAACGAAATAATCCGGGTAAAAAAGTCAACCTTCGCCTGTATGGAATGGTGTTGGTCTGCCGTATAAATTGTAGTAATAAGTTTTGCGACCAGCTGTAGCCCAAAAAATGCCATGATGATGGGCATCATTAACGATAACTGATCCTGCAATCCTGCACTTGTATTGAAAACCCGGGTCCAGTCGATATAATAATTGGCGGCATAGAATCCCACCACGAGACAAATGCAAACCAGCCCAATGGTATAATACGCGCAACTTACATAAGCCCGCGCAAGTTTATAATCCCCCGCTGTTTTTGCCTCGGCAAACTTGTTGCGCAGGCCGTGCCCCAAACCTATATCAACAAAAGAAAACCAGCCAATAAACGTACTCAAAGTGAGCCATATACCATAAGTTTCCTGTTCAAGATAATCAATGGTCAAAGGCACAAGAAGAAAATTTGAAACGATGCTCCCTGCTTTAAAAAATGTAGTCCAACCTAAGTGATTGGCGATGTTTTTTGTGCGTTCACTATCAATACCCAACTTGCAGTAAAGTTTGGATAGTGACTCTTGTAAGCTTAGCATTTATTTCGAGCTGATTAAAGAAATTTCCTGTTAACACAAACAGAAATGAAGGACGAAAAATATAAAAATATTTCTATTGAATGTTCAGAAAGTTGAAAAAATCTTTCTAAATGCACTTTTTATTATCAGCAGTATTTTTAATAGCAAAACATAACCAAGAATTTACCGGCCATCAAGACTTCTTTTGTTTGACCATAGCCTCCAGCTGGTCCCAAAGCTCCTCGGGTATTTTTTGAAGAAGATTGAACTGCCCTGCGCCTTCCAACCACTCACCGCCATCAATGGTGACCACCTCACCATTAATATAGGCTGAAAAGTCTGATACAAGGTACGCGGCCAAATTAGCAAGTTCCTGATGCTCGCCCACACGTCGCAAAGGTATTTTTTTTGAAAGGTCAAATTTATCGGCAAGATCTCCGGGCAATAGGCGCTGCCAAGCGCCTTTAGTAGGAAAAGGTCCCGGAGCGATGGCATTGCTACGAATCCCATATTTAGCCCATTCTACAGCCAATGATCTTGTCATTGCCAATACCCCAGCCTTTGCCGTAGCACTGGGAACGACATAAGCTGAACCCGTCCAGGCATAGGTTGTGACAATGTTTAAAATAGTTGATTGTTCTTGTTTGATATCGATCCAATGTTTCCCAAAGGCAAGGGTACAGTTTTTACTTCCTTTTAAAACGATATCGATGATTACATCAAAGGCATTCGCCGAAAGTCTTTCGGTGGGCGAAATAAAATTTCCGGCTGCGTTGTTTAGCAAAACATCTATCCTGCCGAAGCGTTCCAAAACAGCCTCCCGCATTGTTTCCACCTGATCATAGTGGCGTACGTCACACTGTACCGCCAAACATGTTCCTTCAGTCTCTTTCTCAAGTTCTGCTGCAGTGTTTTTCAGCTTGTCCAAATTACGAGAGGTGATGGCGACCTTGGCACCGAGTTCCATAAAATACCGGGTCATTGACTTACCAAGACCGCTGCCACCTCCTGTTACCACGATTACTTTATCTGACAGGGCATCATCCCTGAGCATTTTTTTCTTAAAATCCATATACTAAATTTAGAATATTTTACGGAGCACCAAATTGTGAATGAAATCCATTTTATCAATGATGGCCTCTCGTATTACAAAGGGGTAAATGTCACTAAGGCCCATCCCGCGGTTCATGGCGTTGATGGTCGTGGTCAGAGGTATGTAACAATTTACCATTTCCTCAATGTTCAAAGCGGTATAGGGATCAATCCTTATGTTTGACTTTGGGGTATTGGCGATTGCCGTATTATTGATTTCCAGACCAAAATAATATGCGGTTTCCAGTGCATCCATAATATGCAGGTAGTGTGCCCAGGTTTCGGCCCAATCTTCCCAAGGGTGCGCCGAAGCATATTTTGTAATAAACTTTTTCTGCCAGTTGGGATCTGGTCCGTTTTTATAATAGGTTTCTAAAGCATTACCATAATCTGCGCGTTCATCCCCAAATACCTTTCTAAAAGCTTCCAGCCTATCCTGATATGGCAAAATCAAGCCTTCCCAATAAAAATGACCTATCTCGTGCCGAAAATGCCCCAACAAAGTCCTGAATTTTTCGCCCATTTTTACTCGAAGTGCCTCGCGCTTGGCGTCATCGGCCTCATCAACATTTAGGGTAATAAGACCACTTTGGTGACCGGTAAGCAATTTTTCATCGTTATTTTGATAATAAACATCAGGCGCTAAAAAATCAAATTCAAGCGCCAAAGGTTGACCGTTATTATCAAATTTAAGCGGAAGCTCCAGCTTTCTAAGGCTATAGATCAAGCGGTGCTTTGCGTTTTCTATTTTTTGCCATTCCTCAAGGCGGTTGTCGTTGTCGAGGTTGGGAATGGTACCATTGAGGTCGCAGGCTTCACAGAGCTTGCTGGAAGAAATCTTTGGTACCAACCAGTTGCAACCACCATATTTGTGATTGTCACAGTAGTGCATAGTAAGGATCTCCCCGCCTTTTGAAACTGTAAAATCCTTGGACGGCGTAGTGGCGATCATCAGTTCCCTAGCGGCCCAATATCCCAAATTACTACTGCAATGCAAGCATGTGTCGTTCTCAAAAAATACAGGGTTCTTACAATTGGAACAGGTGAATGTTTTCATAGGTTAGGTAATTATTTCATCCGAAAATAAGTCTTTGCTCAAACCTTTCGAACCAAAAATTTCTTAATAAATAAGCGATTCCAGAATTTGATTAATCTTCAAAACTCTGCATCAAAACCTCAAGTACGGCAATCGCAGTATCGCTAATTCTGGTTCCAGGGCCAAAGACAGCAACTGCTCCAGCGTCAAAAAGAAATTGGTAATCCTTCTTTGGGATCACACCACCTACGATGACCATAATATCATCACGCCCCAAGGATTTTAATTCGTCTATCACCTGCGGAATCAAGGTTTTATGACCTGCTGCCTGAGAGGAAATCCCTAGAATATGCACGTCATTTTCGGTGGCTTGCCGGGCGGCTTCCTGTGGGGTTTGAAATAACGGACCAATATCAACATCAAACCCAATGTCGGCATAGCCGGTCGCAACTACTTTTGCACCGCGGTCGTGGCCATCCTGCCCCATTTTAGCAATCATTATGCGTGGGCGACGGCCTTCCAGCTCGGCAAATTGATCTGCCAGTTGTTGCGCTTCCGCGAAAGTATCGTCGGTTTTGATTTCTTTTTTATACACGCCTCCTATTGTTTGTACCTGAGCTGTATATCTTCCAAAAACTTCTTCCAAAGCCGTGGATAATTCGCCCAGGGTGGCCCGACCTTCCGCAGCGGTTACCGCTAAAGATAACAAATTTCCTTGCCCGGTTTTCGCGGCTTCGGTCATGGCGTGAAGGGCGATTGCCACCTGATCTTGGTTTCGGTCGTTTTTGGTTTTTTTGATCCGGGCGATCTGAGAAAGTCGTACTGCCGCATTGTCCACTTCAAGCGTTTGCAGTTCCTCGTCCTCGGTCAATGTGTATTTATTCACACCAACGATCACATCCTCGCCACTGTCAATACGCGCCTGTTTGCCGGCGGCCGCTTCCTCAATACGCAGTTTTGGGATTCCTTTTTCGATGGCTTTGGTCATGCCGCCCAGGGATTCTACTTCCTCAATATGCTCCCAGGCTTTCTGAGCAAGGTTGTGGGTCAGTTTTTCCACATAATAACTGCCTGCCCAAGGATCGACGGTGCGGGTAACTTCGGTTTCTTCTTGCAAATAAATCTGGGTATTCCGTGCGATGCGTGCCGAAAAATCAGTGGGCAACGCTATCGCTTCGTCCAGCGCGTTGGTGTGTAAGCTTTGGGTTCCGCCAAAAACAGCTGCCGCCGCCTCAATGGTCGTACGGGCGACGTTGTTAAAAGGATCTTGTTCCGTGAGGCTCCATCCGCTGGTCTGGCAATGGGTGCGCAGTGCCATGGATTTGGGGTTTTTGGGATTAAACTGCTTCACCAGTTTTGCCCAAAGCATCCGGGCAGCTCGCATTTTTGCGATTTCCATAAAATGGTTCATCCCGATGCCCCAGAAAAAAGAAAGCCGTGGGGCGAAAGCATCAATGTCCATTCCGGCATTGAAACCTGTGCGTAAGTATTCCAGACCATCTGCCAAGGTGTATGCCAATTCGATATCTGCTGTGGCCCCGGCTTCCTGCATGTGGTAACCCGAAATGGAGATGGGATTGAAGCGGGGCATTTTCGCGGAAGCGAACTCAAAAATATCTGAAACAATTTTCATGGACGGTTCTGGCGGATAGATATAGGTATTCCGTACCATAAATTCCTTGAGGATGTCATTCTGAATCGTTCCCGAAAGTTTCTCGAGCGATACGCCCTGCTCTTTTGCGGCGACTATATAAAATGCCATAATGGGCAGCACCGCACCGTTCATTGTCATCGAGAGGGACATCTCGTCCAGCGGAATACCATCAAAGAGCAATTTCATATCCTCCACCGAATCGATCGCAACACCGGCCTTGCCCACATCACCTTCCACGCGCGGGTGATCGCTGTCATAACCACGGTGCGTGGCCAGGTCAAATGCCACGGAAAGGCCTTTTTGACCGGCTTCCAGATTTCGGCGGTAAAAGGCATTACTCTCTTCTGCTGTGGAAAAGCCTGCGTATTGCCGTATCGTCCACGGTTTCTGTACATACATGGTCGTGTACGGCCCACGCAGATACGGCGGAATACCGGAAACGAAGTTCAAATGCCCAACCTCGCCCAGATCGGCCTCAGTATGTTTTTTCTTTAACGAGATACCTTCGGCAGTGGTCGTCGATGCTTCGGAAGCATTTGCGGTTGCTGAAGACTTTCGGTTTAAAGACAGTTGAGATACGTCCCTTCTTTTCATTGTAGTCTAATTTTATTTCGGTAGAAAAAGGATCAATAAAAAATTTCTGAGTTGTGGCTGATGCCAAAGCAAAACTTGCACACATACACTCCAGTGTTGCAAATATTTACGCTTTTGAGTTACTGCTTTTTTCCCGATCCAACCGCTGCTTTTCCATCTGTTCTGCCAGCCGAATGGGGATTATTGGTTGGATGAGCGTTTTGCGCGGGTTGTGCTTAACAAATGGATACAGTTCCAGTTCTTGTTGCATTTGTTGATCAGCATCCGGATGCTTATTTATTCCCAGCAGGACTTTGTCACCATCGTCAAAACGCTGCTGTTCCAGCGCTGCACTTTCCTTGATTTTCTCCTGAATTTTATGGGATTTCAACGCTTTTAAAAATCCACCGCTTTTTTCAATTTGTTTAAAAAGTTTCAGTGCGCTTTCGGCCAACTGTTGGGTCAGGGTTTCAATGTAATAGCTGCCTGCCCCGGCATCGGTCACGGCATCAAAATAGGCTTCTTCTTTGAGCAAAAGCAATTGGTTGCGTGAAATCCTTTCGCCAAAATCATTGGTTTTGTGGTAGAGCGCATCGTAGGGCAAATTGACCACGGTATCGGCACCGCCGAGAACGGCACTCATCGTTTCGGTGGTGGTGCGCAGCAGGTTGGTGTTGTACTCATAAACGGTTTTGTTCCGCCGGGTAGGAAAGGCTAAAATGTGACAGTTTTGCGGCAAGTCATATAGGTTGGCAAGCTCCGCATATAGGATTCTCAGCGCTCGTAATTTGGCAATTTCAAAAAAATAATTAGAACCTATCGCAACTTTAAAAGTCAGCGCTTGATCTGAAAGTGATTGCTCAAACCGGTTAAGATATTCATTGGCGTGTGCCAGCCCGTAGGCCAACTGCTGAACGATGTTGGCACCGGCATTCTGATAGATTGTGGTGTCGATTACCAAACGGTTTTGAGCCGGTTTTTCTGCCGAAATAATACGGCTCAATAATTCAAAATCTTCTTTGAGGTTGTAAAACCAGTTTCCGGAACGCGCCAAGTTTCCGATGATGTCCACATCCAAGGAAATCGGAATCTTTTTCCCTGCAGCGAAATCCATAAGGGTTGCCGCAAAGTTTTCGTCCAAAAATTGGCAATCAAAATAAAAGAGACTGTTTTCTGGAAGTTCTTGCTCCTCCACAAATCGAAACAGTTCGTGAACGTCAAACGCTTCATCTGCAGTAAAAACAATGGATTCGGCTCCTTTTTGTAAAGCTTGCTTCGCTGCCTTTCCGGCTGCCCTTTCATTTTTGACAAACACCGCCACCCCCACTGACCAAGCTTCGGGCATTCCCGGTATGTCCTGTGTTTTGGGAAGATCTTCACGGTGATAAACAGGTTTTACATCAATACCTTCGGGCGACTGCCACGTTAAGGTATCGTTGTAGTCTGCGCCCTTAAGATCGTATTGGATTTTCTGTTTTAAAGCTTTGGCCGAAACCGCATCAAATTCTGAAAATAGCTGTTTATTCATCCTGCTCCTTTTCGTTTATACTGTCAGCATACTCGATAATAAATACTTCCTCATTATCCTTTTTCATAAAATACTTTTCGCGGGCAAAACGCTCCAGCTCCTCGGCTTTATTTAACCGGTTGATCTGTGAAGTATCTGCTTTGATCTCCCGCTGAAAGTAAGCTTTGTTACCTTCCAATTTTTCTATTTCCTGATCGAGTTCGCGGTGAAAAAGCCACGAATTGGCATCAAAAAAGAACATCCAGATTAAAAACCCAACGAGTATGATCACGTACTTATTGGTCGCGATGCGGAACCATTTTTTGGATGCTATGTTTTTAAGGAAGTTCAAAACCTATCGGTGATTTTAATGTCATTCTTAATACTAATGAAAAAGGAGTTTAGAAAATTTCTCAACAATTAAAAGGTCTTCACCCTTTTGACCGCAAACCCAAATCCCAAACCTTTAAAACGTTTCCAAGCGGTGTCCTATCACATTCCTAACGATCTCGATGGCCACATTGTTATAGCGGTTGTTAGGGATAATAAGATCGGCAAATTCCTTTGTGGGTTCTATAAATTGCTGGTGCATAGGCTTTAGTGTGGCCTGGTAACGGTTGAGGACTTCCTGCAAGTCACGACCACGCTCGGCAATATCGCGTTTTAGGCGACGTATCAACCGCTCGTCTGAATCTGCGTGCACAAAAATTTTGATATCAAACAGCTCCCGAACTTCAGCGTGGGTCAAAATGAGGATACCCTCGACGATGACTACCTTTCGCGGATGCGTAATCACCACGTCTTTGGTCCTGTTATGCTCAACGAAAGAATAGACCGGTTGCTCGATGGTTTCCCCTTTGCGCAACTGTTGCAGATGAGCACTTAGTAACTCAAAATCTATGGCCCGGGGATGGTCAAAATTAATGTTTACCCGCTCGTCATAATTGAGGTGTGAGGTATCACGGTAGTAGGAATCCTGAGAGATCACGGTCACCTCACCTTCCGGCAGTTCCTGTACGATCTGGTTGACCACGGTGGTCTTGCCACTACCCGTCCCGCCTGCAATTCCTATTATCAGCATCTAAAAATATTTGATGGCAAAGGTAGGAAAGTCCGCTAGATTTCATGAAAGCCATACGATTTTTAAATATGCAATCTGAAACCAAGAGCACATAACTAATGCGGCAACCTATCCCTAAGCAAACCATACAGGAAAGTGCCCAGCAGCGCGCCAAAAATGACAATTAAGATGGAAACATAACCCGCGCCGGCAAGCACATACATCGGTCCCGGGCAAGCCCCGGAAAGCGCCCAGCCCAGTCCAAAAATTATTCCACCGGCAAGATAACGGATGATGCCTTTCTTCTTTGGTGCCAGGCTGAAATTTTTGCCCCCAAAGGTTTTGACCTTGTATTTCTTAATCAGGGCTATGCCAAGGACGCCCAGAGCGACCGCAGACCCAATAATGCCGTACATATGAAAAGATCCAAACTGAAACATCTCATAGATACGAAACCACGAGGCTGCCTCAGATTTATACATCACGATGCCAAAGAATATTCCGATAATCAAATAAACTACTGTTCTCATCTGCTAAAATATTAAGGGGTAAATTAAATGGATCATCACCAGACCGCCGATGAAAAACCCAGCAACGGCTATGAGCGAGGGCAACTGCAGGTTACTCAATCCAGAAATGGCGTGACCACTGGTGCAACCACCGGCATAACGGGCACCAAACCCCACCAGCAACCCACCGATCAAAAGAATGGCGATGTTCTTTACGCTGCCTAAATTTTCCAAAGCAAAAATCTCAGTGGGCAAATAAGCAGCGTTGGTGCTGTAAATTCCCAAAGCGGCGAGGTCTTGGGTTACCGCCTCACTGATCTGTACCGTATTGTTAGAGAGGAAATGCGAGGCTAAAAATCCACCGATTGCCGCCCCAAGGACTACGACCAAATTCCAGCGTTGTGACTTCCAGTCAAATTTAAAAAAGTCTGATGTTTTGCCACCGCCAACAGCAGCACAAGCCGTTCTTAGATTGGAGGACATCCCAAACTGTTTCCCTACAAAAAGCAATAAAAACAGCACCAGGGCAATCATAGGTCCGGCCACATACCAGGGCCAGGGTTCATAAATCGATTCCATACAAGCAATTTTATTTTAGAGTCGCGCAAAGTAAAACAACCTTTCGGGTTTTGGGAGTAACAATGGTTACATAAGCTTTTAATGATTTCCATATTTTGGGAACCTGATTCGCTTTCGCGAAAGCGATAAAGGCATCCCACTAAATTTTAGAACAGTTTTAATAAGGAAAATCAGAAGCGCACCTGTTTAAACCGTTAATTTTATAGGAAGCCAAAAAGACTACATTTTGAAAGAAAATAAAAAAACCACCAAAACGGAAGACAACACGCCAAAATTCCCATTCCTGCATATGTGGCGGGATGCAGACGGTACCAGCCGCATTGATCCCTCGGTAATGACCGGTTTTGGTAAGAAAAGCATTAGCGGTGATGCAGACCCTCAGTGGTTGCGCCCTTTTCCCGGGGAGGTGAGCCAGGTCCTATTTTCCATTCTTCCTGAAGGATGGGTGGGCGAATGGCACGAGAGCCCGGCACCCCAATGGGTCATTGCCACGCAGGGAAGCTGGTTTATCGAGACCCAGGACGGCAACCGTGTGGAAATGGGCCCTGGTGAAATTCACTTTGGCCAAGACCTCGACACCAAAAGTAAGAAAGGTAAAAAAGGCCACCGCTCCGGTACTGTTGGCGATGCGCCCTGCTATATGATGATCATCCAATTTAAACGATCACCGGCAGCACAAACGAAAGATCCATTCTAGTGGTTGTTCTTTACTTTTTATCGGACAACCTTAGAATGAAATATTGGTCGAAAAAATTATAGCAAAATCAAATGTGATCATTCAATTACTGAATTCCTTTACCCCATCACTCAGGTCATACACTTTAGCTTGCTCCAGTTCTTTATTTAGGATACTGCTTCCGGCGGCACTGCGGTAACCACCGGCACAATGAACGACCACAGGCTTGTCTGGCGGTACTTCGCCGGCGCGCTCACGCAGTTCGTGCAGGGGAATGGTGAGTGCATTTTCAAAAAATTTACCCTGTTCGGTTTCGCTAGCGTTTCTAATATCGACGATGGTGTAATCCGATTGATGTATTTTAAAATGATCCAGATCAAACTTCGGGTTGGACTGCAACATTTTTGAACCTAAGGTAACTACGGCGACGATCTGTTTTTCGTAACCTATTTTTGCCGTTCGGTGCAACAGTGTTTCGACCGAAGAAAATTTATCGACCACTAAATAAAACTTTTCCCCAGGCTGCACGGTTGATCCCAACCACGTCTCAAATTTTGAGTTGGCCGATTGTGCCATTATGTTGATACTGTTGGGCAGGTGCCCCATTTTAAAAACCGACTCGTCCCGGGTGTCTATAACCAGTGGTAAAGTTTTTTCCGAAGCAAAACCGATCTTGACCGGAACAGCAGCTACACTTTTCTCAACCTTGTCCGCACCGTCTTTATTGATGTCCACATTAAGGCCAAAATAATGCGGAATGAATGGCTGAGAATCCAGAATAGTTTCGACAAACTCTTCTTCACTTTGTGTTTTAAAAGCCCAGTTGCCCGTACGCTCATTGCCCAAAGTGCTTGAGGCTGCATCACTCAGGTTTTTACCGCAGAGGGAACCGGCGCCGTGAGCAGGATAGATCAGTGCGCCATCGGGCAGGTGATTGAATTTTGTCGAGATCGTCTCAAACATGGCTTTTGCAAGTTCTTCCCGTTTTGCCCGCATATTACCGGCATTTTCGCGCAGATCTGGTCGGCCCACGTCGCCTACAAAGAGCGTATCACCAGTAAATAGGGCGGTTTCACTGGCCGCTTCCGCTACGATGGTAATGCTGTCCGGGGAATGGCCCGGCGTATTGATTGCAGTGAGTGTGACTGTTCCCAATTTGTACGTATCACCGCTATCAAAACTTTGATGTTTGTATGTGGCACCCAGCTTTTCGCTGGCAAAAATAATCGCACCGGTTTCACGGGCAATCTGCAAATGGCTGCTCACAAAATCAGCGTGCGGATGCGTTTCAAAAACCGCCACGATTTTGGCATTTACTGAGTCGGCATATTCGTAGTACATTTCGGGATTGCGCTCAGGATCGACCAAGGCCATCTTCCCACCGCTTGTGATGGCATAGGAAAAATGGGACAATGGTTTGTATTCAAATTGTCTGATTTCCATAAATATATTGGATTTTCAATTTTTCTTTTAAATTCTTCAATTGCCAAGCGGCGAAATTACGGATTTGCCAAATTTATGACCAACCGTCGTGTTGATGTTATTGCTAAATAATTTGAGCCAAAAATAAGCAGGGGCCAAAAAAAGCACAGTAACATCAGTTACACAATCCTTATTCTTATAAAAACGAAAAACTGGTTTTATTTTTGTTTAGCAGAAGTTTCAGTTTAAGTTTGAAACAAATGAATATAATGAAGGGAATATGCATCTTGGCAGGATTGGCTTGTGGGCTACTGACGGCTCAGGAGAATACCGAAGTTTTTTTGGTCGAAATGAATCAAAATGACCGAAAAATTAATTTCGCAGCTGCGGAAAACATTTCGCAAAACCCGGATTACGACAATCAGCCTTCCTTTTATAACGACCGTACGCTGCTGTACAGCCGCACCGTAGATTCACTCACAGAAATTGCCGCGTATCATCTTGATGAGAAATCTTTTCGCATTGTCAATCAGAAAAACGACGCGATGGAGTACTCGCCACAACATATGCCAAGTTCCGAAAATATTGTTTCAGTAAGAGAAAAGGAAGGCGAGCAACGCTTGACCGTTTTTGATTTTGAGACCGGTTTGATGCTTGATAAAATATATGACCGCCAGATAGGGTATTTTGCTTTCTATGATAAAAAAAACGCCATCGCAACCATACTTAATGGCAACAGTATGCATCTGTATGCCATTGATTTTGAAAAAAAACAGGACACGCTGCTTTTAAAAAATGTAGGTCGTTCAGTACACAAAACGCCACGCGATGGGATGATGTCCTATAGTTTACCCAATGAAGAGCAGAATTATGACGTTTATCTACTTGATATGCAGACGCTGGAAAGTATCTATGTTTGTGAACTGCCCGTAGGTGTACAGGATTATGCCTGGCTGGACCGGGATCAAATACTCATTGGGAGCCGCAACCAGCTCTTTGTTTATGATACCTTCGGAAAGCAGGAATGGGAGCAAATCGCTCAATTTGAAGATCAAAAAATAGAAAAGATCACGCGCATCGCCGTAAGCCCGGATGGCAAACATCTAGCTTTTGCAGCGATCATAGCCACCGAAGCTCCATAAATTTGAACTTGAAAAACCGGAATTTAACTACAGTGCTGCTCGTGGTCGCCCAGTTTTTGGGAACATCGCTGTGGTTTGTTGGCAATGTGGTGCTACCACAGCATCCCGTATTCACAACGGCAGACGAAAGCATCATTGGTTTTGCGCTGAGCGCGGTTCAATTGGGTTTCATTTTTGGCACGCTGATCATTGCCCTGTTCAATCTCGCAGACCGGATCAAAAGTTCGCTGCTATTCTTTCTCAGTTGTACGTTTGGCAGTTTGATGAACCTACTACTCCTGAACGAAAATCTTGATGTTGACTGGCTGGTGGCGAGTCGGTTTTTTGTGGGCCTGGCACTGGCCGGGATTTATCCCGTGGGTATCAAGATTGTTTCAGACCATTATCAGGAAGGCCTGGGCAAAGCTTTGGGTTATTTGGTAGGTGCATTGGTTCTGGGCACTGCCCTGCCCCATTTTTTGAGCGTGCTAGACGTGGCGTTTGACTTCCGTTTTGTGACAATCACCACAAGTTGCGCGGCTTTTTTAGGAGGATTGAGCGTCTTGCTTTTTGTGCCAAAAGGCCCTTTTGAAAAACGCCCACCAAAATTTAAGATCAGAAAAATTCTGACTGTTTTTAAAAACAAGCCTTTATTTCGGGCGGCATTGGGTTATTTTGGCCATATGTGGGAGCTGTATGCCTTTTGGGGTTTCGTACCTTTTTTTGTGTCAAAATATTTCAATGTTGCCATTCAAAACGATTCTGTGGCGTGGATCAGTTTTCTGACCATTGGGGCGGGTACCTTGTCCTGCATCATCGCCGGAAACCTGAGCGGCAAATGGGGAAGTTACAAGACTGCGCGTTTCAACCTGACAATATCAGGAGTTCTTTGCTTGCTTTCTCCGCTCTTCTTTCTTCTTTCACCATCTGTTTTCATTGGCCTGATGCTAATCTGGGGAGCGGTCGTCGTTGCCGATAGCGCACAGTTTTCTACCTTGGTGGCGATGGGCAGTGCTTCAGAAAACCGGGGGACTGCGATCACTTTGGTCAATTGTATCGGGTTTGCGATCACGGTGGTGAGCATTCAATTGCTGGCTTTACTGGTGGATTATATTCCGGCGAATTGTATTTTTTTAGTTTTGGCGGTGGGGCCGCTGTGTGGTATATTGCTTTCGCGCGAAAAATAGATATGGTTTCCTCTTTCGACAAAATCTTAAATTATATACTATTAACTTTGGGCGTCGCTTTTTTTATTTCGTGCCAAAACAATTCAGACCAGCCCGAATTTGTTACCAAAGATCCGCTGAACATTCGTGTCACGCCCAAAGCTACCATAGAACCCATTCTCGATGGCAAAGGTGATGATCCAGCCTATGGCAACCTCACCGAATACCCAATAGATCAACTTTGGTTGGGCGAGCAACCCAAACCGGAAGATTTCACCGGAAGCTATAAAGTCACCTGGACACCCGAAGGTCTTTTTATTTTGGTCACCATAACAGACGATGTATTTTATGACTATCATCCCGATCCATTGAACAGCTACTGGGATGACGATTGTCTGGAAATTTTTGTGGATGCTGATAACAGCGGCGGGGACCACCGTCACAGTTACAATGCATTTGCCTATCACATTGGCCTCGACGGCATCGCCATAGATCTGGCAGATGACGGCACGCTAAATCGTTATGAAAACTACATTAAGACCAAAACCTACCGGAAAAACATGCAGATGGTATGGGAGATATTTGTGCCTATATATAATGAAGACTTTTGTTTTACCCAGCCCAATGCTGAACAAATTCTAAAAGCCGGGGACAAATTGGGACTTGCCATTGCCTATTGCGACAACGACGGCGGGGCGCATCGTGAGCATTTTATAGGTAGCGTACCCATCGCGGGTAAGGACAAAAACCGAGCTTGGATAGATGCTGGGATTTTTGGCACACTAAGTTTAGTGAATTAAGTTAAAAAACCTACTACTATCGATGTAGCTATTTGATTATTAAACTTTTGTATTTGATTAACAAGTCTTGCCGAGGCTTCTTTCTAGCTTTAGGAAAAATCCCCAATGCAACATCATTTTTTCCAAATCAGTTTTGATACAGATACTACAAAATTTCTATTGCTCGCCATAGGCGTTGCGGCCGTACTTTTTTTCGCCCTAATGCTTCTGTTCAAAAAATTGGGTAAAAGCCCACGAAACATCCTTCCCCTCGACCTTGCCAAAAGAATCCGGATACCACTTGCACTTCTATTTACGGGACTGCTACTCCGGCTGGACCTTATTGCCCGCGTTTTGGATGGTTTTATCGATAAGCCCACTTTGCACCATTTGAGCAACGTGCTTATAATTGCCAGTTTCACCTGGTTTGCGGTTATGGCCGTACGTATTTTTAAGGCACACGTGCTGGGCAAGTACGACATAAGCACAGAAGACAACCTCAAGGCCAGAAAGGTATATACCCAAATGTCAATTCTAGAGCGGGTCATCATCTTTTTGATCATTCTTTTTGGTGTAAGCATAACGCTGATGAGCTTTCCCAGCGTACGCCAGATAGGGACCAGCATGCTGGCCTCGGCGGGTGTCGCGGGAATTATTATTGGTTTTGCGGCACAGAAAGCACTAGGTACCCTACTGGCAGGAATACAAATTGCCTTTACCCAACCCATACGCATTGATGATGTGGTCATTGCAGAAGGAGAATGGGGACGTATTGAGGAAATCACCCTGACCTTTGTGGTTGTCAACATCTGGGACAAAAGGCGGTTGGTGCTGCCCACCACCTATTTTATTGAACAGCCATTTCAGAACTGGACCCGAAATTCATCAGATATACTGGGTACTGTATTTATCTATACAGACTACAATGTACCTTTTGATGCCCTGCGGAAAGAACTCACAAGACTTCTGGAAAGCACCCCGCTCTGGGACGGTAAGGTTAATGTACTACAGGTGACCGAAGCCAAGGAAAACACAGTGGAAAGCAGAGCGCTCATGAGTGCCGAAGATTCTCCCACTGCTTGGGACCTACGAGTTTTCGTCAGGGAGAAATTGATTGTTTATATTCAGGAGAATTATCCGGAGAGCCTACCGCGTACACGTGTGGAAATGCTGGAACTTGGCAAGAGACCAAAATCTTCAAGTTTCAAGGAAGATACAGCCAATCAAAGCGCTGCTGGAAAAACTTTTCCCGTACCGAAAAGTCAAGTTCAGGATGACACCAAGACCGATTCATAAATGCGATCAGTAGTACTAAACTTCTATACTACCAGCGAAATTTCTAAAGATAACATAGCATTGGTGATAAGATAACTTTATTGCATCATTCGGTAATATTCCCAATCGGTATTTTTTCGTTCATTTTGAACTTAGCCATCGTATGATTTTAAGGCATTGCCAATCGTTTACGTAATTTGTACAGATATACTTAAAAGTTCTTAAATCATCAACTGTCCCTTTTTATTTTCCGAAATTTAGGCACAACTTATAGAACTAGCAAAGCCAAGTAACCATGAGTAAAACGATTATAGTTTCCAATCGCCTTCCCCTCCAGTTAAACATAGAAGAAAAAGAAGTTATTGCCACACCCAGTGTGGGAGGTCTTGCCACGGGACTAAAATCCTTTCACCGGGACAGCAACGGGGTATGGATAGGATGGACCGGTCTTGTGGAAGAAGATATACCCTCACATTTAAAGGACGACGTCGCTAGCGCTACCAGAGAACAACAATGCATCCCGGTTGATCTTACCCAAGAAGACATTGATGGTTTTTACTACGGTTTTAGCAACCGTACGATCTGGCCGCTATTTCACTACTTTATGGAATATGCGGAGTTTGAAAAGAAAAGCTGGCTCTCTTATGTTACCGTCAATGAGAAATTCGCCGAGGTGGTTTTAGACAATATTGAAGACGGCGATACTGTCTGGGTACACGATTACCAATTGATGTTACTGCCCCAGCTTATCAAGGAGAAAATGCCAGATGTAAAAGTAGGTTTCTTTTTGCATATACCCTTTCCGTCGTATGAGGTTTTTAGGACCCTGCCCTGGCGGGAAGCGATCTTAAAAGGATTGCTGGGCGCAGATTTACTTGGTTTTCATACCTACGACTATGAACGCCACTTTTTAAGTTCGGTAAGCCGTATTATGCGCAAGGAAGTCTCTTTTAACAAAATTACCTTGAGCGACCGTATAGTTACGGTAAACAGTTTCCCTATGGGAATCGACTATGATAAATTTGAACAGGCCGCCCTTAATCACGACAACGACACCAAAGATCAATCAGAATTGCAGCGCAGGCTTGACGTGCACCTAGATGCAACGCCAGACGCCAAGATGATCCTTTCCATTGACAGGCTCGATTATACCAAAGGAATCGCCAACCGTATCCGTGCCTATGAATTCTTTCTGGACCGTTATCCCCAATTTAAAGAAAAAGTACGTCTGGTCATGCTGGCCGTTCCATCCCGCTCCAACGTGCCGCAGTATCAATTATTAAAAAAGGAAATTGATGAACTCGTGGGCCGTATCAACGGAAAATTTGCTACTGTGAGCTGGACACCCATTTGGTATTTTTACCGTTCCATGCCCTTTGAAAACCTTATAGATCTCTATACAACCTGTGAGGTGTCTCTATTGACGCCAATACGCTATGGGATGAATCTGGTGGCCAAAGAATACGTCGCCACCAGAACGGACAATAAAGGTGTGTTGATCTTGAGCGAAATGACCGGAGCCGCCCAAGAGATGAACGAAGCGATTCTCATCAACCCTAACAACTTTGAGCAGATGGCAGACTCGCTAAAGCAGGCCATCGAGATGCCCGAAGCCGAACAGATAAAAAGGAACAAATCCATGAAAAAACGTTTAAAACGTTATAACGTGGAACGCTGGGCCAATGAATTTTTAAACGAATTGGAAAATATTAAAACTAAAGCTGATATTGTGAAAGCAGAAAGAATTCAAGGAACTATCAAGGAAAATATTTTAAATGAATATAAAAACGCCAAAAAACGTATTCTGTTTTTGGATTATGACGGTACGCTTCGTGGTTTTGTCAACAATCCAGACGATGCCAAACCCGATCCAGAAATGATTGAGCTTATACGCTCGCTGCACAACCAAGATGGGACCGAAGTGGTGATAATAAGCGGTCGCGACCGCGATACATTGGGAACTTGGTGGGCCGACGTACCCATTACCCTGGTCTCTGAACACGGAGTTTGGAAACGAGAGATAGGCAAGGACTGGCACATCACCGAAAATCTCAAGAATGACTGGATGCAACAGATCATGCCCGTGATGGAAACCTTTGTGGACCGTACCCCGGGATCTTTTATCGAGGAAAAAAATTACTCATTGGCGTTTCACTACCGTCAGGCAGATCCTGCACTGGGCGATATGAGGGCCAATGAACTTTCTACAGTATTACGGGAACTCACAGGTAACAACGATTTGGCCGTTCTGGACGGAAACAAAGTACTGGAAATCAAAAATGGAAGCGTCCATAAAGGACGTGCGGTTTCCAAGCATATTTTTGACAAGGATTATGACTTTATTTTCAGCATTGGTGACGACTGGACCGATGAATTTATGTTTGAAGAATTGCCGGACAGTGCCGTGACCGTTAAAGTCGGTTTAATGAAAACAGCCGCTAAATATTATGTGGATGATACTCAGAAAGTACACGATCTTCTTCAGGATTTTTCCAATAACGCATAAAATTAAACCCCTATTCTATGACAGATTACACTTCTTTAAAGAACATCACTGCTTCTATCACAGTGGTGTTTTTCTTTTTTGCTTCCGCGAAAGCACAACAGACCAATCCCCAGAACCCCAATACCGTACTCTATGACATCATCGATGCAGTATCGGCAGATCGCATAGAGGCTGATGTGCGAAAACTTGCTGGTTTTGACACACGCAACACCTTTAGTGATACAGTAAGTGCTACCCGTGGTATAGGCGCCGCCCGCCGCTGGATTAAAAGTGAATTTGACAAAACGTCTGAAGCCTGCGGAAACTGCCTGGAAGTTTTTTACCAAAAGGACCTCGTCACGACCGAAATGAGCCGACGTGTACCCAAGGACGCATACGTGGTGAACGTGGTAGCGATACAGCGCGGTAGCAAAAATCCCAATAAGTTCATAATTATGAGCGGCGATATTGACTCCCGTGCGAGTGATGGTTCAGATTTTACCACCGATGCACCTGGAGCCAATGACAATGCCAGTGGTATGGCGGGAACTATAGAAGCTGCACGGGTGCTTTCAAAGTACACTTTTGAAAGCAGTATTGTTTACGTAGGGCTCAGCGGTGAGGAGCAGGGACTTTTTGGTGGTGCCGGCTTGGCCGCTTATGCGAAAGAAAATGGATGGGACATCATCGGTATTTTGAACAATGATATGATAGGTAACATTACCGGTGTTGACGGTACAGTGAGCAACCGCGATTTCCGGATTTTTTCAGAACCTGTCCCACCCACCGAAACAGAAAGAGAGCGTCAAATGCGCAGGTTTTACGGCGGTGAAGTCGACGGAAACAGTAGGCAATTAGCACGTTACGTGCACAAAACCGTAAGTGAGTATATGCCAGAAATGAACCCGATGATGATCTATCGTTTGGATCGGTTCGGGCGTGGGGGCCATCACCGCCCCTTCAACGACCTTGGCTTTGCAGGTATACGCATTATGGAAGCCCACGAAAATTATACCCAGCAACATCAGGATATACGAGTGGAGGATGGCATTGCATACGGTGATGTGGTCGAACACGTGAATTTTGACTATGCGGCAAAGCTCACTGCAGTAAATGCCATTAATCTTGCCAGTCTTGCCTGGGCGGCACCACAGCCTGAAATTGTAGCTTTAAGTGGTGCAGTGGCACCAGCGGCTATACTTAAATGGTCTCCTGTAAAAGGTGCTAAAGGTTACAAAATATATTGGCGGGACACGACTTCCCCTACTTGGGATAATAGCAGGTTTGTTGGCGATGTCACAGAGTTTACTTTAGATAGTTTTGTAGTTGATAACTACTTTTTTGGTGTTGCTGCTGTAAATCAAAATGATTTTGAAAGCCCTGTTGTATTCCCAAACTGTTACAGAAAAAACTGTTTACCAGTTGATTGAATTAAATATTCAAATCAAAACATTGGCACTATAAAATAAATGTCTTATTTTTGAAGACAAATGACAAGATATGAATGCGATAGACACTCAACTGGCAGGATACTTATATCCAGATCATAATGAGATCTCAGAAATCTTGAACGAGCCTTCAATAGATTACGGTACCTTACCGGGAGATAAAATGCTTATGGTACAAGCCATCAAACAAGGGCTTTCCCTTGCCTTCTTTAATCTGGTGAAATCAAATTCACCGTTCAATGATGAGGAGTGGTCCCGTTTTCTTGACATTTCAAAAAGGTCTCTAGACCGTTTCAAGGCAGCAAAAAATCACGTTTTTAAGTCCATTCAATCAGAAAAGATCATTGAGTTGGCAGGCGTTGCAAAACTAGGGGTTGCTGTTTTTGGCAATAAGAATAACTTCAATGACTGGTTGCATACGCCCTCGTTTGCCTTAGGCAACAATAAACCAATAGACCTTCTGGGCACATCACCAGGAAGAGAGCTGGTAGAACGGGAACTGTATGCCATTGAGCACGGGGTATTTGTTTGATGCAGGTTTTTAGGCTTTCCAAAAAGAAATATGCCGGGACATTGTCCGGTAAAGGAGCGGCTTTGATGGGTGCGCGGTGGAACCCCAAAGGTGTGGAAATGATCTACACTTCAGAAAGCAGGGCTTTGTGCCTAGCGGAAGTTTTGGTTCATTTGCCTTTGACCAAACTCAAGTGGGACTACGTTTTATTGACTATCGAAATTCCCGATGAATTGGATCCTGAGGAAATTTACCAAAATACCCTCCCGCCGCAATGGAAGGATTTTCCTTTAAACCAAATTATCACCCAGCGATTGGGAATGGATTTTGTAAAACGAAACAAAAGCCTGCTGCTCAAAGTGCCATCTGCCGTTGTGGATGGCGATTTTAATTATCTCATCAACCCGGCACATGATCAGTTTGAGCGTGTGCAGGTCAAGGAGCGAAAAGATTTCCCCTTGGATAATCGTCTGTTTTAAATGAAAAGAATTTACATCGTCAGTTTTTTACTATTAGCTGTACATTGCATTTCATCTGCACAGAGCAAAATCTTTACCCGGCAAGACAGCTTACGCGGAAGCATAACTCCAGAACGCGAATGGTGGGATTTGGTTCATTATGACCTTAATGTTTCGGTAGAACCTGACAATCGCTTTATTTCTGGTACAAACACCATCACCTACGAAGTGCTTTCGTCTAAAAAAACCATTCAGATTGACCTTCAGGATCCAATGATACTTGTGGAAGCGACTCAGGACGGACGAAAACTGGACTGGAAAAAAGACAATCAGGCGTATTTTATTTCGCTGCAAGCACAACAAAAAAAAGGTTCCCGCAACAAACTAAAATTAACATTTAAAGGTAATCCTAAAGTAGCAAAGCGTGCGCCCTGGGATGGCGGCTGGACTTGGACACAGGATAGTAACGGAAAAACCTTTGCAGCCAATGCCAATCAGGGCATCGGTGCTTCGGTATGGTGGCCTAACAAGGATATTCCCTATGATGAGGTGGACAGTCTGGATTTGCACACTACAGTTCCCAAAGGCCTGACTGCCGTGGGTAATGGATGGTTGGTTGAAACCACAATTTCAGACAGTACAGCAACCTTTCACTGGAAAGTACAGAACCCTATCAACAACTATGGCGTCAATATCAATATTGCGGATTATGCCCATTTCAGCGACTATTACATAGGCGAAAAAGACACCCTTTCCCTTAATTATTACGTCCTTCCCGAAAATCTTGAAAAGGCCAAAAAGCAATTTGAACAGGTTCCTAAAATGCTTGAAGCGTTTGAATATTGGTTTGGCCCCTACCCTTTTTATGAGGACGGTTACAAATTGGTCGAAGTACCCTATTTGGGTATGGAACACCAGAGTAGTGTGACTTATGGAAATAAGTACGCAAATGGGTATCTGGGCAGGGACCTATCTGGCACCGGCTGGGGCAATAAATTTGATTTTATCATCATCCACGAATCAGGGCATGAATGGTTTGCCAACAACATTACCAATAAGGATGTGGCTGATATGTGGATTCACGAAGGGTTTACCAATTACTCTGAAAATCTGTATCTCGATTATTGGTACGGCAAGGTAGCAGCTTCAGATTATGTTGTTGGCATTCGCGAAAACATCAGGAACGACAAACCTATAATTGGTACGTATGGCATCAATAGCGAAGGGAGTGGTGATATGTATTATAAAGGTGCAAATATCCTACATACCTTAAGACAACTGGTGGAAGATGATGTTTTGTGGCGAAAAATTTTACGTGGTCTCAATGAAACTTTTTATCATCAAACAGTTACATCGGCACAAGTCGAGGCTTATATCAGCAGACAGACAGGCAAAGACCTCACGAAATTCTGGGATCAGTACCTTAGGACTACTCAAGTACCCAAATTACAGTATCATATTTCTGGAAACACCGTTAAATACAGGTATGACAATATCGTGGAAGGTTTTGATATGCCAATCAAAGTGCAGGTAAACGGGAAGGAAATATGGATATCTCCCAATGCAACCTATAGAATGGAAAGTTTTGAACAGCCGATAAATTCTTTTATCGTGAACCGAAACTTTTATGTCATCCCACAAAAACAGTAGCTTTAACATTTTGTAGGGCAGCCGCTGTTATGCTTTTCGCTAAATTCTTAAAATTTCAAAAATTAAATCTATGAGTACTCCCAAACGTGCTGGCAATGCGCCAATTTTAGTAGAACTAGAAGCAAATAAACGCTACTCGTGGTGCACCTGTGGCTATAGTGAGTCACAGCCCTTTTGCAACGGTGCCCATAAAAACGAAGGCGGAGTACCCATGTCTTTTACTGTTGAGGAAACTAAAAAGGTCGCAATGTGTACCTGCAAACTTACCAGTACGCCTCCTTACTGCGACGGCACCCACAAAAATTAGGTCATGATGAAAAAATTTCTGTGCATCTTCATTATTGCTCTATTTCTATTAGCCTGTAAATCGGAAACCAAAAAGGAGCCTGCCGAAACCCAAGAACTGACGGAAACAGCTCTCATCGAAGACATTGATCTTTCCTTTGAAGAACAACTGGATCAGTCGCCGCGTCATCACGAATGGATTACTCTGGAGAGTAATGGGGATGAACTCTATACTTTTGTAGCCTATCCCGAGAGCAGTGACAATGCCAAAGCGGTAATTGTTATTCATGAAAACCGTGGCCTAAATGAATGGGCGCGCTATTTTGTAGATATTCTCGCAAGCGAAGGGTTTATAGTTCTTGCACCAGACTTACTCTCTAATTTTGAGGAAGGGATTAAAAAAACCACAGAGTTTGAAAATAGTGACGCTGCTCGTGAAGCTATTTATGCCCTTAATGCTGACGACGTCACAGCTGATCTCAACACTGTATATGACTACGCTAAAAATCTGGACGCTGCCAGTGGGGAAGTAGCTGTTGTAGGTTTCTGCTGGGGAGGTTCGCAAACTTTTAGGTACGCAACCAACAATGCCAAAATATCTTCGGCAAATGTTTTTTATGGAACTGCTCCTGATGACGCTTTAAAATTGAAGAGTATCACCGTACCGATCTATGGCTATTATGGCGGAAATGACAACAGGGTCAATGCAACGATCCCAAGAACGGACTCAATTATGCAAGCAGCCGGATTGACTTATGAATATGAAATTTATGACGGTGCTGGTCACGCTTTTATGCGCCGTGGCGCAGAACCAGATAGCGATCAAGCCAACAAAGAAGCACACGACAAAGCTTGGCAACTACTTTTGGATAAGTTGCATAATTAAATAAATTAGCTTAAGTATTATTTAGAGATATATCTTGTAAATCATTTCCTACTTAAAATACTATAATATAAATTTCGCTCTAATCTTGAGCATTTTAGGAGCTTTCCTGATTACAATTATTTTAATATATATTTAAAGTTAAATTCATTTACAACTTTAAATATATATTATAATTGCCTGAATTACTGCATCATATACGTTTTAACTTTTTCAACAATATATTCCAGCCTTTTTTCCATAACAGCAAGATGATCTTATTAGGGCTGATAAGTATAGATGTACTATTTATAATCCTTCATTTTTTCCACGAGTTTTCACCATATTTTAACGATATAAATTATTCGATAGAAAGGGATCAGGGTTACGCAGAAATTTATAGTTACTTCAAATGGTTAATTATTATAATAACCTTGTTTCTCTTAATTTTCAAAAAGAGGAACAGTAAACCCTATATAGCTTGGATCATGGTTTTCACCTATTGTCTCATTGATGATGCAAAATCAGGACATGAAACTTTAGGTATTTGGTTATCCCCATATCTAATAAATTTAGGAATCACCAATAATGTTCAGGGATATGCCGAATTGATCTTATTGTGTGTTGCTGGAATTTCAATAATCATCCTTCTTGCCTTGGCCTACCGGTTTGGTAATGAAAGATTCCGGATTTTCACTGCCATTCTATTTATACTTTTCGCGGTATTCGCCTTTTTTGGAATTGTAGTAGATCTGGCGCATTCCCTATTTACAGAAGGCTCTGTATCAGAACTTCTCATTGGAACACTAGAAGATGGTGGCGAGATGATCGTATCTTCCATTATGCTTGCCTACGTCATAGTCCATACTACTAAGCCACCACTACTCAAAACCTTATGATTATCTAAAACATAATATTTTTAAGCTTATCCATATACCCCCGGCTTACCCGTACCACATCATCATTCTTCATTGTGACATCATACGATTTTCCGTATTTGTCCATTTCCTTGATTTGGTTGAGGTTAATTATTGAGGAACGATGTACCCGAATGAATAGTTGTGGGTTCAGTTTTTCTTCCAGTGAGGTGATTCCATAATTGCTAAGATAGGAGTTGTTCTGGGTATGTAACTTACAGTAGTCACCATATGCCTCAATCCACAAAATATCTTCCACGATCACGGTGATCAGTTTATTTTGGTGGTTTACCAAAATTCGTTCAGGATAGTTGTGGCGGTCCATCATAAGGCTTTCGGCCAGTGGGGCAACCTTGTTGCTTTCGCCGGAAGCTGGAAGACGTTGTACCGCAATTTTAAAACGTTCCCTTGTGTATGGCTTAAGCAAATAATCAATGGCGTGAACATCAAATGCTTGAAGTGCGTATTCGTCATAGGCAGTAGAAAATATAACCTGCGGAATTTCCTCAAGATGAGTCAGCACTTCAAAACCCGTCATTCCAGGCATTTGAATATCCAAAAAAACCAGGTCGGGTTTAAATTTGTTGATTTCTCGTACAGCATCTACCCCATTATTGGCTTCGGCAACTACGATCAGTTTGGGGAAGTCTTCAAGATATTCCTTGATCAGTTTTCTTCCCGCGCTTTCGTCGTCGATGATTATTACTTTTTTCAACTCCTCTTAGACTTTTATTGTTCCTTATTCTTTTTCGCTACAGCGAAAACTTTACAAGCAGGCCTTTCGGTTCATTGTCTATGATTTCAATGGTAGAATCATACATCTTCTGCAACCGAAGCTGGGTATTCTTCAATCCCACTCCAGTATCAAATAATCTGGATTTATCCTTTACGCCTACACCGGTGTCGGCGATCTCAAACTTAAGCTTCTCCCCTTCCTTAAAAATCTTGATAGAAATCCTTCCGCCTTCAATCATACTTGACAATCCGTGCTTAACGCTGTTCTCAACAAGAGGCTGCAAAAGCATTGGAGGAACTTTTTCTGTTAATAGCTCTTTGGGTACTTCAAAATCTACTTGGAGACGTTCTTCAAACCTCGCTTTTTCCAGATCAAGATACTTCTTCACAAAATCAAGCTCCTCCCTCAATGGCACCAAATCCTTTTTGGTAGCCTTCAGCTGATACCGAAAAAGGTCAGCAAGTTCAGCGATCATCTGGCGGGTACGCTCATTTTCCGGCGGAAGTGAGGCATTTATGGTATTGAACACGTTATACAAAAAGTGAGGATTGAGCTGTGCCTTGATGGCTGCGAGTTCACTTTTAAGCGCGGCCTGCCTCAACGCTCCTTCTACTTTCAGTTTTCTTTGATTTTCCAGAAAATAACGATAGGCAAACACACACCCGAACTGTATGTAAAAAAACAGCAAAGGTATATACCAGTCCCATATAGCAGCAGGTCCCGCCAACCTTGACATTTCTAAGAAATCGACTAACACATACCTCAATTCACGAAGAAAATAAATCACGATTGGAGCTAGGATTGCAACCACTGCAATCTGAATCACCCGGCTTTTGTTTCGCAGGAGATAGATACCCAAATACCAGATCAATACCGATGCCGGGATGAAAAACGCATATTGCATCCCTGATCGGTACCAGAAATCCCTAAAATTTGTAAACCCAAAAACATCCTCATTTTCGAAACCATACTGCGAATACCACAGTACAAAATTATAGAGGTAAGAAAAAAAGAGGTAAAACAGTATGAGTCCCACAACCTCCTTGCCCGAAATACCGGCCACTTTTTCTTTTAAAATTTTCATTGTATTATAGCTTAAATATCAAAAAACCACCAAGTCTCTCCATCACTTGGATCAAAGCTCAGTTTTAATAATCCCTCAGGGGTTTGCACAAGATATTTATTTTTTACTTCCAGTTCATCACCATTTTGCCAAGCACGCGCAACACCGTCTTCATATTTGAAAGTAAGGGCATTGGTAAACGTAACCAAGAGATTGTACCTCCCCGGTTTGCTTTCAGAAGGTGTAATGGTTCTCTGTTCCACTTTGGGTTTGTTTGAGTGGTGCCTATATTTTTCAGAACTGGTAGTGCCGCTTTTTTCTTCAGTATAGGCACGAGCCTTTAGTTCTTCTGCCGGAAGCTTAAAAATTTCCAGTTGCCCCCCTTCTGCATCGATGATTTCTGGAGTATCTCGCCATGGCACATAAACGGCAACTTTGTAATCTCCGGTGACGTCAATGTTTGCTTCATTGGATAACGTAAGTTGTTGCCCATCAGGGCCAATCAACATCATCACTACATTTTTGGGGTAATTGTAAGAGACGTTATCGTTTTTCTTAACGATCGTAAAATAGTCCTGCCCAAAGGTGAGCGAACATATAAAAAGAGTAATCGTGATTATTAGATTTTGCATGGCGATTGATTTTTAATTCTTCACGAATGTACTGGATCATTCACCGTTTGAAAACCAAAACCTGACGAGTGGCCCCATAGGCCGATGAATTGACCTAAGTCCATTCATCGCACCATAGGCCTGCTGGACGGTTTTCATTATTTATAAACCCAGGCCGTTCTCAACTTTGAACCATTAAACCAAAAAATCAGAGTTATGAGATATTTTATGATTTCCTGCCTTTTTCTGTTCAGCCTCTCTATTTCAGCCCAAAGTTATTCGATAAATGGTGTTGTCGAGGATGAGATGCAAGAACCACTCCCCTATGCCACGGTCAGTCTCACGAATATAGTTGACAGTACTTTGGTCAAAGCTTCGATCACTGGCGAAAATGGGAAATTTCAACTTGAGAATATTCCCTCCGGAAACTATAGCCTCACGATCACGAGTGTTGGTTTTCAGCCGTATCAGCTTTCGTTAGAAAACTTTTCCGAAGATATAAACCTAGATACCATTACCCTTAAAACAGCAACCGAAGCACTTAACGCAGTCAATCTGGTTGCCGAAAAAACCATCATCCAAGTGCTGGCAGACAAAACGGTCTTTAATGTAGAAAACTCCCTCAATGCCACTGGCACAAACGGCTGGGAGCTACTGCGCAAAGCCCCGGGACTGATCATCGACAACAACGGCAGCATTATTCTGGAAGGAAAAACTGGCGTACAAATATACATTGATGGACGCCCGTCACAACTCGCAGGAGACGATCTCCAGGCACTCCTGCAATCCCTGCAAAGTACCGATGTAGGAAGTATTGAGATCATCACCCAACCGTCATCAAAGTATGATGCTGCAGGCACTGCTGGCATCATCAATATTAAGCTCAAAAAAAATAAGAATTTGGGTACAAATGGTTCTGTGACCGGCGGCCTGACCTATGGCGAATATGCCCGCTGGAGAAGCTCGATCACCTTTAACAACCGCACCCAGACCGGCAACCTGTACGGTACCTACAGCAACGGTTTTGGGAACTATGATAATTTTCTATATCTGTACCGGGAGCAATCGGGGACCCAGTTTGACGCCCGTACCGAGAGCCGATACAATTATAACAACAACAATTTGCGGTTGGGCTATGATTTTTTCGCTTCCGCGAAAAGTACTCTGGGAATCATTTTTAATGGATTCACCAACAATAATCATAATTACAACAATAGCCGCACGCCTATTAGGCCCGTGGGTTCTCAGTTGAACGACAGCGTTTTGGTAGCCAACAACAAAAGCACAAGCGACACAGAAAATTTTAACGTCAACATCAACTATCGTTATGCAAATACACTGGGTCGCGAACTGAACATAGACGCTGACTACGGAAAATATAAAAACGACGGGGTAGCTTTTCAGCCCAATATTTATTTAAACGGTCGGGAAACCGCAATCCTTTCCCAGAACATCACCCGGCAGGTAACACCCATCGACATTGACATTGCGACACTAAGAGCAGATTACGAGCAGGATTTTTTAAGCGGAAAATTGGGCGTTGGGTTCAAATTCAGTTTTGTGAATACACAAAATACATTTGATTTTTTCAATCAGGTTAACGGTGATTACATTCGTGACGATACCCAAAGCAACCGTTTTCAATACACCGAAAACATCAATGCCGGCTATTTTAACTACAACCTCAAATGGGAAAAATGGAATGTGCAATTGGGTATGCGTGTAGAAAATACCATCTCAGACGGAAACCTGACCAGTACCCAGCAAAATGCAAACAATCGGGTAAAGCGCAACTATACCAACTGGTTTCCCAGCGGTGGCCTAACCTACCAGCTCAACCAAAAAAATCAGTTTGCACTAACCTACAGCAAGCGCATTGCCCGCCCCAATTACGCATCGCTTAATCCCTTTGAATACAAGATCGACGAGTTGAGCTTTCGGCGTGGCAATCCATTTCTGCAACCTCAATATACAGATAACATCAAACTAAGTCATACCCACAACCACCGCTTGACCACGTCACTGACTTATACCTATATCTCAGACTTTTTCGCCCAGATCACTCAAGCCGAAGGCCAGAACCGTAATTTTATTAGTGAACGAAATATCGCCAACCAAGAAGTCATAAACCTTGGAATTTCCTATCCATTAAAAGTCAACGATTGGTGGAATGTCTATACGAGCCTGAACGCCTATCAAAGTAAATTCTCAGCAACCGACCCGAATTTTTTCGCCATCACACAGAAAACCTTAAGCGTTTATGGGCAGAACACGTTTACCCTTCCTGCAGGCATACGCTTGGAAGTAAGCGGTTGGTACAGTTCGCCTTCGGTGTGGGCCGGCACCTACCAAACCAGCGCCTTGGGATCGCTAAATGTTGCCTTTCAGAAGAAGTTTTTCAACGAAAAACTCAACGCACGAATTTCATTCAACGACATTCTCTATACCAGCCCATGGTCGGGCACGACCCGATTTGGCGAACTCTTTATCGCAGGTAGTGGGGGTAGTGACAGTAGAAATGTAGCTTTAAGCCTTACATATGATTTTGGTAGGAAAGAGGTAAAACAAGCCCGCGATCGAGACACTGGGCTTGAAGAAGAACAAGACAGGATTTAGAATTTCCGTTTTGATCTGGAAGATTGCGCAAACTTCACGCAACCCTAACCGTTGTTCATTCCCCTTCACGTATTTTTGCAGCTTATTCAAGTGTATGGATTTAGCCAAAGTAAAATTGGTCGTTTCAGATATGGATGGCACACTGCTCAACACCAAAGGCGAGGTAAGTGCAGAATTTTTTCAACTTTACAAACAACTAAAAAACCTTGGGGTACATTTTGTAGCGGCAAGTGGCCGGCAGTATTTCAGTATGATAGACAAATTGGAGCCTATCAAAAATGACATAATCATCATTGCTGAAAACGGAGGGATTGCCAAAAGACAGGAAGAAGAACTGCTCACCCAAACATTGCCGATTGCCCACGTTCACGAGCTCATCAAAAAACTGCGGAAAATCGATGATGCCTACATCGTACTCTGCGGAAAAAAACAAGCATATGTTGAGTCTAAACGGGAAGATTTTCTGAATTATTTTAGTGAGTATTATCTGGCCTACGAGCAGGTTGAAGACTTGCTCCAAGTCACCGATGATGAGTTTTTAAAAATTGCCGTTTATAGTTTTAATGGTTCTGAAGAAACTACGTATCCACATTTTCAAAAAGTGGAAAATGACATAAAAGTGAAGGTATCAGGTAAGAACTGGCTGGACCTCTCACATACCGATGCGCATAAAGGAAATGCTTTGGGTATTGTGCAAAAAATCCTACATATATCAGAAGATGAGACGATGGTTTTTGGGGATTACAACAACGATCTGGAGATGATGTCTATGGGCCATTTCAGTTATGCCATGAAAAACGCGCATCCCAATGTAATCGAGAATGCGCGATACATGACTGAGGACAACGACAATCTAGGCGTCGAGCGTATCCTTAGGGAACTCGTTGCCAAAAAGACAGAAGCCTTAGCTGCCAATGGCGGTTAGCACGAGGTTTCTCCTTCTGGATACATCTCGATGTTCACAGAGATAAATGCCCTGCCAAGTACCCAGATTAAGATTTCCCTTTGTGATAGGAATGGTTATCGAAGATCCTATAATTGAAGATTTTAAATGTGCGGGCATATCATCAGCACCTTCATAATCGTGCTTGTAGTATGGCGCATTTTCAGGAACAGACTTATTAAAATGGCTTTCAAAATCCTCCCTTACCGTGGGATCGGCGTTTTCGTTTACCGTTAAACTTGCAGAAGTGTGCTTGATAAATACCTGTAACATTCCTGCATTAAGTATCTTTATTTCAGGCAGGGCGTCCTCAATGTTTGAAGTAATAATGTGAAAGCCGCGTTCGTAATGGTCCAGGGTTATTTCTTTTTGATAGCATTGAATCATTTAAGTTCTGTGTTTATTTGTTAGAGGCAAAAGGCATCCTTTCGGATAATTTCGTATTATTTGGTTATGGTAAAATTCGGAAAACCAATCTTAAAAACAGCCTCTTCGGTTAAAATTAAACAACTTTAACCTCTTGATAAACAATAAGATCGAAACTTAAAAAATCGACGAACGGTATTTTTAAGAAGTACAGAACCGCCTAAGAACAATAATAACCGACAAAACTATTTAATCTATGAATACCGTATTAAAAATTTCACAAATGGGACCCCAATGGCAGACTTCAGATCCCTTTTTGTTTTGTGCTTTTCACCACGACCATTTTCCGCAAGGAGACGGAAAATGCCGACCTAATACATCACTTGACGGAAGGTATCTCGGTCAGGATTTCAATCAAAAGGACGGTTGGGCGATGTATCATGGTAGAACAGTTCCCGGATTTCCACCGCACCCACACGCAGGTTTCGAAACCGTGACCATCGCAGAAAAAGGCTTTGTGGATCACGCAGACTCTCTAAATGCAAGCGGGCGTTTTGGCAATGGCGATGTGCAGTGGATGACTGCCGGAAAAGGAGTACAACATAGTGAAATGTTTCCGCTATTGGACACTGAAGAACGTAATGAACTTGTACTCTTTCAGATTTGGCTGAATTTGCCTAAAGCGAAAAAAGACGTTGACCCCTATTTTGGCATGTTTTGGAATGAGAACATTCCGGTGGTAACCATGAACGATGAGAACGGAATTACTTCCAAAGTAAAAATCGTTGCCGGAAATTACAAGGAAACCAAAGCACTCCATCCAGCACCTGATTCTTGGGCTGCAAATGCAGAAGCAGACATCAATATCTGGATAATCGAGATAGGTGCTGGCGGAACATTTACACTTCCAAAAACTCAAAAAGAAACTAACAGATCCTTGTATTTTTATGACGGAGACACTTTGATTATAGAAGATTATGAGGTGCCGCCTATTCATCGCATCCAACTCCATCCAGAGACCGATGCCATAATAAAGGCTGGAGAAAAACCTGCTAAATTGGTTTTATTACAGGGAAAGCCCATCGGCGAAAACGTAATTCAGCATGGTCCGTTTGTGGCAAATAGCCGGGAGGGAATCAATGATATTATGATGCGCTTTCGCGAAAATGAATTTGGAGGTTGGCCTTGGAACCCCGAGCAAACACACGGGCCGGACAAAAAACGATTTGCCACCTTTCCCGATGGCCATACCGAAACACCTTAGATCCATTGATTTGTTTTCTGTTTTCTGTTCTAATCTTGAGAAGAAATAAAAAAAGCAGGCCTATAAGCCGGATTCTGTACCCCGCAAATGCGGGGTTCCTATCATTTATCTGGGCCCTGCATTGCTGCAGGGCTCTATCTGCCTACCCACCGGCAACGCGCGGGGACGCTTGACTACCGGTTTACTTGGCATTGCACCACATAGAGTTTACCTGGTTTCACTACGGCATTACCCGTACATTCTTTCTGTTGCACTGGTCCTGATCCCGATAGCTACCGGGACCGACGGCCGTTAGCCGCTATGCTTCCCTATGGTGTCCGGACTTTCCTTCCCGATAGCTATCGGGACGATAGGACAGCCTGCTCCACGCAAAAGTAAACGAAGTTTGGGGATATTTCAGTTTTGATGCGCCTTGAACAAAATGTTTATAACCTGCGGCCAAAACGAGCCTTCGGTTTGTACAGACCGGTCCGCAATTTCTATATTTGCAGACGCATTCAATCAAGCCTATTTTGGAACATTTTATCGTATCGGCAAGAAAATACCGTCCTACCACTTTTGAAGATGTGGTTGGCCAACAGGCGATCACCAATACGCTAGAAAATGCCATTGCCGATAATCATTTGGCGCAAGCCTTGTTGTTTACGGGACCTCGCGGCGTAGGCAAAACTACTTGTGCGCGAATTCTGGCCAAGAAAATTAATCAGCAGGCCGAAGGTACTCCGGCAGACGAGGATTATGCCTTCAATATTTTTGAACTCGATGCCGCTTCAAACAACTCGGTAGACGACATACGCAACCTGATCGATCAGGTGCGTATCCAGCCGCAGGTTGGGAAATATAAGGTGTACATTATCGATGAGGTGCATATGCTTTCGCAGGCTGCATTTAACGCTTTTCTAAAAACGCTTGAAGAACCGCCCAAGCACGCGATCTTTATCCTCGCCACTACCGAAAAGCACAAGATTATCCCCACCATACTTTCGCGCTGTCAGATATTTGATTTTAAGCGGATCACCGTGGGTGACATAAGGGATCATTTGGCCAAAATTGCTAAACAAGAAGGTGTCGATGCTGATGAAGAAGGGTTGCAGATCATCGCCCAAAAAGCAGACGGCGCACTGCGGGACGCTCTTTCTACCTATGACCGTGTTGTCAGTTTTGCTGGTAAGCAATTGACCCGTAAAGCCGTCACCGAAAACCTGAATGTTCTCGATTACGATACTTTTTTTAAGGTTACCCATTACATTCAGAACAACAACATCCCGCAGTTGCTGGTTTATTTTAACAGCTTGCTTGCCCAAGGTTTTGATGGGCATCATTTTATCTCCGGGCTGGCATCGCACTTTCGCGACTTGATGGTCTGCAAACATCAGGAAACCATTCAATTGCTTGAGGTTGGCGACCAGACCAAAGCCAAATACAATAAACAGGCACAAATGGTAGAAATGCCCTTTTTGCTTCGCGCCCTGGATATGGCCAACGATTGTGACCTCAAATATCGCAATAGCAGAAATCCTCGGTTACTGGTCGAACTGTGCCTGATGCAACTGGCATCCATCACTTTTGATGGCGAAAAAAAAAAGGATAAAAACTACATAATTCCGCCGTCGCATTTTAAGGAAGAAGCGCTTCCTGTGGAAATAAATGCCACTAAATCAGCGGGGAATCATTTGGCTTCCGCCGAAAAGCAAACTGAAGGAACACCGGCTGAGATCAAATCTGATAAGGTTTCCACCGAATCTAACACGACAAACGAAAAACAACTAAAACAAGCCGTTTCTTCCGAAGCTCACGCGATTCAAAAAAATAAGGTTACTACCGTAAAACCATCCGTAGAAAAAACCGCAACTGCCCCCGAAAGCTCACAGAAGGCACCGGCAACAGCACCTGAAAAATCTACGATTAAAGAAAGTCCGGCTGCTCAACCGTCTGCTCTTGCACCTCAAAGAATCGACCTAAAACGTGCCCCAGTTTCTGGACTTTCGCTCAGCGGACTCAAACGCAAAAAGGAAATCGAGCAGCAAAAAAATGCAGCCCAACTGGATGATACCAACCTGCCCCGTAAACCCTTTACCGAAACGGCAATGCAGGCGGCTTGGCAGGATTATATCAAAAAACTGATCAAGACCGGAAAGAAGATCATGGCGTCCAATTTATCAACAGATACTCCAAAACTGGACCGAACGACTATCAATCTGACTTTCCCCAATGACACCATGCGTGTGGAACTGGAACGCGAACAGCACGGCTTGCTCGAATACCTCAAACGGAAACTTCAAAATTATGACGTCACAATCGCGGTGACGGTCAATGAGGAAACCGCGAAAAAATTTGCCTATACCGCCCGCGAAAAATTTGATAAACTCAACGAGAAGAACCCCAATCTCGACCTTTTACGTAAAACCTTTGATCTCGATTTATAATGCTAGGACTCAAACTTCCCACAGACCCGCGCTGGGTCAACATCGTCGAAAAAAACCTTGATGAAATCCTAACTGACCATGCGTACTGTGAGCAAAAAGCGGCATCGACGGCCATCTCGCTAATTGTTGGTTTTCCCGAGCTCACCGAATTGGTTCAGGAAATGACCGCTTTGGCCAAAGAGGAAATGAGCCACTTTAAACTGGTTCACGATAAAATCATTGCCCGCGGTCTGATTTTAGGGCGTGAGCGCAAGGATGAATACGTCCTTAAATTATTGAAATTCTTCCCAAAAGGCGGCAGCAGGATGACCCACCTCACCCACCGCCTGCTGATCGCGGCACTCATTGAGGCGAGAAGCTGTGAGCGTTTCCGGCTGTTAAGCCAAGAACTGGAGGACGACGAACTTAAAAAATTCTATCACAACTTGATGGTGAGCGAGGCCAATCATTATACGATGTTTTTACGCTTGGCGCGAAAATACGGAGACCGGGAAACTGTAGATCAAAAATGGCAGGAACTGCTCGACTTTGAAGCTGACGTAATGAAAGATCTGGGAAAAAAGGAAACCATTCACGGTTAGACAATACGCTACCCAATTAATTTTTTGATCACTTTCTCAATGCGATCAAACTCCTTGGAACCCATTGCAGAACCGGAAGGCAAACAGAGCCCGCTATTGTACAAATCTTCACAGACCTGATCGCCGTAATACGGAGCATTTTGATATATTGGTTGTAAATGCATCGGCTTCCAGAGAGGGCGGGATTCTATGTTCGCTTCCGCGAAAGCGTCTAAGAGTATTTTATTTGTAAATGGTGCTTCAGAAGGGTCAACAAGGATCGTGGTCAGCCAAAAATTGCTTTTGAATTTCGCATCGGGTTCACCTTGAACAGTAACACCAAGAATATTTCTGAAAAGTTTTCGGTAAAAATTATTGACTTCCTTTCTCGCTTTCAGATGACTCTCTAAAACTTCCATTTGCCCGCGACCAATACCTGCAGACACATTGCTCATTCGGTAATTGTAACCTATTTCGGTATGCTCGTAATATGCAGCTGGCTGGCGGGCTTGGGTAGCCAAATAAAGCGCGCGATCGTATAGTGCTTTAGTTTTGACCAACAGTGCACCACCGCCACCAGTAGTGATTAATTTATTTCCATTGAAAGAGAAAATCCCGTAATCGCCTAAGGTGCCGCAGGGTTTTTGATCGTACCAAGCACCAATTGCCTCGGCACTGTCCTCAATGATCGGAATCTCGTATTTCTTGGCAATAGCATTGATTTCATCCACCATATAAGGCATTCCGTAAAGATGTATGGCAATTACTGCTGCTGGCTTTTTTCCATTTCTTAATCGGTCTTGAATGGCTTCTTCCAAAAATAACGGTGATAAATTCCAGGTATCGCGCTCGCTATCTACAAATACTGGTTTCGCACCCAAATACGCAATGGGATTGCAGCTACCGCAGAATGTAAACGACTGGCAGATCACCTCGTCGCCAGCCTTTACTCCAGCCAATATCAGCGCTAAATGAATGGCAGCCGTACCGGAGTTAAGAGTCACCGCCTTACGCCGGTAGTTTAGGTATTGGGAAATGTCAGCTTCAAAGCCTGAAATGTTTTCGCCAACTGGCGCGATAAAATTACTTTCAAAAGCCTGCTGCACGTAGTGCTGTTCCTTGCCGCCCATATGCGGAGGAGAAAGGAAAATGCGTTCGTTTGGCGTTTGGTTCATCTAATTGTTTCCATTAAACCGGGTGAGGGTCGCTTGCCCCCTCGTGTCTATATCTTTTTGTCCAAAAATCCTGAAAATTGTAAGAAGCAAAATTCTAAGATCGAAAACAAAACTTTGGCGCTCCAAATATTCCAGATCAAACCGAAATTTATCCTGCCAGTTTTTCTGCTTTTTTCCGTTGACCTGTGCCCATCCGGTTATGCCTGGTTTCACATCGTGGCGCCGCGCCTGTTCCTCAGAATACAACCGAAGATAAGGCACAAGCAGCGGGCGAGGGCCCACAAAACTCATTTCACCTTTAATTATATTCAACAACTGCGGAAGTTCATCAAACGAGGTTGCCCTTAAAACTTTTCCAGCAGCAGGGGTACGGTCTGCATCGGGCAGGTATTCGCCGTTTTCATCCCGCAACTCCCTCATGGATTTCAGTTTGTAGATTTTGAAAATTTCACCGTTCAGCCCGGGACGCTTTTGAATAAAAATTGGTTTTCTATCCACAAAAAAGAATGCAATACCGACTGAAAGAAGGAGTACCGGCGCAACTAAAACCAGACCGAAACAGGCAAAAACAAAGTCGAAAAAAGGTTTGACGGTCGATCTGTACACAGAATCAAAAATACAGTATTGCGTAGGTTTTGAACAAAAAAATCCCGATCTGAAAAGACCGGGATTTATGTATATTTTGATTAGTGCATCAGCCTTTACCGATCACGTAGGTTTCAAAACCTATTTCTTTAAGTTTTTCATCATTAAGCAGCGCTCTTCCGTCAAATAAGAATGCAGGCTTGTACATATTGTTATATACTTTTTGCCAATCGTAATCCTTAAACTCATCCCATTCGGTTAGAATTGCGACCGCGTGGCACTGATCAAAGGCCTCATAAGGATCATTGACTACGGTAACCAGGTTGCGGTTTTCTTCTTCTGAACGGGTATTTAGATAATCCAGATCAGCCAGCACTTGTTCTTTGGTCACTTTGGGATCGTAAACCGTGATCTCTGCACGCTCGCTCAGCAAATAATCAGAAACATAAATGGCGGCAGACTCGCGGGTATCGTTGGTATCCTTTTTAAAGGCCCATCCCATAATGGCAATTTTCTTTCCTGACACGGTATTGAAAAGTGTCTTTACAATTTTCTCGGCGAAACGTTTTTTCTGGTGGTCGTTCATAATAATAACCTGTTCCCAGTAATCTGCAACGGCGTCCAGACCATAAGACTTGGCGATATACACGAGATTGAGGATATCCTTCTGAAAACAAGAGCCCCCAAAACCAACAGAAGCTTTTAGGAATTTAGGACCTATACGTGAATCAGAACCGATGGCACGTGCCACTTCGTTCACGTCTGCTTCGGTCACTTCACAAAGCTCAGAAAGCGCATTGATCGAGGAAACCCGTTGCGCCAAATAGGCGTTTGCAGTAAGCTTTGAAAGTTCAGAGGACCACACATTTGTAGTCAAAATTCGTTCCTTAGGAAGCCAGTGCGCGTACACATCGACCAAGGCCTGCTTGGCTACCTTCCCACGCTCTGTATTATCACCACCTATAAGGACACGGTCTGCGTCAAAAAGATCTTCGATAGCGGTTCCTTCGGCCAGAAATTCCGGGTTGGAGAGGATGTCAAATTTCACTCCGCTACCGGTGTTGGTCAAAATGCTGTTGAGTGCTTCGGCCGTTCTTACGGGAAGTGTTGATTTTTCGACAATAATTTTATCTGTGGTTGCAACCGCTGCAATCTGCCGCGCACAAAGTTCAATATATTTTAAGTCTGCTGCCATGCCGCGACCTATTCCGTAAGTCTTGGTTGGTGTGTTTACGGAGATGAATATCATTTCGGCTGCATCAATGGCCTTATCTACTTCTGTGGAAAAAAACAGGTTACGTCCCCTCGCTTCGCCAACGACCTCAGCAAGACCGGGTTCATAAACGGGAAGTTTAGACAAATCCTCATCGTTCCAAGCGGCGATTCTCGCCTCGTTGATATCAACAACTGTCACTTGGATTTCCGGACATTTTTTAGCTATTACAGACATTGTGGGACCACCTACATAACCGGCACCGATACAACAGATTTTTGTTATTTTCATAATTGGTTTTTAAGCAAATCAGGGCAAATATAATATGTCTTTGCCAAACGGTCTATCAAGGCAAAGGTTTTCTGGACGCGTTATCCCACGGTCACGTTGTAGTTGGATGGTTTCTTTGACATTGATAGTTTATTTCGAAAAGCTGAAAGGTCATTCACAACTATCTACGTGCAAAATTCACCTTTAAGATCGTTGAATTTCTGAATTTAATTGGAATTCTGTTGAAAATTTTCCGGTATCGGCCTAAAAGCCGCGCTCCAAAAAATTTGATCGAAATTCCCCTTTCATCCTTAAAACTATATTGTATTTAAAGCTTGAAGGCCCGGTCTCTTCAACCTGAGCATCGTTATAGGGCATTGGCAATTCTAAAGACGTGTCATTAAAATTATCGCAGTCGTACGTGAAAAAAATTAATCAGATCGCACCTGAACACGTGTGCAAACCTTATGAAAATGAGCAGTCATTTTATAGAAACATCATCAAGTTCAATGCTCGAAACAGTCAAATTAAACTTCTGCTGTTTTGTCACAGCCCGAACAAAAGCTGTCACCTCTTTCTCCCGGTAGTACCGGCATAAGCAAGGCCATTTCCCATTACAATCTTCCATCGGCTTCTGCAAGAAAACCCTTGACGTCAAACACCACCGCTTTGGCTGTCTTAAGCGGTGACAAATTTAAGTTTATAAAAGCCGAGTGCCCCACGGCCAGAACTATGGCATCAAATTCATTTCCTTCAGGAGTATCTAGTAATGAAATCCCATATTCATCAAGCACCTGTTCTTTTTTCGCCAAAGGATCATAAACTGAAACCTCGGAACCATAATCCTGCAGGTCTCTGATGATATCGACTACGCGGGTATTGCGAACGTCGGGACAGTCTTCTTTAAAGGTAATTCCCAAAATTAGGATTTTACTTTTACTGATCGGGATTTCCCGTTTTGCCATCAGTTTGACCACCTGTGCCGCAACGTAAAGTCCCATACTGTCATTGACGCGGCGACCGGCCAGTATAATTTCGGGATGGTAGCCCAGCTGTTTGGCCTTTTGTGCTAGATAATACGGGTCAACCCCAATGCAATGACCGCCCACCAGACCGGGTCTAAAATTGAGAAAATTCCATTTTGTGCCGGCAGCCGCCAAAACCTCGGCAGTGTCGAGATCCATTTTATTAAAAATTTTGGCGAGTTCGTTGACGAAAGCAATATTGATGTCCCGCTGGGAATTTTCAATTACCTTAGCGGCCTCGGCGACTTTGATGCTGGGTGCCAGATAGGTCCCGGCCGTAATTACGGAAGCATAAAGATCATCGACAAATTTTGCAGTTTCCGGGTTGCTCCCGCTGGTGACCTTGACAATTTTATCAACGGTATGTACCTTATCTCCTGGATTGATACGTTCGGGCGAATAGCCTGCTGAAAAATCAATATTATATTCCAGTCCCGATATTTTAGACAAAATGGGAACGCAGGTTTCTTCGGTGACGCCGGGATAAACGGTGCTTTCATAAATGACCACATCACCATTCTTGAGCACTTTACCTACCGTACTACTGGCCGCGACAAGGGCCGATAAGTCTGGGTTTTTCTGAGCATCGATGGGTGTGGGTACGGTGACAATGAATACCGTACAAGCAGCGAGTGCAGCACTGTCGGTAGTGCAAAAGAGTCCGTTTTCATTGCAATCATTTCTTTTAAGGACAAGTTGTAACGCTTCCGCGGAAAGTTCTCCGGTATGATCGTGGCCGGTTTTGAGTGCTGAAATCCTTTTGGTATTGAGATCAAAACCTACGACCGCATGCTTTTTCGCAAATAGCTGCGCCAGAGGAAGCCCAACGTAACCCAATCCTATAATTCCGATTTTTGGCTTCATAGTGCCGTTGCTTTTTGCTGCTCCCAGTACCATGACGCCGCTTGTTTTAGACCCTTTGTGAAATCATATCGAGGATCGTACTTTAATAGTTTTCGGGCTTTTTCTATTGATGCCAAAGAATGGGGCACATCGCCCTTTCGCTGTTCTCCGTACTCAGGTTCAATTTTTTCTATGGAAGGATCAAATACCGAAAGCTCTTCTTTCAATCCGGCGACAAGTTCGTTGAGTGTAGTCCTTTCGCCGCAGGCTATATTGTACACCTCATTGAGCGCTGCCGGATCTGCAGTAATCACGGCGAGCAGGTTTGCCTGCACCACATTCTCTATGTATGTAAAATCACGCGAGAAGCTGCCATCTCCGTTGATGCGGGGTGCATTTTGAGATACCAACGCCTGAGCAAACTTTGGGATAACTGCGGCATAAGCGCCATTGGGGTCCTGCCGTGGACCAAATACATTAAAATACCGCAACCCGATGGAATTAAAACCGTAACTGGTCTTATACACCGAAGCGTAAAGCTCGTCAACATACTTGGTAACCGCATAAGGTGATAAAGGCTTGCCGATTATGTCCTCACGTTTGGGCAGCTCTTCAGAATCACCATAAGTGGAAGAACTGGCGGCAAATACAAAATTCTCGACACCTTCCAGCCGGGACGCCTCGATCATATTGAGAAAGCCGGTGACGTTGACCGCATTGGTGCGCAGTGGATTTTCCAAACTTCTTGGAACCGAGCCCAAGGCCGCCTGATGACTGACGAAATCGCAACCTTCAACAGCTTGTTTGCAGGTTTCAAAATCAGTGATGTCGCCTTTGATAAATGTAAAATTGCCGTGGTCCCCCACTGCCTTGAGGTTGTTTTCTGAGCCGGTTGACAGGTTGTCCAAACAACATACGCGGGCACCCAGTTCCAGAAAACGTTCTACCAGGTGCGAGCCTATAAAACCCGCGCCGCCGGTGACCAGAATCTGCTTATCGAAAAAATGTTCAGCTAGTGTTGACATAGTTAAAAATAGAGAAGCGAAGATATAATTTTCACGGTTAACGCCTTTGCTTGCGTAGCGTTTCAAAAACTAAACTTAACACCTTTTTTCAGATGGAGTTAAACTTATACTAAACCAAACCAACTCATTGGCTACAGTTAAAAGCAATGGTATTTTTGTTTTTTATAAAAAAATCTTATTTAACAAATGGCAAATTATCTTAATCTTGATAAGAAAAAAAATGAAGCTACGGTGGAAACCCTAAACGTACTCCTAGCCGATTACCACCTTTATTATCAAAAACTCCGCAACTTTCATTGGAACGTCACCGGTCGCAATTTTTTTGACCTTCACGAGAAATTTGAAGAGATGTATGACGATGCAAAATTAAAGATCGATGAGATCGCAGAGCGCATCCTTACACTACGTTACCAGCCTACATCAAACTTTAGCGACTACCTAAAGATGTCAAACCTTAAGGAATCAAAAAGCGAACACAAAGACATCGAGATGGTCGATATCCTTCTGGATGATCACGGTTTGCTGATTAAACAAATGAGAGAAGTGGTGGACACAGCAGACAAAGCTGATGATGAAGGCACAATTGACCTTATTGGCGCATACATCCGGGAACTTGAGAAGACAAGCTGGATGCTCGATGCATGGAGAATGACCAAAAAGGATACCCACAAAAAAATATAAAAGTTTTATGAGCATACAAGAGGACGGCAATTCAGATGCTACATTTATAGGGTTTGATTTCAATAGAATTGTGGACAAACTGGAAGGATGGGGAGACGCACTCCTACTTAAATTGCCAAATTTTCTTTTGGCAATTGTTGTGTTTATTATATTCTGGATCATTGCCAAATACGTTTCAAAATTTGTTCGAAATATCCTAATGCGTGGGGTCAAGCAGGACTCTATAAAGGTTGTGACCGGCAAAACTGTTTTTGCAATTGTCGTGCTTATCGGCTTCTTTGTTGCTTTGGGCATTATGGACCTAGATAAGGTCTTGACCTCCGTGCTAGGGGCTGCCGGTGTAGTAGGTTTGGCCATTGGTCTGGCCCTTCAGGGAACTTTAAACAATACCTTCTCTGGTGTAATTCTCTCCTTTTTACCGAAACTACAACTGGGCGATTGGATAGAAACCAATGGATATGCGGGCTTCGTTGAAGACATAAGTTTGCGAAACGTTACTATCAAGGAAGCAGACAACAATTATGTGGTCATACCCAATTCCAGCATTGTGGATTCCCCGTTCAAAAACTATTCTCAGACAGCCCGTTCCCGGGTTTTTATAAACTGTGGTGTAGGCTATGAGAGCGATCTGGAGATGGTAGAAGAATTAACGATCAAAACCATTTCTGAACTTTTTGAGCAGCAGGATCGCGAGCAAATTGAATTTTACTATCAGGAATTTGGTAGCAGCTCGATAAATTATGTGCTTCGGTTCTGGGCTCCGGTGAGCAAGAAAAAAGATGTGCTGGTCGCGCAGAACAAAGCGATCAAAGCCATCAAGAAGGCCTACGACGCCAAGGATATAAACATACCCTTCCCGATCAGAACGCTGGATTTCTCGAAGAACAAATTTCAAAGTGAAAAACTTACGATTGCAAACAGTAATAATACCGACGGGGAATAGCGATGAACAAATATGGCTCCTTAGCTCTTTTTATTATGGTTCTGCTAGGCGGATGTGAGAACTATGGAGTGGTAGAAGTAAAAGCAAGTCTGCCACGAATTCTCGCCGAAATATCAGGAATGACCACTATCGATAATTCTGGAATTTATGCAGTAACCGATCACGGTAATCCCAACCACGTTTATAAGATCAATACCTCTGGCGAAATTATCCAGGAATTGATCGTCGCCAATGCAAAAAATGAGGATTGGGAGGACTTGGCGTCAGACGGTAACGGAAACCTGTATATCGGGGATTTTGGCAATAATGATAACGGCCGGAAGGATCAGGCAATTTACACCATAAGGAATATCGGACAATACACCAAGACCGTTGACACGGTTGAGGCTATAGCAACGCGGTTCACGCTGGGAGACCAAAAAGAGTTTCCACCGGAAACAGATAATTTTAATTTTGATGTGGAGGCTTTTGTGTTCCGCAACGGTATGTTTCATTTGTTTACCCGTAACCGAAGCCAAAAAGATTTTAACGGAAAAACTAAAATGTACAGCATTCCCGCCGATGCTGACAATTACGTGGCAGAGCCAGTTGGGGATTTTTTTGTTTGTGATAAAAAATATGAATGCGCCATTACAGGTGCTGCCCTTTCACCAGACGGAAAAACCCTGCTAATGATTACTACAGATAAACTGATCCGGTTCACAGGCTTTAGGAATGGAAATTTTTTTGGTGGAAATTCTGATGTTATCGATCTAAAACACCGTTCCAGAAAAGAATCCGTTTGCTTTAAAAACGAAACAACGGTTTACATGTCTGACGAAAGACGGGCAGCCACCGGCGGAAACTTGTACCAATTCACACTTCCGGAATAGCTTCGGAAGACTTTAACTTGAAAAAAACACTATTATGAACAAGGACACGAAAGAAGGAATCAAAACATTTTTTTGGGTGACCACAGCGATGCAAATTGGCTTTTACGGTTATCTTTTTCTAAGTCGTAACAAGAATACGATCAAAGAGCAATACAAAAACCTAAAAAAGAAATAAACTCTTTGTAAACCTGAAACAGGAAAGCCTCATCGAAGTATTTTAGTATATTCGATGAGGCTTTTTTTTTAGGGCATTCTGCTTCCTTGGCAATTAAGCTATCTGATGGAAAAATTATGTTTCGGGTTCGTATATGTAGCGTATGCGGTGATAACCGATTGTAAAAGCGTATAAAATTTAAGGAAAATAACACTTGCAATAATAATCCTTAGAGCCTTGAAAAAGAGTCATCTGGGAAGATGCGTTACGGAAAACCAATAATTTTCGCCTTAAATCTATAGCGTTTTGCTTCTATACTATTTATACTGTTCCAGAAAATTTACTAAAATTGATTCCGGCTCGTCATTTTAGGATTGACAGTTTTATGCTATAAAGCCGGACTAATCATTAATCCAATACCAAAGGCGTTACCTTGCAGCAATCGCGATAACCTGTTTGAATATAATTTGAAATGGACGGTTTCACGTTCTTTCCGGCTTTAGCCACTTCGACATTTTATCGGTTTCAAAGTGTTTCATTTTTTCCAGTAGGCGGTCGATGTTGGTTTCGGTGATGAGGAGGTCAAAGTTTTCCATTTTAAGGAATCCTTTACGCACCATTTCTTCCAATTGGAGTTTGAGGTGGTCAAAAAATCCGTCAACATTGAGCAAGCCGATGGGTTTATGATGCAACCCAAGTTGGCTCCAGGTGATAATCTCAAATAGTTCCTCGAGCGTACCAAAACCGCCCGGAAGCGCAATAAACCCATCGCTGATTTCCTGCATTTTCAGTTTTCGGCCGTGCATATCATCTGTGGTGTGCAGTTCGGTCAAACCGAGATGGACGACCTCTTTTACCTTAAGAAATTCCGGGATGACACCGATGACCTTACCTTGATGATCAAGGCAGCTTTTTGCCGCGTGGCCCATAATTCCCAATTTCGATCCACCGTAAACAAGTTGGATTTCCTGCTCGGCGAATATCTTCCCGAGGCGCTTCGCTTCCTCGATGATCGTATTGTCGTTGCCCTCGCTGCTTCCGCAAAAAATGCAAATCGCATCTAGTTTGTTCATGGCTTTGTGGCTTTTATCATTCGGGGCTTGTTAAATATATCGCTCCTTAAAATTACGTTTTCAAAACCAAAATTTTCAAAAACCGCCTTAGTTTCTTCCGGCAGGTATTGATTGATTTCCACATAAACACTTCCACCGGAAACTAAATATTGTAGCGCCAAACGAGCAATTTTTCGATAAAAAAGCAACGGATCTTCATTGGGAACAAATAGTGCCAAATGCGGCTCGTGCGATTTTACGTTTTCCGAAATTCCTTCTTTCTCCAACTCCCGAACGTACGGCGGATTGGAAACCATCACTTCAAAGTTTTCATTGAGATCGTCGATTTGTAAAACATCCGCTTCCGCGAAAGTGACTTTTACTTGATTGATGTTTGCGTTAGTTTCAGCAACTTTTAGAGCTTCCGCCGAAATATCGATTCCACTCACTTTTACCTGCGGAAGATTTTTGGCCAAAGCCACTGCGATACAGCCTGAGCCGGTGCAGAGATCGAGTATTTTCTGACTTTCGGGAACATTTTCGCCCGAATCAAAATCCTCAAGTACCCAAGCAACCAATTCTTCCGTTTCCGGTCGTGGGATGAGTACGTCTGGTGTTACGTGAAGTTTCAGTCCATAAAACTCTGTTTCGCCCAAAATATATTGAATGGGAACAAACCGCTGCAATTGCTCCAATGCCGACTGAAAAGCTTCCAAGGTTGTTTTGGGAACTGTTTCTTTCCGCGCAAGCGAAACCTGAACGCGGTTCATTTTTAGCAATTTTTCGGCCAGCCAATAAAAAAAAAATTCGATCTCGGTCTGCTCGTATTTCCCATGAAGTGGCTCCTTAAAATGTGTGCGTAATTCTTCGACCGTCATCTTAAAAAGTTTTGAGCATATGAACAGGACAGGAAAAGTGACCGGTGTTTCCCATCGGGCCGTCGATGTACTCAAAACCATACTTTACGTAAAGTTTCTGGGCATCTTCCATATACGGCATCGTCTCGATATACACCTGCTCAAAGTGTTGCGCTTTCGCGAAAGCGAGACAGGTTTCCATCAGTTTTGCGCCCAGGCCTTTTCCGCGGGATTTTTCGAGCAGATACATTTTTTGGAGTTCGCAAACAGGACCATCGTAAGCTTGCAATTGGGCAATGCCGGCCCCACCCAGGATTTCGCCATTTTCAAACACTATAAAGTATTCGGCTTTGGGAAAATTATAAGTTTCAAACATTTCATCCAAAGCTTTGTCGGCGTAAGCGGTGCCCACTTTGGGAACGCCCATACCCACCAGCACTTCTCGCAGTACCCTGGCGAGTTCTTCGTTGTCCTGTTGCTCAACGGGGCGGATTGTCGTAGCCATTTTTCTAAATTTTAAGCCTATTTTTGAGCCCGTGAAGATACACGAAAAATACATGGAGCGCTGCCTGCAACTCGCTAAAAACGGGCTGGGCAGCACCTATCCCAATCCGATGGTGGGCAGTGTGATTGTTCACGAAAACCGAATAATCGGCGAAGGTTGGCACCAAAAAGCTGGCGGCCCACACGCCGAGGTTTTTGCGATAAACGGTGTTGCAGACAAGGACCTTTTGCCCGAAGCGACCATTTACGTCAGCCTCGAACCATGCAGCCATTATGGGAAAACCCCGCCCTGTGCGGACCTCATCATCGCCAGCAAAATTAAAAAAGTGGTCATCGGCACGACAGATCCTTTTGTGGAGGTTGCCGGTCGCGGTGTCAAGAAATTGCTGGAAGCGGGTTGCGAAGTCATCGTTGGCGTTCTTGAGGAAAAGTGCCGCGATCTGAACAAGCGTTTTTTTACCTTTCATCAGAAAAAACGTCCGTATATTATTTTTAAATGGGCCGAAACCGCTGATGGGTTTATCGCTCCCGCCAAAGAAATTCGGACAGAAAAGAAGCCGGTGTGGATTACCGGTAAACGCTCCCGCCAACTCGTGCATAAATGGCGTACGGAAGAAATGGCGATTTTAGTCGGGACGAATACCGCTCTGGAAGACAATCCCAGCTTGACGGCAAGGGACTGGCACGGTAATAATCCCGTGCGGGTGGTTTTAGACAAAATCGGGAAAATTTCCGCAGAAGCGAAAGTGTTTGACGGAGCAGCCCAAACATTGGTTTTAACCGAAAAATCCCAAAAGATAGCAAACAGCACGGAAGCGGTAGCGATAGACTTTGAGAAACCCATCGCCCAAGAAATCTGCCGGGTGTTGTTCGAACATAATTTACAATCAGTTATAGTAGAAGGTGGCGCAAAACTTTTACAGACTTTCATTAACGAAAACCTTTGGGACGAGGCACGGGTTTTCCGCGGAACACCTTGTTTTTTAGAAGGTGTAAAAGCGCCCAACTTAAAAGCGATTCCGCAGAAACAGGAGCATTTGGATGGTGATGAACTTTTGATCTTTTGTAATCATTCAGAAAAAAGAAAATAGAGAAAAGAGAAATTACATTTGTGGTTTCCGATTTACTGTTTTCAGTTGATTCAAGAACGCAAAACACGAAACCCGGAAAATTGAACCTTAAACCCTGAATCTTTGAATTTTAAATCCCCTCCCCCGTGATAAAAAACATCATATTTGATTTTGGTGACGTGTTCATCAACCTCGACAAAAAAGCGCCGGCACAGGCACTGAAAAAAATGGGCATTCCCGATCTTGACGAGGAGATGCTTACGCTCAACAACAACTACGAGCGTGGGCTAATTACTTCAGAAAAATTGATCGACACGTATTTGGAAAAATATCCGTCGTTGACGCGTTTGTCTTTTCTTTCTGCCTGGAACAGCATACTGCTTGACTTTCCACAGCACCGTCTGGATTGGTTAAGAACCTTGACCAGTGAGAAAAAATACCGACTTTTTTTATTGAGCAACACCAACGATTTGCACATCGAGTTTGTCATCAAATCGATGGGGGCGATACGGTATGAGCAGTTTCGGGAGTGTTTTGAGCAGTTTTACCTTTCGCAACAAATAAAAATGCGCAAACCCGACCTTATCATTTACGATTGCGTTCTGACCCAAAACAAGCTCAACGCCAAAGAAACCCTATTTATTGATGACACGCTGGTGAATACGGCCGCTGCTGCCGCGATGGACATCAACACCTGGCATCTCGAACCCGGACAGGAAGATGTCACTCAATTATTCAAGATCAAAGCAGACCTATTTTGACTTATTTATTGCTGAGCATTCTGGCCTCAACGGTCATTTTTATCGTTTTCAACCTTTTTAAAAAATTCAACGTTCATACCCTGCAGGCCATCGTAATCAATTATGTGGTGGCCGGCATTTGCGGACTGATCGCCTCCGGAAAAGAGATTGATGTACCGGCGATAACGGCTGCGGCGTGGTTTCCCGGGGCGGTGGGCTTGGGCTTATTGTTTATCGTGATCTTCAACCTGATGGCGATTACCACCCAGCGAAGCGGTCTTGCAGTTGTTTCGGTAGCGACAAAAATGAGTGTGGTCATACCCGTGCTTTTTGGCATTCTTTACTATAGCGAAAGTGCGGGCACCTTAAAAATCGTGGGAATACTGCTTGCGGTAGTAGCCGTGTATTTGGCTTCGGTAAAACCGGAAAACGATCTTTCAGTCGAACCAAAAAATCTACTATTTCCCATTTTGGTGTTTTTAGGCAGTGGTGTGATCGATACCAGTTTAAAATATCTGGAGGGCACCTATGTCGCTTCCAATGAAATCCCATTGTTTTCGGCTTCCATCTTCGCCTCAGCTTTTATTTTTGGGATGTTTATCATTTTATTTTTAGCCATTCGGCGAAAGCTAAAATTTCAAGCCAAAAACCTACTGGCGGGAATTGGCTTGGGTATTCCCAACTACTTTTCGATCTACTTTTTGGTTCAGGCGCTCCGGGAAAGTGGCCTTGACAGTTCTTCTCTTTTCACAGTTAATAACGTTGGTATTGTTTTAGTCGCTACGCTAGTGGGCATTGTGGCGTTCAGAGAACGTTTAAGCGTGACAAACTGGGTGGGCCTTGGTCTTGCGATATTGGGAATTGTATTGATTTCGTTAAGTATTTAAGAAGGGGCTATATCAATTTAACTTAAGAAATATCCTGCTGCGTTAAACTTATTCCAAACACGATGTTTTAGCCTTCGCCAGCGTGCTTTCTATCTATTTTACAAATAGAAACCAAAAAATAATGACTATGAAAACGCTGAAATCAATACTAATTCTTGCCTTACCAGTTCTATTGTTTAGCTGTGGCCCACAAGTAAAAACTGTCAAAGCAGATGACGCCAATTTGGAACAATATGATTCTTTCGCTTATTTGCCCAATACCAACATCGATGTCGCCAACAAGTCTTACGACACCGGTGCAGTCAACCAGATGGTCATCGAATCGATCAAAGAAAATCTAGAAAAAGAAGGTTACTATATGGATAAGGATTCCCCGGACCTCCTTGTTCTGATAAGTGCAAAAACCAATTTAGAAACCGAAACGACTACAGATCCGGTCTATGCGGCATATCCCTACTCTGCGACAATGACCACCGTGCAACCGTACTATTCGTCTTACTATTTCAATGACTATATGAATTATTCCAATGTGGTGGGTTATGATACCGACACCAACAAATACAAAGAAGGAACGGTGATTATTGATATTATTGACAGGGAAACAAAAGAAACAGTCTGGAAAGGAATCAGCTCTGAGGCGATTGGCTCCCAGACAAAAACCGGAGCGATAAAGGATTTGATAAACGAAATTTTTACCGAATATCCGTTGAGCTAGACCTCATACCAAATGCACACATATCCCGATGTATTAATATGATCGGGATTTTTTTATGCCTTTTGGCGAAAAAATTTCAGCTTTGCACAAACCTCTATTCGTGTTTTGAATATTCCCAAAAGTCACCTAACGTTAAATACCGCGGTTGAAAACGTGCAATTAAAAGAACGCGGAAGCAAGTTTATCAGCTACGCCTTCCCGGTAAAAACAGAAGCAGCGGCAAATGACGTCTTAGCCCATTTATGGAGACAACATCCCAAAGCTACTCATATTTGTTATGCCTGGCAACTGGGAGAAAATAAGGATCGGTATCGGGCAAACGATGACGGTGAGCCGGCAAACAGTGCCGGAATACCCATTTACGGACAGTTACAATCTTACAACCTAACATTTGTCCTATTAGCAGTTGTTCGCTATTACGGAGGATTAAAACTGGGCGTCGGGGGATTGATAAAGGCCTACCGGGAAGCAGCCGATTTGGCTCTCGCTCAAGCTAAAATTGTAGAGGTGCTACAAATGTCTACCCTGATCCTCGAGTTCGAATATGACCAACTAAGTCCTGTTATGAGTTTGATCAGTGAAATGAACCTCAATATTTCTTCTCAGAATATGCAATTGAGCTGCGAGATTAAAATCGAAGCACCACCCGACCAAGCAATTGAATTTAAAAACCGAATGGCTGCAATTCAAAATGTACAGTTGCGGATTATATAAAATTAGCTGATCAGCTTATCCAGAATATTTTTGGGACAACGTGTGGGCTTGCCGGTTTCCTTATTCACAAATACTAAGGTTGAATTGGCGGTGGTAAGCAAGTCTCCATTTTGATTATATATTTTGTATCGAAAGATAATCCGTACCCGAGGCAATGCTTCGATGCTGGTTTCGATGCGCAGCTGGTCGTCAAAAAACGCCGACTTGTGAAAAAAAAAGCTCAATTCATAAACAGGTAAAATGATACCGTTTTCTTCCATTTTTTTGTAACTTATCCCAAGATTTTGAAGCCAGGCAATTCTTGCTACTTCCAGATAGGCTGCGTAATTGCCGTGATATACCACTCCCATTTGATCGGTTTCGGCATAACGTACTTGTATGAATGAGGAGTGAGTCAACATAAGGTTTTCAACAATTTTTTTAGAAGGTTCAAATTTATGGAAGGATAGAAAAAAATATGGATTTGACAACCCCTATTTTCTTTTTTTATTCCCTTTTTTGTTCACATCTTTGCCATCGCATTGATAGATAAAAATGTTGTTTTAACTTATTTTTTGATGCCCCCTCTAGACTTAACTAATTTAAAATTTAACCAGTATAATGAGTGTGACTGCGCAATCGGTTTGGGATAATTGTCTTTCGTTTATACAGGACAACATCACATCGCAAGCATACAAAACCTGGTTTGAACCCATTAAGGCAGTTAAGCTTACAGACAATGCATTGAGCATTCAGGTACCCAGCAAATTTTTTTATGAGTGGCTTGAAGAGCACTACGTAAAACTGCTCAAAGTATCCCTTACCCGGGAATTGGGCGAAGGTGCAAAACTGGTCTATGTCATCAAGATGGAAAACACCTATGGCAACCGGCAACCCTTTACCGAAAAAATCCCGAGCAGCAACCGCCCCGCTTCAATGAAGACCCAGGATGTTGAGGCACCCTTCAGGAACAAAACCCCAGAACTTAGAAATCCTTTTGTGATCCCAGGTATCCGCAATCTGGAGATCGAGTCGCAACTCAACCCAAACTATAATTTTGATAATTTTTTGGAAGGCGATTCCAACCGCTTGGCGCGATCCGCGGGAATGGCGGTGGCCAATAAACCGGGTGGGACTTCGTTCAATCCACTCTTGATTTTTGGCGGTGTTGGTCTCGGAAAAACCCATTTAGCACACGCCATTGGTGTCCAGATCAAGGAGAAATATGCCGATAAAACCGTTCTCTATATTTCTGCCGAAAAATTTACGCAGCAGTACATTGAGTCAGTCAAGAAGAACAATAGGAATGATTTCATTCATTTCTACCAAGTTATCGATGTATTGATCGTCGATGATATTCAATTACTATCAGGCAAGGCAGGTACACAGGATGTGTTTTTCCACATTTTCAACCACCTTCACCAAAACGGAAAACAGGTCGTTTTGACCAGCGATAAAGCGCCGGTGGATATGCAGGATATCGAGCAACGTTTGCTTTCCCGTTTTAAGTGGGGACTTTCAGCAGAATTGCACCAACCGGAATTTGAAACCCGAATTTCCATCATCAAGAACAAGCTCTATCAGGACGGCGTCGAGATGCCCGAGAATATTGTCGAGTTCTTGGCCAATAACATAAAGACCAACATCCGCGAACTGGAAGGAGCAATTA
>JBATUQ010000050.1:0-6638 GCA_049671285.1 Leeuwenhoekiella sp. | reverse complement strand
GCCGCCACACCTGTTACAGGTAATGCCCTGCTTGTCCCGCTGTTCCTTAAAGTGCAGCCTACACGATTTCTCGTCAGTAAAATGAACCGCAAATGAGAACAAATCCATAGATCTTGTTATTTGAGTTAATCAAATATAGGCGTTATTCCATATAAATGGAATCTTTACGGATATGCAAATACAAAATATCACCGTTGAATCATGTAATATTTTACCGTCTTTTTTATCCCAGATTCAAAATTCTCTTTGGCTTTCCATCCCAACTCATTCTCGATTTTTGTAGCGTCAATAGCATATCTTCTGTCATGACCTGCCCTGTCTTCAACGTAGTGAATCTGATCCTTGTAACTGCCTGAATTTTTTGGCTGCATTTCATCTAGTACTTCACAAATATAATTTGCTATGTAATTATTATCCCTTTCATTACGACCCCCAATGTTATATACTTCACCAGATACTCCCGTATTAAATGCCAGATCAATGCCTCGACAATGATCTATAACAAATAACCAGTCCCGAATATTTTTACCGTCTCCATATATGGGAATCGCTTCTCCGGTAATCGCCATTCGAATTATAGTAGGTATGAGTTTTTCGCTGTTTTGTTGAGGACCATAGTTGTTAGAGCAATTAGTGATCACTGTATTTAAACCATAGGTATGGTGATAACTGCGTACGATCATATCAGAGCCCGCCTTACTGGCACTATACGGGGAGTTTGGGGCGTATGGAGTTTTTTCGGTAAACAATCCTGTTTCACCTAATGTTCCATACACCTCGTCTGTAGAAACGTGAAGAAACCTATTATTTTTAAATTGCTCCTTGTAGTTGAAGGGTTTTGTCATCCAGTGTTTATAAGCAACATCTATTAAAGTAAATGTTCCTTTTACATTAGTTTTGATAAATACACCTGGATTTTTGATAGAATTATCTACGTGCGATTCCGCAGCTAAATGAATTACACCAGAAAAATCGTATTTCTCAAATAGTTCTTCGATCAATTTTCTGTCACAAATGTCCCCTTGAACAAAAGTATATCTGGAATTATTTGCTACTTCATCTAAGTTGGTCAAATTTCCTGCATAGGTTAGTAAATCAAGATTAACTATTGTGGTATCACGATGTTCTTTTAGGTAATAGGTTATAAAATTAGACCCGATAAATCCGGCTCCCCCGGTAATAAGGATTGTTTTGTGCATAATTAATTATCTAAGATTTGAATGCATTTCTTCAAGCTATTTCTCCAATAAGGAGGAACGACATAAAAATCATTTTTTATAGATGACTTGTCCATTAATGAATAAAAAGGCCTTTTAGCCGGAGTAGGATAAGACGTTGTGGGAATAGGGATAACCCTACAATCAATCGCACTCAACTCAAAAATTTCTACCGCAAAATCGTACCAAGAGCAGGCGCCCTCATTGGTGTAGTGATAATACGATAAAGACTTCTTATCGCTTTTGAGCACCTTCTCCAAAATAAAACGTGCTAAGTCAGCTGCGTAGGTAGGGACTCCAACTTGATCACAAATAACCTTAATTTGATCTCTTTCCTTTCCTAGCCTGAGCATGGTTTTTACAAAATTTCCTCCAAAGGAAGAATAAACCCAAGAAGTTCTTATGATCGCCCCATAGTCCGGTGATAGTTTCTGTATGGCTTTTTCTCCCAAAAGCTTTGTATTACCATACACGTTTACCGGTTTAGTAGGATAATCTACTGGGTATGGTTTATGGCCCATCCCATCAAAAACATAATCGGTCGAAATATGCACCAGTCGTAAGCCCTTCTCCTTGGCCAGACTCGCCATATGTTCAACGGCAATGTGATTGATATTATTTGCGATTTCAGGCTCTGACTCTGCCTTATCGACAGCAGTGTAGGCAGCACAATTGACGATTGCATTGATATTGTTCACCTCGATAAAGTTCCTGAGATCTTCTTTACTACAGATATCAAGTTCCTCAATATCTGTAAAGAAAAATTGATATTCTGAAAATTCCTGATATATTGTTTTAATCTCTGAACCTAATTGACCACTGGCTCCTGTGACAAGGATATTACTCATCTTCATAAAGATTTTGGTTAAAGTCAAAAGTGAAGATATTGTTTAGCTTAGGTTGGATTAGATCTTTCTGTGATAAGATTAAATTTTCTTCAGAAATTTGCCAATCAATGTCAAGAAAATTATCACTATACAACAATCCGTGCTCGCTAGTTGGCGCATAATAGTTGTCACATTTGTAAGCAAAAATCGCAGTTTCGGACAGCACTACGAAACCATGGGCAAACCCCCGTGGCACAAAAAGTTGGGTTTTGTTTTCAGCACTTAGTTCTACGGACACCGACTGACCAAATGTGGGAGAACCTTTCCGTATGTCTACTGCCACGTCCAGTACCTTTCCTTCAATGACCCTTACTAATTTAGTCTGTGTATACGGTGGAGTCTGAAAGTGAAGACCTCTTAGAACACCATAACTGGAACGGGATTCATTATCTTGAATAAAATTAACCTTATGGCCTATGTATTTTTCCAAAGAATCCTTTCTGAACGATTCAAAAAAGTACCCCCTATTATCACCAAAAACAGTAGGTTGGCAAATAATCACATCAGGAATATCGGTAGGTGTAAATTCCATATTAATCTTGATTGGCTCTTTTCATTAAGTATTGCCCGTATTTGTTTTTCAGTAAGGGTTGAGCGAGCTCGATCAGCTTTTCCCTACTGATATATCCCATTTCAAAAGCAATTTCTTCCAGACAGGCAATCTTCAATCCCTGCCTATTTTCAATCGCACGTATATAATTAGACGCTTCCATCATAGAATCGTGGGTTCCTGTATCCAACCAAGCATACCCCCTTCCCATAATCTCAACCTTTAACTCCCCACGTTTCAAGTAGGCCTCGTTGACCGAGGTTATTTCCAATTCCCCTCTAGCACTAGGCTTCACGGCTTTTGCTATATCTATTACAGTATTTGGATAAAAATATAACCCGACAATAGCATAATTGCTCTTAGGATCTTTTGGTTTTTCCTCAATGCTCAGAACATTTTTTTCTTTATCAAATTCAGCTACACCGTAACGCTCAGGATCCTGGACATAATACCCAAAGACAGTCGCCTTTCCGTCTTTTTCTAAATTTGAGAGAGATGAATTGAGCATATCCGTCAAGCCATGACCATAAAAAATATTATCTCCTAAAACTAGACAAACATCATCACTCCCCACAAAATCTTCTCCCAGTATAAACGCTTGTGCAAGGCCATCCGGACTTGGTTGCACGACATACTCAAACCGCATACCTAGTTCAGAACCATCACCAAGTAATTTTTCAAAATTTGGAAGGTCTTCCTCAGTTGAAATAATAAGAACTTCCCGAATTCCTGCAAGCATCAGTACAGACAAAGGATAGTAAATCATGGGTTTATCCCAAATATTTAGTAACTGTTTGGAAACTCCTTTAGTAATAGGATAAAGACGAGTTCCAGAACCTCCTGCCAAAACAATTCCTTTCATAAGATGATACTCTTTTAAAATAGGTAACATTAAGTGAGTCAAATAACACTTAAATTTAATTAACATACAAATAAGTTTTTTTTAACACGATGACTTGTTGTTATTTACCTATGTAACTCCAATTCACATATATATTCTTTAACAAATTACTCTGTTTTGAACAATCTCTTATAACTCAGGACAGGACGCAAAAACAATTAAAAAAGACTCAAAGAATTCTTGATTCTATGTTCCGCCGTAATCACCAAAATTACAATTGCCATCAGCGTAATTAGCGTTAGGATGATGGCTTTGTTATAGCAACCATAAATCCAGTATCCACTGCTGAATAGAGCACCATGTGATACAACTTGCGAGTACAGTTAATGTCCTTATAGTACGAACCCTTTGTGATTGGTAGGCACCAAGGTGCTTTCAGCCCCAACCGCCAGGATAATAATGTGCTACTATTCCAAGCTGCCAGGCTGTGTTTGCTTATAAAAATGAACTATGATGTTCTCATCTTCAGATCTGTTGAATGGGGCTGCCATGAGCTAACTAGTCTTGTATAAAGTACAAAGAGTTGGGATGTTAACTAATTGGGGAGAAAACCATCAACCTTAGCAGTGCCAAAAACCAACATATCAACTGACGTAAAATTAAAAGCTTCTTTTTTAGAGTATTTATTGCTTAAAGTTGAAACCTGTTAGCTGGAAAATCAGGTGTAATTCTCTAATAGATTGATTCAAGTTACTTCTGCTTGAACCGTTTCCTTTTCTTGAAAGGTGTAAAACGCAAAGGAAACGCGACGGCTCTGTGGGAAGTAAATGGAAACGAACCCACAAAGACCGGTCGTTACTTTTCCTAAAAAAAAAGCCATCTGTAGACTCTAAAAATCCCGTTCCCGATCCAATTGAAAAGGGGAATACGCTCCGGATATAATAAGTATATTGTCTTTGGCCATTATGTCATTCAGCAACAAATCAGTATAAATTTAATGAACTGTATTTCATAGGTTTAAATGCTTTAATGTCACACTTTTTAGGAGCAGGTCGAAGGAAAATGGAAGAGCAAGAGGGTAACACGCTGCGCGATATTACAGGCTCCATTTCCCTATTTATATTTAGCACTTTACAGATAGTTTATAATAAGATTTTTCAACTTTAATTCGGTTTTTGGTGAAAAAAGTTCAGCATCCCAGTATTGACGGTTAAAAATTCACGAAAAAATGGAGAGTGATCCTCAATTTTGATTTTGTAGGGGTCTTTGTAATCAGATTCTGGGTTTCATATAATTCAAGGGATTTTTTTGGTTGAATAAAAAGTTGGAATACCATCCGTTCTTGATAAGGCTGACACTGTTCTAAAGGATCAAAAAAGTGTGCAACGATCGTTTTGATCTGCTCCCTATGCACCAGGCCAAAGCAATTGGCATCCAAAAAATCTGGAAGTAAATCTTTTGGGATTGTTATCTTTAAGGACAAGGTGATCGATCTTGATAAGGCGAATTTGGAAGGGATCCTTTAAATTTCCGGCAACGGCTGATAGTGTTGAAACATATCATTCAAAAATCGAAAACCCCTTGATATAGCATCCTGGCCGTATCAAAAATTTAATGGACAAATCAAACCGATACGCTATGAAAACGGTCAATTTTATCAAACAGCTGCGCAGGTTGCAAAGCGCCTTTCCCGAGGACGACAGGATCGATCCTACACACAGAAGCCGGTATCTGGTCCTCCTTAAAATCTGAAACCTTAAGCGATTTCCGCAGCGGTTCAAGGTCGATGAAAAGAGGCCTTGGGGTTATTTAATATACATTCCAGAACAACCTATCTAAAATACCTGAGGGATTGGCAAATTATGGGTACTAGCATTACGGACCTTCTTTCGACCCCAGGAATGGATCTGAAATTAAGCTGTCCAAAAAATTAGAACAGTGTAATGAGAAAGGCCAAAAAATTAAATTTGTTGTATATTTTCATTGGCAGCATGGTGCGGAATGCCGGTGCTCGACTGGAAGGCCAGCGCCAAAAGCTGGATGATACAGGCCGGGGAAAGAAAAAAAGAGATGGGTATGGGTCGGGATAGGATTCAACTTCTGAAAACCTAAAATCAAAAAAAGAAAAGGATTAAGGAATGTCCCTTTTAGCCAACAAATCAAACAGATACTTATTGTCTCACCGGCAATTTTAAAGAGCAAGATAACCCTGGCCGAAAATTCCTTTTCTATCCACGCTTCCTATGATTCCTTACCAAAAATAGCGTTCTGAAAGCAATTCAGAAAAGTTAAGTGTAAGGGTTTATTTGGTCAAACCGTTTTAAACTTTAAAGGTTATTAAATATATATGCTTGAGTATTGCAAATCAAATTATTAAGTTGCTTTTATTATGGCAGTTATATGACTACCTTGATAATAGAATGTCAGCAAGGCCTTATAAATACTGAGATCAACGTGTCAGGTTTGAATCCTGTCGAGGTCAAAAAACCAGTCCGCAATTACTCTTTAACTAAGTAATTGCGGATTTTTTTATGGAATTATTCAGCCCAAAATTCGGCGTTTTTGCTTTTTTAAGTCCTTCTATCTTAAAACTATATGAACTATCCCAAAATAACTGGGGATAGTGTACTGGCCTTGGCTCCCACCACTCAACACTTTGGTGTCCGTAGGATCGATAGATTCAATATTAAAATCAGTTCATATGCTTAGCTTGAAATCTATACATTTCTTCACCATTGTTTGCTTATTATTTCATTAAAGTGATTATCTAACCATAAGTCTTTTGGTATACATTATATTTTTCTCATCCAAAACTTTTACAAAATACACTCCGGTATTGAGCTTAATATTAGGAGCCGTTTTTAGCCTATCGCCGTTTACTTTAACATTATAAATTTGTGCTCCCAACATATTGAACAGCGAAACATTTAGTGATTTAGCTCCATTTACAGAAATAGTGAATACCCCATTGGAGGAAGGGTTTGGATATACCGCAAATTCCTGACTAGTGTCTTCCGTTTGTATTTTTTCAATAGCACTTCTGGAAGATGAGACCGGTTCTAAAATCCATTGTGCCCGATCACCGTTCCAGTTGGTATACTCTATTACGTTTGAGGAGTTCTTTTCGGCGAGGTATTCGTCAT
>JBATUQ010000049.1:0-2014 GCA_049671285.1 Leeuwenhoekiella sp. | reverse complement strand
CCTTTGACCTAACAAAACATTTTTTTGGGACACCAGGAGCCGGATCACTACCAAATGTATCGTTGTTGCAACTTACATTTCCTGTTTGGTTGTAAAGAAAAACAAACTGACCATTGGCGCCATAAGCAACATTCATCGTTCCGGATACGTTCACAGTAGCTCCTTCATTCACGTCAAGTACATACGATCCCGGAGGTGTATAGTCCGGTGATGAACTTGAATTACGGATGTAACATTTTTTCGCTACTCCCGGAGCAGGATCTCCGCCAAATGCAGTGCGTGTACACCCTACATCTTGAGTTTGGTTCATTAAATACCTGAACTGACCGTTCGCTCCGAAAGCAATGTCCTTGGTGCCGGATACATTGACCGTTTGGTTTTCGTTAGCAGAAAAGGTATACCCATTTGGCCCAGAATCAGAAAGACCAAGATCAAAATCAATAACGTCGCAAGAGTTGTAGTTTTCAGACATCATATAAACAGACAAAATATCGTCTTCTATCATTCTGTAGCGATCTACTAATGGGTCACCGGTAAAATCTCCGTCGAAATTACTGTAGACTACCGTCCAGTCTCTGTAATTACCAGCCTCTGTGGCACGCGCTACTCTAAAATTCCCAAAAACGATGTAAACATTATGATTTTTATCTGCAATAATAGAAGCTCTACCTCTTGGTGACAATTCAGTATCTATGTTTTGCCAATTTCCATTAGAATCTTGATAAAAATGGCGAATGGTAGTTCCAACTCTATGAACAACGTGAGGCCTACCTTTTAAATCCACTGTCATACCCTCCTGATTGGTCATCTGTCCTGCTGCTACAGGTACTGCAGTCAAACTAGGATCACCATTATAGCTCATAGCTCCATTATTTAAAGTACCAACTTTCTTACCACTGGAATCAAACCAATTTCTACCATAATCGTTGCTGTATGCGTAACAAATATCTCTGGCAGTACTAACTCCGCCTGTACTTCTCCATATCCAGGCCGCATGCATTCTTCCATTGTTGTCAATGTATAAATTATCTAAATAGGCATTATTATCATTCCCTTCTATGTATTTACCCACGTTCGTCCACGTACTGTTTTTATATTCATAAAGTAACTGGTCACCTACAATAGAATTCCCTAGCCTTCTACTAAAATACATGTTACCATTGGGGGCCGTTACAAAAATTGGGTACGTAATACCTCTCAATTGACCAAATCCCAAATCATCGGTCACATTGTTAAACTGAGTATTGTCCCAACTCTTTGACCCAGGATTATTCAACAAACCTGGTTTTGACTTAAAGTAATTTAAGGCAGAACCGTGATGATCAAAAGACAAATGAAGTGTACCATCGTGTGGAGACTTACCGATACTAATGACGTTATGACCGTCATTTGTGGTTTGACTATATCTGGAGTAAACAAACTTTTCCCACGTTGTACTTGTAAGCTTTCTACGCGCCAGAACTATTTTTCTTGGTGATCTATCATTGTAATATGCCGTGTATTGCCATCCATTGTGTGTCACAACAGCGTCATTCTGATGAGACTTACCATTAAGAGATCCGAATTTTTCGCCCGTATCACCTAGCGGATCTGTTCCCACGGTAGTTCTGTTAAGTAAGGTGAATTGTTGCGCTTTTGATATTGTGCATACAGAAAGTAAGAACAAAACGGCTAAAAGTCTAATTTTTGTCATAATCTAATTGTTTAACTTGCTGATTTAGTTGTGTGTATATTTATTTTCTTATAATTAACTTTTCACTATAAACGTGGCTTGTCTCGTCAATTACCTGTATTAAATAAAGACCTGATTCAAACAATTTACCCGTTGAAACCTGTATTTTATTATCACTGGTTTTGGTACTATATACTAAGGCTCCCAAAATATTGTAAATGGATACTTCTGATAGTTCCATACCCTTTAATTCAATGGTAAATTTACCATTGATACTAGGGTTTGGATATACCATGAATGCTGAACTGGTATCTTCCGTTTGTATTTTTTCAATAGCACTTC
>JBATUQ010000048.1:0-59794 GCA_049671285.1 Leeuwenhoekiella sp. | reverse complement strand
CCTTTGACCTAACAAAACATTTTTTTGGGACACCAGGAGCCGGATCACTACCAAATGTATCGTTGTTGCAACTTACATTTCCTGTTTGGTTGTAAAGAAAAACAAACTGACCATTGGCGCCATAAGCTACATTCATCGTTCCGGATACGTTCACAGTACCTCCTTCATTCACGTCAAGCACATACGATCCCGGAGGGGTATAGTCTGGCGATGAATTTGAATTACGGATGTAACATTTTTTCGCTACTCCCGGAGCAGGATCTCCTCCAAATGCAGTGCGTGTACACCCTACATCTTGAGTTTGGTTCATTAAATACCTGAACTGACCGTTCGCTCCAAAAGCTATGTCCTTGGTGCCGGATACACTGACCGTTTGGTTTTCATTTACATCAAGCGTATATCCTGCTGGAGGGCTATAGTCTGGACCTGATTCGCGGATGTAACATTTTTTTGCTACCCCCGGTATTGGGTCTCCAAATGCGTCATTGCCACAAGTAACATTGCCTGTCTGGTTATAGAGGTAATTGAACTGACCGTTGGCACCATAGGCAATGTCTTTGGTGCCAGATACATTGACTACTTGGTTTTCATTTGCAGCGAAGGTGTAGCCGGCTGGACCCAATTGTAATTTATTCAGTGGCGGATATGTTAAAATATCGTATAAACCTATGTTATCTGATACTCCGAATGATTGAGGTAAAAATTCCGTACCGAACATTCTACCAGCCTTAGATATTAAGGGGTAAATCTCTTTCTCAAAAGCTTCCTGAGGAGTATTGTATTTAATATCTTGCCATTCCCATGTTTTTTCTCCTTTTATGTAGGGCAAAGTGAATTCGATTGTTTTTGGAATACTTCGACCATCTGATGTTTCATACCCCCATAAATTGACGCCCATTTCTTCAGCCATTTTTGCTATATCGATAAAACCTTCAATATTGGTTGCTGTATAATCTATAGATTTTGTTCTTTCCAACTCGCGAGGCATTCTACCATCAGGTTCAATTTGAACTTGGATTAATTTTGTCTTCACATCATCTAAATAGGATTTTGCTTTGTTCTTGTTGCCAAGAAAAAGGTTTATGCCAATCACCTGCCTATGATACCATACCGCGTGGTTATTGGTTCTATTGGAAGCAGTTATTCCAAAAGTGCTAGTTTCAAGCCAATTCAAGTAATCTGAAAACCAAGCTTCGAGCGAAGCCATTTCTGATGATGACAATTTATTTTTCAACTCCATGATTTGAATAGTATTGATAATTCTATCCACTCGTCCAAATTCAATGATACCAAACCAATTGCCATCATTCTTTCCAGGGTGAGACTGTGCAAAATTGAGATTAGGGTTCATCTTTGTTGCGGGATCAATGAACCAGGCATTAAGATGTTCCTTAATTTTTCTAGCATACTTGTCATCATCCGAAAAATACAAGGCCATACCACATTCTAGCAATACTCTCATCATTTCTCCTGCACGCGTTAAATCTGTAGCATCACCCCGTGTATCTGGGTTTATTTCCCCATCTCTACCAATCCAAGGCAAACCGTCCGATTTTGATGGGTCTGGCCAAAGGTAGGGAGCAATACTAATGTAATCGTGCTTGTCGCCACTTGGTGGTACTTGTGATTTTCGAGTGACTGGATTTGGTTCAATACCCAGCTTATTGTTTGCACTATTTAATGCTCTATTGTAAGCATTTACAAAATAATCGTTCCCTTTATCAATCTCAGCTTGTACGGCTTCTAAATATTCTTCTTGCAGAAAAACAAAATTATCTGCAGACTGAGCAAATGATTGCGGTAAAAGAACAAATGAAAAAATGCTCGCTATAATAAATCGTCTAAGTATGTTCATAGTTTGATTAATAATATAGTTGATAATTGTTCAGTATTTAATTTTTTTTAGATTTTATTGATTATGAGAGAGCATAAAAACAACGCCTTTACTCGTTTATAATTCTGTTTGATAATATGCTACTGAGTATAGTATAATTTTTTATTCAACACTTTTGAGATAGTGCCAGTAGTTTAAAAGTCTAATTGTACTTGCCTAAATTGAACAGAACTCCTTTGGTGAGAAGCCCATTGCGCATCACCACCACCTCTAAATAAGCTGTAAGTGATTCCTGATACTTTTCTTTTTGGATTGCTGTAGGACCACACCATTTTGGTTTCATTCAAAAGTACAGTACGCTTTTGACCGTGTTCGCCAATCTCTACCCTGGCCAGACCATCAGCATTGTTCCCTGTGTTGGCCCTATATTTCATGACAACTGTGTACCATTTATCCCTTTCTATACGAAAAGTCTTTCCAAAATCATCACCACAATTATTTGGCATTCTTCGGTGATAGATATAGGGTATTATATTGGCCTTGGTTGTCTTGACCTCATCTACTGTGCACAGTCCTGTACTAGGATCGTTTATACCTCTCCACATTATTCTAAAACTTCCTCCTTTGTTATCCCTGCTCTCGCTGCCTCTACATCCAGCTACCCCATCACCAATATTAAAACCGTAACCAATTTTACCACCTCGGTCAAAATCAAAATATTTATGAAACTTGAATTCAAATCTGATGTTATAAGAAGACCTGCTTATACCATCGATATGTCTTTTGGCAAAACTTCCTGTAACACCTCCCCACGGCCTACATTTGCCATCATCACCCTCTGGATTAGCTCCTGCATTCAAATAATGGGTTTTGTCCCCTTCACCTGACGAAGCCTTGTTGAGTGATAGGCCGTCAGTTAAAGGTGGTTCTTCACCAAATTCAATAGAACTTTCTTCAGACAGTTCATCGATTGTGTCCTCATTACAGGAAAGGTTTAGGAAAAGTAGGGACAAAATAAGGGTACACGCGCATAGCCCTAAATACCTAGCATAGCCATTAGAATTTATTAGTTTCATATTAATTTGGTTAATTGATTATATAAAAACTAATAATAGGCCTAATTAATTTATAAGTCGTTAAAAGTAAATATTATTTCAATAGCTTGATTGCCAATAATACTTGAAATTAAAACTTTAACAATAAAATTGTTGAAGTGGCGTTGTCAGCGTTAATCTCTAGTCGCTGGAAAATGGAAAAAGGTCTGATTTGAAACCCCTAAAATTAGCAGGTACTCATTGTCATCAATTGATATTCCTACTTGGATTGTTTGGTCTATACCCTGAAAATAATGTACACCAAAGAACGTGAACATTTGCCGCAATCCTAGTTGACCTTATTATAGTAAAACTATTTTACATAAGTCCCGGATAAAATGTTTTCCCCCGATCGGTGTTGCTTTTAAAGGAAAAGGATTTTCTTGCTGATAGCCATGATATGATCTTCGTGATTAGGCCTGAAATATTTCCGCCTATCACACGAGGCTTCAAGCCAAGTAGGATTGCGTATGTTGATTGGAATGGAATTGAGGTAGCCCCCGTACACAGCACCTTAACAACAAAATGTTATAAATCCCGACAGCGATCTACTGCCTTGAAGCAAGGTGCAAGGTCTCCTTATGTACTCAGGTTGTGAATATTGCCTTAAATAATAATTAGATTGAGGGGGCTTCAAAGGTTTTAATGGCAACCTCAACATTTGAGTGATTATTAATACCTCAAAAGCGTGGCCATTGGTCAAACCGAAAATTTGTAATACACTAAAATCTTTAGATGATTCGTCCGAAATGACCTAATTCCATAAGCTATCAGCTTTGATCTTATCTATCGGAATACCGCTAATTGCGCGTTGTAGCTTTAACTCATACCAGAGAGCATCAAAAAAGATATTGTTATAAAATAGTTAAACCTACTGATTGAACTTTTATTGTTCCAAATAGTTATCTCCCCACTTCTCACGCAACTCTTTAGACAATTGCTTAACCTTTTCTTCATATTCTGGTTTTTCTGCAAGATTATCAAGTTCTAATGGGTCTGTTCGATGATCGAATAGCATTCGTGCATAGGCCACACCCTTGTCATCCGTCCATTCCGTATAAAACAAATCTCCTTTTATGAGGGTTACAGCATCCTTAAATTTACTTACAGCCCAATTCTTATCGCTGGTTTTTCCGTCGATGATAGGCACAAAGCTTTTCCCATCCACGGTCTCAGGAATTTCAAAGCCGGCCAGTTCTGCCAAACTTGGATATATATCGATATATTCTGTTACAGCATCGGTTGATTGACCTTTGGTTCTTCCGGGAACTTTAATAATCAAAGGTGTTCTCAAGGCTGTTTCAAACGTGACGTGTTTGCACCAAAGTTTATGGTCCCCCAAGTTCCAACCGTGATCTCCCCACAATATTACTATGGTATCATCCTCCAGTTCCAATCGCTTCAGTTCGTCTAAAACCAAACCTATTTGAGCGTCGATATAACTAACGCAGGCATAATAACCGTGAATCAATTCTTTAGCAAGGTCATCGGGAAGATGTCCTTTCTTTGGGATGTTCTCATAATTTCGAAGTTCACCGTAGCTGTGATATGCTTGCCTAGGGGTGGTTTTGGGTTGCACATAACTTTCCGGAAGCACAATGTCATCCCTATTGTATAAGTCCCAATATTTTTGGGGTGCCGTAAACGGAAGGTGAGGTTTAAACAGTCCCATAGTGAGAAAAAACGGTTGATTGGATTTTTTCAAATCTTGAAGATCCCTTATAACCTTGAGGGCCAGTTTGCCATCACGGTACACAGAATCGTGAACCTCGGCACTTTCCATTGGCAAGCCCCGAAGGGTGTTTTTTCTTATTTCCTGACTTTCTGGCAACGCGTAACTCCAGATTCCACTTGGCTGCCAAATTTCATCCCAAGCCTCTGCATCGTCATCTTTATGGTGGTATATTTTGCCATTGGAAATTGTTTTATAGCCATTCTTTTTGAAAAGCATCGGCAGGGAGGTCGCCTCTGGGAAATCCTCATCTTTCCGGATGTGGGCATTTAGGAAACGTTCTCTTGTGGGCCGGGCACCGGTCATTATGCTTGCCCTTGATGCACCACAGACAGGGATGTTGCAATATGCTCTATCAAAAATGAGGCTTTCTCCCGCCAGGTCGTCCAAATTGGGCGAAATAATATGCTCAGCTCCATAAAAATTGAGTTCAGGACGCAGATCATCGACAGCGATGAATAGAATATTGGGGTTTTTCTTTTGCTGCGGCTGTTCTACGGTTTCGGGCTTATTGGATTTTGAGCCCGAACAACTCAATAATAAAAAAACGATGAAATAGGCTAGGTTTATTCTCATATTCAAAGACTGTCTTAAAGATTTAGGTAGTGCCCACTGCACCATATTACATATGCAAGTTAAATTTAATCCTTTGAAAGGCGCTCTTTTTGTTCCACGAAATAGGGTTGAAATGTATAATCAGATTCTGAATCCCAATTACGGTTTACCGTTGGCAAATACTTTCTAAGTTCGACCATTTTATCCTTATATTCTGAATTTCCAGCAAGATTGTCCCACTCATTTGGATCATTGGCGTGATTGTAGAGTTCTTCTGTTTTGTCTTCATATTGAATATACCTATAGCCGTTTGACTTGACGGCGTGGTTGTTCCTACCAAATGTGGTTATAGCCCTTGCATTTTCCAGAACTTCATCGTTTTTCATCAATCCCACAAGACTGCTGCCTTCGTTTTGAGGGTTATTTGGCAGCGCACTCAATTCGAGAAGTGTGGGGTAAATGGACAAAAGTTCTACCGGAACATCGATTTTCTTTCCTTTGGGCAGGTCCGGACCTGCGAACATCAAAGGTGTTTTGGTAGCGGTTTCCCAAAGTGCGTGTTTTGCAAAGGTTCCTTTCTCACCGAGACGATAACCGTGATCTGACCATAACACAATGATCGTATTCTCCGCATAGGGGCTTTCTTCCAGAGCATCCAGCACGCGGCCCAATTCATTATCGACGAAACTCATACAGGCCAGATAGCCCTGTATAATGTTTTTCCATTCATCGTTTTCAATTGCCCATTCTGTGGATGGCATCATTGGGAGGTCGTTGATCTGCAATCCTACTGAAGGAATATCCTCGAGGTCGTCAGACTTGTAAGGTGGGGTCTTAATATCTTCTATTGGATAGAGATCAAACCATTTTTGCGGAACATAAAGGGGTACGTGAACCCGCAACATACCAAGACCGAGAAAGAAGGGTTTGTCATAGTCTTTGTTCAACCGTTCTACGACCCAATCAACGGATTGATGATCTGGCATCAAGGTGTCACTCTTGGGAAAGGCACCCCAGTCTGTACTGGTCCTGCCGTGAATTCCCTTTTTCCCCTTACCGTAACCGTCCCAGACAAACCGCTTTTCGGGTAGGGGACCAAACCCATTGACACGACCGCCCGATTCGTCAAAGAGTCCCTTTGGGGCGTGATCGTGAAATAGTTTACCGATACCCATTGTATGATAGCCATTTTCCTTAAAATATTCGGGCAAAAAGGTTATGTCTTTCGTAACTGGATTATTATCCCTACGTATTTTATTATCTGATATCATTCCATAGATACCGGTAGTTGACGGGCGCAAACCTGTCATTACCGAAGTTCTGGAAGGACCGCACAAAGGTGCTTGACAATGGGCATTGGTAAAGGTGACACCCATTTTTGCCAGCCTGTCAAGATTGGGGGTTTTGGGGCTTGAGAAATTGTCGATAGGGCCAATCCAATTATTTAAGTCGTCCACCGATATAAACAGAATATTGGGAGGAGCGCTTTTTTCTTTAGTAACCTTTTTACCATTACTGCCACAAGCACAAAAAATTGAAAAGCTTACCGCTACTATTGTCAATAACAAATTTCTCATATAACTTTTTTAACTTCGAAACCCTGCGATTTCATTTTGTAATTTTTCAACTATTTCTGGATGATCTTTAGCGATATTGGTTTGCTCATAAGGATCTTCATCTAAATTAAAAAGCTGAATTTCCTCTCCCTTTTTACGGGTCTTATCTGGAACGATTAGCTTATATGGTTTGGATATGGCCATGTTATATAGCATGCTAGAATCGATGGTAACAAAGTCATGTTCATAAATCTCACCAAAAATGACCTCGCGTGCATTTAGTTCAGTTTCGTTTAATACGCTGACTCCTGGCAAATAGCCGGGTTTTTCAATATCAAGAATATCCAAAATCGTAGGAATCATATCAATACTGCTCACGATTGTTTGACTATCAGTTCTAGGCCTTATCTTACCAACCCATTTATACATAATTGGCGTACGGATTCCCAAATCATAGGGTGCCCGTTTGGAGTTTCTCATATAAGTCCTTTTATTGGGGTCCTGTACCCAGCCATTGTCACAGACGTAAACAAATACGGTATTTTCATTTAAGCCCTTATTCTCTATAAGGTCGAACAATTGACCACAGGTTTCGTCAAACCATTCACACATAGCCCAATACTTGGCCACGTGCTCTGAATCAGTCCTCTTTAAATATTTTTCCAGTAGGCGCTGTGGTGGCGTATGTGGGGCGTGTGGCATAAATGGCGCGAACCATAAAAAGAATGGTTTTGCATCTTTGACGGCCAAGTCTATATAATTATTAATTGTGTCAAGACCTTTTCTACCGATTTCCAGGCCGTAATCACCGTGCCGTCCACCTCGTTTTGCATCCCCGTGCGTCATACCATAATCAAAACCACCTGTTTTATAATTTCCGTGCCACCACTTCCCCGTCTGAAAGGACATATAACCTTTACTTGCAAGTATATCCGGAAGGGTTTTCAGTTTTTCAAACTCAGGAATAATGCGCTTGTACGCTTCACTCCTGTTGTTTTTTGATACTTCCCTGTCCTCTACCCTAACATAGGCGACATCATTACCTAAAATTCCATGATCTTTTGGGTACAATCCGGTTATAATAGTAGCCAGAGATGGAGAACATAAGGGTGTGGGGACGTATCCCTTGGTGAAGGTTAAACTTTCAGAAGCAAATTGATCCAATCTTGGAGTTTCAATATGTTCGGCGCCCATAAAACCATAATCTGTCCAGGATTGATCATCTGATAAGATGAAAACGATATTTGGTGGCTTTTGCTCCTCATGATAATCTAGATTCTTTTTGACTAAGGAATCTTTGGTTTTCTGACCACAACTAAAAAGAAAAATGCAGAAAGTTAAAGATAGAATAATGATTCTCCTTGATTTATTCACTCTCAATGATTTTAATTTGATTCTTCACCTTTTTTATTTAAAAAATTCACTTTAATTCAATCTTATAACTTGGCGGTTCCTGTAATTTTTGCCAATGACATGCATACTTTTTTAGTTTGAACTATCCCGTTTTTACGCAATTATTAAAATAATATCAGGCTGCACGTTTTTAATGAAGAAAGATATAAAAAACCCAGTGTTTTTTTACGAAAAAAATAGTTGTCCCTTTTGAAGCCTGTATCCTAAACTAAAAGTGTTCTCCCTTATTACTTCAGCAAACCTACCTTTCTCCTGTGCTGACACTTAATGATGCTGTAATTAATTCTTCATAGACATTTTAACGGCAAAGACTGCTAAAGCATCTTTGATTTACTCAAGATAGATACAACCTAATAGCAATGGCTTTATCTCACCATTGTCTATAAAATATTAACCAAAGTATTGACACTGTTGATAATTATTGTATTACGCTATTCATTCTACATTTTAGAGGTGTAAACTGAAGCATATTGCAAAAATCTATAGTTCTTTCATTCTACTTTCAGATTTACTATTTTAAGGATGTTGATCTTAACAGGTCCCAACAAACCGGACGGTAATAAATCATCATCTTTGCTGTAGTGCTTCCACGATGCAAAGGTAGTTCTTTGAGAAGACCTCATCATAGTTTCATCTGTCAGCCATTCTGGTACTGCGGCTATCTTGCTGCCAGTTCTTTCGTAATCAAGATTCAGTCTTTCATCACCTATTAATCTGTTTGGCCAAAGATTCGTGACTTTTACCTCTAATAAATTTTTACCCGCTTGAACATAATCATCAATGTTTACTCGAAAAGGTGCTTTCCATAGAATACCTGCGTTTTTACCGTTCAAAAAGACCTCAGCGATTACAGCTACGCTTCCCAGGTCAAGTTCCATGCTGGTATGATCGCCAATCATGTTTTCGATTATATTAAATTCCTTAGAATAGGTTGCCGTTCCCGAAAAGTAACGAATGCTGTTATCACCACTTTCCGACCAGGATTCCAATTGGTCGTATTGTTTCTCAGTAATACCCGACTTCAACGGGAAGGAGACCTCCCAGTTTCCCGCCAGCTGAACTGGTTTGGGGACAGCTACTATTTCGGCGCTTTTGAACTTTCCTAAACTAGTGGTGTAATCAATTTTTCCAGTATAGGGGGATATCCATCTTAACTGATCATCATTTAAAGACAGTTTGGGTTTTACGATATCTTTAGACAAATTTAAAGTCTGGCCCACTGGTATGTTCAATGTCTGTTCTTCGCCATTCGATTTGAAGGTGATTCTGAGAGCAGGCTTATCCCCTTCAATATGATCGTTATCTATAAGTTGATCTGTTACCTGAATATTCAGGATACCTGAATCAACCAAATCCTTGATTTTGCCAGTGATGTTTTGCGTTGCATATTTCTTAGGTATCGTATTTGTTTCCGTTCTGAACTTTCCAAATACTGCTTTTAGGATCCTTAATTCCTTAGTACCTGCATCCAGGTTAATATGCTCCCGTTCTTCAGCGTTTAACCGATATATAGCTGCACCCAATTGATATTCCATTCTCAGTTCTTTTTTGTAGCCCATCGCCGGATCGCAATCACAAAATCGGGTTGACATTTGAAAATCCAACTTACCGTCTTCTATGGCATTGGTAACCTGTTCTGTGATATCAACAACGCCTTCCGGAAGAAATGTACCATATTCTGCCCTGACAATTTCCAGATTTGGTAACGCCTCCGGTGCAGGAGTATCATAAGATACAGACGCCTGTACCAGGTGAGCGGATTTGGATAATGGCTCTTTGAACAGGATAAAGACAGATTCTTCCATGCCCAATTGAAGAGGCACACTCGTAGTACCATCTTCATTAATTTTATACACGGCAAGCGCTTCAATCGTTCCTTTTTCTGTATTCCATAGTTCAGGTTGCTTTCCATCGACCCTAAAACGTCCTATAATATCCCGGCTTTCCTTTCTTGCATTGGCAATAAAATAGATATCTGTATCCTCTAATTTTCTATGTATAAAGTTAATATCCAAATTATCAGGACTTTCAACTGTAAAATCTGCAGGCAAATCATCTTCCCTCAAATATTGGGATATATTTATATTTTGAACAAGGCCCTCACCCCACATTTTGCTTGAGAGTTCCATAACCGTCTCATCACTCTTTGGGTACTTGGTTAAGCTTGGAGATTTAACAGGTTTTACAGTACTTAAAACCTTGGCGCCGCCATGGGTCAATTTCCGGATTTTATGGAGTGTTTCTGGTTTTATCCAATGGGATTCAGGCAGGACCAATACCTTATACCTGCCACCAACGGGAGTGCATATAAGTCCATCTTCGACATATAAATCCTTCAGTTTATTAGCACCGATCAAATCATAATCGTAGCCAAGTTCTTTTATTTGAGGTAGTAAGAATGCAGTATTTGGAGATGATTCTCCTGTAAATACCAGAACGTCGGCCACATTTTTGCCTTGTTGCAGCAAAAACTGCGAGCGTGCGATATAGTTGTTGAAGGCCTTAGATTGAGGCCACCAGGTATTGTGCCTGTTAAAGTCAGTACCAAAAAGTCCCAGACCCAGACCGGGTGCAACATCCCAGGGCTGATGCACATAGGTGTGAAATATAAACCGGGTTATTCCCTCTGCCCAGGCTCTGTCCCCAATGGATTTAAACTGTGCCGGATGCTCATCCCAGCCACCAATACCCGTAAAGGATTCTGCCCCCACTATAGAACTTCCATTTAAATGGGCTATAGAAGACACAAACTTTGGCGAATCAAAAAACGGATAGCCACCACTCCAAAACTCACACATTACAATATCGCCTGTGGCCCCCACTTGCATATTATCAAAAGGGCCCCAGTAAGGCTCAACAGTAAACTTCATATTGTTGTCATGACAAAGTTTACTAAAGTGAGCGTAATAATTTTCGGCTATCAAATCACCTATGGTTCTTCTAAAATCCCAAAGAAAACGCTCAGTTATTTCGCCACTATCAACATAATAACCTGCCAGGGTTGGTAAATAGGGCATCAAGTCATACCCTCGAAGTTTTCCAAACTCAGCTTCAAAACCACTTGTCCAATTCGTCGTTTCTACCTCATAACTATCTATCAGGCAATTATTAACCGTTGTGCCAATCAAGTCGCCCAATTTGTCGATTATAGGCTGAATGCCACCTTTCCAATAAGCATCTACCGCTGTTTTGCTCATTTTATCAACCTCTAAACCTTTACCGCTAGTTGGCGCAGGACGATTTTGAGTACCTATTGGTGTGTGGCCAATTCTCAAAACAACCCAATCTCCCTCAGGGACTTTCCATTCTAAAAATCCATTGTTAGAAGCTTGATCCGTTAAATTTATGACGGTTTCCTTAGATACAATTGAGGCATTTGGAATTGTCTTGGTATCGGGCAGTAAATGATTGCGAATGCGTTCAGAAAGCATTTTGTAATCCAATCCATCAATTTTAGTATTCGCCTTTGGTTTAGGAAACGCTAAAATAGCTATGTCCCTGTAATAACCATATTTGGTTGCTGGCTGTGGCAATTGCTCCTTAAACCATTGATTTCCTTCAACGATAACTTCACTATAAACTACTGTCTGCATAGCGTGTACTGGAGTTACCCAAGGACCACCGCTTGAAGACCATCCTGCACCGTTGTGAAATGCCAATTCCAGACCTAAACGCTCCGCTTCTTCCGCTGAAAATTTTAATAAATCCAACCATTCTTCGCTCAGATATTTTACAGATCCTTCCGGAAAGCCCAAGTGCACGTTAAATAACTGTGCTTCTTGGATACCTACTTGCTTCATGGCCTCTAAATCTTTTGTGATTCCGGATTTAGAAACATTACCGCTTATCCAATGCCACCACGTTCTGGCTTTGGCTTCATTTGGCGGGTTTCTAAACCCTGATTCTAAATCGTCTCTTTGAGATATTAAATTTTGACCAAATGTGGTAGAAGTAATAAGTAAGAAAATGGATAGGTATTTATATATTCCTTTCATAATTATTATAATTTCTACATACTTTAGAACTGTCGCCAATTTACTGGGCAGTTTTTACATATTCATCTATTTAAAGGTAACCATTTAGGCCGCTGTCGCTTGTTGAAATTTGACTTTTTGAGCTATACCTGTCCCTTGGTCTATACCGTTAACGATTGTGTATCTTCTTTCACTGAAGTTCTTAACAAAGTAGCTGTTTTCATCAGGTACAGGTGTGCCCCATAGGTTGAGGCTGACTTTGTAGTTCAGGTTTATGGCAAAACAGATATACATTCGCCTGCTATTTCAGCGGGTGTGTTTTAAATAGTATCGATTCATCAATCGCATCAATGCTAAGTTGAGCGGTAATTCCCTTAAGATTTTCTGGATTAGACCAGAGGGGGATTATCTTAAGCGGGGTACAATACCGCACAACGTCACAATGGCGTGACGTATGTCCACCATAGTCCTGCACATATTGTAAGGACTATTCAAATTAAAGCTTCTTTAAACCTGCCGGTTGGCAGGCAAGAAATTAAATTCTGATTTTTTCTGAACGACTTTAGTAAGGGTTCTTCTTCTTTCTTCAGCGATCCAGTCTTTGGGCGTTTCTTCTCAATGGCTGAAAAAACATTCTCGGCGCCTTTAAGTAACTCCCGTTCCCATTTAGCGTCTGCTCTGGATCAATCTCCTACCTATGCCAAGTCCTGCCAGGCTACTTTGTACTTTGATTGCCTCTTGGATCATTTTTCCGTCTTGACGGCGTAAGTAAATTTTCTACTGGAAATCGCGGTAATCTTGAGGTCAATTGTATAACATGAATAACTGCTCGAAATTTTTTAGGTGGTAGATCATTCTAGACTAATAAGTTAAATTTTGAACCGAGGTATATTTTCCGGTTCTATTAAGCTCATCGTAAATACGCATTTTCCAGTAGTAGGTAGTATTTGTCTTTAAATTTAAATCTTTTGCCCTTTCGACTTCTGTATCATTTGTTTCAACTTTTGTACTATTCCAAACATCGCCAATGTTCAGGTCTAGTTTTTCCTTAGACGAGGCCACTAATATTTGATAGCCGCTTTGTTTCTGTGTTGTGTTTGGAACATCCCACCTAAAACTATCATCTTCAAAACTCAGGTTTATTGGGTTCAACTGATAAGGATCTTGATATTTATTTATCAAGTATTCACATTTATTTCTCAAATTATTTAAAACATCCTTGTATGCCTCATCGCCTGCAAGGTTATTTGTTTCGTTTGGGTCTTGATTTAAATCGTACAATTCTTCAATTGATTTATCATCAACATACCTAAAGTATTTCCAGTCTTTAGTCCTGACCCCTTCGCTGGGAGGTATATTTTTAAAATCCCACAGATGCTCTATCAGTATGGTATCTCTTTCGAAGGATACGTTATCCTTCTCAACTAAGGGCTTTAAGCTTTTCCCGTGCCAGGCCATTGGTATGTCCACACCTGCAAAATCTAAAATAGTTGAGGGAACATCAATATTGAGCGCCATGGCATCGATATCCTTATGTTCTTTATTTCTTGGGTCATAAATTATTAAAGGTACTTTTAGTGAATTATCATACATCAACCATTTGCCTGCAATTTGTCGTTCTCCCATAAAATATCCGTTATCACCCATTACAATGATAATCGTATTATCTTCCAGATTTTCGGTTTTTAGCTTATCCCTTATTTTTTTGATTTCATTATCAATACCAGCGATCATTCTATAATAGCCCTTGACACTGTGCTGATATTTTTCTGGCGTGTCATAGCGCCAGTACCATCGTAGTCGATTGAAGCCATCCTTGACCAATTGCGGTAATTTGCTGTAATATTCATCTGAAGATATATTTGCATCAGGAATGGTTACATCCTCTAGAATGTGATTATTCTCTTCTTGCCAAAAATATTGCTCCTCTGTATTATCACTTGCGTGGGGAGCGCTGAAACTCAACTGCAAACAGAATGGTTTATCTGTTGGCGCCTCGTCTATAAACTTAAGCGCTTTCTCACCGGTGTACCTGGTCAAATGAACCGTGTCCTTTCCTATTGTTTTATAATAATAACTTGTAGAGTCTTTCTTATCATAACGTAAACCAAAGTGCTCATAAACATTGTACAGGGAATCCAAATGGTTGTATTTCACACCAAATTTCCCAAAAAGACCGGTATAGTATCCAGCATTTTTAAGCACCTTCGGGAAAGAATTTTTCATGTACTCCTCTTTCATTGGACCCGTTGAGAAGCCATAGTTATGAGTACGTTCCTGTAAACCACTAAAAATACTGGCCCTACTTGCTGAGCATATAGGTGTGGTTGCAATTGTATTTTTAAAAAACACGCCGTCTTTGGCAAGTTTATCCATCTCAGGTGTGTATGCAAATTGGTTTCCTACATAACCGAGAGCATCCCAACGCTGATCATCTGTTAAAATAAAAATGATATTTGGCGGCTTGGCCTCCTCAAGCTGTTCTACTTGCGCCCTGCCCTTACCACAACTGAATGTTGAAAGAACCACACAAACTATAGCTAGAAATCTAAGTGGAACATTTGATGTATAAATTACTTTGATCATGACGGAACTCGATGAAAATTATTAACTGGTTTTTTTTGAATTTTCTGAAGGATGGTCAGATTTGTACGGTAACGCTTGTTGAACTATAAGGGTGTTTATATCAATACTCGTCCAGCAAATAGGACGGCTTGCGATATCATATAATTATCCTGATTATTTAGTATCTGTTCTAAAATTATAGTTACCGGGCGCTACCGTTAATTCGAATGATTTTTCGTTTGTATTTGTCAATTTCACCTTTTCATTGTCCTCAAAATCTCCGTTATTCAATTTTAAACTGGATGCCGCCCCTTTTGGCACTATGACCACCGCCGTGGTATTTGGCGGTATGCTTACATCCAGATTGAAATACTCATCGGTCAACTCCCACTTCGAGGACACCTCCCCATAGGTTGTATTTAAACTCGCAGATGCAGCAGTGAGGGGCCCACCCGGTATTGGAGCTATTCGCAAAACCTTATATCCTGCCTCAACCGGGGATATCCCAGCAATACGCTCATACATCCACTCCCCTATCGCTCCATAGGCGTAATGATTCAAACTGTTCATATTTTGAGGATTAAAACCCTCGGTCTTACTGTAGCTGTTCCAGCGCTCCCACACGGTGGTAGCCCCTTGATTGATACTGTAAAACCAAGAAGGATAGGTCTCGTTGAACAAGAGCTGGTACATCAGATCTATCTCACCTGTCTCATCCAGTACCTCAGACAATAAGGGAGTTCCAAGAAACCCGGTTCTCAAATGATTATCTGCTTTCTTGATTTCCTGTAAAAGATATTCTTTTAGTTTAGGTTTTTTCTCTTCGGAAACTAAATCGAATGCGAGGGCCAAAAGGTAGGAGGTTTGTGTTTCCGCAACTTCTTTTACCATTCCATCCTGATCAAAAAATTCATTTTCAAATGCTTCTGAAACAGTATTGAACATCGCTTCATATTGTTGCTGATCCTCGGTTTTGCCAAGAACAGCAGCGGCCTTTGCAGTCAAATCAACAGAATGGGCAAAGAATGCCGTTCCTATTAAACTATGAGACGTATCCCCTTTTGTTTCTCCATTGGCAGGATTAGGCTGTAACCAGTCCCCGTAGGTATTCATATTGGATATATAATTTTCTGATGAAGCCTCGTGGTGTGCAACCCATGCTTTCATCATCTCATAACTATCCTCTAGTATTTTTGTATCCCCAGTCCTAAAGTATATTTTGTAAGGAATGATGGTACTAACATCTCCCCAGCCAGAACTTACCTGTCCATCTTTTAACACATCAGGCACAACAAACGGGATACCGCCATCTTCGTGCTGCGATTCGCGCACACTTTGCATCCAACTGGCCCAGAAACTGTAAACATCTGCGTTGAACATTGAGGTAGGGCCAAAAACCTGCGCATCCCCGGTCCATCCCATACGCTCGTCCCGCTGGGGGCAGTCTGTGGGAATATCAAAGAAATTGCCCCGTAACCCCCATACAATGTTGCTTTGCAACTGGTTTAGTTTTTCGTGCGATGTTTCAAATTTTCCATTTTGTTCAAAATCTGAATACTGTACGATTCCGGTAACCCAATCTTTTGAAGCAGTCTTGGAATCATCATAGCCGCTCAACTCAACAAATCGGAAACCGTGGAAGGTGAATTTTGGTGACCACTCAATCACACCGTCTTCTGCGGCTATATAATAATCTGTTGATAGCGCTGAGCGGTAGTTTTTAGTATAGAACGAACCGTCTGGGGATAGCATTTCAGCAAACCTTATTTTTAGGGTATCATTCTTTTTCATAGGCACCTTCAACAAAGGAACCCCTACCATATTTTGTTTCAGGTCAAATATTAAGGTGCTGTCCCTATCAATCAGTTCCTTACTTTTGACCTCGATTTTATTCCTGACCGTGCTGTGCCTTTTCGGCTCCAGTTTTATCTTATCATCAACTTCAAAAGTTTTAACGCTCACCCAGTCACTATCATCATACTCATTTGATGTCCAACCTTTCAACTCCATATTGGCATCATAGCTTTCACCATCATAAATCTCAGCCAATCTAATTGGCCCCTTTGTGGTACCCTTCCAGTTTTCGTCAGAAAGTACCATTTGCTTTGAGCCATCGTCCATAGTGAGTTCTAATTGACAAATTGCCTTGGGGTTTTCGGTATCGATCCAAAGTGATGATTTCCAACCAAGTCGACCAGAGTACCAGCCTGCGGCGACCTCAACTCCTATTGTGTTTTCCCCTGATGCTATTTTATCTGTGACATCATAAGTGATAGTCTCTATCCGCTTATCGTAAGGGACGTAACCCGGAGGCATTACATCATCACTAACGTCTGAGCCGTTAATACTTACATCAAATACCCCCTTAGCGGTAATGTACAGTCTTGCAGAAGTGACATCCCCCTCCGTATTAAAATTGGTTCTAAGGTACTGAGGTCTATGAATTACGTTGTTCCTGGACCCTATAACCCCCTCAGCCTTGGTGTCAAGTCCTATCCATTTGGCTTTCCAATCGTCATTGTCAAGCAATCCAAGTTCAAAATGTTCAATTTCACTCCAACCGGAAACTTCTTCACTATCGCCCCAATACCTTACCTGCCAATACACCTTTTGGCGCGACATCAATTCTTTTCCGTCATATTTAATCCAAGCAGACTGTTCAGTCATCTGTTTACCAGAATCCCACAGATCCGATTCGCCGGGAAGTGAACCCGGGTCACTGGCGACAACGATCTGGTATGCAGTTTGCTTTGCCACATCCCCTGATACAGGTAAATGCCACGAAAACGTGGGATTTGATTCATAAAAGCCCGTTGGATTTTTGAATCCTTCAGACAAGGTTAAATTGACAGGCCTATCAAGCGTATTGTCGTCGCACGAAGCGAATACTATTAACAAGAGAAAAATGATTGATTTGTTCATGGAGACTATTTTGTTTTTATTCTATTAATGACGGGTAGCATTGGTAACTGTATTGCTAAGGGGTTGAAGCATTTTATCATTGCTGTAAACGCCCCACCTAAAATGATACAACGCTGAATCATTTCCTTTAACACTTTCTTCGGAAAGCCCGGAAAATTTTAGCTCTTCATTAAAAAAAACTTCCATTTCCCTACCGTTGGTTCTTATCTTGATCCTAAATTCCCTTGTGCCGTCTGCCCAATCTTCGTCTGAGGAAATCCTGAGGTTTCCGTTAGATCTTGATCCCACGTGAATCCGGCCATTTGGTTTAACCTCTACCCTAAGTTGGGGACCGCAGCATCCGGCAAATAGCTGGGCAATGGTGTAAGTAATATTAATTTTATCACTGGGCCTCATAGTAGCTTCAAAAACGTGCCATTCACTCCCTTCTTTCCATTTTAGGCCTTGACCAGCTTCTGTTCTTGCGTGTTTTCTTTCACCATTAAATTCATCTCCTGCAAACAGCTTAAAAACTTGAAGGTTGGGAGCTTCTTCATACCACTTGGACACTTTGTTAAAGTCCTTTCTCTCCACATCAGCGTCAATCACGGTAAATAAATTAAAGGGGTCGGGAATACCCTGGTGGGGTATGAGCGGAATTGCACCTACAGCCTCTGATTCTTCCACTAATGGATCGACCTGGTTATCTTCACCTGAACAACCGATAGACAAAACTACCAAGGTGATCGTGAGATAAAACTTTAGTGATACCATTTAAGAAACACATTAATCAATTGGCAATATCCTGTTAATTTTCCTTTAAACTGTCCTGCCGTGTCAGGGCATATTACCATGCTTTTGAAAGGGCTACCCCGTACTTTTTCCCTTTTACCTTTCCATTTTCAATACTTCAATTATTTGAATTGAATCCAATCCAACTGAATCGAACTTCCTTCTGTACCATTATAAACCACATAAATATCTTCGGTACCTTCAATTCTATCCAAATCGACTTCTAAAATGTCAAAAGAGTTTGAGGTGGTGTTACCATTAAGATCGATCTGACCTACATTTTTGCCGTTTGGACTTTCCAATCTGATTTTAAGTTCACCGCGCTTTCCTTCAAACATTACTTTCATAGCCAACTTTTCGCGCACTTCATCAAATTTGACCTTAGCAAACCTTAAATAATCATCATTCTTAATGTTTGTAACAATAAATCCGTCATCTCTTGTGCCCTGCTTTTTAATTCCTTTGGATTTTTCATAAAACCATTCTGCTTCTATCCTTTTCCAAGAAGCATCATACTGACCCACGCCATTGGCCTTGTGTTCATCCAAAAAATCTGTATCTGTCACAATATTACCGTCATCATCCATATGACAATAGGTTATAATGCACCCACGAAATTTATATCCTGGCCTTAAATAGTAACACCAAATATGGTAAAGCTGTCCCTTCCACTCGAAGAAACTACCGTGCGCATACTGACTTAAGTGGTGACCATTTGCAACACTACCAACTGATTCATAAGGCCCATAGATATTTTTGGAAACGGCATAATCCCGGCCCCAACTCAAATAATAGGTGTCTTCGTGCTTAAATATGTAATTCTTATCCATCCATTCTGGGGCGTTGTCCCATTCCTCGCCGTTGATCTCAATTTTTTTTGGCACTTCAGCAGTTGAAATCATATCCTCATTCAACTTTGCAATATGAAACCCGCCACCTTCTTTGTCTCCATAAACCAGATATGGTGTCCTGTTAGCATCATCATCCATAATTAGCGTTGGATCGTGCATTGGGGCGACCAATGGTTTACCTAATGGATCATTGAAGGGTCCGGTAGGCGTTGGTGAAGTCATAACCCCTACACCTCGTTTTCTATCTGAAAAATAGAAATAATACTTTCCATTGCGAGTGGCTGCGTCACCGGCCCAGCAATCAGTAGTATTGTCATCCATATAGTTATCCTTGGGACTAATCGTATCCCTTAATGTCCAGTTACGCAGGTCTGTGGTTGAAAACACACGCCAATCCCTCATGACCCATGTTTTATCCAAGGGTGTGGCATCGTGACCGGAATAAAGGTATATGGTATCGTTGAAAACCCTCACGTGAGGATCAGATACTCCCATTCCTTCAAGAATTGGGTTTTGGCCTCTAACCAAATTGGGCTGACCAACAAATATGAATGCCGCAATCAGGCCAAGTTTTATGATTGATGATGTCTTTTGTTTTTCCATTTAAAATATATTGATTCAGTTTAAGCACAGAACATAGTACTGCACTATTGTATTGAAGTTGATTCTGATAATAGTATTGATTCTGAACGAGAAGGTTTGATTTTTGGTTTTATACCACTTGTTGATGTTTTTTTCAATTTTTGGATACGCCGGTAATTTCACTCAGTTTGTTGAAAAATTCCTTTTTCCTTTCAGAATTTACACCCCAATCTACTGGAACACTTTGGTAACCTTCAGTTATATCCGTTTCACCTTCCCTTCTAAAATCAAAAAAACCCCAGGAAACATATTGTTTTACGGAATTGACCAAATCATTCTGTGCATCTCCATAATTATAATTATCATCTTCATTGTTCACAATTGGCATCACCCGGTCTCCCATTGCTGTTCTCGTTTTGTGGATCAATTTATCAATTTCTGCAGGGTTTTTGGCACCATTACCGTGTATCAGTAGAAAATCTGACGTTTGTATGACATTCGCCTTCGGGACGACACGTCCTCTATAACTGACCCCTGCCAGGTAGCGATAGCCGTTTTTAGACGTATTGGTAACTAATTCAATCAATTCGTGAACCCTATCTTGCTTCAGTATTTCGTGATGGTACTTATCGTCCCTGTCGCTGGTTTCATTGGCGATCTCAATCAGCACATTCCGATGATTTTTTTCAAAGAGCCAGTCCACCACATTACTTGTAGCATTTTTAACCGCCTCTTCATCCTTGAGATGTTGGTCTTGCCTAAAATAAAATATGCCCAGAATTACAACCATTTGCAGCCTGTCTGCTTCTTTCAATATTGCATCTAAACGGTTGGCATAATCCTTCATTAACCTACCATCTTCGTGAAAGCCGGGATTCAAATAAGGATCCCCGCCATAACCCCAAGGGCTGCCCCCCTGAATATTAAGTGTGAAACAGTTGAGGCCGTAGCTCTTCCATACTGGCATCGCAGCGATGAATTCTTTGGTATTGCGCTCTGCATCCCAAAGACCGGTATCGGGATAGGCGAAGTCAGGATGCACCTCTCTGCTTAGATCATCAAATATCCCTTGAACCATTCTGGAATTCATAAGAAGCCCTTCAATCTTATGTCCTTTCCAGTACCTTCCTTCATACGTAGGTTTCCCATTTATTAAAAAGGAGTTTTCTTTGATTGAAACAACTGTCTTGGCTTCTTTACAGGATATTGAGCTACCAAGCAAGATCAAAATCCAAATTTTTAGACAATTGGACATACTACTGTAAAGTTTTGATAAACAATAAATATACTAATGGTAATTCAGGACATCATGAATAAAACCGGATAGGTTAAAAGGTACTCTCCGCAGGACTTAGCGAATTACTACTTTTTTTGTAAATACTCCTAAATTTTTATTTTCTACCCTAATCAAGTACAGACCTGAACTGAATTGCTGATCAACTATTACTTGTTCTTCCATCATCGTGTATTTATAAACCAATTTGCCTAAAATATCATACATGAAAACTTTGGATGGCGTGTCGCTATTCAATCTTATAGTAAATGTATCTGTAATTGGGTTGGGAAAGACGGTCAAATTGTACTGGTCTGAATGTTGAAATCCTACACTTAGGGTAGCCTCGCCTGCATTTGGACCATATAACGGCCAGCTTTCCAGATAATCTGGCTTTTCGGTCAAGAACAAGGAATTGGGGATGGTTGCATCGGCATCCAGATCGCCCCAAAGCATATCACCGTCCCCATTCTCTCCGTTGATGTTGACAATATTAGCAGCCACATAATTGTCATTATTGGGATCCGCCAGTTTTAATCCGCTCTCGCCTGCCTGCAACTCATTTGCGATGATGGACATATGAGTTTGACCGTCATATTCCGTTCCTATTTTGACGATCGCATGATTTCTAAACCACATGGCATACGGGGCACCCCAGGCCTTTTTGTTCCAGTCATCGTACAACTCTGATCCAAAATTTCCCTCAAATAAATTGTTGTGACATCCCTTGTTGTTGTGCTGGCCATAATCTCCATAATGGTTGTAAATAGTTGCCCTATTGTAAGCAACAACCGAATGGTTGACGCCAAATTGAAACATTATATGATGCCTCAAGTCATCTAATCTGTTATTGATTACATTGACTCGTGTAGACCGGTTCACCACAATCCCGCCCTGATACCCACCAGAGGTATCTCTGCCAAAATTCCCGTGAACGTTGTTTTGAAAGAATAGAAAATCCCGGCAATCACCAATTTCTAAATGCTGCCCAAGTGCCTTATCACTTTCTACGTGCGAGATTTCACCATTGAGGATCACATCCATTCTAAGCTTGCCTTCTCGTTGTTCTGGCTCACTTGACCGTCCCAGATAAAAATTACTAAGTTTGATATTTTTTAAGAATTTCAAGTACTGAACTCTAGCCAGATCAGCTGAAAAAGGCAATCCTATTTTCATATCAACTGTTAGCGTGTTCCCGGTAATTGAAAGAATTTTTACAATCTGGGTATCTAAGTCAAAGGTTCTTTCCCCGTTTTGCTGTCTCAAGAAAAGATAGTCACCTACTTCAAAACCTGATATACTGGTCAAGGCAATTGTATTATCACCACGATTGACTGATTTCTCGAGTCGAATACTACCTTCCCTTTTCCCACGGATGCGTATGACCGGTGCCTTATCACCACCTCTCATAACAAACTTCGTGGCACTACCTTCTCCTAGTATTTGAAAATCTCCCTTCTCAATTTGTATGGAGCTATCTATATTAAAGGTGCCGGCAGGAAATTTATATATTGTCTTACCGCTCCCTCCCATAATCATATCCTCAATGGCTTTCGCCATATCTGCACCAGTATTAGGCAGCACACCCATTGTAGTGACATCAATTGTCTGCCAGTTCCCAGAGCTGTCAAATTTAATTTCCTTCCATCCGTCAATTGCTAAACGGTCTGCAGGTATGTCTCCCACATTTCTTTCCTGAGCTTGAAAAGTATATACCAACAGTAGGATAGCCACAAATAAAATTCTATTTGTAGCATAATGGAGTTCAGTGCAGTTCTTCGGGTTTGTACGTTTCATATTCTTGTCTTTAGCTTATTTTTTATGAGAAATCTGTCATTTACAAGGATTGTATAACACATAACTATCAAAATTGATGATTTAAATGAAAATCTGCATCCTGTACTCACCTGTCAAAGAAGTGAAACAACTGTTGCTGATCTATTTGATCGACCTTTCCAGCACCAATCCCTTTATTATATGAAGCAAACTCTTAAGAATGCTTGAGAATTTGATTGGTGTTGACTGTTCACTCATTTCTTCCGCTTTTACCAAATAGAGGGAGCAGGCTAATGATAGCTATTTTTCATAGCCCAATGCTAATGGATCACTTCATAAAAAACACCTCCTCCAATTCGGTAGAGACTGGAGAGCAATCGGGATTTACCTCCATAATGTCAGCCATAAACCGCCACCACTTCACCACTATTGGGTGGTCTGAAAGACTTTGAGATCCAGCCGTACCGGAAATTTTTTGAAAGGCGAACAATGTATGTGTTTCGTCATCAAAAAAAATTGAGTATTCGCCCACTCCATTTACTCTTAACAACTCCTCCAGTTCTGGCCAAATTTCTTTGTGCCGTTTTACATATAGGTCTTTCTGACCCTGATTCAATTTCATTTTAAAAGCTTTTCGCTGCATCTTCTGGATTTTAAATACTCCGCCTATTCTTCAAAAAAATCGCTTTCTCAAAAGCCTAAACATTCAGTAGGATTTAACGTAATACCTAGATCATGGGTATGATTTTCAGTTCAAGACAATTTAGATTTTTAATAATATTGAAGCGGATCAACGACACCTTTGGTTATAAATTAAGTCGCTATCAATCTTTAATCCAACGGAATACCTAAACGATTAGCCAGCTGATACTTAAACAAGCTGTTGGGAGTAACTGGCTGATTTCTTGATTTTATATTGCCGTACGGTTGTTTTGCACCGCAGCATCCCCTGTTGGTAAATACCCCGGTACAGCCAATGGCCCAATTGGTATGATCTCCGGGTGGATCTTGAATGATTATCTTATTTGCAGTACAATTCCAGAACATACAAGTTGCCGCGGCCCAGCCGTGACCCGATCCGGAGTTACGCCTGTTTTCAACAGAAATGTCATCACCTAGAATAACAACATTGTCAAAAAGCAGACCGGTAGTCCATCTGTGGTGAGGCCCTGTCACGCTTTTTGCATTGTTTTCCCTACAGTTCAAGAAGACATTGGGACCAGCAACCGTGGAGCCGGTCACATAGGAGTGGCGACCACCTTCTGAGGTACAATTCTTTATTAAGTTTTGCTCCCCAAGTATATTGAAGGAATACATTCGACCACCCCTTACAAGGCCTTTATGATTTCTCATCTCACACCCGTCAACAGTTATCTTCATACTTGACCTCCCAATATTAATACACGAATAGGTAAAAAAATTTGCATAAACCTTCTTTGCCCATCCATTCATAACGTTGTTAAAACTTACTGCATTCCAAGCGTGGGCTTCGTCATCCTCTGAGGCGTAATACGAATCCAAACGTAAATTTTCTATACCTACTTCTTCAATTTTACCTTTCCAATTGTATTTGTAAACAAACCCCTTGGCGTATTTTTGATCTATAATATCGACCATTGGGGCATCTATGGTAATCTGATTACCATCTACACGTACTATTTTCCTTCGGTAACTTATGGTAAACTTCTCTGGCGACCAATTGCTGTCTGCAGTATCTGTTTTCTTCAAATCATCCATTCCCAATAATTTTATCCAATCATGATTGGGTTGCCGTTCTATCATTATCGCCTCTCCTACTGAATAATCCTTTGCATTTTCAACTGTGATTTTTCTAGAACCAACAGGCACATAGGTATTGGTTATTCTTTGTTGACTGTACTGTATTTTCCTGGGATTGGATGAACCATTGAATTCTATAAAATTTGATTTGGTCTTCTTCGTAGCTATGAGCTTTGTGGTATTACCCTCTCCACGAAGTACAATACCTGATTTCTCAATTTTTAGCACATCACTTACACAATATGTTCCTGATTTAAGCAGCAATGCACCTCGATGACCATTTTCATCAGCTTCTAAGGCCTCCAATGCATCAATGGCATTCTGGATGTTTGCAAGATTGTCGCCATCCACTGCACTGATAGTTTTCACAACAGCAACAATAGGGATCTCCCTTTCACTATGATGATAACCAACATAACTGAAGTCAGGGATATTGTTTCCTTTATCATCAGGGCTAAATATCAAATTATCCTCTGTATCATCAAGCAAAACGGAGGTTGTCTGAGAATTTAATGCAAATGATATAAAGAAGCTGAACAAGAAAAATGTAAGTCTCAATGTGCTATTATGAATATTGGTTTATCAAAATTTATAATTAAAAGAGATTGGCATTAGCTAAGCCCAAAAGGCCATTTAATCTCACCAAAGCTTGAGGACAATGATATATAATGGACTGTTTCTAATCTGCGAAATTGAAAAAAAGCTTCTCTTTTTTGGGGATATCGTCTTTTCCGATCTCTAAAAATTCTGGAACATCAAAGAAACAGCCCGTGGTGGCAAACAATTCCCGCAGTTCCTTTTTTGCATCTTCCATGCTCTGTATTTGTTTGTACTCCCACTTTTTATCTGTGGTTGCATACGGTTTGAGGTATTCATAGGCCTGTTTGATACCGCCACCATCGTCTGGAGAAAAATTCCATAAATCGACACCAATTCTTTTTCCAAAATAAGCCAGTTGTGTCATAGCTCTCAAATTCATGACACTGTAGTGCAACGACTTGGTCCTTTCCAGTTCTAAGGGTTGGCTTCCGTCATCTTCCAACTGGTCTGCAATACGTTTGTATCTGGCAATTTTCAAAACTTTTTTTGCTTCTTCCCTCCGGTTCAGAAAAATCATAATGCTCACCACCTGATTGTCATACCATGTGCCGTGATTGTTCAGTCTATCTCTCTCAAAAACACCATTCTTACTTGTTTCAAGCCAATCAAGGTAATTGGTGAACCACTGTCGTAATTCATTGCTTTTCTGAATGGTGATAGCCCCTTTGGATTCCAGGATTTCAATGGCGGTTATCACCTTCGTGATTCCGGCAAAATCGATAATTCCTATGCCCCGTCCCGTATTAATGCCAGGTATGCCCTGTGCAAATTCCAGGTTTGGGTTCATTTTAGTCTTTTCGTCCAGAAACCAAACCTGTAACAATTCTACCAATTTGGTTGCGTAAGCTTCGTTATCCGAAAAGAAAAAGGCCCATGACAGATCAGATACATTATTAAAAAAAGCAGACTTGGTCGTGTAATCGGTATTGTTGTTCCTTGATAGAGGATTGACTTCCCCATCACGCCTTATCCAAGGCAAACCATCTGCTTTTACAGGGTCTGGCCACCAGTATGGACCATAACTCAGGTAATCGCGTTTATCTCCGCTAGGTGGCGTTAATTTTTTAAATGTTACCGAAAACACGGTATCCTCTAAAGCGTAATCTGCCTCATCCAGTAACTTTTGATACGCTGAATTGTATTCCGAAGATGTTAAATTTGCCTTGACACTATCTAGCTTTTGATGTTCAAACAGTGTAAATTCTTTTACAGCAGCTTCCTCTGATCGTGCAGGTTTGACTGGATGCTTTTCTTCCTCACTTATCTTGCAACTACCCACTCCCAAGAAAATTGGCAGAAGTAAGATAAAACCGAATACGTTGAGTCTAATTTTCATATAATTTTGTCAAATGGTTAAAACCAATATTTGGGTGACTGAATGATTGAGCATTGGCACTATCAATAATAAGACATCTACTCAATAAAATCATCCTGTACTATCCGTGACCAAAAATTTGAGGCTTTACTCTCGTTTTACCATATCAAATTAGGTTAATGTGTATTTTTCCCTTTTCGCTTTAAAGTGAATTAACAAGTGCCTTGTATAAATATAAAGCCATTTGGGTTTAAGAAGTTTATCCGAGGTACTTCTTTTGAATGATAGTCGTAGCCTAATACCACAGGACAGCACAGGTTATAAATAATTAATTATGACGTATTTTAGAGCATTCAGACATAAATTAATTAGAGAACTTATTTCATGAACTACAAAATTCTCATTGCCTTGTGGTGCATCGTTTCCGGAGAAATGTTTGCCCAGAACATAAATCCTCCGCCTGGTCGAATAGCTGTTGTAGCTGATGGTAATTCACCAGATCCGGATGACCTGGGCGGCACAGCAGTATCCATAGCCTTGTTGAGAGCAAGTGGATTAGAAGACAGACTGGTGCATTATTCGCACAGTTGCGATTTAGTACGGGACGACAGAATATCAGAATCGGCAGAAAAGGAACGACATCATTTGATGCAACTTGCCAGTGCTATGACCGCGCGGCGCTGGGGAGGTTTTGACCACCTGACCTTTTATGATGCGCTATGGCAAAAAGAAGCGGCCGTGAACGATTTGTCCTGGGCTATTGCCTCCTCTACCGCTAATGACCCCCTCTGGATCATTGAAGCGGGCGAACCTGATATCATTGGCCTGGCTTTGGCGAAAACACCTAAGGAAACCCACCAGCACGTAAAAGTCATAACGCACCATGAAGCAAATGACAATGCTGGTGATATTTACTCGTGGCAGGAAATATTGGATTTTGGTATTGAAGAGGTTCGCATTCCAGATCAGAATGTAAATCTAAAACTGGACATTGAGGCCTGGGACTGGGCAAAAGACCATCCCGATCCCCGAATTCAGTTAATATGGACGTTTGGTAAGATGGCAGAAGTTGATGATGTTGTCAAGTTTCAAAACGGAAAATGGGATTGCTCAGATGCCGGCATGGTGCTGTACTGGATTACCGGCGCCCACGTCAACGATGGTTTGAAGTCTGGCAGTATTGAAACTGTCAAATCTATTTTGGTAAACTACGTGGTGTCTGAAACTGGACTTAGACGGAAATAAGCAGGTATAAAATTCGGTCCTTTTAAATTGTATATTCTTTGTGGAGCAGGGCTTAGGTTGCCGGCGAGGACAAACAAATATTTCCGATAATTCACGGGGACTATCCACTGCCGAAGCGTGTGAAAAGAAGATCTGGGATACTTTTAAACCCTACGCAGCATTAGTCTTACTAAAGGATTTTTAGTCGTATTTCTTTAAATTCCACTTTCATAGGTGGCCCTACGTGGACCTGTACACCAATATAACCTGTTAAGTTCTGATTGATCGTATCTAGGTCTGTAACTTCACTTATCAAGGTGCCATTAACAAAATGTTGCATCTTTGGACCTTTTGCTATAATATGAACGGTATTCCAATCATTGGCCTTTATATTCGTCTTAAGTTGTTCCTTATCCCCAAAAGAACCGATCACGTCACGGGTTTGCCAGCTGTTTTTTTTTACGTTTTTTCTTATGTCATCTTGCGGTATGCTATCAGGCATTTTTGGGATGGTAACTTTTTCTGACATATAAGCCAACGTTGTCCGCTTTCGCTCTTCATAGTTTTGACCCGTATATCTATTCCTACCGTCAATGTCACATTGATAGCCTCTCAGTGCGAAAGGCAGGTCATTGATTTTCTCACTTCTATAGTTGACACCGCTATTACCCATTTCAGAAATTTTATATTCCAGCTTTAATTCAAAATCTGAGGGTTGATCTTTCTCATAAATGATGAATGTATTTCTATTGAGAATGGTTTCTGGCGTCACTTCACCAACCAGAATTCCGTTTTCCACCTTCCAGTAAATTGGATCCCCTATCCATCCATCTAAATTTTTTCCATTGAAGATTGGTTGAAACCCTGCTGCACTTTTAGCTTGCTGAGATCCTGTTTTACAAGAGCAAGCAAAAAGTACCATTGCTGTAAAAATCCAAAATCTCAAATACCGATCCTTGATCAATGCTGTGTTCAAATGTCCAGGTAATATTCTATTCTTTTTTGTCATAGTCCTTGTTTGAAAATATAATTATAACTGGATTCAGAAATGTCCTTAATGTGTATTTAATTTAGGTCTAGCCGATTATTTTGCCCCCTTTGGCCCATCATAGTCGTAGATAAACCAGTCAACATCAATATGTCCTGCATCATTTTTTTCGTTCCACGTAAAAAAGCCGAGCCTATCCCCCGTCCACTTACCAAAGGCTATGGTGAATGTAGGACCAAAAGAAGTATAATTTTTGCCGTCAAAACCATATTGATACGTTGCCTGATTGCTATCATTGATGGTTCTTAGGTACAAAATATCGCTGTTGATCTCCGGTCCAATTGTTTCTTCGCCCAGGCTATCCATATAAAACAAATTCCTTCTTCCCTTTTCATCCACCCTGATGCCCAAGAGGTTGAACACTCCTCCATACCTCACAAATCCACCCAGTTGATTGGGTTTCATTCCTGAAATATCAAATTTTGCAACAGCCGTGCCCGTGGTGGTGCCCATTATACGCTGACTTAGGGTATTGCTGGCCCTCCAAAAGTCTGCGTCTGAGCCATCACTGTTCGTCCATCCATTTTCATTTGGCCCAAAGCTTTCACTATTGGGCAAGATCTTTCCGGCTTTAATACGAAGCCATCCTGGCCGATCGGTCAACGACCAATGGTTGTTGCGCGGATTGTGGTTCCATTCCCATTGCGCTCCGAGTTCTTCCGAAGCAAAATCATCATCTGAAGCGGGAGCATCGATAGGATGACCATCAATGGGTTTTTTGTGCTGCTTGACCGGCTCTCCAATACCGTCGTCATCTTCATCCACCCCAATTATAGGCCAGCCGTCTTCCCAATTTACCGGTTCCAGACATTGTGGCCTTCCCTGAAACGGTATATCACTGTTCTGTATCAATTGATGCATATACCACCACGACCCATCGGGAGCTTGCATCATGGCACCTTGACTGGCGCTACGGTCGCCAAATTCCTTACCCCTTTCCAGCACCGTCTTGACCTCATAGGGCCCGTAGATACTTTCTTTTGATCGTAGTACAATTTGTTTTCTATCGTTCTTGATATTTTTAAACCCCGGTCTGGTTGCACTATCGCCTATGGTCCATTGAGCTAGGAATATGTACCAAGTTCCATCAATTTTATAGATTTTTGCCGCTTCAGCTCCCTGACCTGTATAAACCAATTTTCCCTGATCGACGATCTGCGTACCATCCCAACTCATTTCATAAATTCTATTTTCATTGCCCCCGGTGGTATTTGTAGCTTCCTTTTGTTTTCCTGCGGTATTAATAATGATGTAAGCTTTGTGAGTCTCGTCATCCCAAAACACCCCAGGGTCATCCAATACTTTTTCCTTGGGTAGCATTATGACCGGCTTGCTCCACGGCCCTTCAATATTTTTGGCTTTGGTCACCATCAGCCCATGTTGATAGTCGATTTGATAGCAAAACCAAGTCTTGTCGTGATAGGCCAAATCACCTGCCCACACGCCAAAGGAATAGCCGTTCATCCTGTCCCAGTTGTATTCTGGCGCCCACGAAAGGCTATCAAAAACGTGACCTACATTCGTCCAGTTGACCATGTCCTTGGATTTTAAAATTGGCATTCCCGGGGACATATGCTGCTTTGAGGTAATCATATAATAGGTATCCCCTACTTGCTCGATATCTGAGTCCGGGTAGTCTGCATTTAAAATGGGATTGATGTACGTGCCATCGCCCTGGTCTCCCCAACTACCTGTCTGAGCTTCTTTTCCTTGTATTGCCGATACTTCCCTTATACCATTTTTACAGGCTATGGGGATGAGGTATAATGTGATCGCTACCAATCGAAGTACCTTGATCATTGTATTCATTCGTCTTTATTATTTCATGGGTTTATAAGGGATGGTTATTGTACAAGTCTATTTTATGGTAAACGACCGCATTAAAAGTAAAAATTAACCCGATCAAAAGTGTCCTGTACAGTACTGAACACGGTGATATGAAATATAAATACCCTTGAAGTTTCCTTTACAGCATAATATGACAGGATACGACAGGTCACGGTTGTTGGAGATGTTGCTTATCTTTAAAAGCATCTTTGGCTCATCAACTTCTGCAAGTTCAAATTCTTGGTTTCTTAAACGTACAAAACCAATTCACCTGCACTTGCATACTAAAAATCGATAAATGAAAATTTTTTCTGTTCATACCCTGCTTCTATCTTTCTTGATTACGTTTAACGTTTCTGCTCACAATGATTTAAATGTTCTTGTATTTTCAAAGACTGAAGCATTCAGGCATTCTTCAATTCCCAAAGGAATTGATTTTTTATCCAAAATGGCCAAAACAAATGCTTGGAACATCCATTTTTCTGAGAATTCAGACGATTTTAACGACAAAAACCTATCAAAATATGATTTGCTAATTTTCTTGAATACCAGTGGCGACCTATTTTCTGAAACCCAAAAGGACGCACTGCAAAACTATTTTGCCAGTGGCAAAGGCTTTGTAGGAATCCACGCTGCATCTGATACCGAAAAAAAGTGGCAATGGTTTACTGAAATGATCGGCGCTACCTTTAAGGATCATCCCAAGGTTCAAAATGCCTTACTCCATATTAACAAAGACAGTCAACATCCTGCCATAGCAAGCTTGAAAAAAGAAGAGGTCTTTACCGATGAATGGTACAATTTTTTGAGACCCGTAGGGAAGCATGTATCCGTTTTGGCTTCCTTGGATGAAACTTCTTATGAGGGCAAAAAGATGAATTCTGAAAGTCATCCCATAAGTTGGTCGCACATCTATGATGGCACCCGCGTATTTTACACAGGATTGGGACATACCGATAAAATTTATGATGATCCTCGTTTTTATGACCATATTGAAGGAGCTATCCTGTGGTCTGCCGGTGAGCTTGAAGCAAGGCCACTTACCAAGAAATGGTCCAATCTTTTAGACGGCGGTCTGCACAAAAACTGGGATGTGTACATTGGAGCTCCGCACGCTACCGTAAAAAACCTGGAAGGGGTCGACCCAAACAGTGACGGAAAAAATGCAACTGCTTTAGGTTTGAACAACGATCCCAAAAATGTATTTGGCCTGGATGAAGAACAGGTCTTGCATATTACCGGTGAAATATATGGCGCATTGACCTCAAAAAAGGAATATGGAAATTATCATTTGAAACTTCAGTTTAAATGGGGAGAGAAAATTTGGGAACCCCGCCTTAAGCGTAAAAAGGACAATGGCATTCTCTACCATTGTACCGGTCGTCAAGGTAAATTTTGGAATGTCTGGATGAAGTCCCAAGAGTTTCAGGTGCAAGAGGGCGATATGGGTGATTTCTACTCTTTGGCTGGCACCGAGATTTTAATTCCCTCCAAAAGAGCAGTTAATGGCAAAGATTTTAAGTACGTAAAAAATGGTGAACTGCAAAAATTCTCCAGTATTGATAGAGCGATTCCATCACATTGCGATAAAGATGTGGATCATGAAAATCCTGAAGGGGAATGGAATACGCTGGAATTGATTTGTTACGAAGGCACCAGTTTACATATTGTAAACGGTAATGTTGTGATGGCTTTGTTCAATTCTAAGTATAAAAATGCAGACGGTCAAATCGTGCCACTTCATAAAGGCAAAATTCAGATACAATCCGAAGCGGCAGAGGCCTATTATAAAAAAATAGAAATTAAATCAATTCGTGAAATCCCTTCTAAGTATCAAAAATATACTGCTGACTATATAAAAATTTAGTGGCAAATAAGTACTGTTCAGTAAATTAAGTTGACAATATATATTTTTGGATTTTTAACTTATGACCCAATACATCTTCAGTCGCTACTGCCAGCTTTTACATTTCTTAATTAAATTACGTACTTCTGCTAGTACCGCCAATGATGCACATTGTGCGCAGCTATAGAAAAGGGGTACCTAGAAGAAGTAATTGTCTTGGCAATTCCTGCTATCTTTTAAGCTGAATAAATGAGGTACCTCAATTGAATAAACTATCAATCAGTGCCTGCTCTATGATATGCGATAAAGCTGTTGGACGCTATATAATAATTTAAAGTGTCCCCAGTTAATTCAAATAATTGACAAGATTCCCTTTCCGGATACACCACGAAGTGTATTTTGTTTGGCAAATCATCTATTTTCTTAGAAGCAAAAGGGCACTCCGAGGCTATTTTATAAGGTTCAAATTTTGGCAGCTCTTCAGCTCCTTCACCTTCCGTATATTTTGTTTCATTTTCTTTAAAAACAATTTGGTCATAGGGATAAGATATCCTCTTCCAGTTGCCAATAAGCCGATTTTGTATCTCTTTCGTATCTGGATCACTATTTTCGGTTATTGCCGGAGTATCATCAATTTCTGTTTGTTTGCCGCTATTTTCTTTTGAATTGGTATTGCAGGCAACGACCAAAACCAGTACTAAAACGCAATAAAATACTTTTGTCATATCATCAATTGGTTTTCAAAATTTTAAATTTAAGGGCATTACATTTCTATTTGAAACTTGGCTCTATATCTGAGAGCTCGCCTTGACTAAAATTTTTTCCCTCGTTAGTACTCTAACATCGATTAATGGAGCAACTGTCATATTTAAATCCTTCTTATCTATTGAACATTTATCATCATGCCACTGTAATAGTAACAGTCAATTGGTCAATCCCTTCCTCAAAAAACATCTGTAAAGGTAAAGCCTGTACCCCGGGCACCATATTAAAAATCCTTTTTCCTTCAAATTCCTTGATACGTATGGGGGTGTTTGAGGTAATGGTCACCAGTCCTTCTGGCTTCATTAGGGTCAATGTCCTATCATCTATCATCTTGACTTGTTCTGTACTTACCGAAACAATTGGTAAAACAAAAGCAGTCTTTGCATTTATGATACCGATGGATGTAACCTGAATTTCCATTTTTTGATCTGAACAATGATATCCCAGCTTAAATTGCGATGCGCTTTCAGGAACAATTTTGCCAGTATCACTTTTCAAATCTACCATTGTTTCAATTGATATGATACCATCACTGTCATCCATCTTGCTGGTGGCTGTGAGGTCAAACAAATTTGTGTACCATATATCATCCCTATACGTTTCGATACGAGGGGTCAATGCGATATCCTCACCAGGTTGTGGCTGTTGGTTATTGGCTTCCAGCATTTTGTAAACTGCCAAACTTGCCGTACACAGCAAACCAACTTTATTGTGATATAAGAGTGCGAGGGCACCACCTGTAGCCTGACGTACGTCGTTGTCAGGATTGTAAATACCATCATAATTTGACACGGTACCCCTCCACATACCTCTTGCAAACAAAGCGGTATCAAGTTCCTCAAAATAGTCCAAACCATCTGCTATCGAGCGGGGAATTGGTACAGTGGTGTCAATCTTTGGCAGTTTTTTCCAATGATCCAACAGAGAGGCAAACGATTTGGCGTGGGTAAAGGTATGGTGCACACAGGGCTTCAAACCTTGGGCAGTATAATCAGGGCCACCGTGCAACAGGCCATCGTGAGTACTACTTTCTAAAAGTTTGGCATTTAAAATAGCCGCAGTGCCAAATGCCGGATTATGATCAGCCAGCATGCCAAAGGCCATCTGCATACCATCACTGGTACGGCTTCCCCAATAGCTCCACTTAAACATCCTAGTGCCAAAGCTATTATCCAATCCTCCATCAGGCAGGATAAATTTTAAATGCGTGTCCAATGATTTTTTGACAAGTGCCAACAGTTCCTGGTCGTCTGTCTCCAGAGCATACAACACCAATAGGTTCAGGGATTCTTCGAGGTTATAGCCCAGGTCGATTCCTGGTAATCCCTTTGCACTGCGCCGGTTTCTATTACCCTGAAATTCTCCGAATAAAAAGTAGTTTGGGCGAGTAAAGTATGAGCGTATTTGAATCGCAAGTTCTTTGGAACGGGAAGTATATCTTTGCTCATCAAATAAATTTCCGACCAAATGCAAAGCATAAATGCTTGCGGCCCCGTAGTTGATGTTTGCATTTCCGATTTTGTGAAATCTTTTGTACACAAACTCTGAAGCTCTTTTTAAACGTGTTGACCATTCCCCGTACTTCTTTTCATCCAATAAGTCTCCGTGGTAATGCAAGGTTTCTGCGAGGGCAATTACGGTAAAAACAGTCGTACCGTCCCAGGATTGGGGATCGAGGTCATTGGTCCAGGCGCCATCTTCCCGACTCACATTCTCTCCCCACTCAAATGCCGCAATACCTGCATCCAAATACTTTTGTTCGCCAGACGCTTTGGCCATATAGAAAAAAGGATAGACCGAATCGATTATTCGTGCATGCACATGATCACAAGCAGGACACGCCAGTATGCCATTTTGCGTGGTGTCTGATGCATTTAAAATCTGGGTTCGCAACATCCCATCGCACCATTTTCTCAATAACGTCGTGGTCAGTTGTTTAAATATGGAAGATGCCCCGAAACAGCCAGTAAGAGCGTGCATAGGAATACACATCCCAATACCTGCAAAAGTTGATACTTCTAAAAAGCCCCGTCTTTTCATAAATGTGCCGTAATTACTGAATGAGAATTAATATACCGTTAGGGTAAACCGAATATAGTATGTGGTCATTTGGCTTTGGCAGGTTGAATTGCTGTTTACTTATTGATCGCTTCTATAACCACCGGCCCCAATAATCCTGATGGTACGATCTCGCTACTGGGCTCTATATCATCGGTTACCAGCCACGTATATTTGTTATCTTCGTCGCGGGTCTTATCTTTGATCAACTGGTTACGCCAAAGATTCACAACCTCTATTTCCAATACGTTTGTGCCTTCGATCAATGCATCTGTAACATTCAATCTGTATGGAGCAATCCAGACGCCTCCCAATTCTTTCCCGTTCAATTTGACTTTTGCCATTACCGAAAGTTTGCCGAGGTTTAGAAAGTGGTCTTTACCTGGTTCTATCTTACCCATTGTGAAATCTGTGGTGTAAACCGCCGTACCAGAATAATATTTGATGTCGTCATCCTCTGCACTCGTCCAATCTATGAGTTTATCCAGAAGTACGGTATCCTTCGGCCCAATCTCCTTGTTTAGAAAATTTAATTTAAAATCTTCATCAATAAGTTTGACCTCTTCAAAATCCGGGAAGTTAGTGACATAACCTGTATTGATCGTCTTTGGGGTTTTATTGCCAAAAATCACAAACCAGCTTTGGCTCGGTTCTAACTTTAAGGGAACCTCTGTTCCTGTTGCTGTAAACTTATATTCCGAAAGCGTTCTGATTTCTCCTGTAACAGCATCCCAGAGTTGTGGCATACGATTTTTTTCAACCCGGAAGATGGGAGCAATATCAATGGAAGTATCGCTTTGATTTGTAATAAAATAAATATCCTCAACGGCGGTTTTGCGATGTGTCCAAAGCACGGGCGCGGAATCTGGAACATCAAAATCCTTGGTTAGGCCTACAATGTCAAAAACTTCGGATAACCTGTAGCCATCCAAAATCTTTCCCTTGCCATAATTGGAAATCAATTTGCCGTTTTGATAAGGGCCTTTCCAAAGTTTATTGGCAGTCGCTTTTACCTGCTCATCACATTCGGGATAATTTTGAAGACTGGGTGATTTTTCTGGTTTCGGTCCTAGGACAATGCCTCCTTGTTCGACCAAATCCTCGATCTTGGCTATAAGCTCAGGGCGCATCGTATCAAAGGGCGGCAAAACCATGACTTTATACGACATCCCGTCAGGCAATACAAAGCGACCATCTTTTACAGACAAACGGTCCAGTATCACTTCGGCATTAATATAGTCATAGGAATACCCTTTTGGGATTTCCGGGACACGCCCACCTGTCATAATCGGGGTGTTTTCACCTATAAAATAACAGACGTCGGCTACATATTTACCCTTTTGTAGCAAGTGCTGGCACCTTCGCAGGTAATCAAAATAGGTGTCTGCCTGATCGAACCAGGTATTGTGACGGTTGAATTCTGTACCAAACCAAGCATTCATCCCCGGTTTTCTATTGTCATCCGGCTGCTGAATATAGAGGTGCAGTACAAAATGATTGATGCCTTCGGTCAATGACCAATCTCCGCGTTTCTTAAGCATCGCAGGGTGTCTTAAAAATGTTTTTCGTGCAGACGTAAATGCTTCAGCAGAGGTTAGGGGTTTACCATAAGTATGCGAAGTCGATGAAGATGCTTTGCATTCTATATTGCCTAAGCTACCCTCGTTCCAAAATTCACCTGCAATTAGATCTGATTGACCACCGTACATCATAAATTCACCGGGAAAGCCCCAGTGACCATAATTCTCCAACCACGTTTGCAGATTGTGCTCGTTACTGGCTTTTCTCATTGTACCTACATATTCGTAGGCGACATCGTCTGCTATGCCCCGTCGCAAGTCCCATAAAAAGCGTTCACTTTCTTCAATGCTGCCCACAATTCTACCAGACAATACGGGTAAAAACCTGACTGGATCATAACCATATTTCTTTTTGAACTTGGCTTCATAATTATCGGTCCAATTTTGAGATCCCATCTCATAACTGTCTCCAATAACGTACTTAAAGGCTGGTTTGCTTTCTTCGGGAATCCGTTTTAGGAACTCACCTACAAAGTTTTCAAAGTGAAACTTCACAAATTCACTGTTCATTTTATCAACTTCATACCCTACACCTTGAGGTGCTGCTGGAGAATTTTTTGTTCCCGTTGGGGACATTCCTATACGCATAATGGTCCATTCCCCCTCGGGAGCTTTCCAGGAAATATTTCCACCCTTGTCAATTTTTGAACTAATATCCAAAACTTCATCATAATTGAGACTGTAATTTTTTGCATCCGGTTGTTGCTGACTGTCAAAAATGTAGCTGTCCCACTTAGGCCTGGATGTAGGGTGCATCTTCCCCAATTGCTTTTCTATGTATTTGTCAAGCAGAGGTGCTTCCGAAATATTAATTTCAGCAAAACCGTACTCCTCGTTCCTAGAGCTAAAATTTGAACAGGTGAGTGTGAAGTATTTTGATTTTACATCTGGCAGCGCCCTTACGTAAGCCCCCATTCTAATGGGGCCAACATTTGGGCTGGTTTTATAGCGTTTAAAAGGCAACTCCTGGATGAGCTTTTCCTCACCATCAACGGTTGCGGACAGCTTGCAATCGCAATTGAACGATTGACTGGGAGTCATAGATATGGTGCGCGCTGTGATAGGTTCAGACAACTCAAAATTTAACTTTAATGATTCATCTGGTTTTGGTTTGAAGCTTGTCTTAGAATCTGTAATTCCATCGATCAAGGCCATCGTATCAACATCGTCCCAGTTGGCACTTACTTTTGTGGGTATAAATTGTGTGCTTTTTTCTTCAATTGGGGCAGTTCTGAAAGCTAAGGTATGGGTGTCCTGAAAATTGCTTTCCGGTTGACTGATCTGCGCTTTGACCATTTGACCTCCATTAACCTTTATCTCATTATAGGTCAAATAGCGCATCGCCTTTTCAGCATCTATCCAAGGCCCCCCGCTTTGACTCCATCCCGGGCAATTAAAAATGCCGATATCAACGCCAATACGATGACCTTCATTTACGGCGTGAACCATATGGGACCACCATTCTTCACTTAACATCGGTACTTTACCGTCAGTCTTAGCTGGATTTATATTTCCTATCAGCGCACCACCAATACCGGCTTTCTTCATAGCTTCCAGGTCTTTGGTAATACCACTTTTGGAAATATCATCATTTATCCAATACCAATAGCACCAGAGATTGTTGTCTTCGTGCGGTGTGACAAATCCTGATTGTAGCGGTTCTTGACCATGGGAAGTCAATTGACCAAAACAAAAGACCACTAGGCAAAGCAACTTTAAAAGTCCAATTTTCTTTTTAAGTTTCGTATTCATATTTATTAGCTAGATTTATCGAAAAATTATAATAACGGATTATTTTAATTATGCAATTAATGTTTTGAACTTATCCGTTAGGGTCAAGGCCGGTGAATTACAGAACACCACAAATATAGGAAGATCAGCTCTTATAATATTCTATAATGTAAACACCTGAACCCAATTGTAGATGATCCCTATCATTAACATTTGGATCAAGTTGAAAATCCCCTAAAGGCTTTCCATTTATTGTAAGTCCTATCATTTTATTCTGATCTAAGGCTACGTTCGCCTTTGTATTAAAGGGTACTTCAAGTGTCATTGACAACTTTCCCTTGTCATTTGTCCACTTGTTGTTGATATTCCCGTAGGGGGTTGAAATTTTTACGTTTACCGAGGTCACTTGGCCAGGAATTTGAGGATTCACCGAAAATTCCTTGTAACCCGGAGATGACACCGAAGATTTGATGCCCCCCAAAGATTCAAAGAAATAAGCTGCAAAACCAGAATGCATAGGATGGTTTAGTGAGTTGGATGGCCCTTCCATTTTTTCCCATTCAAATTGTCTTTCAGGCCAGGTCGTAAATCCTGAATTCATGATATAGTTTTGACTTGGAAACTCTGGTGTGGTCAATATTCTATAGGCCAATTCCGCATTTCCAAATTTGGACAAAACCGTATAGATATATCTGTTTCCGTGGATACCCGTGGAATGATGACCGTTTTTAACCTCAACTATATCATATACCAATCCATTTACTACCGTTTCTATATCTTGCTCCGGAACCAAATTGAATTGCAAAGCCTGAACGGTTGCTGTTTGACTTTGATACCATTTGTATGCCGTGTTGGGAATATTGACCAAGAATTCCTTATTGAATGCCTTCTTCAAAGCTGCTTTTTCTTTCTGCATTTGAGTTGCGTATGCCTCGTCATCATTCATCTTGGCAAAACATTCCATGATACCGAGAACATCGTAGAAATATGCATTTGCAGAAATAATGGGATCGCATTCCATGGCCTCTGGATTCGTTCTTCTATCCCAGAGCGGTGGGCACCAGTCACCCATACCATCTTGCACAATGCCAGTCTCGCTTTTAAAGTTTAAATAGAAATCAGTAAGATTTTTCATATCCCCGTAATATTCCGTCACAATGTCTTCACTGCCATAATGCAAATAATTATACCAGGGCAGATACATTGTGGCCACGCCCCAATCCAATTTTGCGTAAGTTGAAGTTCGTTTGCCCGGGGCAATCATCGTTGGGACCTGAAAGGTAATTTCTGGATCATTATGACCTTGTGTGGACCTCATTTGCGTACGGATGTCTTCCATATATTTTTTATAGAAATCGTACATATCATAATTGTATAGGGCATACTCACAGAAGGCGTGAGCATCTCCCAGCCAACCGCATTTTTCCCGATGAGGGCAATCTTCAGGGATACCATGTAGATTATCTACAATGGTCCACTTACTGATGCTGTGCATTTTATTCAATAGACTGTCTGAAGACGTGAAACTGCCCTTCTCCTGAATATCAGTAGCTACCAGCACCGCCTTTATCATATCAGCATCCGGTTTCCTGGAAACGCCCTTGATCTTTGCATATCGAAATCCGTGATAGCTAAATTTGGGTTCCCACGATTCCGGACCCTTTCCACTGCAGATATATTTGAAGATTTGTGGCATCCCATTGGCACCACCACCTGTTGAACCTTTATAAATATCCTTACCATTGGTCAATAAGGCTTCCGTTGTTATAATCTCGATGATCTGATTTTTATTTCCATTTACATTGATTTTGACCCAACCTGCGATATTTTGACCAAAATCTACGATCCATTCACCGTCTGCTCCTTTAAAAACCTTTTGTGGTTCGAAAACTTTTAGTTTTTTTATTGGCGGAATTTGATTGGCACTTATCCTATTCAATTCCGGTGCGGCTATTTTTGTACTTCCCCAAGAGGAGTCGTCATAATCTGCCGTGGTCCATTCACCCAATTCATAATTGGCATCGTAGGTATCGCCACCATATATGTTATTGAACACTATGGGTCCCGTAGCTTCTTTCCAGGTTCCATCTGTATAGAAATCGGCCTCTGTACCATCATCATATTTCAACTTGACCAATAACCTTACCGATGGCGGACCATAGGCAAGGTCCTTATTGGATAACGGATCACGTTTCCAGGAGATATTCTGGCCGTAAAATCCATTTCCCAGAGTGATCCCAAAGGCATTCCTGCCAGATTTCAACGCTTCGGTAATATCATAATTTACATAGTAGGCCTGCTTATCGTAATTGGATGGTGCTGGGTCCAACACGTGATTTCCTACTTTCCTTCCATTTAAGTACAGGTCGTAATAACCTAGACCGCAGATATAGGCCTCGGCTGATTTTACCACTTTGCTAATTTCGATTTCATTTCTAAAATAACTTGCCGCATAACCTTTAACGGGTATAGGTTCTGTCATTTTTCCCGTTTTATAATCCCTAAAACGGTGTGGCGACGTTCTGGTATCCTTTTTTAAAGTTATCCATTTTGAAGCTCCCCAATTGGTCTCATTGATCAGGCCCATTCTAAACTTTTGGGTTTTGGACCAGCTTGATGCTACATTTGCTTCATCCCTAATTTTAACTTTCCAGTAATAGGTTTTCATCGCTTCTAAAGGGCTGCCCTTGTATTTTACGAATGAAGAATAATTGCTCTCAACGCTCTTGGAGTTCCATACATCTGCATCGCTTTCATTCAATTTTTCTACGGAAGAAGCCACAAGGATATGATAAGACGACTGGGATTTATCGTATCCATCACTATCGACGATCCAGGAGAAAAGTGGTTGTTCAGTTTCAATGGCTGTAGGGTTTTCTTTTGAATTTACTGTTAAAATTTTGAACCTTAACTCTTTTGAAACAGATAATCCATTTTGTTGCTTGCAACTTTGAAGAATAAGAAGCATAAAGAACACTAACGCGAGATGGGCTTTTTTCATAATGATAATTTTAAATCCTCTTGCGTTTTTAAGAAACCGTACGTAATTGAGAATACTAATTTTAAATATGATTTTCAATTCTGGCCTGTGCTCAGACTGTCTGGCCATTACATAAATAGCTTTTGTTTCAATTAAAGTTAGCTTCAACCTTCCATTTGCCTGGACTCATTTTAAACTTTAAAAATTCATTTGAATCCCCTTCAAAGACAATCCCTTCAAATTGTTCTTTGAGCATTCCTTGATCCAGGAACAAAGCGCCATTTACAAATACCTTTCCGATATTTCCATTATTTTTAGGAATATAAACTGTGGCCAACGTTTCTTTTGGAGATATGAGGTTGATGGTAAACGTACTTTCAGATCGATCTACCTCAAGTTTTATATCCCCTTTTACCGATGGAACAGTTTGCCGTATTGAGGACATATGTGCCAAATTGGGCTTGACTTCATAATTGGCCCAACCCACATCTGTGGCCTTGATGCCGGCAATGTACCTTGATAGGACATAGTTTGGCGCGTTCCAGGCGTGGTTGTAGGTGCCCCTAAGCTCTGGATGATATTTTTCATATAATGTTGTGAGCCAATCCTTGGTTACTTGACTTTCGTAACGTTGTCGCATACGTAACAGACCTTTTTCATATTGACCTGTAAGCATAATCGCTTCTTCCGCGATCCATTCCATGTGTGGACTGGCTTTTTGCACTGGCAACAAAAGACTGTCGACCAAAACTTTGTAGTGCTTTTCATCAGCTAACCCACTTAATATGGCCAAAGCGCTCACGCGTTCTTCGACGGGTTTGTTCTTGGAACCATAACGGTTACCCTGCCAATATTCCTTTTCAAAATTTTCCTCGATGCTATTGATCCGCTGGTCGTACCAATCAATATGGCTTTTCTTATCTAAGGCTATCGCCATTTTTTTGGCAGCCTTTAAAGCCATATAATACAGTACCACATTGGTAGGGGTAGAATCTGGATCAACTCCCCAATCCACCCAGTTGGCGTACCCCTTACGATGTTCGGGCAAGCCGTTTGGTTTCATGTCCCACAACTTCAAATAGTTTAAAACGCTGGGATAGGCATTTTCAAGTGTGGGCGTGTCACCTGTATTGTAATAATATTGCCATATTCCCTGATCAATGTACTGTAAGCTTTGTCCGGTCAATTCACTGCTCTTACCACGGTAAGCCCCAAATCCTGGTGCCAGGCCCTGAATGGTATCGCCTTTCTTATACGCGATTGTATTATCGATCCCTTTTTTTAACAACAATCTACCCGGTTCATCGAGCGTATAGAAAACTGCTCCGGTTTGATCGGCGACATCTCCTATCCACAAGCCACGTTCGCGGTCAGGACAATCCATATAGCTATTCCTGGCGCATACATACAGCGTGTTTCGAGCCATCCACCACAGGCGCGAAAAATAGGGATCGCTGCATTCAAAATTCCCTGTCATCTCTCCAACACCCGTCCAACGGTACTTTAATTCCAAGACCTCTACACCAGGCGGAATCCTATATATTGCAGCATGACCATTTATCCATGAAAAACTTTCAAAAGCCTGCTCGCCATTCTTTGTGATATAGATTCCTTTTAACATGTTATAAGGATTCTCAGTATCTGCCTCAATGGTCTTACCAGCTTCACTTTTTACTTTGAAATAAGGTGTGATCTGCCTGTTGAATGGCAATTGTGCCCGGATCACAACTATTGAATCGGTCGTATTTGTATAGGGAAGCCGAATTTCTACCTGACTGGAATCTAACCTCAGTGCCTCATAATCCACAAGTCCCCTGTCGTTCCATTGAGGTATAGGTCTTTCAACCAAAGTACCCCAAGGGTTTTCGTTGGCCCTGCCTTTTACGAAGGCCGTCTCCCAGGTGCTATCATCATAAGCTCTAGTGTACCACCCTTTATCTGACCAATCCCCTAAAGACTTACGGGCATCAAATTTTACATTGTAAGCATTTACCCTGTTTGCATTTGTGCCACCACCACCACTGGCCGGATCATACGCCGGGTGCACTTTCATCTTCCAGTCTTCATTGGATCTTATAACCTGCTTTCCCAAATTTGCGGAGAATAGTAGCCCTCCTTTGCCACTATCGTCGTGAACCTTCCGGGTTCTTCCCCAGTACCAGACCAATAGGCCAATGGTGTTTTCTCCATCCTTGAGATAAGGTTGCAGATCAATGGTGTCATAATAGTTGGTGCTGGGAGCGGCTCCACGTGCCAAGCCTCCCTCAAACAAAACCATTTTACCATTGATCCATAACCAGTATTTTGTATCAACTGCTATATGCGCCAAAGCCTCCTTGGGTATTTCATCTAAAGCAAATGATTTTCTGAATGCCACCCAAGTATTTGCTGGCCCGTCATCCTCTTGCCATATCCATTTAGCATCCGACCATTTTGAGTTTTGAGCAACTGCCAGTGTTGTTACCAAAACACAGATTAAGAATAAAATTGGAGGGGTTATGAGTCGATTTTTATAAATCATAATAATTAAATTACAGAAATGGTTATACTCAATTCGTTATTTTCATCGCCAAAAAACACTTCAATAGGTATGGCCTCGACCCCAGGCACCATATTAAATGTCCTACTTCCAGAAATTTCTTTGATCTTCAAGGGTCTGTTTGATTTTATGATGACCAAGCCTTCTGGTTTTTCTACTGTAATTTCGTTAGCCCCAACCCGATTTACTTTCTCTTTTGAAGCTGAAACAATAGGCAATACAAAAGCGGTTTTCTCTGTGATGTCTTGATTTGTTTTTACTAGAATTTCCATTTCACTTAAAGAGCAGCGGTAGGTTATCTCAAAGTCTGAAGCAGTATTTTGAACCATATTCCTATCTACATCCTTCAGACATACCAGCGCTTTCAGTTCAATAGTTTCTGTATGATCCTTAGCGTTGACCGTAGCTGGCAAATCGTATAAATTCGTATACCAGATATCGTCCTTAAAAGTTTCGATGCGTGGGGTAAGGGGTATATCCTTGCCGGGTTGTTCCTGTTGATTGAATTTTTCAACCATTTCGTAAACGGCCATACTTGCCGCACATAACAGACCTACCTTGTCGTGATACAGAACTCCCAAGGCCCCACCGGATGCTTGCCGGAAGTCATATTCATAATGGTATTCTGCATCATAAGCGCTAACCGTTCCGCGCCAGTCCCCTTTGGCAAAAAGTGTAACATCTAAATCCTCAAAATGGGTAATACCCTTTGCTTTATCCCGGGGCAGTGCTGTTTCTTTATTGATCTTGGGAAGATGTTCCCAATGATCCAGTAGGGTGGCAAGAGGCTTGGCGTGGGTAAAGGTATGGTGTACACAAGGAGGAATCCCTGCCGAAATGTAGTGCGGCCCACCGTGAATCAATCCGCCAGCTGTGCAGCGTTTTAACAATTCCGTATTCTTTACGGCAGCGGTTCCAAAAGCTGGATTTTCATGCGCCATTATAGCAAAAGCGGGTTGGCTGCCATCGCAAGTACGGCTTCCCCAGTAGCTCCATTTGTACATCCTGTTGCCCCAACTGTTGTCCCAAGCACCATCGGGTAACATAAATTCTAAATGGCTGGTCAGAGATTTTACAAGTTTTTTAAGCAGGTCCTCATCATTTTCCTTGACAGCATACATTACAAGACTGTTCAGTGTTTCTTCAACGTTATATCCTAAATCTACCCCGTGCAATCCTTTTTCACTCAGTTTTGAAGCTTGAGGTTTACATTCTCCGTATAACAAGCCTTCGCTTTCCGTAAAGTAGGGCAATACATCGTTTGCGAGCTGTTTGCTTTTTAACTTAAAATCGTTTCGATCAAGAACATCTCCCAAAAGGCTAAGACCATAGACGGCGGTCCCACCATAGTTTATGTTTGTAAAATCTATTGTAAACGTGTCATAGATGTACTCACCAGCCTTTTCCAATCGCTTGATCCACCTATTGCGCGTTTCGCTGTCCAATACCTGACCGTGATAGTGTAGAGCTTCGGCTAGGGCGATTGCACCAAAAATAGTAATACCCTTCCACGTTTTAGGATCTGGAACCACCGTCCAACTACCGTCTTCTTGGGATACATTGTTTTCTGCCCAGAGCATCAACAATTTTGCTGCTTCAATATATTTATCATCACCAGTCGCATCGGCCATATACAGGAACGGATACACCGCATCCATACACCTCCCGTGGATGTGTGAGCATGCAGGGCAACCCAGAGCGCCATGCTCCTTTAAATTTGAAGGATTGTAAACCTGCACATTGATCATACCATCACACCAATCCTTCAACAATCCAGAAATTAGATTCTTGAATTCCTGTGAATGTTCAGGATCTTCACACGCCTGTAAAATACTTGGGAGAGGTAGGGTCAGTCCTAAACCTACTAATGCTGATGATTGTACAAATCTACGTCTTTTCATATTTTAAGCTTAAATCTAATGATGTGTCCTGAGCACTACGGGCCCTATCAATCCTGCGGTTTCGAGGTTGGTCTCCTCCTTATTTGGAGGGTTGCTGGTCCAGGTTTTCTTTTGAGCTTTAGGTCGCGTATTGTCAAATATTAATTGATTTCGCCAAGTATTGGTTACTTTAATCTCTACATTATTTTCGCCTTCCTGAATAGCATCACTTACATCAAAAATAAATGGAGGCGCCCATTTAACGCCAACTTTTTTTCCATTGCACCACAACTCTGCAATATTTTCAACCTTCCCCAAATCAAGGGTAACGTGCTTTCCTTCATCTTCGTGACTGAAGGATTTGTAATAAGTGGTAGTACCTGAATAATGCTGTACTGCTTTGTCCTGATGCTTGGTCAGCGATTTTAATGCGTCCATTTGTATGGTCTCTGGGGTATCCCATCCCGCTTCAAAACCTGCTACCCAATCGTCGTTCATCTCCTTCTTATCAATTTTCATTTGAACTAATTCCGTATTGGAATCTCGATGTACCTCGTATTCCCCAGCTTTAAAAGCGTAGAAGGTGTCCTCCTTCCAAACAATTGGCATAAATTCTTCTGTCTCATTAATTTGATACCACCCCGTTTTGGAATCCAAAACAGTGTTGTTATTTCGGGTAAGCTTTGAGCCATAAGGTACTTTATCACCTTTTGTAAACACAACGATAGCACTTCCGCTTGACGGTAAGGAGAGCGTTACATTGGTCCGCTCCTTTCCCCGACTCCAAATTTTAGCATCAAATTGTTCTCCGGTAAGGCCATCCCAGATTTGTGGAACAACGCCAGTTTGCCTAAAGCTTAATGCCACATCAACAGGCTCATCCATTTTTGATGCAACAAAATAGATATCGGCATCTGCTGTTTTTCTGTGAATCCAGTTCACATCTACTTGTTTGGGAACAATAACATCTTTACTGATACTTTCAGCCTGCAGAACATCTTCTAGGGATTTCCCCCAATACACCTTACCTTGACCAACCTGCTTCACCCCGTTTTCAGTAGCGCCCCACATTTCATCAGCAATGTTTTTCAGTTCCTTTAAATCAGTATCATTATCCATCAAGCTAGGAGAATCTGTGGGTCTGTCGCCCAAAATCACAGCACCCGCCAGAACGAGCTCCTTCAGTTTTTTTGCTGTCGAGAGCAACATGCTTTTTGAGTCTTTCAACATTATGACGCGGTAGTTTCCAGCATTCTCGACGTGAATATTTCCGTTTTCTACACTTAATTTTTCGTGTAGCAGTTCTGCATTTAAAAAGTCAAAACGGTAGCCGTCGGGAAAATAATCCAGATCGTATGGTGGACGTTCAAAATGGTCCCCAATATACCAGAGCACATCAGCGGCATATTCCCCTTGTTGCAGCACATATTGATTTCTGGCCAGATAATCTGTCCAGTCTTTCATATACTTCCACCAGGTCTGATTTCTCACCAAAGGAAATCCTATATGACCACCAAAGGTCGAGCCAGGATAAACATCCATTTGTGGGGTATGGGAAAAAGTATGGAATACCAGATGATTTACACCTTTGGTGAAATTATAATCAATTAGATATTTAACTGAAAAAGGATGCTCGTTCCATTGCACACCCAATTGTGTACACGCCTCTGCAGCCAAGAACGGCTTATTGTATAAATGCATGGCAGAAGCTGCGGAATAAATAGGTTTTGCATATTCATTTTGATTGGACGGTGCTTTGGGATACCAAAATTCGGTCATGGGAATATCACTCACACCGTAATAGCGCATGGGATCGATGGGCAAGACCTCGCCCCCGGCTCCTTCTGTATATACTTTGGCTCCCATATCGTGTGCTACGGTCGCAAAGTGATTGAAGAAATTATCGATATAGACCCCATCCATCGTGTTCCTAAGATCCCTTAGGAATTTGGTGGTCGATTCCACGCTATTGACTATATATCCCATTGTTGCTGGCATATAAGGTTTCATGCTATAGCCCCGGCGTTGTTCAAACTCATTGAAGAGATCTTCAGAATTCATGGTCCACGTGGGAATAAAACTTTCCCAACTGTCAATCAATAGACCGTGTAATTTGCCGTCACCAATGGGTCCTCCGTCCTTGATCAAGTTTCCTATCATTCCGTTTCGTAAGTGGTTTTCAATGGCCTCCTTGTCCAGTTTACTCGCTTCCCACCCCGTTGCTTCTGGCACTGCAGGCTTGTTGGTTCTGCGCATATTGATGTGTCCAAAACGCACTACGGTCCAATCGCCTTCTGGTACGTTCCAGTTAAGTTTGCCATCTGCAGCCATTATTTCTGACAGGTCTATAATTTCTTCGGAATCAATAATGGTGTTCTCTGAAAATTGGAACATTACATCCTTTTCAAGGATCCGCATGGCCTTCGCTGCCTTGGCTTCGTGGTTATGTAGCCGGGGCTTGGCGTACAACCGAATGGATTCTGGGGCAATCGCGTGGCTACCTTCAAATGTAAACGTGAATTCCTCAGAGGTAGTTTCCGGTATTGCCAAGGTCTGGAAGATTTGTCTATCGCTCCAGTTAATATCAGGAATTTTTATTGTTACAACGTCTGTAAGTTTATCGTCTATTACCGCTTGAACCTTGACGCTGACGTCCACGCGCGGATATTGATTATCTAATATAATATGCCTCATTGCCGGTAAAACAATGGAACGCAAAGTGATTGGTTCCTTAAAGCCCACCGTTACCCAAGAATCTTTATTATCAACTTTGGATATCCCCTTTTCGCGATACGCATCCAATGGTAAATCCAACTGAGTTGACCGCTCTTCAACAATTACGTTTGCCGATGGATCAAAAATATCCTTCCACGGCACCAATTCATTATTGCTTTCTATACGTGCTGGATTGAAGGCTTCCTGATTGTCTCCCTCCAATGTAGGGAAGGCGATCAATTGGATGTCCTGATAGTCATAATCGGTCGTCTCATAGAGCGGATTCAATTCGAGAACGTCGCTAAATTCTTTGCCCCCATCTATTCTGTATGTAGTTTCGACAACTTCACGCTGCGCTTCTTCCACTGGTACCCAGGGACCGCCTGTCATTGACCAACCGGGACAATTCTGCATGGTGAACTTGAGTCCTAGACGTTCACATTCGTCAGCTGCGTGACGGATCATATCTTCCCATTCTGGCGATAGAATTTTAACAGGCTCGACATTCGGATAGGAACCTCCGGACTTATTGAACAGATGAATCCCCTGTAAACCTGCCCTTTTTACTGCTTCCAAATCTGCGGTAAGGCCTTCTCTGGTAATGTTGTTCCCCATCAAATGAAACCAAGTTTCTGGACGGTATTGATCGGCTGGGTCTTTGAATCCTGCTGACAAGGCCAAAAATTCAGAAGAACGTTCTATTTTGTTTTCACTACTGGTTGTTTCAGCAGAATTACAACTATGAAGAAGCAGGGACAGTGCAATTAATGAAAGGCTAAAGTATTTCATGGTTCTTGTACAATTAAATTGATTAATACGGAAGCTTTAATTTTTTTCATTGCCGCCATATGATATTCTTAGGAATACAAAAGACCCAAACCATAAATACCAGGATTGAGTCTTTAACACGACATCAGGAAATAATGAGCTCCATTTAATTTAGGTTTATTTAGAAACCATTTTCAGCAACTCACTGCCTGCCATTAAAAATGCTCCTGTTCCAAAATTTTGCCAAGAATCTGTTGAAGCTGGTTCTGGCGATGCACCAATGTTCTGCACCCAACCTACTTGGCCATCTTCGAGCTGTGCATCTTTTAAGGCTTCCCAAGCTCTGATCACATCTTTTTTATGCACTTCATCAATGAGGCCATTATTGATTCCCCAAGCTATGGCAAATGTATGAAAGCCACTTCCACTCACTTCGCCGTGATCATAGGATTCAGGACTCAACAAGCTGGTTGTCCAAAGTCCGTCCTTGGATTGTACTTTCAATATTTTTTCAGACATTTCTTTATAGAGGTCCACATAAAATGGCCGATGCTCATAATCCTCAGGCATAGCATCCAGGATTAAGGCCAATCCGGCAATAACCCAACCATTCCCTCGGGACCAAAATATTTTTTTACCATTCTCTTCCTTTTTATCATCGCTTGAGCCATCCCATACAAATCTTAGATCCCTTGCGAACAATTGCTCTTCTTCGTCGTACAATTGATTGTACGATTCCATATAATATTTATGCATATCGTCCAAGTAGTCCAGCTGACCGGTATGTTTAGCATATAGCGTGATTACGGGAGGTGCCATAAAAAGGGCATCACACCACCACCAAAGTATATTCTTAATTTCGTTCTTATCCTCACCGTCCCGCCAAATATTGGACTTTCTCAAATGACCGTCCAAAAATTCCTTTGTTGGATCAAGATTCACAAAATTCTTGCGGCCTCCATTCATATCAATATACAAATAGCTGTAGGAGATAGCAACATCATCTGCGTGGTATATCCTGTCATAGGTTTCCCAATTGTTCCAATATCCCTGATTTTTAAGCGCAGCCATGTATATCATATCGTCTGTGGCCTGATGCGCTCTTGCAACACCTACGTAATAGGCCCCATTGGTCCAGTCAGTTGGAGATTCTGCCATAATCGGGTGTGCTTCCTGCCATTCTAAGGCATTTCTCATTGCCATTTTTATTTCGGCCTTGTTCAAGTTGTCCTGAGCGACCACCTGTTGAGTTGTCGAACAACTTACCAGGCTAGCTACAACCATAGCCACAATTATTGATTTTTTCATTTTATTTAGATATTAGTTTAAAAGTCGTTTCAAGATAATCTGTTGAGCTTGTACCTATTTTTACGGCATACTCGCCAGGTTCAAGGGTTTTCTCCATTTTGAGTCCGGTAAATTCGAGCATATCAGGGGTGATGGTAAACTTGACTAATTTGCTTTCACCCGGGTTCAAATTGATTTTTTCAAAACCTTTGAGTTCTTTATCCGGTCTGGTCACAGAACCAATAATATCCTTGATATACATCTGTACAACCTCCTTGCCGGGCACATCCCCTATGTTCTGTACTTTTACACTTACCTCAAGACTGGAATCTGCTGTAATTTCTGTTCTTGAGACTTTGATGTCTGAGTATTTGAATTCGCCATAACTCAACCCGTATCCAAATGGAAATAACGGCCCGTCTTCCAGAAACAGGTATCCCTTCTTATAATTAATTTCCTTCATACTGTAGTGATAGGGCAATTGACCTATTGACCGTGGCACCGTTACGGGCAATTTACCTGATGGTGAAACCTCTCCAAAAATAATGCGTGCAGTGGATTGATCCCCAAATTCACTCAGGTCCCAAGCATCCAAAATTGCGTCAGCTTCCCGTGCTATTGTATTAATTGCCAAGGTCCTTCGGTGTTTTAGTACAACGATTACCGGTTTGCCCAACGCTTTTATTTTCTCTATTAATTCATCTTGAGGCCCAACAGGTTCAATGGTAGCGCGGTCCCCGAGAGCATTGTTGAAATAGGCTTCTTTCGAAGTAAATTCATCACCACCCAAAAAGAGGATGACCACATCAGAATTTTTAGCGATGCCTACCAAGTTGTCAATGGACTTTTGATCTCTGTCCAAAAGCTTGGGGACACCACCGGACCCATCAGTTAAATTGAACCCTTTTTCTGCAACATAACTAATGTTGTTTTTTGATACGGATTCAAACATTTCTTTGGTATTGTGTTTGACCAAAGGACCCAAAAGTGCAATTTTTGTAGTCTCGTTCTTATCTAATGGCAATATTTTATTGTCGTTTTTAAGAAGAATGATCGATTCTAAATCTGCCTCCTTGGCCAAATCCAGAGAAGATTCTGCCCGTACCCCTTTTTTAACTTCCTCGATATCGATAAAGGGATTGTCAAACAGCCCAAGAATAAACTTAGTCCTCAAAACCCGTCTTACCGATCGGTCGATCAATTTTTCAAGTTCAGGGTTTTTCTTGACCATTTCCGGTAGGTACGCATAGGAGTCCTCCGCATAAAGGTCAATATCAATACCCGCCTCCAGGCCCATTTGAGCAGCAGCTTCCGGTGATTCTGCCACGTGCATAAAGTAGAACAGCCTGGCGATATCATTGGAGTCTGACACCACATAACCATCAAAGCCCCATAGATCACGCAATATGCCCGTGAGAAGCTCTGGATTACCGTGGCTGGCCACACCGTTAATATCCCCGTGGGAAGCCATTATACCCAATGTCCTCCCCTCTTTTACGGCAGCTTCAAACGGTGGATAGATTTCATCTATAAGAGTACGTGGTGAGATTTCGATTGCCGCAAAATTTGAGCCACCCAAAACCTGAGCATAACCGGCAAAATGCTTGGCCACTGCGCCGATATGCGTGCCATCGCCAAGACCTTTGTAATCCCCTTGTACCCCCTTGATGGCATTGGTTACCATTTGCGTTGTCAAATAAGTATCCTCCCCAAACGCTTCGCTCATCCTTCCAAACCTGGGATCGCGAACTATATCAGCTTCTGGCGAATGACACATGTGCATACCCCTTAGTCGTGCCTCCCTGCCAACCACATTCCAAATGCGGTATACCAGATCAGGATTGAAAGAAGCTGCCGAGGTCAATGGCCGTCCAAATACAGTACACCCTTCGGCATCTACGCCATTGTAGGATTCTGTGACAAAAAGTGCCGGAATCCCCCACCTGTTGCTATCGATGATATACTTTTGTAGTTCATTGTTCAATTTTGCCGCAGCGACCGCATCAATATGCTCACCGGGATTTTTTATACCGGCTATTCCCAGTTTTAATTTCTCAATAACCTCCTCAGAAAGTTTCATCTTTCCGTTATCGTCAGAACCGACACCAATATTGGCGTGAAAAATCCTCATTTGAGCTACCTTTTCTTCCAGCGAAAGTAGGGGCAGAAGAGCTTCCACGCGTTCATCTATCGACAAACTGGAGTCCTTATACCTTTGATCAAGGTCTTGGTCTTTTTTATTGTTACGCGTTTGTGCTGAAGAGGAGCAAGCCGTAATCAACACTGCGAAAAAATATGCTATTGTAAGTTTTATTTTCATTATCGTTTTGAACCATTTAAAGGTTAGTTGAATTGAAATCTATTGATTTTCAAATCTTTTACTGAATTATTTTTGAATACAATACAAAGTGATTTGACATTCTTCAAATTAGTAACGGGAAAACTCATTTTCTTATATGCCCTGGAATCGTTAGCCGAAAAATCACAGGTCCTTATCAAACGACCTTCTTCAGAATCTTCCCTCAGCTCGATCGTCGCCATACCGTTTGTTACATATTCAAATTGAATGCTGCTTTTATCTGCAATATTATTAATATTCGGGAATATTAAAAAAGCATCTTCTTTGGTAGCGATTGCGGAAAAACCACCGATTGGATTTTCTATTTTATCCACATTTTTAGCTGCAAAATAATCTTCTGCTTCAATGTACCCTTGGCTTGTATCATACTGTCCTACTCCGATACCGTCAACCCGTATGGTTTCTATCTCCCCGCTTTCCCTGTAGTGGACATAACTGATGAATGTATCCCTAAAGTAACGATTGCCCGTTTGACTGATGTCGCAATAAGCAAAGTACCACTGGTTGTGCCACTCAAAAAATGAGCCATGTCGCCCCTGTAAAAAACCGTTGGGCCAAGTGGGCTCACTATAACCATCAGCAAAACTGGATTCTTTTACAATAGAGTCTTTATAATCGTAAGGGCCATAAACATTGTCTGACGTGGCATAGAAACAGCCCCAGGACAGATAATACATTCCGTTGTAGCGGTGCAAAAAAGGCTTATCGTCTGTAGGCATTTTTGTATTGCTGCCATCTCTGTTGTAAGGACCCCTTGGATTATTGATTGTTATTTTTTTGGGCTCTTCAGCAAGGCTGATCATATCTGCATTCAATTTGGCAATATAATAATTCCACACCCCAAAGATAATGTAGTGCTCACCATCTTCCTCAAATATAGAAATATCGTATTCGTGAGTAGGTGTCAATCCAGAAGTCAATAGTGGTTTTTTAAGTGGATCTTCCCAAGGCCCAACGGGTGTATTGCTCATTACCACACCTGTTTGCTCATTCCCTTCTGAAAAATACCAGTAGTATTTGCCATCTTTGTAACCAACGTCAGTTGCCCAACATCTATTATAGTCTTTTCCTATATAAGTATCCGCTGGTTTTAGTTTAGACCTTTCAGTCCAGTTTACCAGGTCGGGGGATGACCACACCCACCAATCTTCCATTACAAACTCCTCATTGTTTTTTGACTTGTCGTGGGAAGCATAGACGTAAGCTGTATCCTTAAAAATATGAATGTGTGGGTCATTTAATCCCACATTGGGCACTATGGGATTTTGGGCGTGACCGTAAAATCCCAAACAGCAAATCAATAAAAAAATTAGGGTTTCTTTCAACTAGGGCATTTAGATTACTTGCAAATTATTTCACTCAGTGCCGAGGCTTTCGCCTGATCTAATGTTTTATCCGTTCGGTATAGCACAAATTGGTCGATCGCGTGCGATTTTGACCTTCCTGAAATTTCGATATCATAGGTGCCGGCTTCATTAAATTTGGCAAAAATATTATGGGGGTCGTTATCGTTGGTCGAGGAACGCCAAAACCATTCACCAAGCTTATTCATATATACTTTAAGGTATCCATTACCACTTGACCCTTCAGGGTTGGGGGTCTTACCAGAACCTTTGGGGTAAACCCGTTCGTCTGTATTGGCTTTTTCTCCATAAAAATCGTCAGCATTAATTTTTAACCACGAATCATTATGTTCTGTGTTGCTGTTACCGGCGGCTATTCTTGAGCTCCAAACAAATTGATAAACACCAGGAGTTGTAATCTTAATAGAAAATCTCATCACTCCATTACCCGGATTGTTAAAAAAGTCATCACCGTTCCAAACAAGGTAATCTTCCCCTTCAAAGCCTAAGAGCCTGGTGGCTGTTGTCCAGCCATTACTTATTTGACTTGGATTCTCTATGTCCACTTTGACAAGTCCATTATTTTCAGCAAACAATATACCGTTGGGGCATTTGTTTTCAGTATCATCAGGTTCCTCTGCCATTGTATCATCAGACTCTTCTAATAGCGTCTCGCCAGCGCCTGACTTTTCGGTACATGACGTGGTACAAATCAGAATAAGAGCGAAAACGACAAGACCGTAGTTCCTGATTTTTAGATTGTATTTACTTTGTGAGTATTTCATTTTGAACGGTTCATTAATTATTTTAAAAAATTCGAGAGTAATTATTAAGTTATCTTTTCCACTTTTAATAGAGATGAACAGGCGAAATTATGTACTGTAAAAAAGATTTTTAAATTCAAAAAAGTCGTGGATATTCACAATCAACTAATCTAAAGTAAACTTTGGTCTGAACCATCCTGTACTGTTATGCATTCATCCCTCTGATTATCAAATTTTATTTTACACCATTCTTACCGCCCATCCATCCACCGGTTATCTGCCTTTTGTCTCAAGAAAGAATTGTGCAGGCCTCTGACCGAGTTGGTTAGTATTTTATTGCTGTCAAAACACCTACTCCTTAGTACAAAATAAATCGTTTAACATCAAATGAAAAACCAATGAGTCTCGCCGATATTATTTAGTGAAAATTTTGCACTACCATTTCCACCAAACATTTCTGATGTATAAAATTGCTAAAATGAATTGACTCTTACCTCTATATTATGAGTACCAGGAGTAAGCCTGAGATTGCCGAATGCCGTTGAAACTTTTTTGCCGTTATATTTCAAATTCTTCCCTTCAAAACCGTTCAGACTGAATTCGGCCACCATATTTGCCGGAATTTCAATTCTATAGATCTGCAATCTTGATCCGTAATATCTGTATGTCCCTTTGATGGTTCCCACCACTGTAGGAACTTCGATCTTGCTGGACTCTAGATCACCCAATTGTGGTTTGATGGTTGCTATACCAAATCCTGGTGTCTTCGGTTTTATCCCCCATAGTCCACGTGGTATTACATTGGCAGGTACTGCGCCCCAAGCATGATTCCAATCTAGATTGTTCTTATACTTTAAATCCCAGGCCTCTAAAGTTATAGTTGATCCCACACGTATCATATTGTACCAGCTTCTTTCATCGGTACTGGTTAAAAGTTTTAAGGCATAGTCCTCCTCTTCAGCATTGTACAAACCATCCATTAAAAACTGTGCGCCATAAACACTGCAAGCCAACCCTCTTGATTTTACAAAATCGACAACCGTCTTGTGATGCTCCTTCGGTACCAGACCGAATGCCAAGGGCATCATATTGGCGTGTAAAGAAGCGTGATCAGTGCCTATACCATCAACGTATATGCCACGCTTCTTGTCAAACATTTGCTCATTTATAGCCTGTTTGGCTTTTGCTGCCCTATATTCGAAGTCAAGAGCCTCTTTTGGTTTTTCCAGAATTTTGGCAAACTCTGCCATAATGGTCATATTCTCATAAAAAAATGAATTGATCACCGTATTGTACGGTTTGAAAACATAGCCATCCCGTTCCCCTTTGTTAGTGGGATCGCCGCCCCATCCGGCAGAAGGCCAATCAACGATGTCCGTCAATGGCTTGTTGTAGCCAGGTTTAAATCCAAGCTTGTACATGAACTTCTCATCTACTTTGGTAGAAGTTATAAGGCCATCTTCATTGGATAATTCATAAAGCGTTTTATGCTTCAAGGGTTCATAGTAACGCTCAATAAGCTCCTTGTTCCCCGTGTACATGTAATCAGCAAATAACAACAAGGCTACGTGCTGTTGCCATTCTGTTGGCCACGTTGGGTTCTCCATAAAGTACTCGATTGTGCGTCTTGCAATAGCGTACTCCCTATCTGTTGTATAATGACTTAATTGATTTAAGTACGCATCGGCCTCATAGGGTATACGTTCCCTATCTCCATCTACGTAAAGACCACTAAATGTCGTAGCCTTAATCGAATATTTGCACAGCTCCCAGACCTGATTGAGAATGTCATTGTCACTTTCAAAACTACTAGCTTTATCATCCCAATATCCGAAGTGTGCCATCTGCTCAAAGTCTGAACTTTTTAACTCGCTTTGCGCACCTTCCACTTCTGCATATCTAAATGGCATAAGTACAGGAAATCCGTCAGGCAATTGAATTGCCTTATTGGGTAAGGTATTGCGTTTGTCCGGCTCAATTTGTATTTGATATTCCGTTTTCTCTGGTGAAACGTTGACCTTGACCTCTTGGTAACGTATATGACTTTTTTTGAAAGGTTCCCTGTTGATCGCCTTTCCGTCCAGTTGCTCGCCAATACGTACGGTTAAAATGTGCGGCTTGCTGGCTTTGTAATTAAAACTCAAGGTTGCAAAAGCCGCTCTACCAAAATCCATGAAATAGTGATCTCCCCTTTCTTCAAATTCTACGGGATTGATCCTTTCAACAGAAAAGCCATTTTCAGTTGAAATCATATCATTGTCACTGTTGCCCGTCGAAAATTTTTGCACTTCGGAATAATCGACCAATCTGTTTTCATTATCCCAAATACGTACTTTCCAGAAATACGTCTTTCCGGGTTCTAGGCCGCTCCCTTTGTACTCAATATTTGAGTTGGAGGGTGACTCAACTCTTCCACTATCCCAAACATCACCATTGTTGGCATTGATCGTTGCTTCGTTTGACGCTATTAGTAATTGATAGGCCGACTGTGAAGTCGAACCTGCCGGAACAGTCCATCCAAACTCTGGTTTCAAATCTATAATCTTTACGCCTGCCTCTGGCCTTCTTATCAATTCAACCGATAATTCTGAAGGCGCTGCACGATATGCGTTGCCGTTCTTCTTTATGATCTGGTCAAGTTTGTTGCGAAGATTATCTGCGATTTCTTTATGTTTTCTGCTTCCTATAAGGTTTTTGGTTTCTCTGGGGTCTTTTTCAAGGTTGTAGAGTTCTTCCAATGTTTGATCATTGACATAGCGGAAATATTTCCATTTTTTGGTTCGAATACCTTCACTGGGCGGAATTTTGCTGAAATCCCACAAATGCTCAATTAAAATAGTATCCCTTTCAATCGATTTAGTATTTTGGTTAACAATGGGCATTAAACTTTTTCCTTGCCACGTTTGAGGCGCTTTCACTCCGGCCAGGTCTGCAATTGTTGAAGTAACATCTATATTCAAGACCATATCATCAATGTCCTGGTGTTTGTTAACCCTGGGATCATAGATGATCAAAGGCACCCGAATGGAATTGTCGTACATCAACCATTTTCCGGCCATTTGCCGCTCTCCCAAAAAATAACCGTTATCACCCATTAGGATAATGACGGTATTTTTCTCAATGCCCTCTGCTTTAAGTTTTGCCCTTATTTTGGCAATTTCCAAGTCTATACCTGCAATCATCCGGTAATATCCCTTTAGACTGTGCTGGTATTTTTCAGGGGTATCGTATCGCCAGGTCCAACGCAACCTGTTAAAGCCATCACGCACTATTTGTGGTTGTTCCTCAAAATACTTGTCATCGCCCAAGTCGGGCTCAGGTATCGTGATGTCTTGGAGTAGTTTATCGGTTTCCGTTTGCCAAAAGTATTGCTCCGGTGCGCCATCGTGAGCGTGAGGGGCGCTAAAACTCAGTGACAAGCAAAAAGGCTTGTCATTGCTGGCATTGTCGCCGATAAACTCAAGAGCTTTTTCACCGGTATATCTTGTTAGATGTACGGTGTCATTTTTCAGGGTTTTATAAAAATATCCCCTTCTGTCTTTGTATCTATTGTTTCTATCATAACTTTCATACTCATCAAATTGTTTGTGAAGATCATCATAGCTAACACCGTACTTGCCAAAAAATCCGGTGTGGTAGCCATTATCCTTCAGTAATTTAGGATAAGAATCCAGCATGTATTCCTCTCGTATATCACCCGTGTGAAAATTGTAATTATGTGCCCTCTCGTGCAGGCCTGTGAATATACTCGCACGGCTGGCAGCACAAATAGGTGTTGTTACTATTGCGGTTTTAAAGTAAGTACCTGAATTGGCCAATTCATCCATCTCTGGAGTTTTGACAAATTTATTTTGTGCATAGCCAATCGCATCAAATCTTTGATCATCGGTCAGTATAAATATGATATTGGGTTTTTCTTTAGCTACATTGTCCTGAGCAGAAGCTAATCTGGCACAAAGTATTAAACATATTAAAATCAAACTTACCCTCAATCTGTGTGTTGTCATTGCCATTTATTCATTATTGGATTTTGCTAAACCGATCCCAGTTCATACTTCTCAAAAATAGGTATTTTTAGCGCAATCGCCGTCCTGCCCTTTCCTGAGCGACCAAACGTTTTAACTTTTGACCAATAGAAAACCCCACACTGTATTATCAATGTGAGGTTTATATGGAATTAACTGTTAATTTACAGATACATCAATTAGTCAAATGCCACCTCAATTTTTGTTTACCTAATAAGGCTGATTCCTGACCGGATCGTTCAAGTGGTGCCCGATTCCGTTATTGAAGATATAGTTGTAGTTCCTTATGGTCTCATTTTGGGAGGTTGCCGATGTAGGCAGTGGTGCAGGAGCCGTGTTGATATCTACCCGGTAACGCTCATCCCGCCTAAAGGCGATAAGGCCGTCTTCACCGGGGATCCTGGTCTGGAACAGGTACTGCACCCCAAACTCAAAAAGTGTGGGGACCTGGTCGATATACGTA
>JBATUQ010000047.1:0-1771 GCA_049671285.1 Leeuwenhoekiella sp. | reverse complement strand
TGTGAGAAGAGATGAAATGAACTGGGAGAATGTTGAAGAATGCAAAGGTGTTGTTGATGAGTTCTGTGAAAAGTTAGATAAAGAGATTGGAGATGGTTTTGTAGATAATCTTAGTAGGAAATTTTCTATGACTACAGAGGATGAAGAAATGGTCTTTAGAATCTCAACAATGAATACAGTAAAATCCTTTTTTGAATTTATTGTAGTTACGGTAATTTGTGGAATACCTAGAGTAGAAATAACAGGTAATAAAAATGATTGGCTTGAAATAATAAGTAGACTAGAGTATTTAAGAGGATTTCAATTTGATTGGTTCACAAATAAAATTATTGTCCTTATTGAGAGAATAGCAAAAGAATTTGATGGGGGAGTTAATGATGACTTTTGGATTAATATGTTTAAAATCCATACTGTTGAAGAATATGGTAGCCCAGAAATGATAGACGGCTGGATTACTATAGTTCACCAAGGCAGGATTTGTGATTTTTCAAATCGCTGGAAAAGTGGATTCATTAAAGTCCACAACTTTTCCTGATGATCACTATGATTTAAATTTTCAAGAAGCTCCGCGATAGCTCTTTCAAAAGTTTCTTTACAAGTGTGATAAGACTTAGCCAGTATTTGCTTCATATATTTCCATAGTCGTTCGATCAGGTTCAGATTAGGGGAATATCCAGGCAGGAATTCTAAGACGATATTTAAACCAGCAGCACATTCCTTGACGTAGTTGCAATGTTGATATCGAGCATTGTCTAATACGACGTGTAAAGGTCGATGCTGATCTTGATAAATGTTTTCGCGTAGCCATTCAAAATATTCGACCATAAAATCAGCGTTAATGTAGCCCTCATTGTACATGGAGTAAACTTCATTGGTCATTACATCATAAACACCATACACATTGATTCTATGTCGGCCGTGGCCGCTTGGACTGTAACGTACCTTTTTACCCCAAGAATAACTACTGAATTTTCCATAAACGAAGTGAGCTGCATCTCCAAACACCAAGTCAAGCTCCTTATTGTCAGCCTTTTGAATCAACTCGTAGATTTCTTTAATAAAGCTATCTTGCTTCGCTTGCCACTCCTCAAAATTAGCTATCTTACCTGGAAAAGTACCGGTTTTTCTACGCTTAAAACCCAGTCGATGAAGCAACTGACGTACGGCTTCGTTGCTGCGCTCATAAGAAAAACGGGCTTTAAGGATTTCACGAGCATCTTCTACTGTACTACAATCTGATTGCTCCAAGGCTTGTTCAACTTGTGCGTATACGGGTTCGAGTTCGTGACGGACAAAACAATAGTTGAGTTGTCTGATTGCATCAAGACCACCATCAAGATACATTTTAATATAGTTGGTCACTGAGTTGACGTGACAACCTACTATTTTTGCGCACTCTACTTTCTTATATCCTATATGTACAAGATGTAAAACATGCATTCGGCCTCGAATTAAAGGGTTCAAATGCGTTTTTCTTTCGATATTTACGCAATCAGCATCGGCTTGACTGAGGTTGAAGGAGAGCATAGGCTTTGTTGTGTGAGAACTCCAAAGATAATGCTCTCCGATTTCTCACAAATCCTGCCTTGGAGGACTATAAAGCTTCTTTATCGAATTCTTTCTCTGTTTGTTGAAATGCATATTTGAATAGTCGCACTCTTTTTGAATTACGTCCATTATCCCACATTTCATTTCCAAGAGAAACACTTTTGACTTTTACCTTTCCATATTCGTAAGTCACAGAAATTTTTTCTGTCCACCTGTCCCAATC